>CP065006.1:2644249-3305311 GCA_016699695.1 Bacteroidota bacterium
TAAATGTATAGAACGGTAAAAAATAAAAGAAATAATTTAATTATATTTAATTCGTTTCAAAAAGCTCAGAAGCCCTTTTATTGGTACCCAGAAGAGTATTGTAATATTACAGAATTATATGGCACGCAAACAGAAGAAAATTTTTATAATTGATACCAACGTGCTACTGCACGATTATAAGTGTATCTATAATTTCCAGGAAAACGATATAGTAATACCAATTACTGTATTGGAAGAGCTTGATAAATTTAAAAAGGGGAACGACCTGATAAATTTTCATGCCCGGGAGTTTACGCGCGAACTAGACAAGCTATCGGGCGATAATCTGTTTAACGGAGGTGTAACACTTGGTAAAAAACTTGGTAATCTAACCATCGAAACCGGCAAGCCCTTCTCTGAAAAACTAAGGGTTTCCTTTCCGGAAATGACTCCCGATCACCGTATTCTTGCCATTGCCGAGAGTATTTCCATCTCAAAACCTAATCACCAGGTTACCCTTGTAACCAAAGACATTAATCTACGCATGAAGGCCAAATCCATTGGTGTCATGGCGGCCGACTACGAGAGCGATAAGGTTCAGAACCTCGAGGAGTTTTATAAAGGAATCAATACCCTTGAAGGAGTAAGTGACGAGGTTATCTCAAAAGTGTACGAAGAAACAGAGGGTATTCAGGTAAAAGACGTGGCTGGTAAAATTGCGCCCAAACCCAATCAGTATTTTATTCTTAAGGGAGCCCGCTCCAGTGCGCTGGTGCATTACAACCCTTACCTAAAGGCTTTCGACAGGGTATTGAAACAAAAAGTGTATGGCATCGAACCCCGCAATGCCGAACAGACCTTTGCCCTCGATTGCCTTTGTCGTGACGAAATTCAACTGGTGACTATTACCGGGAAAGCCGGAACGGGTAAAACACTTTTAGCCCTTGCCGCCGCTGTAGCTCAGCGTCAGAAATATAGTCAGATATTTCTTGCAAGACCCATTGTGCCGCTGTCGAACAAAGACATTGGCTTTTTGCCAGGCGATGCCAAGGAGAAAATAGGGCCCTACATGTTGCCTCTTTTTGATAACCTCGATGTCATTAAAAACAAGTTCAGTCCAACCAGCAAAGATTATCAGAAGATTGAGGAAATGGTGAAGGGCGAAAAACTAATCATTACCCCGCTGGCTTTTATACGCGGACGCAGCCTTTCGAATGTGTTTTTTATTGTCGACGAAGCTCAGAACCTGACTCCCCACGAAATTAAAACCATAATCACAAGGGCAGGAGAGGGAACAAAAATGGTTTTTACCGGCGATATCGAACAGATCGATTCTCCTTACCTCGATATGAAATCGAACGGACTATCGTACCTTACTGATAAAATGATCGGTCAAGATGTATTTGCACACATCAACCTGATAAAAGGCGAGAGAAGCTACCTGGCAGAACTGGCTAGTAACCTATTATAATTTAAAAAGTCATCCTGTATGTCAACTAATCGTTTATTGTATATAGTTCGGCATGCCAAATCGAGCTGGGACCTCGAAGGTATTGCAGATATTGACAGGCCACTTAAATTGAAAGGCATACGTGATGCCTACGAAATTGCCAGGCGAATCAAGATTGACAGGGCTGTTCCGGAACGCATTGTATCGAGCCCTGCAAACAGGGCACTGCACACGGCTTTAATCTTTTTACGTGTGTTTGAAATGAAGTTCACACAACTTGTTATCGACGAAAGGCTTTACGCAACAGGTGTAGGTGCAATTCGCAAGGTAATTTCAGATCAGCCAATAGAAGTACGTAATCTTATGATTTTTGGCCATAACCCTGATTTTTCGGACCTTGTTACCATCTTAAGTGGCCAGCCCATTGAGGAACTCCCCACTTGCGGCATGTGCCGGATCAAATTTAAAGCCGACAATTGGAATAATATTTCGGCCGAAAAATTAATGGAAACATCATTTGAATTTCCCCGGAAGGAAGTAAATAACGAAAAATAGAGTAAACAAGAAAAATTCTGTCACATACAAATGTCAAAAACCACACATATTATTAACCGTGAACTTAGCTGGTTATCCTTTAACCACAGGGTGCTGCAAGAATCGGCCGATAAAAATGTGCCTCTAATCGAAAGACTTAGATTTCTGGGTATTTTTTCGAATAACCTCGATGAATTCTTCCGGGTTCGGGTTGCTACTATTAAGAGAATGATTGATGTGCAACAAGGTGAGCAGCGCGTGGAAGGTATCAGGCCAAAACGCCTGATGGCTATCATTCAAAAACAGGTAATTCAGCTTCAGAATCTTTTCGAAACAACCTTTAATACCTTACTCGACGAACTGGAAGAACATCATATTTATATTATCAACGAAACTGAGCTCACCGAAACTCAACAGGTTTTTGTAAGGCAATATTTTAAAGAAAAGGTAAGGCCGGTGATTTCGCCAATTATGCTACACAATATACAGGGATTTCCTTACTTACAAGACCATTCAATTTATCTGGCCATTAAACTTACCAATTCGGCCGATGTTTCTCAATTGGAGTATGCCCTCATTGAAATTCCGTCAGGCATTCTTCCTCGTTTTGTGCAGATGCCTGCAGATAAAGAGGGCAATTATATTATTCTTGTAGAAGATATCATTCGTTTTTCGCTCAAAGAAGTTTTTTCCATCCTTCATTTCGACACCTTCGAGGCCTGGACCATCAAGCTTACGCGTGATGCAGAACTTGATGTCGATAACGATGTGTCGCAGAGTTTTCTCGAAAAAATATCGAAAAGTTTGTTGGGTCGAAAAACCGGACAGCCTGTTCGATTTTTATTTGATGCCAGCATTGCAAAAGACCTACTCGAATTTATTATTGACCGGTTAGGCCTCGATACGGACAATAACCTTATTCCGGGTGCCAGGTATCACAATTTTAAAGATTTCATGGCTTTCCCGAATATCGGACCCAATTCACTGGTTTACTCTCGCGCTCAACCGCTAGGGCATCCCGAAGTAAAAGACTACACAAGTATTCTGGAGGTAATGCGTAAGAAGGACTTATTGCTTCATATGCCATACCAGGATTTTAATATTTTCATCTCCTTGCTTCAGGAAGCCTCCATCGATCCGAACGTGAAGGAAATATCCATTACCATTTACCGTGTAGCCCGCAATTCGAAGGTAATGAATGCCCTTGTCAATGCCTGTGAGAATGGAAAAAAGGTAAATGTGGTAATCGAATTGCAGGCACGCTTCGACGAAGAAACCAATATTTATTGGTCGCGCAGACTGGAAGAAGTCGGGGCTAGCATCTACTTTGGTTTTCCAAATCTAAAAGTACATGCCAAATTGGTATCTATTGCGAGGCGCGAAAATAACCGCACGGTTTATTATTCCTGCGTTAGCACAGGTAACTTTCACGAAGGAAATTCAGCTGTTTATTCCGACCTCATGCTTCTCACAGCCGATAAGAGAATTACAAGTGAAGTTAAAAAGCTATTTGAATTTTTCGAACATACTTATCGCAACCAGAGCTACAAACATTTGCTGGTATCGCCTCTTTACATGCGACGGAGGTTTTATCGGTTCATCGATAATGAAATAGCTAACGCTAAAGCTGGCAAGGATGCATACATTATTCTTAAAATTAATAACCTGGTCGACCGCGAAATCATTGAGAAACTTTACGAAGCCAACAATGCCGGGGTAAAAATCACCTTAAATGTTCGGGGCATTTGCTCGCTAAAGCCTGGTGTGCCGGGCAAAAGTGAACATATAAAAGCAATAAGCATAATCGACCGATTTCTGGAACATGCCCGTATCATGGTATTTTGCAACAACCGCAATCCTATGTATTTTATCTCTTCGGCCGACTGGATGGGGCGCAACTTCGACAGGCGTATCGAAGTAGCTACCCCTATTTACGACAAAGCCCTGCAAAAAGAGATAGACGATTTGTTGGAAATACAACATAACGACAATATCAAGGCACGGGTTATCGATGAAGAGCAGCAGAATAGCTATGTCGAAACACATCCCTCTCAACACATCCGGAGTCAGTTTGCATTGTACGACTATTATCGGAACAAGCTAGAGGAGTAGCCAGTTTCTGGAATCTTGCATATTTACATCAAAAAGCTGTACGAAAAATTCAGATTTTAACAGAAAGCCTGCCGAAAGTTTTATTTTTGCGCAAACTTTATTTTCAATGGATTTTAACCTTATCCAGGACCAAACCCTTCGTCTGGTAACCTCCGTAGGCAATTACATCCGCAAAGAGCGGGAATTGTTTCAAGCATCCAGCATACAGCAAAAAGGAAATAACGATTTTGTAACCCATGTCGATAAAGCCTCTGAAGAAGAACTTGTTGCTGGTCTAGCGCAGATTATTCCCGGCAGTGGCTTTATTGCCGAAGAAGGTACAAGCAGTTACGAGGATCAGGAATATAGCTGGATAATTGATCCACTCGATGGTACTACCAATTTCATACACGGAGCCCCACCCTATTGTGTGAGCGTGGGTTTACGCAAAGGCAAAAACCTTATCGGAGGCGTTGTTTACGAAATTGCTGCCGATGAATGCTTTTATGCCTTTAACAATTCAAAAGCCTTTTTAAATGGCCGCGAAATACAAGTGAGTTCTTGTGCCAAAGTGAAAGATGCCCTAATTGCTACTGGCTTTCCCTATGCCAGCTTCGGTCTGCTCGATCGTTTTATGCATACCCTCGAGTTTTTCTTTCATCATTCGCACGGTGTGCGTCGCCTCGGATCGGCTGCTGCCGACCTGGCCTATGTGGCCTGCGGGCGTTACGATGCCTTTTACGAGTATAATCTCAAAGCCTGGGATGTGGCTGCAGGAGCTTACATTGTACAACAGGCAGGTGGGAAGGTCTCTGATTTTTCGAAGGGCAATGATTTTTTATTCGGAAAAGAGCTGATAGCTTCCAATGCCCTGATATGGGAAGAACTTTCCGACAATTTGAACAGAATGATGAAACAATAAAGCCATTCTTCCATGCTTACTTTTAAAGATAAAATTATTCTTTCTCCATTATGGCTGTTGGGTAGTTTGCCGCTTTGGATGCTGCAGGCCTTCGCCTGGGTATTACATTGGCTGATTTGGCATGTGTTAAAGTACCGCAAAAAGGTAGTGCTAAGAAATTTAAGAAATGCCTTCCCGGAGAAAACAGAATCTGAAATTGTTAAAATTGCAAAACGCTTTTATCTCCACTTGTGCGATATTTTTATGGAAAGCATTTATCGCATGTCGGCAACCGAGGCTCAAAAAAGGTATGTTTTTGAACAAGTTGAAGTATATCATAAACTATTTGAGAAAGGAAAAGACCTTATAATCATGATGGGCCATTATGCCAATTGGGAATGGACAGGAAGTGCCTGGAACCAGGTTCCCTACCGAACAATCGGTGTTTACAAACCCTTAATGAATAAAACATTCGATCGGTATTTTATTTTTATGCGCACACGCTTTGGTAGCCAGGCGGTGCCACTACGTAATACTTTTAAAGAGGCTGTCGGATGCAGGCAAAACAACGATCGTTTTGCTCTTCTGCTCGTTGGAGATCAACGGCCCACTCCAGCAGAAATTAAACTCTGGCTGACTTTTATGAACCAGGATACACCAATAATTCTCGGTCCGGAAAAAATGGCTCAGAAATTCGATACAGCAGTAATCTACCTTCAGGTAGTTCCTGTAAAAAGGGGTTATTATCGTGTTTTTCCTGTTTTAATTACTGAAAACGCATCAAAAACTGCAGAGAATGAAGTGTCAACTCTTTTTTACTCCGTTCTCGAAAACCAAATAAAATCTCAGCCGGAATATTATCTTTGGTCCCATAAGCGTTGGAAATATACCAAAGCAGATGTAGAGAAGATTATGGAGAGGGCACGCGGTAAAAAATAAATTATTATCTCAGAACAATACCCGATGGATAAACTCTCGGTAGTCATACTCAACTGGAACGGCATAAATTTTCTTAAAAAGTTTCTGCCTTCGCTTATTCAGCATACTATGGCCCCTGGTATCAGCCTTGTGGTGGCAGATAACAACTCCAGCGACCAATCAGTAGAATTTCTTGTGAGCAATTATCCGAATATCAGGCTTATTCAACTCGATGAGAATTTTGGTTATGCCGGAGGTTACAACAAGGCTCTTGAGCAGATCGAAAGCGAGTATTTTGTGTTGCTAAACTCCGATGTGGAGGTTACCAAAAATTGGTATCAGCCTGTTCTGGAATTTATGGACCAGCACCCTCAGGTAGCTGCTGCTATGCCAAAAATACTTTCCTACGATCATACCAGTCATTTCGAGTATGCCGGGGCAGCTGGAGGCTACATCGACCGCTTTGGTTTTCCTTTTTGCCGTGGTCGTATTTTAAGTAATATTGAAGAGGACCATGGTCAGTATGATGCTCCAATAGAGATATTCTGGGCCTCGGGAGCTTGTATGTTTGTAAGATCAGCGGCTTATCATGAAGCCGGCGGTCTCGATGCCGATTTTTTTGCGCACATGGAAGAAATCGATCTCTGCTGGCGGCTTAAACGACTGGGTTATTCGGTATTTGCCCTTCCGGTTTCTAAGGTGTATCATGTAGGTGGAGGTACACTGCCCAATAACAATCCGCGGAAGTTGTATTTTAACTACCGTAACAGTTTGTACCTGCTACAGAAAAATCTTCCCCGCCGCAAACTTATACCGATACTTATTATGCGAATGATGCTCGATGGGGCTTCGTCACTGGTATACCTCTCGAAATTCTCATTCAGCTTTTTTTGGGCTGTTTTTAGGGCGCATGTAAGGTTTTACCTGAGTGCCTATTCCAACCACAAAAAAAGAGTAGCCTTTGATAAAAAGGAAAAAGTATCTGGTGTAGGACAAATTTTCCAAGGCAGTATGGTTTTTACATTTATTGTGCGCAAAAAACATACTTTCGGCTACTATCAACAGAACTTGTAGGCTATTCTTCGCGGTGTTTCACAAAATAGGCAACTTTCTCTAACGAGGTAATCATATCGTATTCTTCGAGGTAAATGTCTTTCTCGAGGTTCAGATTTACTGTTGTGAAATTCAGAAGGCCTTTTATGCCGGTGCTTACCAATACCTTAGCCATGTCTCGTGCCGATTGGGTGGGTACCGTGAGTATAGCAATGGAGATGTCTTTCATTGCAATTATTTCCCTCAGACGGTCTATCGAATAACAGGGTATGTTGTTGACCGATATCCCAATTTTTTTGGGGTCGATGTCGAAAGCTGCCACCAGGTTCAGTTGAGGACGATTTCCAAGAAAATAGGTGGTTATTGCCTTGCCAAGATTACCATATCCTACTACTGCCACATTTAATGGATCCTGGGTGTCAATAATCCGGCTTATTACCTCAATTAGTTCATCAACTTTATAACCTTTTCGCTGGCTCGACGAATAACCTATAAACATGATATCGCGTCTTACCTGAACAGCAGTAATATTAAGTAGGTTTGCCAGTTCATGCGAATAGATCCGGGTCTTTCCATTGTTTAAACAGTTGTAAAGAGCCCGGCGGTATTGACTTAGCCGTTCTACTGTTTTTTCGGGTAATTTTTTCATCCAGGTATGCACAATGGTATTTCACAAAAATAAGAATTATCATTCACTCATTGATAGTATATTGTTATTTTCATAACAAAATGTGGAAGCCGGATTTTTTTATTAATTTAACCTAAAATGAATTTTATGATCAATAAAATTCCAATAAAAATCTGTTTGGGTAGTTCCTGCTTCTCCCGCGGTAATCACGAGCTTGTAGCCGTAATTAGGCGTTACCTCATGGCTAAAAAACTAGAGGATAAAATATCGTTTAGTGGCGATCATTGTACGAAAGAGTGTCTCAAAGGCCCTAATATACAAGTAGGAGGAAAAGTGATTCATGGAATTAACAAGGATAATGTGTGCGAGATTCTGGATACTAACCTGAAAGATCTTTTATAAATTATGGCTGCTACTCCCCTTGTATTAATCGATCCAAAAAAGTGCACCAATTGCTACACATGCGTGCGCATATGCCCGGTGAAAGCAATTCGTGCCGATGTCGATAAGCCATCGCCTATTATCCAAAATAAACAATGCATAGGTTGTGGCGATTGTATTACTACCTGCGTACCAAAAGCAATTTCGTACCGGAGTTCCATTGAAAGTGCCAGGCTGGTGCTAAAAACCAAGGGAATTAAAGTAGCTATCGTATCCCCCAGTATTTGTGCCGAGTTTCATGATGTTTCGGATTACAGAAAGTTTGTGCAAATGATTAAATCCATGGGCATTAACTATGTGAATGAAGTTTCTTTTGGGGTGGATTTACTGGCCTATAAATACCTCAATTTGTTTAGCGATTTTAAAGGACGGTATTATATTTCATCCTGCGACCCGGTAGTAGTAGCCTTCGTTGAGAAATACCATCCAAACCTGGTGAGTAATCTGGCTCCTTTTGTTCCACCCATGATTGCTACAGCCAAGGTAGTTCGAAAAAAATACGGAAACGATATTCAGGTAATTTACATTGGTCCCGACATTGCCAGCAAAGATGTAGCCTTGCAATCGCCACCCGATGGTAAGGTAGATGTGGTGTTAACATTTCCAGAATTGCGTCAACTTTTCGACGATATGAAAATTGCCGAACGTACAGTAGAATTTTCCGAGTTCGATGGCCCAATTGGCTATAAAGGTAGTTTGTATCCTATACGCAATGGATTTCTCCAAGCTGCCGATATCGACGAGAATCTGCTCACAGGAGAAGTAGCTGCTGTGGAAGGGAAGAAAGAGATGCTCGAGTCAATCGATGAGTTCGAAGAGAATGTGAATGTTATACACAAGCATATTCACGTTACTTATGGAAATTCGCTCTCCGGGCCAGGTATTACAGGAAGAGGCAACAAGCTGTTTAAAGAGCACTTAGTGATTAAATATGCCAATAAGCGGCTCACAAATTTTTTTCGATCAGAGTGGTATGATAACCTTCAGACTTACCTCTCACTCGATTTAAGCAGAGAATTCAAACCAAACAACCAGCGCATACCGGAACCACCTGAAGAGGCTATTCAAAAAACCCTAGAATCGATGGGTTGGAAGCAGAATCCAAATATTAATTGCGGACAATGTGGCTATTCCACCTGCCAGGAGTTTGTTTTAAACCTGACCAAAGGCATTGTCATTCCTGAAATGTGTTCAACCTATTCGATTAAAACCAGTAAAAATTACAGTTCAACCTTAAAGGAGTTAAACGAAAAGCTGGCAGCAACCCGGCAGGCTCTCAATGAGAAGGAAGAAGAAGTGCGCTCCGAGCACGATACAGCCCAACAGGCCTCTGATCTGACCGACGCCATGCTCGAAAAACTAAGGGCTGGAATTGTGTTTGTAGACTATCGGATGAGCATTTTAAAAGCCAATAAAACCTTTTGTTCGATATTGGGTGATGAGGTAGAAGAAATCAGCGAAGTGATTCCTGGACTCAAAGGTGCTGATTTGCATAAGATTTTTAAAGAAGATATTTGTAAACTCTTTTCCTACGTACTCACCGAAGGTGAAAGCATTGACGGCCGCGATGTGCAACATGATAATTTATTGCTTAATTTATCCATTTTCCCCATTCGAGAAAATCAGGTGGCCGGAGCCATTGTGCGCGATATGAGCGCGCCAGAGGTACAAAAGGCAGAAGTGTTGAAAAGGGTTTCTGAGGTAATCGATAAAAACCTTTCGATGGTGCAGCAGATAGGTTTCCTGCTTGGTGAGGGAGCTTCCGATATTGAACGTATGCTAAACTCAATAATGAAAATCTACACAGACAATCAGGGAAAAATTTCTCAATGATCTAAACTTAATTTCAACTATGAGCATTCAATGGCAGAGAAATTTTTTATAGAAATCGATTGTCAACAAAAAAACCATGAGGGCGAACGTATCTGTGGTGATGTGTTTCTGGCCGGCAAGGTAAAGGAAGAAAACCGGATTGTGGTTGTTCTTTCCGATGGAATGGGGCACGGAGTGAAAGCCAGCGTATTGGCTACGCTTACTGCAACCATGGCTCTTAATTTTACCAAAGAGCATAAAGAACCAGGCCGTACTGCCGAAATAATCATGAATACACTTCCTGAATGCAGTGAGCGGAAGATTAGCTATGCCACTTTTACGGTCATCGATATGAATTACGATGGCACTATTACTATACTCGAATACGATAACCCAGAAACACTTGTCATCCGTCATCGCGAAATCATGCCTCTCCAAAGACAATCCATTGTTTTGGAAAGTGAGCGGAATTGTGGCAAGAAGTTAAGGGTTTGTACATTTAAGGGTAAACTGGGCGATCGCATAGTGTTTACATCCGATGGTGTGACTCAGTCGGGTTTAGGAACTCCCAGGTATCCCTTTGGATGGGGTATAGAAGAGGTAGGTAAATTTAGCGTCGATATGTCCAAGCGCTATCCTCAGATTTCGGCGCGCCAACTGGCCTCAAGAATTATTAGCACAGCTTTTCGAAACGATGGGTTTCAATCGAAAGACGATATCAGTTGCGGAGTTGTGTACCTTCGCGAACCCCGTGTACTGCTTATTTGCACAGGACCACCTTACCACAAGACTGATGATGCTGGTTTTGCACAGCGTGTAATCGAGTTTGAAGGCAGTAAAATAGTGATGGGTGCAACCACCGGCGATATTATTGCCCGCGAAGGCAAACTTACCGTGAAAGATGGCCAGGAGTTTGCCGATCCCGACCTTCCGCCTTTATCTTATATTGAAGGCATTGATCTTTTCACCGAAGGTATTCTTACCTTACGCAAGGTGGAGCTTATTCTCGAAACCTACAATAACAATACTAAGTTGGGGCGTGGTCCTGCTGATCAGGTAGTGAAACTGATTACCGAAAGCGACGAAATTCGATTTTTTGTCGGTACCCGCATCAACATTGCCCATCAGGACCCATCTATCAATGTTGACCTCGAAATCAGAAGAACGGTGGTGAAGCGGATAGCTTACCAACTGGAAGAAAAATTTCTGAAGAAGGTAGTTATTAATTTCTTTTAGTCTGGGATGAAAAAAAAGAGACCACTCGCGATGAGCAGTCTCTTTCAACCTAAATCCAACTAAACCCTACATGAAACTATGAAATGTTATCCCTTTTCGATTGATGTTTCTATGTACAAATATACGATTGACTCTAAGGGGATGTTATTGGTGGTATCACTTAATTGTGAGGTATAATTCCCTAAAATACTTTGTGTGTTTTCCGTCAATAAGATTTTACTTTTTTCAGAGCTAATTCTTTCTGGTCTGGTTTCTTCTTATCAATCAAATTATTGTGCCTTGTTTAAATGAAGAAGAGGCTGCCTGGTGAGGCAACCTCTTTTCAACCTAAATCCAACCAAACCCTACATGAAAATCTATGAAAAAAAATAATCTTGTTTTAAATGTTTCTTTATACAAATATACGGCCCATTGCTATCTTGGGGTATTGGTGCAAATACCTAAAAATGAGAGTAAAACCCCAAAAATGAAATGAGTATTTACCGTCGTACGATATCGCGGTATGAATTTGGAATTTACCGAAATGCCTTCAGACAGTTACCTTTTCGGTATCTGTTAATTGGAAAGAAAGATAAACTACTATAAGACTTTTACAATCTTCATCATGTTAACCGGACCTTTTTCTACCATAGGTATACCACCAATAAATACCATCACATCGTCTGCTTTAATTAATTTGTTTTGTTTGAGAATGTGGGTAGCTACTTTAATAGAATCATTTATAGTCGATTCAGGTTCGAGGTAAAATGACTGTACACCTCGAATGAGATTCAATTGTGTCATTACATTTTTAAATGGGGTGAAAGCATATATGTTTCCTTTAGGTCGGTTGCTTGCAACTTTAAAAGCCGAACCTCCACCATAAGTAAATACTACAATCCCTTTTGCTCCTGTTAGATCGGCCATTTTGCAAGCATTGTAACATACCGAATCAGGTAAGTAACTATGGTTGCGCGGGTCGGGTTCGTGGTTATGGCTTAGTTCAAAACCTTTGTTCTCGGTAGCACTGATTACGTCTTGCATTGCCCTGATTACCCCCGTCGGATATTCACCAACCGAGGTTTCTCCGCTCAGCATGAGTGCATCGGCACCCTCAATCACAGCATTGGCAACATCGGTAGCTTCTGCACGGGTAGGCCTGAAGTTGGTAATCATACTTTCCATCATCTGGGTGGCTATAATTACCGGTTTGCTTTTTAAAATACATTTATGCACAATTTGTTTCTGCAAAATTGGCACCTGATTAAAAGGAGTCTCCACGCCTAAATCTCCTCGGGCAATCATTACCCCATCGGTTGCATCAATTATATTGTCGATGTCGGCTATTGCTTCTGGCTTTTCGATTTTGGCTATAATCTTAGTGTGTTTGTTTTTTTTATGAATAAGTTCCCTCAGGCCGGCAATATCTTTGGCATTTCGGACGAACGAAAGTGCTATCCAGTCAATATCGAAATCGAGCACATAATTGGCGTCGTTAATGTCTTTTTCGGTTAAACTAGGCAAGGAAATGTTTGTATTTGGCAGGTTTACTCCTTTTTTTGAAGATAACTTTCCACCGCTGATAACCTTTAGGGTAACTTCATTGATTCGATTGGTCGAAACTACTTCGAGTTTTATTTTACCATCGTCTACCAGTATGGTTTCTCCCGGGTTCACATCTACTGGAAGGGGTTTGTAGCTCATAAACACTCTTTCAGCACTGCCAATGCACTCTTCCGATACAAATTTAATGTGACTACCGTTTTCGAGGATAACTCCATTATTCTCCACTTCTCCGATACGTAATTTTGGGCCCTGTAAATCGGCTAATATGGCAACGTTTGTTCCCAGCTCAAGGTTTAACTCCTTAATAATTCGTATAACGGGTTCGTGATCAGTATGCTTACCATGCGAGAAATTGAGCCTTACCACATCAATTCCTTCATGGATCATTTTCCTTAATGTTTCTTTGGTGTTACAGGCAGGACCTATGGTAGCAATAATTTTTGTGAGAGAATGATGATTCGTGTGCATGTTAGGAGGCTATCTATTAATGATGAAATTAGAAGTTACAAAAATAGAACGATATTCTAAATATAGCGACAGATAAGGCTTGAAATATAGCTCTAATTCAACCTGATTTTTCAATTTTCTTTTTAAAAATCAATCTTTTTACTCAAACTTCTGAGTCGATACTCTCATTCATGAGGTTTTTTAACAACCTTTCTATGCAATGTTAAAAAAAAAGGGGCAACTCCTATGGTTGTCCCTGTCTGATTAGTGAATAGAATATTTTTTTATTGTTGATACACGAAAGCAAAGGTGTGTGCAAAATCTTCGATGGTGGTGGGTGTAGTGCTTTCGGCAGTGCGCTTCGCTATCATTACTTTACCATCGTTGGCAGCTTTGATAAATGCATTGAAATTGTCTGCTACGTTTTCCGAAGTTCCCATGTTTTCGATAAGCCCTTTTTTAAAGTCATTAAACGAGAACTCCACATATTGCAGGTCTTTCTTGCCAATTGCTGACCCATAAACTTTGGTCATTTCTGCATAGGTCACAGAACGTGCTCCCAACAGATCCTGGTGCGTTTTATTTGTGAAGTCAAGTGCCAGTAATCTTTTTATCGCATATTGTGCAATATCGCGGGTAGCTATAACATCAAGGGGTAGGTTGGCTTTCAGCGGTGAGCCCATAATGCCTGTTTGTTTAATAAGACCTATCATTCCTAAAGTATTCTCCATGAAGTAAGACGGTCGGAGATGCAATACGTTGATTCCTTCGATGGAATTGAAGATTTGTTCCATTTTATGCAATCCTAAAACAACTCCCGAGTCTTTTTCGAGATGAGCACCCTGACTGCTGAGTGTGACAACGTATTTTATGCCATTTTTTCGAATGGCTTCTGCCATGGCTTTGGCATGTTTTTCCTGGTGTGCAGTGTAATTGTCCGATTTCCAATCCATCGGAATCATTACATACACAGCCCTTACTCCTTGAAAGGCTTTATTTAGAACTTCTGAGTCGGAAGTTTCACCTACAAATAGTTCGGCTCCCTTATCGGTGAGTTCTTTTGCTTTTTCTGCACTTCGGCTAATAATTCTTACTTTTTTTCCTGCTGCCAATAGTGCTTCCGTAATTGGTTTACCTGTATTGCCTGTGGCTCCTGTTATTGCATACATATTTTTTCGTTTTTTTGGTTATTTATTTTTTCAATTCTGATTTCTTTATAGGAATTTTCCTTTCGGAATTAGACTTTTATTAGTCTGAAGGCATGATTCCAGCGGTTCTCACGTAAACCAGGAATGCACCACAACATGCACAAAGGTTCTATGGCTCTTGCTCCGGCAGCATCTCCCATATCCTCGGTTTCCCATCCAAATAATTCATTGAGATAGGTCACTTCTTTTTTCGAGGCATCGTTGTTACCTGCAATAAACATGGTAGGCTTTTCTTTAAACGGAGGATTCACCATAAACGGACTACCTACACTATTAAAGGCTTTTACAAAGTTTGCTTCGGGAAAAGCCTCCTGAAGGTCTTCCATAAGCGATTTGTCGAGGTTGGTAAAGAATTTGAGCACACCATTTTCGGGTGCTGAGTCGGCTATCGGATTGGTGGCATCGATAATGGTTTTTCCTCTGAGGTGAGCGGCTCCTGCCATTTTCAAGGCCTCTTTGGCCACTGTTCCCTTTGCTGCCAGCACTATCATGTCGCCAAATTTTGCAGCCTGCTCAAAACTTCCAATGTTTACATTTTGGCCTTCTTTCGACTTCCATTCTATTAATTTCGAAGTGTCTCTTGTTCCGAGCATTACTTCAAATCCATGTTTTGCAAATCCACTTCCCAGTGTTTGGGCAACAATACCCGATCCGATAATTCCAATTTTCTTGTGTTTCATAATTGATTGTTAAATTGGTTGTACATACAAATATATAGTTCTTAAAAAAGGGCCGATTAAGCCCTTATGCTGTTCTATTTTTCTACTCTATTCGAGTTTAGTGATGGCATTGTTTATTTGCTCAGTGAGTTGTTTTCCTGATTCTTCGCCTAATAAAGCTGAGTACCTTTGAAACAAACCCATCCAGGCAGTTTTTATTTTTTCATCCAATTCTCTGCTCAATTCTGTGGGGTACACTTCTGTATTTTTACCCGATGTTTGGCGAGTGAGCAAACCCCTGTGTTCCATTTTCTCAATAAGTCTGGTTACCGTCGATGGGGTCAGTTGCATGATACCACTGATTTCTTTTGGTTGTATACCTTCCCTGGCATTGACTGTCATCAGCAAAAAGGCGTACGAGGGGGCAAGCCCGGTAACAGCAAACTCTTCTTCCGCCATCTTGGTCATAATACGCGCCAAAGCGTTAGCTGAATAATAAAGACATCCACAATATTTACTCCGGTCGCATGTCATAGTGCTTGCAAAGGTAAAGTTTATATTTGTATATACAAACAAATTCAAATTAATTTTTAAAGCCTACAAAAAAGATAGGAATGGTATGAAAAAATACTTCAATATTATCTGTTTTTTCTGAGAAATTGTTTTTCTTTGAGCAAAAATCAGATTGATTTGCAGGAATAATAACTTTTTCTGAAGCAAAGTATAGTTTATGTAGGTTCAATCTGATTAAATGAAGCCAGACTTTGGAATGGCTAAAAACTTATTTGTTAAACAATTTTATAAGAATATTATGTCACAATCTTACCATTTCGAGACATTGCAATTGCATGCCGGGCATGAGCTTGACGAAACACTTTCGCGCGCTGTGCCTATTTACCAGACTACTTCCTATGTATTTAAAGACTCGGCGCACGCTGCACGGCTTTTCGGATTGCAGGAGTTTGGTAACATCTACACAAGAATCATGAATCCTACTACCGATGTATTCGAAAAGCGAATAGCTACTCTGGAAGGTGGAGTAGCTGCTCTGGCTGTTTCATCGGGGCAATCGGCGCAGTTTCTGGCACTTACCAACATTCTTGAATCGGGCGATAACATTGTTTCTACTTCTTTTCTGTACGGAGGGACCTACAATCAATTTAAAGTGCAATTTAAGAGGCTTGGTATTGGGGTGAAGTTTGTCGATGGCGATAAGGCTGAAGACTTTGAGAAGCTAATCGATTCCAATACCAAGGCGCTCTATATCGAAACCATTGGAAATCCTCAGTTTAATGTACCGGATTTTGAAGCAATTGCTTCAGTAGCAAAAAAACACCAGATACCCTTGGTTGTTGACAACACTTTTGGCGCTGCTGGTTACCTGTTTCGTCCCCTGGAGCATGGGGCCAACATAGTAGTGGAGTCTGCCACTAAATGGATTGGTGGCCATGGAACCAGTATTGGTGGAGTAATTGTAGATGGTGGAAATTTTAATTGGGGCAATGGAAAGTTTCCTATGTTTACCGAACCATCAGAAGGTTATCATGGGATGCGTTTTTGGGATATTTTTGGTGCGGAAAGCCAGTTTGGAAACATAGCCTTTATTATCCGGGCAAGGGTAGAAGGCTTGCGCGATTATGGAAATGCGCTGAGTCCGTTTAATGCATTTCTATTGTTACAGGGCCTCGAAACTTTGTCTTTGCGTATGGACCGGATTACACAAAATGCACTTGCAATTGCTCAATGGTTGCAAGAGCAGGATTGGGTAGAAAAGGTGAACTATCCGGGACTTAAAAACAGTCCTTACCATTCAATAGCCCAGAAATACCTTAAAAGAGGTTTTGGGGGTGTGCTTACTTTCAAAGTAAAAGGTGGGACGGAATTTGCCGAAAAAATTGTGAATGGAGTAAAACTAATCAGCCATCTGGCCAATATTGGCGATAGTAAAACGCTTATTATTCATCCTAGTACTACAACCCATGAGCAGCTTAGCCTTGCCGAGCAAAAAGCCGCAGGGGTTGAACCCGGAATGCTGAGGCTTTCTATAGGCATTGAACACATCGACGACATTAAATCGGATTTAATGCAGGTTATACGCGGTTAATATACACATGAAGAGTTATGCAAAGAAGCTATTCCTTTTTGGAGTAGCTTCTTTTTTTTCTGACACACTCTTTATGGTTTCAGAAGTGCTGCGTAGCGTGCTATAAATTGATACCTGACACATTTAAGACTAATTTAATATTAAATACAGATTGGCCTTCTGGCCGAATAAGCATAATGCATTGAATTTCAATTCCTAAATTGAAATTAGGACATATCTGAATTTATATTGCTCCCGTAAGTAAAGGAGAATCAATACCTTGGACACGTTAACGCACTGTTCTAAAGCAACTTTAATCTCTAATCTTATTTGATTGCTCTCTTCAAATAATTTTAAAAGTAGAATTTGCTGGCGACACACTTTGCGTGATAGTTTAACCCTAACTAACTTATCTATGAAAAAACTTAATTTGTTGCCTGTACTTTTGTTTGTGGCAGGCAACCTAATGGCTCAGGTACACACAACTTACCTGTGGCACATGCAACAGCCTATTTACTGGCCCGAAAAGAGTCAGGCGAACCCAAACCGCTATCAGGTAGTGCGCGAATCGTACGACCTGCTGAATAGTGGAGGAAACATTTACAGCGATGGCAAGGCTCATCCTATGCACGACCTTCAAAATGAAGTATTTGGCAAAGCCGATCGTGTAAATGCCTACCAATGGACTCCCCGTAACTCAGTTGATCGCATCAAACATCTTCCTGAAGCCGGCGCTCAGGTGAATTATTCGGGCTGTCTGATGGAGAACGTAAACAGTCTTGCTGCCGCAGACTATTTTGGCTATAAAACGGGTTGGCAAAACTATTTCCGTGAGGCCAAAGGTTGGAAAACTTCCGGAGGCTCTCCGCGCTTAGATATGGTTGGTTTTACCTTCCACCATGCGCTATCTCCTCTAATCAGCGAACGTTCGTTGGCGAAAGAATTGCAAGCCAATAAGCATATCTCTGTTGAGAATTTTGGAGATCCGTATTCCAAAGGATATTGGCCTGCTGAATGTTCATTCTCTGAAAGAATTATAAAGGTATTGGTGCAGGAGGGTTTTGAGTGGAGCATTGTGGCCAACAGTCACCTATCGCGCACGCTTGATGATTTCCCTCTTAGCTATGGAACAAGTGTTTGTAATATTTCACCCCCGAACAAAGCTGATAAAGTATCTACAAAGGGAGTTAACTATTGGAGTGGTACAGAAGATGGAAGGGGAGGAACCAATGCAGCTCCCTATAGCTATCAGGCACACAAAGCAAAATATGTCGACCCTGAAACTGGTGTCGAATATAAAATTACTGTAGTGCCAATGGACGATGTTTTAAGTTACAAGGATGGATATTCGGCTCAGGGGACAGAGCTCATCGATGCGCACATAGCACCTTTCAATAATCCGGCACAACCCTCAATTGTTTTATTGGCACATGATGGTGATAATGCCTGGGGTGGCGGAAGTAGTTATTATCAAGAAGCAGTGCCTAATTTTACACAGGCAGCTGCAAATAAGGGCTATACACCTACTACCATTCAACAGTTTTTGAACGATCATCCGGCTCCGGAAAATGATGTAGTAAGAGTAGAAGACGGATCGTGGGTGAATGCCGAGAATGATTGGGGCCATCCACAGTTTATCAATTGGCTATGGCCTTTGTACGATAAAACTAATTATCGTTTTGATCCGAATGGATGGACTGAAGATGCCCGCAATTTTGCGGTAATCACCGCAGCAGAAAACTTCGTATGGATGGCAGAGGACCTGGCTGGCGGTACCAATATTGCCAAGATAATTTATCCTGATGCATCTGCAAGTGATGCGGAAAAGGCCTGGCATTTTTTCCTTCCTTCGCTGGCAAGTTGCTATATGTATTATGGCGATAGCCGCGATATGGAAGTGAAGCAATCCTTGGCAGGCAATCATGCCATAGCATTTGCTAAAAATGAAATCAGCAAACATTCTGGTACTGACCGAACAGGTCCTACTGTGTTTATTCCCCAGCGTTTTCCTTATAATCCTGGTGGAGAAGAATTTGGACCTGTTTACGGATATAAAGTAACTCAAAGTTCTTCCGATTTTCATGTATGGACCTTTGCTTATGATGTAAGTGGACTGCAGTCGGTTGAGCTAAAATACCGTACAGACGATGATGGTTTGAATCCACTTTCTGACAATGCAAACGACACTTATGCCGGAGGTGAAGGTGTAGCAGATTGGGCATCGCTTACAATGACTCAAAAGACCTTTCCGAAAGGAAATGTGACCAACAACCCCAATATCGATTTTTTTATTCTCCCCGACGAAATAGCCGATTTGTGTTATGCCGAGATAAAAGGGTTATCCAATGTATTGGTGGATTATTATGTGGAAGCAACGGATATAAAGGGCAACGTTTTTAAGACTCCCATTCAGCATGTGTATGTTGGGCAATATAACTCCTCCGATAAGGTAACACTCGGAGTAACTCCACCAGATGGTAATTATTCCGATACCATAGAGGTGAACATGAATGCAACAACGACCGCCACAGGAGCCTCAGTAAATATTTATTATACAACTAACGGGACTACTCCAACAAATCAATCCACCTTGTATTCTGGAACTATTAAGCTTTATAAAAACACCAGTTTAAAGGCCATTGCCATTGATTCGAAAGGCAACCAGTCGGATGTGGTGAGCCGAACTTATAGTTTTGGCGATGTGGAAGAAGTAACAGTCCATTTCAAAAATACTGCGAACTGGAGCGATGTAAACATTTATTTATTTAACTGGGCTACCAAAGGAGCATTACCAGGCTGGAACTGGCCGGGTGTTGACATGGAACGCGAGCAGGGTTCATCGTGGTACAAATACACCATCAAAGAAAGCGTACAGACGGGTATAGTAATCAACAACGGGGGGAGCTTAAAAACCGCCGACCTTACCCGCACCACCGAAGGCTGGTACGACTTTAACACCAAACAATGGTACGATGCCTGTCCGGGCGATTGTCCAACTGCACCGGTGCCTGTACTTTCGGTTTCGCCCCTTGGAGGAAGCTACGAGAACACAGTGACAGTAACGCTTTCGGCTACCAATTCTGGAGTAATCCGTTACACCACCGATGGCAGCGATCCTCGCAGTGGTTCGGCCTATGCAAGTAGTTTAACTTTTACAACTACCACCCGACTGCGAGCTATTGCCACCAATAGTTTTGGTGAGTCGAACGAAATTGACCAGACCTATACAATTAGCTATCCGAAGCCGGTGCTGACAGTGAACCCAACCGGAAAGGAATTTACCGGTACCCTGGATGTAAGCCTGAGTGCTACCAAGTCGGGAGTGATCAAATACACCCTCAATGGCAACGACCCACGCACGGGAAGCAATTACACTAGCAGCATAAGCCTTACAGCCAGTACCCGCCTACGTGCCATCGCATCGAACGCAAATGGCTATTCGAACGAGATAGACGAACAATATACCCTTGTCGAAAACCAGTGCGACACCATTTTCTATTACAACAAGAACAACTGGAGCACAGTAAAGATCTACCTGTTCAATGCCAATGGCACAGGTCTCCCTGGTTGGACCTGGCCGGGAGTGAACATGGTACGTTTGGGAACAACTAACTGGTACTACCATGTAAACTGCGAAACGGTAAATGTAGGCATGGTATTCAACAACGGATCGGGCAGCCAGACGGGTAACCTATACAGCAATGCGGGTTGGTATTACAGCAACAGCCAGTGGTATACAAGCTGTCCGGGCGAATGTCCGGGACAAGGACCTGTTGGACTTACACTTCATTGCCGCAAGCCATCGAGCTGGGCCAATGTGTACATATATTACTGGAGCACAAGTCCGGTAAGCCTGACAACAAGCTGGCCAGGACAGCCAATGACCGACAGCGATGGCGATGGCTGGTACGACTATACCCTTCCGGGCGTAAGCTGTGCCAATGTAATTTTCAGCAACAAAGGTGCATCACAAACACCAGACCTGAAAAATATCTGTGCCGAAAGTTGGTACGACAATGGTTGGGTAACAAATAAATCAGCAACTTCTATGGACAATGTAAGCTATAATCAATCACGTATGAGAATCTACCCAAACCCCGTTCTGCAGGATGAGATTACCATCAGTTTGCCAGTTGAGACCGTTTCGACTTATTATGTAAGTCTTTTTACTATTGCAGGAAAGCTTATTCAGGTTTTAGAATTTACTGGTTCAGAGGCCACCCTGAATATTGAAGATCTGTCTTCGGGAGTTTATTTTATTACAGTGAGAAATGCAATAAGCATGGATTATTACCAGGAAAAACTTTTTGTACAGTAATTCATCGTTTTTTTTTCAAGAAGTGAGGTCGCTCTATTATAGGGCGGCCTTTTTTATTTCAGCTGCGCTAGTTCGGAACTGGATGCGGAGTCCTGAGAAATAATTTTACGCATTATGCGGTGAAATTCGTTGGTAGTGCGTGTATGAAAAAAAGGATAGAGCACCTTATCGCGGAGTTTCGAATCGCTTGCAAAAAAGCTGCTGTGAATTATTTGCGTATATCCATCGGCAGTTGTAAGAAATTGCAGGCTTTGTTTACCGCTTGATACATTTCCGTCGATGTAGCTAAACTCAATTGTTTTGTTCTCTGTATTCACCGAAATAATTTCAAAGGCCATGGCAAGGTTGTAGAACTTTAATAATTTGAGATTTAAAAAAATCACTTGTCCCGTATCGATTTCTGCAAAGTCATCTCCTGCAAAAACAGGTTCGTTGTTCTTTTTTGAGAACATAAAACCAAACATTACTTTTTTTCCATGCCAGGCTTCGGCAGGGCTGGTGGTTCGGTATTTATCCCAAACCTTTGAAAGATTATCTTTAACAAAATATGTTTTTTCCTGAATATGGTAGCCGGTATTGGAATAATCTGATTTCCAACTAGGTTTAAGTTCGCTAAAGAGACAAATGTTTTGGTTTTTAATTTCGAGAATATAGTTTCTAACCTTTTTGTAGGGGATCAGATTCAGGTTAAGGCTATCAATTTCCTGTTGGCCGTAAAGCGTTATATTCAAAAGGATTAAAGCGAAAATAAAAAGTTTCTTAGCAGCCATTATCGTCCCGATTTTTTTTAAATCGTTAATAAAAAGTAATGAATCGAACAGATTCGCAAAATATTTTATGGAAGAATACGAAGTTCAAGATATATTGTTTCTATACAAGGGAGTAATTCTCTATTTTCTTTCAATAATAATGAAAAAAAAAGCACACTTGATTAAGTGTGCTTTTATTATGTTGCAATTCGAACAGTTAATCGATAATTTTTACATTTACAGCAATTGGCCCTTTTTTGCCTTCGCCCAGTTCAAACTCAACTTTCTGTTCGGGTTCGAGGGTTTGCTTCGGATCTCTCAAACCGGAGCGATGCACAAAGATGTCTTTATTGTCTTCTGATAAAATAAAGCCAAAGTTCTTTGTGGTATCGTACCATTTTACTGTACCCTTCATCTCAGGGAGGTATTAATATTCCCTTCTTTTGAAGTTACTTCTTCTTGCACCTCCGTTTTCTTCCACACGCTCGCGTGCCTGGTTAACGTTGATGTCTCTGCCACCTAAGTTGGTACCATTGAGTGCCTCGATGGCTTGTTGAGCCTCTTCGTCGTCGGCCATTTCGATAAAGCCAAAACCTTTGCTTCTGCCAGAGTTTTTGTCTGTAATAATCTTAGCTGAACTAACTTCGCCAAATTTTTCGAAGGCTTCTCTTAGTTCGTTTTCACTTAAACGAAAATTTAAGTTTCCAATAAAAATGTTCATCTTACAAAATTTAAAATAATAGTTTAATTTATTGAGCAATACCCAGTTGGGTTTTATTCCTTAATTATATGGTGCGGAAAGTTGCCTAAACATCTTTGCTCTGGCTTCTGATCTGGACATAAAAAAAGAAATGGATTCGATTTTCTTCACGGATTGAAGAGAGAAGGGTATGTAAGGCTGGTTTCCTGTACTTTGTTGCTAAAGCAATTTATTTAATACACTGAGCCATATTCATGGCTTATTTTGAGGCAAATTTAATCTTTCTTCCGGAGATTCAGTAAAAAATTCCTCTTTTTTTCATAGAAATGTTTTTGGCACGAATATTTTCTCATTAGAATGCCCGTTCTGCAATGGCTTTATGTCTTTCGAAAACAGTATACTCCAGTTGTTTCAAAAAAACAACAAACCCTGCTTGTTGGGCAGGGTTTGTTGTAGAAAAGTTTCGTGCAGTTTAGTCCTGCTGGTATTCGGCAATAATATCTTTCACCATTTCCGGAGAAACACGGCCATAGGTTTTTTCTCCTACCATTACTACAGGTGCTAAACCACAAGCACCCACGCAACGCAAACAGGCAATAGAGAATTTGCCATCGCTGCTGGTTTCACCAACCTGTATTTTCAGTGCTTTTTAAATTCTTCCAGTACTTTCTCAGCACCCCTAACATAGCAAGCAGTACCAGTGCAAACCGACACCGGATACTTACCTTTTGGTATCATAGTGAAGAAGCTGTAAAAGGTTACTACTCCATACACTTTGGCCACTGACACATTCATTTCCCTCGCAATTACCTCCTGCACTTCGGCAGGAAGGTACCCAAAGGTGCTCTGTGTTTTGTGAAGAACGTTGATTAACTCACCCTTATCGTTCTGGAATGACTGACAGATTTCTTTGATTTTTTCAATCTGATCTCTCCTAAGTTCAACTTTTATATTTGACATATTCCTTAAATTACGAATTAATAATATTACTTCAATAGCTTATTTCATGTAGGTAATTTTCTTTTCCCTGTCGACATAATGCGTATGAAGCAAATGGTGGGCTTTCTCGCTCATAGGTTTACCTAGGAATTCAGCATAGAGTTTTTGTATATAGGGGTTCTCGTGCGATTTACGAAGTGTTTTTCCGGCATCTTCTTTATAGATTGCTTCGAAACGCTTTTGTATAATCGACGAGTCGCCGTGGTGCAATGGTTGTCCGCCACCACCGATGCAACCGCCGGGGCAGGCCATAATTTCGATGGCATGGTATTGACTTTTTCCGGCACGGATATCTTCGAGCAGTTTACGGGCATTGCCCAATCCGTGTGCAATACCGATTTTTATGGGTAGACCATTAAAATCGACAGTGGCTTCGCGAATACCTTCGAGTCCGCGCAAAGCTTCGAAATCTACTTTTTGAAGCGTTTTTCCTGTGTGAAGTTCGTAGGCAGTCCGCGTGGCAGCTTCGATTACACCCCCGGTAACTCCAAAAATAACTCCAGCACCTGTCGATTCGCCCATTGGGGCATCGAAATCGCTATCGGCCATGTCGGCAAGGTTCATGTTGGCACGTTTAATCAATGCAGCAAGCTCGCGGGTTGAAATGGAGTAATCCACATCAGGGTTACCATCTACTTTGAACTCTTCGCGTTGGCATTCGTACTTTTTAGCCAAACAAGGCATAATTGAAACCACTACAAGATCTTTGCGGTTTACCTTTACTTTATCAGCAAAATAGGTTTTGGCGATGGAGCCAAACATCTGCTGAGGTGAACGGGCTGTAGAAGGTATTTCGATCATATCGGTAAACTGCTGTTCGAAAAAGTTTACCCAACCTGGGCAGCATGAGGTGAGTATGGGCAGTTTCACCGTTTTATCGTTGTTCAGGTGACGCGTAAGACGATCGAGTAATTCGGTGCCTTCTTCCATAATGGTTAAGTCGGCGGCAAAATCTGTATCGAATACATAGTCAAAACCCAGTTCGCGCAGGGCGGTTACCATTTTTCCGGTGACACTTGTTCCGGCTGGCATTCCAAATTCTTCTCCAAGAGCAGCTCTTACAGCAGGTGCTGTTTGCACAATAACCATTTTTTCCGGGTTGGCCAGGTCGGCAATCAACTGGCTGGTATGGTCTACCTCGGTGAGTGCACCGGTAGGGCACACTGCCACGCATTGACCGCAATAAGTGCAGGGAGAATCCTCGATTTCCATTTCGAAGGCAGGGGCTACTACCGACATAAATCCGCGATTTACAGCTGATAGGGCTCCTACAGTCTGGAAGTCGTTGCACATGGTTTCGCAGCGACGGCACATGATGCATTTATCCATTTCGCGAATGATGGAGGGGGAGAAGTCTTTCCGGTAGGTCGACATTTCTGCGATATCCTGGTCGGGAATTTCGCGGATACCTAACTTCTGGGCAATCGATTGTAAGTCGCAACTGCCGGATTTAGCACACGAAAGACAATCTTTTGGGTGGTCAGACAAAATAAGCTCCATTACGGTTTTGCGGGCATTGAGCACTCTTAAAGAGTGAGTTTTTACCACCATGCCATTATCCGCTTCGGTGGAGCAGGATGGTGCCAGGTTGCGGCGTCCGTCTACTTCTACCACGCAGATACGGCAACCGGCAGGTTTGTGTTCGATGCTTAAGTCTTCCAGGTGCATGTAACACAATACAGGAATATCTATCTCCAGTTTGCGCGCAGCCTTGTAAATAGTGGTTCCTTTCGGAACTTCAATTTGCTTGTTATCTATTGTGAGTTTTACTGTTTCCATTGTCTCTGATTATTTTACGATTACTGCGTTAAACTTACATTTATCCATACAGGCGCCACATTTAATACACAGCGAACTGTCGATGATGTGTGCTTCCTTGCGTTCACCTGCAATACAACCTACCGGACATGCACGGGCACAAGCCGTACAACCCACGCAGTTTTCTTCTATAATAAAATAGGTCATAAGGTCTTTGCATACGCCGGAAGGACATTTTTTATCGTTTACATGGGCATCGTATTCGTTCCTGAAACGTTTAATGGTAGCTAAAACCGGGTTGGGCGACGATTGACCTAAACCGCACAAGGATGTATCTTTAATTACATTACCCAGGTTAATCAATCTGTCGATGTCGGCCTGAGAGCCCTTGCCTTTGGTAATCTTAGCAAGTATTTCGTGCAGACGTTTGTTTCCGATGCGGCAGGGAGAACATTTTCCACAGGATTCTTCGACGGTAAACTCGAGGAAGAATTTGGCCACATCCACCATACAATCGTCTTCGTCCATCACAATCATACCTCCACTTCCCATCATCGATCCGGCAGCAATAAGGTTGTCGTAATCGATTGGGGTGTCAAGGTCGGCGTCGGTAAGGCAGCCGCCTGATGGACCGCCGGTTTGAACGGCTTTGAATTTTTTGCCATTCTTAATTCCACCACCAATTTCGAAGATTACTTCACGAAGGGTGATACCCATGGGTACCTCCACCAAACCTACGTTGTTGACCTTACCAGCCAAAGCAAATACCTTGGTGCCTTTTGATTTTTCGGTTCCGATACTTGCAAACCATTTAGGTCCTTTGTTAAAGATCACTGGTATGTTAGCATAGGTTTCAACGTTGTTTACGTTGGTTGGTTTTTTCATATAACCTTCAACCGAGGGAAAAGGTGGTTTCAGTGTGGGCTCGCCACGCTCGCCTTCCATGGAGTGGATCAGCGCTGTTTCTTCTCCGCAAACAAAAGCTCCTGCACCAAAGCGCATGGAGATGTCGAAACTAAAGCTGGTACCAAAAATATTTTTACCCAGCAATCCTGTTTCACGTGCCTGGTTAAGGGCGATTTTTAGTCGTTCTATTGCCAGTGGATATTCAGCACGTATGTATACCAAACCTTCGTCGGCACCAGTGCAATATCCGTTAATGGCCATGGCTTCGATTACCGAGTGCGGATCACCTTCGAGAATCGAGCGATCCATAAAAGCTCCGGGGTCACCTTCGTCGGCATTGCAAACCACATATTTTTTATCACTCTTCACTTTGCGTGTCAAGTCCCATTTGAGTCCGGTAGGAAAACCACCGCCACCGCGACCACGAAGACCAGAGTCTATCACAGTTTTGATTGCTTCCTCGGGGGTCATTTCGGTAAGCACCTTGCCAAGTGCTTCGTATCCGCCACGGGCAATGTATTCGCCAATATTTTCCGGGTCAATAATTCCACAATTGCGTAAAGCTATGCGGAGCTGTTTTTTGTAAAAACCCATGCCTTTCGAGTCGGCCACGACTTCTTTTTTGTCGGGGTCGGTATACAATAGCCTCTCAACCTTACGACCTTTTACAATATGCTCTTCAACAATTTCTTTGGCATCCTTAGGTGCTACCTGGGTATAAAAAGTGTTGTCGGGAATTATTTTCACGATAGGCCCTTTTTCGCAAAAGCCAAAACAGCCGGTTTGAACTACCTGGGCAAAATCTTCGAGCCCTTGTTTATTGATTTCAAGCTGGAGATTGTCTTTTAACAGGCTGCTTTCTGATGCTTTGCAGCCGGTTCCTCCACATACAAGTAAGTGTATTTTGTAATCTGACATTGTTTTTTCCTCCGTATTTTATTTATTGTCCTCGGGGTCTATGCTCTGGAAATTCATGGGTATAATGCCCTCGACCAGTTCTCCGCTTCTGATGTATTTTTCGATAATGAGGTCGGCCTTTTTCTCGTTTACATAACCGAAAACGATTGGCTCCTTGCCTGGTAGCTTCACCTCTACTGTGGGTTCGGCATAGCAATAACCCATGCACCCGGTTTGTGTCACTACGGCTTCGATGTTTCTTTTTTCCATTTCGTCGGCCAGGTAGTTCATGGTTTCTCTCGAACCCGATGCAATGCAACAGGTTGCCATGGCAACTTTTACCTGAACAATGGCGTCGGGGTTCTCACTCCTGTCGCGCAGACTTGTTTTGCTTTTAAGCTCTTCTCTCAGCTTTCGCAAATCTTCCAGTGTTTTAACTTTTCCCATTTGATTGCTTTTTGTCTATTAAATTTATTTCGTTTCTTTTTCTTTTATATCTCAAATCTCAATTAATTCGTTGAAGCAGACTTATTTATATTGATTCTAATTATGCATTTAAATATTTACTTATGGCTTGTTTGAAGCGCCTTAAGGTTTTCGGATATCATCTCTTTAATAAACTCTATCACTTCGCCATTGGCTATCGATATACCTTCCAGTTCTTTTTTTATTTCGAAAGTGCTTAAATCGAAATGCTGTTGGTTCAATCTATGGGTATATTCAAAATCAAGCTGCGGATATGACCTAATTAATCCGGTAATGGTGCCAATTATATCGCCAAGTGGTTGGCGGTCGAGATGCGAATAGCCAAAAATGCCTGTTATGCGTGTTCCTATTCCTGGTTTACTCTCAATTTCAACCCTTCCCCCTGTTAATTCGGTATGCTGCCGGAGTAGGGGTATTCCCAGTCCGGTTTTCTTGTTCTTTGTTGTGAAAAAAGGATCCATGATGCGGCTGAGTGTTATTTCGTCCATCCCCTGGCCATTGTCGGTAATGCTTAGCACAAAACTGTCATCACCCTGGTTTTCGTTAATTTCGATACCGATATTATTTGCTTGTGCCTGGATAGAATTTTGCACCAGATCGAGAATATGCATCGAGATTTCTTTCATTTCGTCCTGATTTTTCTACCCTCAATATTGTTCAAGGCCATTTTCCATTCGTTAAAAGAAGGTTCCTGCAGGTAATACTCTGTAAATGCCCGGCCAAGTTGGTCGGGGTAGTGCGAGTCTGAATTGGTAATAAGGCTGTAAGTTTCCAGTTCAGGTCTTTGGTTCAGCACCGTTTCGCGCGAAGTGGCGGCCGAAAATTCCAGTGCATCTATCTGCAGTCCGGGAGGAATAAAGCCGATTTGTGAAAAGATGCTGGTGATTTTTCGGTCGATATGGGCCGGGATAAAAACACCCTTGAGGGAATGAACCTTCCTTTCTACTTCCTCGATGGAGGCAGTAAGTCCCATTATCAGCAAATCTTCCACCTCGCCAATTATTTCTTCCTTTTCGTTCACCACGAACTGCTCACCAAAACGCGATGGATTGTTGGCAATTTGAGCCGAGTGCTCGTCCAGAAATTTCTGGAATGTTTTAGTTGCTTCAATCGTTTCAAAGAACGCCAGGCAGTGCACCTCTTCGAGTGTAGATATTTCAACACCCGGGAAAACAACAATGCCTTCTTTTTTTCCAAGCTCCACCATCAGTTCGGCATGCAAGCTTGTGTTGTGGTCGCTTATGCCTATGATGTCGAGTTTCTTTTGTTTTGCCTCACGAATTATTCGCGTCGGACTCATATCCAGATCACCACAAGGCGATAACACAGAATGAACATGCAGGTCGGCGCGATACCATTTCATCAGGCATTTATTAATTGGTATAATTTACCCGCTGCCTCGAAGGCTGTTTCATTGGTCTGAAGTACTGGTATTCCTTCGCTGCGAGCAGCATCTAAAGTTTCTTCCGGGGCTTTTAGTCCCTTTACAAGTAAAATCGCGGCAAGCTCTTTCAGGGCTGCTACTGCCACAATGTTTTTGTGCACCTGAATGGTAATCCACACCTGTCCTTCTTCGGCAGTGCCCATGACATCGCTTAAAAGGTCGGAGCAATACCCTCCGCTTATAGTCTTGTGCAGCTGGTCTTGTCCTGAAATTACTTTCCAACCCAATTTTTCGATAACTTCTATTAGTTTCATATTTGCTTCGGTGTATGGATAATTTTTTCTACTGCCTGATTTTACAAGAGTTTTCTGAACCGGTCTTTACCCCAAATTGTTTCGGCTCTTATTTCTTCGTTGGGAGGCACATTGAGTGAGGTTTGGATAAAAATGCAATCGGAGGTATGTGCGGTACCTTGCACTACATCTTCTGCCAGTGTGCGACAGGTGGGTGAGCCACAGGCTGCGCAATCTATACCGGGTAGGTAAGAAAGAATTTTTTTTATCCGGCTCATTTTTTTTAATGCAGCCTCCATGTTGTCGTCCAGTTTTAGCATCGAACGGGGTTCGATGCTGTTTATGCTGATGTGATCCCGTATATATCTACCATGGTTTTCGATGGTTTTATTGTCGAAAATTTTACCCTCCGATTTATCATGATGGTATTTGGCAATTCGCTCGTCAAGCCTTTCTCTGGTGAGAAACCGATTGGCCACTGTCAGGATGCCTCCTGCACAACTCTGGTCGCAGGCACGCACTTCGATAAAATCGAAATTGGTAATCTTTCCGTTTTCTATTCCTTCTAAAAACTCAATTACATTGTTCAAGCCATCAATGGACAGGCATCTTCCCTGTATGTAGGCTGCTTCTCCGCCAGTAAGGCTCCAGCCCATTTCTTCGCTTTTTAGTTGTTCTTTCTCGGGAATAATGCAGCTTGAATACTGTTCTTTTTTGAGCGTCGAATACACTTTGTTATAAAGTTCATTCATGTTCACAACCCCGTTGATAACCGATTTTTCTTCTCCAACCGGACTTTTAATGGCAGCAATTTTAGCAGCACAGGGCGTAACATAGAAAATGCCTATTTCTTCCTCTTTGTAGCCTTTCTCTATCAGTTCTTTCTTAAAAGCCAGTGCGGCCAGATCGAGCGGGGCTTTTAGCAGCATGATGTTTTCGACCAGGCTGGGAAATCTTACTTGTATGAGTCTTACAATGGCAGGGCAAAAGGATGAGATAATCGGTTTATTTTGGCTATTTTGAGCTATGTATTGGTTAATCTGTTCAATGAGTATTCCTGCTCCGTGTTCCGATTCATGCACATGGGTAAAGCCCTGTTCGAGCATGCCGCTGTAAATTTTGCGGGTTTGATAATGGCGGGGAAACTGGCCGATAAATATGGACGAAACCAATGCTACCCTGGCTTTGTATGGAAAGATTTCGGCTATATCGTTTTGTTCGACAATAATTGCATTCACAGGGCATACATTCATGCATTCGCCGCAATCGATACAGCGGTTTTCATTTAAAATGGCCTTTCCATTCCGAACCCGCAATGCCTCGGTTGGACATACCACCGTGCAATGCACACATCCTGTGCATACTTCTTCGAGTATTTTAAGTGCATGGTGGAAGGTCGGTTCGTTCATAGATAACTATTTCTTTTAATTCAGAAATGTGGTTAATTCGAGGGTTGTACCTTTGTTGATTTCACTGGAAATCTTCATCTCGTCTACATTCTTTTTAATGTTGGGTAATCCCATTCCGGCACCAAAGCCCATTTGTCTTACCGCTTCGCTTGCGGTGGAATAACCCTCCTCCATGGCTTTGTCAATGTTCTCAATTCCCGGTCCTTTATCTACAAAGCGCATATACACCTTTTTAGCATCTATTTCTACCTTCATGATGCCAGAATAGGCATGAGCCACAATGTTTACTTCTGCCTCGTACATGGCTACAGCAATTCGTTTTATTTGTGCAGGGTCTATGTTCAATTGTTTGAGCACTTTTTTTACTGCACTCGAAGCCAGACCAGCTTTAGTAAAATCGCCACCCTCGATGGAGTATTCCATTTTCATTAGTACACAGGTTTTAAGCCAGCCTGATGCAATTGGCCACAGGTAGCGAACATTGATTTCCGGGTAGTGTAAAGGTTGATTTTTTCGTGCCTGGCCAGTTGAAGCATTTCCTCTGTAGGTTTTTTGCCGCGCACAAACAGGATGTTTTTGATTTCTGCCATTTCGGCTGTACGAATGGTTTGCATGTTCGCCATGCCGGTTATCAGGAGCAAAGAATCGGTTGACAAAGTGAGTACATCACTCATCAGATCAGAGGCAAAAGCTCGTTCTACGGTATTTTCTTCCGAATCTCCAAGTTGAATTACTTCTCCCTCCACAATCCCTATTAATTCTTCAATATGCATCGATCGGTTTGTTGCTACGAAATGTGCTGCAAATATATTAATATTTATTGTTATTTGAATAACATAAAATACTAAAACCCTTATCAGATAAAGGATGCGAAATCATTTGTTATTTGAATAACACGTTCTGCGCCACTTTCAGGGCTATTTAGAATTAGTATAAATTTCCAGTACTCGAGCTTATCAGTTTTTTTTATTTCGAATTGCCTTTAAGTTTGTCAATACAATGGAAAGATCCCTAGCGAGTAAAGGGCTTATGATGATTGGATACAAAGAGAATCTACTTAATTCTACTTTAACAGATTTACAATTTTGAATATGAGTAATTTATATCACGCTGTCGTTTTAAATGCCGGTCATAAATTCTATCAATCATTTGTTCTTCGGTCATCTGTTTATAAAGTTTAAAAGTGATAAATTCTTTAATATCACGAGCCGATAGTAAAGGTAAATCATCAAAGCAATGCAATTTTTCTTTTAAAATAAATGACGAGACCAAAAAGTTTAATGCAACCTGGTGTTGCCATGCAAGCCATTTTCGTGTCTGAAACTGGTCTAGCCCGAGTATCTGTTTTGATTCTTTTATGCAATGTTCTACAAAGTACCGTTGTGCTTGCATATAGGCTATAGCTTTCTTAGTGTATTGTTCAAGATTAGCATTGGTAAAAGAATATTTTATTTCGTCCTTGCCTTCTTTGGTTTTCGTTTTACGGATAACCAGTAACCTTTGCTCTACTTGCATTTTACTGTTATTGATTATCCAAAGCTTTATAAAATGATAGTCAGCTACAAGAACTCCTTTGGCTGTATTACGAACACTAATACGCTGCCAATTTTCGTCATTTAAAGTCTGTAAATATTTTGATACACTTAATTCGTCTGTAGTTGCTTTTAATTTCTTGGGTTCACGACCCTTATTGCTTTTTCGCTCGGGAATAGCCAAGTCAGGACGTTCCAAATATATTTTTTGGTCTTTATGGATATCCAGCATGTACAGATAACCAAGCAAATCTATGCTGCTGGCAAAATCCACATCGTTACCATAATAACCATCGCCTCCAATAAAATCGAAGATGATGCCATTGGTTACTTGCTGGCGAATAATTTCTAATGCCAGTTCGAGCTTAGTTTTAAATGTTCGGTGCTTTACAGGAACGCCTGCTTTTTCGCATCTTGTCTTGTCGTCACACCAAGCCTTGGGAAGGTATAGTCGGGCATCAACCATTGATGCAAAATCCCCATTACTTAAACAAGCAAATACCGCAACCTGACTATTTGATAGTTTCCCTACATTCCCACAATATTGATGTCCAACGCCTACGCTATGGTCGCCTTTTTTTACCCAACCACTTTCATCAATAATCAATCCTGTAAGTTTTCTTTTGGGTAAAACCTGGCTTACTTCCTGGGCTACTTGATTTATCAAAACTCGATGATCCCAGTTAGACTCAGTTATAAAGTGCTGCATTTGATGGTAGTTAGCTCCCAAATCTTCGCTTATTCTTTCAATATTGCGCATCTGACTTTGTATTATTCCTAATGAATATTGCTGTGCTTTGTCAAAGAACTTCTTTGTTGAATTACAAAATACATGCTGATAATCATTAAGGTGAACACTAACTCGCTCTATTACAGAGGTCAGTGTTTTTCCATATCGATTATTATTTTTACGTTGTATTAAACATTTTTCGGAACGATAAGCCTGTTTTTCTGTGCATTGAAGATACTGAATTTCCTTGAAATATCAATGTTTACAAGGGTTTTGTTTAATCTGTTAAAGTAGAATTAATATTTTTAATGACTTAAGGTATGGCAATTCTTTCAGAAAATGAAATTAAAAGAAATTGCGTACTGCGCATAGCCGAAGAAATGATGTTGGCTGCCAGAACGGCTCCCAAGGGACGAGGTATGGATTTTCTAGAAATGATAATTGTGGATGGTGATACTATTGCCCTCCTTTCGGATAAAATGAGTGAGATAGGTGCCAGACTGCCCAATGGACAAGCATTTTCGCGCGATGCCCTGAATATTAAACAGGCCGAAGTGATGGTGCTCATCGGAACCCGTTTTGGTTCGCTTGGCTTGGGTTATTGCGGTTTGTGTGGATTCGAAAATTGTGCTGCAAAAGAACTGCATCCCGAGATGCCTTGTGCATTCAATACAGGTGATTTAGGCATTGCCATTGGTTCGGCAGTAAGCATCGCAATGGATCATCGTGTGGACAACCGGATTATGTATACAGTGGGTATGGCAGCTAAAGAACTTGGTCTAATGGGCAATGATGTGAAGATTATTTATGGCATTCCGCTGAGTGCAAGCTCTAAGAATGTGTTTTTCGACCGAAAATAGTTTAGCATCCTGGATTACGCCAGTATCCATTTTACCAGCTCTTCGATGCCTTGACCACCTGTGGCTGATACTTCCACAAAATCGAGATGGTGGTTTACTCTCAAAGCATTGGTCTTAAATTGGTCTATTCGAAAATCGACGTAGGGGAGAAGGTCTGTTTTGTTGATTACGCACAGTTGCGAACTTTCGAACATATAAGGGTATTTCAGGGGTTTATCAGCGCCTTCCGTTACGCTGGAAATAAGGATTCTTGAGTTTTCTCCCAGATCGAATAGTGATGGACACACCAGATTTCCCACATTCTCGATAAAAAGCAAACTGTTTTCGGTGGGTTTCAATTGAAGAAGGGCATCATGAATCATCATTGCATCGAGATGACAACCCTTTCCGGTATTTACCTGAATAGCCATGGCCCCAGCCTGATCGATGCGATTGGCATCGTTGGTTGTTTGCTGGTCGCCCTCGATTACATACACTTCTTTTAGCTTCTTCAAAATTGGAATGAGTTTCTCCAACAGGGTGGTTTTTCCGCTTCCGGGCGAACTTACCAGATTAAAGGTTTTTATATTTTTTGCTTCGAAAATTCCACGGTTCCTTTCGGCTATCAGGTTGTTTTTTGATAATACCGGGGTTGAAAGCAAAATTGGTTCACTTGTCCCATGACCATGTCCGTGTCCATGACCGTGACCATTACTGTGGTCGTGATCGTGGACATCATTCCCGGAGTTGGTAGGCTTCTGACCTGGTTTTTCCAGTGTATATCCTTTTTCATTGTCGCTGCATCCACAAGTATCGCACATAGTCAAAGTATTTTGAAGTGTAGTAAAACTATCAATTTCTTTTTATTTCTCCTGGCTTATTCAGCCTCAATACTCAGTATATTAAATTCTTTTCCGGAGATGATTTGCTTTCGAAAACCACTGCATTTTGGGCAAAGCGTAAATAAATCTTGCAATTCGTATTCAAAGTTACAGTTTGAACATATGGCTTTGCCTTTAGTATTTTTGGTAATAATTTGTGCTCCCTTCGACATTGAATGGAGTGTAAGGCTTTCCAGGGCTATCAATAAAGCAGATTCTTCCACGCCCGCTAATTCACCAATCTCCAATTCGATGCAGGTAACTTTACCTTTGCCGGCATTTTTTGCGGCTTGCTCCACCATGTCGACTATTTCGGAAGCGAGAGAGAATTCATGCATTTGTGTACATTGAAGAAATTAGTATGTTGATTTTTATTAGCAAATTCTTGGAAGCATTTCGCCCTGGAGCATATCCACTATTCTACTTCCACCGATTACCGACAACTGCCTTACCTTTCCCGGAAAGCTACTGGTTATTTCGCCTACCATGGCGCAATACCTTCCCAGATCCGATTCTTTCATTTTTTCAAGCACAGCTTCAGCAGCATTCTGTTCCACTATCATCATTACTTTTCCTTCGTTGGCCAGGTAGAGCGGATCGTAACCAAATATCTCGCAGATACCTTTTACTTCATTTCTTACTGGCAATAATGATTCGTTAAGTTCTACACCAATATTTTTGTGTTCACATATCTCGTTTAAAATGGTAGCCAGGCCACCCCTGGTAATGTCGCGCATAAACCGAATGGAGTGACCAAAGTTTTCGAAAAGGGGCAGAATGAGATTATTAAGGGGGGCTGCATCCGAAACGATTTCTTCCTCGAAAGTTATGTTGTTGCGGGCTGCCAGTATGGTAATGGCATGGTCGCCCAGGTAACCTGAAACGAGCACTTTATCTCCAGCCTTTAATTCAGGTTTTTTCCAGAGATGTTCCATGTTTTCAATCCCTTTTCCAATTCCGGAGGTATTGATAAAGAGTTTATCACATTGCCCTCTTTTTACCACTTTGGTATCGCCTGTAACAATTTCAACACCGGCATGTTTGGCTTCCCTGGCCATGGACTTTACAATTTGTTCAAGGGTTTCCATTGGAAGCCCCTCTTCGATAATAAAGCCTGCGCTCAAATACTGAGGCAAGGCCCCACTGACAAGTAAATCGTTTACAGTACCGCTTACGGCCAATTTTCCAATATCGCCTCCGGGAAAAATAATCGGGTCGACCACGTACGAATCGGTAGTAAAGGCTGTATGCGATGTGGTTTTCACGATAGTGGCATCACTCAATCCAGCAAGTTGTTTGTTTTTAAAATGTTTTAGAAAGAGTTCGTGGACGAGTTTATGGCTTAGCATACCACCCGCACCATGGCCTATGAGTATTGTGTCCGTTGACATAAAAAAGAATAAATAGATTTTAGCAATTCCAAATTACTCTTTTTTGTGATGAAAAAGCTAAGATTGCTGTGTACTTTCACTCGCAGCCTGGTTTTTTTATAAACATCAAGTTTACTTTATAGAAGCCGAATCAGGATTTGCCTAAAACAAAAGCTTTATCAGATAGAAGGATAGAACTCAATTCAATTTTAGTAATCGTTGTATTTAAAATAGGCAGCACAGGTGCCTTCGTCAGAAACCATGCAAGCACCAACAGGCTTTTCAGGTGTACAAGTTTTACCAAAAAGCTTGCAATCAGTCGGGATTTTTTGTCCCTTAAGAATTTGACCACACAGACAGCCTTTGGGTTCGGGTTTTTCTGCTATTTCCAGTGGTAATAAGCTTTCTGCTTCAAAGGAATTGTATTCAGGCTTTAATTTTAATCCACTTTTTGGAATGGCACCTAATCCCCTCCAAAATGCTGTGCAGGGTTCAAAAACATCGTTCACCAGATTTTGTGCTTTCAGGTTACCCTCCTGACTAACGGCCCGTGAATATTGAATTTCTACAGAAGGGATGCCGCTTTCTATCTGCTTCACCAACATCCAAATCGATTGAAGAATATCAACTGGCTCAAAACCCGATATCACTACCGAGATATCGTATTGGTTTACCAGTGGTTTATAAATCTTCGATCCGGCAATGGTACTTACATGGCCGGGACCGATATAGGCATCAATGAGTGTACCTTCGTCGATTAATGCTGCCATGGCAGGAGGCATGAGCTTGTGTGCCGATAGAATTAAAAAGTTCTTTAGTTTTATTTTACTGGCTTCTAATACCGCTATTGCGGTAGGTGGAGTAGTGGTTTCAAAACCTATTCCGAGGAAAATAACGGTTTTTTCCGGGTTCTCCTTGGCAATTTTAACTGCATCGAGTGTGGAAACCACAATGCGTACATCGGCTCCGCGGGCTTTCTCCTTTAAAAGGCTGGAAGAGGTACCTGGTACCCGCATCAAGTCGCCATAAGTGGTAATAATAATATCGGGCATAGCGCTGTAAGCTATTGCTTTATCAATAAAACTTCTGCTGGTTACACACACAGGGCAGCCCGGACCAGAGAGTAGTTTTATTGTGGGAGGAAGTAAATTCTGAATGCCATATTTGCGTATGGCCATTGTATGTCCTCCGCATACTTCCATAATGCGTATGCTTTTCTTTGAGGCATAATTAATCTGCGCCACGAGGTTCTGTGCGAGGTCCTTGTCGCGGTATTCATCGAGGTATTTTAGCATGTTGAGGTCAGATTTCGATAAACCGGATCATGTCTTCCGGATTTTCTTCCACCATACTGGTAAGCATGGCCAAGGTTTCCCGGGCAGTTTTGGCATCAATTTTTTCGAGTGCAAATCCGGTATGCACCAACACATAATCACCAATTTCAATGTTTTCGACAAGCTGAAGGCTGACATTTATTATGCTACCTCCAACAGTAGCTTTGGCGTTTGAGCCTTCGATGTTAAGAATCTTTGCAGGTACACTTAAACACATAAGGCAAGTTGTTTTGCGGCTATGGCCATCTGTCCCAGTGCTATACCACCGTCATTGACAGGAATTTGGGCCGATATGTAAGTTTCATAGCCAGTTAGGTGAAGTAAAGCTAATAAATTTTCCGATAAGTATTTGTTCTGAAATGTGCCTCCGCTGAGAATCACTTTGGTGATGCCGGTTTGCTGATGTATTTTTTTTATTGCCTCAAAGGTCACCTGAATGATCGTGTTATGAAATTTGGTGCTGATTACCGAAACAGGTACTTGATTATTCAGATCCTCCAGCATGGCTATAAATGTTTCTTTCCATACTATTTCCGGCTCGCATTTTACCGGATAGCTATCGGTGATTCCTTCAATTGTGCAGTTTTCGAGCATAATGGGTGCCTCCGCATGGTAAGTAGCATGCTTACAGACATCCAATAAGGCAGAAACTGCATCGAAAAGTCGGCCTGCACTGCATGATAAGGGAGTGTTTATCTTCTGTTCGAGGGCCTGAAGGCATAGATTTATTTTTTGCGAGCCTATGGTATGAATAAATCTTGGGGTGGTTGGAATAGATTCTCCAAAGTAGGCATACAGGTAAGCCAGTGCGCTACGCCAGGGTTCTTCGGCCACTTTATCTCCTCCCGGAACAGGGATGTATTCGAAATGGTATTTTCGACTGAAAGAGCTTAGGCTGGCCACCATAATTTCACTGCCCCATGAATGGTTATCAGTGCCATAACCAGTACCATCGTATACTACACCAATTACTTCTTCGTCCAAACCAAATTCAGCCATGGCAGAGGCTATGTGAGCATGATGATGCTGAACCCGTATTACAGGCAATTTGGTGTTTTCTGCAAGCCGTGTGCTCAGGTAATCGGGGTGAAGGTCGCAAACCACAAGCTTAGGTTGAAACTCGAAGAGACTTTTGTAACGGTTCAATGTGGTTTCGAAAAAGTCAAGTGTTTCAAGGTTTCTTAAATCGCCCAGGTGAGGGCTCATTATGGCTTCTCTTCCTTTGCCTATGCAAAAAGCACCGGATAGTTCCGCCCCGGTGGCAAGAATACCTTCTGTTTCAAACAAAAGTTTCAATGGGGTAGGCACATAGCCTCTGGCCCTGCGCAGGATTTGCGTTCTATTGCCTATTAACTGTACCACCGAATCGTCGAGACGATTTACGATAGGCCGGTTATGCGTGAGTACTGCATCTGTTTTAAGGGAAAAAGCATCCAGCGCTTCCAGATTCTCTATAATTATCGGGCAATGCGTGATATTGCCACTTGTCATAACCAGGGCTTGTGTATTAAGGTGTTGAAAAAGCTGATGATGCAGTGGCATGTATGGAAGGAAGATGCCAAGGCTTTTTAATCCGTCGGCAATGCCTGTTACTGCTTTTACATTCGACTTTAAAAGTACGATGGGTCGTTGCCAAGAAAGCAGGGCAGTTTTTTCTTCTTCTGATATTGCTGCAAAATGATTGGCAATTTCTATCGAAGAGACCATCAAAGCAAAAGGTTTACCATCGCGCACTTTTACTTTTCTTAACTTTTCGATGGCCTTGGCATTCAGGGCATCGCAGGCAAGGTGATAACCTCCCAGTCCTTTCATGGCTACAATACCGCCCTGGTCTATCAGTTTAGCAAGTTGCAGGATCAGGTTGGTAAAGTTGTGGTGTGCATTACCTGCCTCATGCAGGCAATAAGTCGGTCCACATGAATTGCATGCCACCGGCTGGGCATGAAACCGACGATTCAGCGGATTGTGATACTCTGCCTTGCAAACAGGGCACATTTCGAAGGTTTTCATGCTTGTGTTATTCCGGTCGTACGGAATTGACTCAACAATCGAAAACCTTGGGCCACAGTTGGTGCAATTTGTAAAGGGATAGTTTAAGCGGTGAGCTTGCAGTTGCATATCGGAAAGGCAATCGGCGCAAACAGCAATATCCGGACTGATTCGGGTGATAGACTTATCTACTTTTTGACTTTCTGCAATGGAAAAATTAAAATAGCTCTGACTCAGGATGGTTTCTTTTTCAACCTTTTCAATCTGAGCTGCTTGTGGAGCTTCTTTTGTAAGCCTATCTATAAACTGCAAGATTCTGGCTTTTTCGCCCTGAAGAGTTATTACAACGCCAGTATTTTGGTTATACACCAGACCATTTAGTTTTAATTCGGAAGCCAGTTTGTAAACAAATGGTCTGAAGCCAACACCCTGAATGAGTCCGTAAACCCGAAGGCGGATTGTTTCTATTTTTGGTTTTTTCAACAAGCGATACTGCTTTTAAACTACGAATATAGCCAAACCCGGATGATTGAAAAACAATGTCCGCAGACCTGTAGTGTCATGCGGACATTGTTTAAGTAGGAATCAAACAGGTTGATTTTCAAATCAGGCTCTTCAGATCGCTATATTTCATTCCAAAGGCATCTGCTACAGCATGGTAGGTGATATGGCCTTTGTAAAGGTTTACTCCTTTGGTAATGGCTTCCGATTTTTTGCAGGCTTCTTCCAGACCATGGTTGGCAATCATAAGCCCGTAAGGCAGAGTAGTACTGGTAAGTGCTTTAGTTGATGTTAAAGCCACAGCGCCTGGCATATTGGCCACTCCATAGTGCACCACATCATCGATTACATAAACCGGATTATCATGGGTGGTGGGTTTAATTGTTTCTACGCATCCACCCTGATCGACAGCTACATCCACAATTACCGAACCTTTCTTCATAAGTTTAAGGTGTTCGCGGCGCACCAAGGTGGGAGCCTTGGCTCCGGCGAGTAGAACCGCACCAATAAGTAAATCACTTTCGCGAAGCACCATTTCGATATTCGCTTCGGTGCTGTAAAGCGTTGTAATTCGCGATCCAAAAATATCATCCAGGTAGGCCAGCCTGTCGGCATTCACATCCAGAATGGTAACGTCGGCACCCATGCCGGTAGCAATTTTGCATGCGTTTGTACCCACCACACCACCACCTATTATTCCTACTTTGCCACGGGATACGCCTGGCACACCTCCCAACAATACACCACGTCCACCGAAGGTTTTTTCGAGGTATTTGGCGCCTTCCTGAGTGGCAAGTCTTCCGGCTATTTCGCTCATGGGCTTTAAACAGGGCAACTGGCCATCTTCGTTTTCGATGGTTTCGTAGGCAACACCTTTAATGCCTTTTTTCATCATGGCTTCGGTAAGTTTCTGGTCGGCTGCCAGGTGAAGGTAAGTGTAGAGTATTTGCCCTTCCCGAAACAAGGGGTATTCCTCTGGAAGTGGCTCTTTTACCTTTACAATCATATCGCATTTGGCAAAAATATCTTCCCGTGCAGCAACCATTTTAGCACCGGCTTTGATGTATTCACTGTCATCAAAGCCAGCTGCAGTACCTGCATTTACCTGAATGAGTATTTCGTGTCCGCGGGAAACGTACGATTTCACATCAGAGGGGGTCATGCCTACTCTGTATTCGTGTGTTTTAATTTCTTTCAAGCAACCTACTTTCATATTATCTTGTTTTTGGTAAATAGTTATATTCGGCTATATGTGTAAATTATTCCCTCCAAATCTTGCTCTAAGCTAATGAAAGATACACCAACGCGAGAATGATATTGGTCAGTGCGCATGGGAGATACAGGTATGATTTTAATCATCGATCTTAGAACTATTGTCTGTGGTTCAAGCATATGTGTTATTTGAAATAATTCTAAATTATCGAAAATATTGTGTATCAAAAGCTAATATCCTATTTTTAGTGTGAAGCAAATAACAACCGCTATCAGCAAGATGTTGTTTGTAAGGCTTCCCCAATAAGGGAATAAGGTTTTCTGACGATTGGTATATTTTAAAATAAACACCTTCAAAAATGAAAAACTTTGCCCAAAAAACCCTTGAAAAGTATAACCACGATAAAACCCGTATGATGGATATCCTGATCGATATCCAGTCGGAGTTTGGTTATATATCGGCCGAGAGTGTATCCCTGATCGCTCATGGGCTCCAGATGTCGGAGGTCGATGTGGAGCAAACCATTTCGTTTTATCACTTCTTCTCGATGAAACCGACAGGAAAATATTCAATTTATTTGAATAATAGTGCTGTGGCCCAAATGATGGGGCGTGAGGAAGTGGCCGAAACTTTTGAAAAGGAGGCTGGAATTCATTTCGGCGAGGTTACTCCTGATGGACTAATTGGTTTGTACGAAACAGCCTGTATTGGAATGAACGACCAGGAACCAGCTGCGCTGATTAACAACCAGGTTTTTACTAAGCTCACTCCTTTTAGGGTGAAAGAATTAATCCGCGATATCAAGGAAAATAAGAATGTAGGTGATATGTATTCTGCCTCCTTTGGCGATGGGGCCAACCGTAACGAGCTGGTTAAAACCGTGGTTAGCAACAATATTCGTAAAATAGGTCCTATACTCGATCCAGAATATAAGGTGGGCGAAGCTATTAAGAAAATCGTTCACATGACGCCCGAAGAAGTCATTCGCGAAATAAAGGATTCCAACATCCGTGGTCGCGGAGGTGCAGGTTTTCCTACCGGATTGAAGTGGGAATTTTGTCGAAATGCCAAGGGTGAGAGTAAATATATATTCTGCAATGCCGATGAGGGCGAGCCGGGAACATTTAAAGACCGTGTCATACTCACCGAGCTGCCGCGGCTTCTCTTCGAAGGTATGGTGATTGCCGGTTATGCGGTGGGTGCTGAGGAGGGGATACTCTATATTCGCTACGAATACAAGTACTTGCAGAATTACCTCGAAGAGATTCTTCAAAATGCCCGAGATAAAAAATACCTGGGGAAAAATATTTTAGGTAAAGAAGGCTTTAATTTTGAGATTCGTATTCAGTTCGGGGCTGGAGCCTATGTATGTGGCGAAGAATCGGCGCTTATTGAATCGGCCGAGGGTAAGCGCGGCGAACCTCGCGACAGGCCTCCTTTTCCTGTCGAAAAAGGTTACCTCGATCAACCTACAGTTGTAAACAATGTGGAAACACTTTGTGCAGCTGTGAAAGTAATTTTAAACGGTGGGGCTTGGTACCGGTCATTCGGAACAGCCCAGTCGACCGGAACAAAGCTTCTGAGTGTATCGGGTGATTGCCGCCACCCGGGGGTGTATGAAGTGCAATGGGGATTTTCGGTGAATGATATTCTCGACATGGTAGGAGCCCCTTTTAAAGGGATTCAGGCTGTGCAGGTAGGAGGCCCATCGGGTGCACTTATTAATCCCGAAGGTTTTTCACGTATTTTGGGTTACGAAGATCTTGCCACCGGAGGTTCACTTATCATCTTCGATAATACTCGCGATTTGTTGATCGATGTTGTGCTTAACTTTACCGAGTTCTTTATCGACGAATCGTGCGGAAGTTGCTCTACTTGCCGTATTCTGCCAACAATATTAAAACATAAACTGGAAAAAATCCTCGATGCACGAGGTGTGATGCAAGATCTGAAAGATATGGAAGAATGGGGCCAGACACTTAAGGCTAGTCGCTGTGGCCTGGGTCAGACTGCCGCTAATCCGATTCTTACTTCTCTTAAAAACTTTAGGCATTTGTTCGAAGAAAAGATTCAGAAATCCAAAGATTTCGATAGCGGATTCGACCTTTCGAAGGCTGTAAAAGAGGCTTGCGAAGTTACCAATCGAGTTTCAAACATTTAAAGCAGGTAGTATGAATCAGATAGTAAGATTTACAATTGATGGCATAGAGTGTATGGCCGAAAAAAATACATACATGATCGAAGCCGCCAGGGAGAATGGTATTTATATTCCTACCCTGTGCAATTACCCTGGAATAAAACCCAAAGGTAGCTGTCGTGTTTGCAGCGTGAAGATAAATGGCCGGATGATGACGGCCTGCACAACGCCTGTAACTGATGGAATGGTAATCGAAAACCATACTCCAGAAATTGATGCCTTACGCAAAGCGATTTTAGAATTATTTTTCGTGGAGGGTAACCATTTCTGTCCGTCCTGTGAAAAAGGAGGTATTTGTGAATTACAAGCACTGGCTTATCGTTATAAAATAATGGTACCTCGTTACCCTTTTGCTTTTCCGCAGCGCGACGTGGATGCCACCAGCCCATTGCTTATAAAGGATCAAAATAGGTGTATCCTCTGTAAACGCTGTATTCGGGCTATTACAGACGAAAAGGGAAGAACCATTTTTGCCTATAAGAAAAGAGGTAGCCGGGTCGAAATAGGTATCGACCCTAAGTTGGGTAAAGAGCTTACTCCCGAAACAGCACAGAAAGCCATGGATGTTTGTCCTGTAGGTGCCTTATTGGTGCGTGAAAAGGGTTTTGATATACCCATAGGTGAGCGCAAGTATGATAAGATGCCTATAGGTTCCGATGTAGAAAAAATCATTTCACACACTTAAAATACGCTTATCATGAGTAAACCAATAGTAGCAACCACATCGCTGGCAGGCTGTTTCGGCTGCCACATGTCATTACTCGATATCGACGAGCGCATTCTTGACCTGATTCAACTGGTTGAATTCGATAAATCGCCTATTGACGATATAAAAAAGTTTTCGCGGCGCTGCGATATTGGCCTGATAGAAGGAGGGTGTTGCAACAGTGAAAATGTGCATGTACTAAAAGATTTCAGGGAAAATTGTAAAATTCTTGTGTCGGTAGGTGAGTGTGCCATTATGGGTGGACTGCCTGCCATGCGCAACGGAATACCCTTGCGTGAATGCCTCGAAGAGGCCTATTTGAATGGAGTTACTGTCAGACAAAGCAACGAGGCCCGCATTATTCCAAACGATGCTGAATTGCCTATTCTTCTCGATAAAGTTTATCCCTGTCATGAGGTAGTAAAAATCGACTATCATTTACCTGGATGCCCCCCACGGGCCGACCTTATTTGGGAAGCACTGATTGCCCTGGTAACAGGCGATGCCATGAAGATGCCTTATGATGTGATTAAGTACGACTAAAAAAAGCCTTAACTATGGGACAAAAAATTACAATAGAACCCGTAACCCGGGTAGAAGGTCACGGAAAAGTGACCATCCATATCGACAACGAAGGGAATGTCAATCAAACCCGCCTGCATATTGTCGAATTCAGGGGTTTTGAACGCTTTGTGCAAGGCAGGCCCTATTGGGAAGCCCCGGTGCTTGTGCAGCGCCTTTGTGGTATTTGTCCTGTTAGCCACCACCTTGCAGCCGCCAAAGCCCTGGATGTTATTGTAGGTGCAGGTACAGGTGAAGGTCTTACCCCCACTGGAGAGAAGATGCGTCGATTGATGCACTATGGTCAGATGTTTCAGTCACATTCCCTGCACTTTTTTCATCTCGCTTCTCCCGATTTGCTCTTTGGCATCGATAGCGACCCAATCACACGAAACGTAATTGGAGTTGCCTTTGCCAATAAAGATTTAGCTGTTCAGGGAGTGATGATGCGAAAATTCGGTCAGGAAATTATCGAAGCTACAGCGGGTAAGAAAATACATGGAACCGGGGCTATTCCCGGAGGCATTAACAAACACCTTACTCAGGCCGATAAAGATAAATTCCTTCATGGTGTAGCACCCATGAATATCGACCATATGATTACCTGGGCACAGGATGCCCTTGAGTTTTTTAAAGACTACCATAAGAAAAACAAAGCTGTCATTGACTTATTTTGCGAATTTCCATCCAGTTACCTAAGTCTTGTGCGTAGGGATGGTGCACTGGATTTGTATCATGGGGTATTAAGGGCTGTAGACAAGGAAGGAAATATTATTCTACACGACATCGATTACCAGGATTATACAAAATACATCGACGAAGAAGTACGCAATTGGAGTTATATGAAGTTTCCCTACCTGAAGGAATTTGGTAAACAGCTTGGCTGGTATACCGTAGGACCGCTTGCACGAATGAATACGGCAGAATTTATCGATACTCCACTGGCACAAAAAGAGTTTCAGTTGTTTAAGGACTACAATGGCGGAAACCCCTGTCATAGGCCTATGCATGCCCATTGGGCAAGGTTGATAGAGATTCTTCATTCTGCAGAGAAAATGAAAGAACTTTTAAATGATGAAGACCTCATGGAAGGAGAACTAGTAGTCAAAGGGAAAAAACGCTCTGAAGGAATAGGTCTCATTGAAGCCCCGCGTGGTACACTTTTCCATCATTATAAAATTAACGAGCATGACCAGATTGAAATGTGTAACCTAATTGTGTCTACTACAAACAACAATCAGCCCATGAACAATGCGGTGAACCAGGTAGCAGTGCGCGAGATGTCCAAAAAACCCGAAATAACAGAGGGAATGATGAATGCCGTAGAGGTAGCCATCAGAGCATACGACCCCTGTTTGAGTTGCGCTACCCATGCACTTGGACAAATGCCACTTGAAATAGCTCTTTACGACAGTAACAATAAGCTGATTCAGAAAAAACGAAACATCTGATAAGCCCTGCATTCAAATCAGTCAAAGCAATAACACACCTTGCTGTTATCGGCTTTGACTGATTTTTTATTTTTAAGGCATGAAGAAAATTCTGGTATATGGATATGGTAACCCGGGTCGTCAGGATGATGGCTTGGGAATATTGTTAGCAGAACACATCGAAGATTGGGCAAAGAAACATCAGTATAATTCGGTATTTACTGATACCAATTATCAGTTGAATATTGAAGACGCCTATGACCTGAACCAATTTGATATTGTTATCTATGCCGATGCCTCGCTTGAAGAGGTAGATCAGTTTAAACTCGAGATTCTCGAACCTAATATGAACGCCGGTTTCAGCATGCATGCCGTATCGCCCGGGTATATTCTTGGCCTCTGTCAAAGCATTTATGAAAGTATACCCAAAGCTTACTTACTTCATATTAAAGGTTATGAATGGGAGTTTATGGCAGGATTAAGCACGCAGGCAAAGGAAAATTTACATAAGGCCTGCCTGTTTATGGAAAAAACAATTTCTGGCTATCTCACAAATTGATGCATCGTTAATAAAGTTTTTCATTTCAAAAAACGGATATTTGTAACTTGCAGCTGAATTGATTATCTTTTGTGAACTAAACCAAACCAAATGCTTTTACCAAACTGGGAAGACAAGACTATACTTATTGTAGAAGATGATGACATTAGTATGGAATTTCTTACCGAATTGCTTGCTTCTTCGAAAGCAAAGATTATTACCGCCCGCGATGGCCGGCAAGCAGTAAACATGTGTTCTGAAATAGAAAACATCGATGTGGTTCTGATGGATGTAAGATTGCCCATGCTGAGCGGAATAGAGGCAATGAACGAAATAAGAATTAAAAAACCTGCATTGCCAATTATTGCGCAAACTGCTTTTGCTATGTCCGATGATAGAGAAAAATATTTGCAATTTGGGTTCGACGATTACATCTCAAAGCCAATTTTAATTGACAAGCTGATAGAAAAAATTAACCAACTGTTTTTAAGTAAATAGTGTAAAAAGGAGAAGAATGAAAAAGCATGTAATACTAATTTTAATGGTAGCATTGTTGGCTATCACCTGTAAAAGAGCTGGTCAAGAGGGCAAGGAAATTGGACTTGACAGCGTTGACCTATCCGATACCAATGCTGTATTCCAGGATTTTGACACCGTGGGAGCAGGGATACCTATATTCTATAACATGTATCTTTCTGTGGAGCTTTCGACTTTATTTGAAACCGCCGGAACGGTTTTTTCGAAAGAGCTTCTTAACTCTCCTGAAAACATTAACGCCTACATGACAAGTTATAAGAAAGCCATGAACCTGGGTGTGTTTGCAGTGGATCTTAGTTATGCCAGGGTGTTTGAACAATTCGAAGTAGCAGGGCGTCATTTCACCGCCATGCAATCTCTTTCCGAACAAATGGGAATACCAGGCAGTTTTTTTGAACAAACCGCCAAGAGGTTCGAAAACAATCTTACCAACAAAGATTCGCTGATCTCTATTGCCAACGAAGTTTACTACGAAACAGAAACCTATCTCAAAGACAATGAACGCTTCGCTACAGCATCTGTCATAATTCTGGGTGGCTGGGTAGAAGCCATCTATATTGGAACCCATGTGGCTATCGAGAGTCGCAATGCCGAGGTAATTGAGCGTCTTATCGACCAGAAGTATTCACTCAACAACCTGCTAATGATGCTCAGCAACTACCGCTCCAACGAAGTAGTGAAAGAATATATTGTGATGCTCGAAGATTTGCACGAAGTTTTTATGGCAATAGAAATAAATGTTACAAGTAATTACAATGCAGAATCAAAGGCAGGAATTGCTCAAATGGATAAATGGATTGTAGAATTGGAAACTCTTCAGAAAAAAATTGGTGATATACGAAAATCTATCATTCAGTAGAGCTGTTTTAAAAAATACGTAATAAAAAAAACAGGAAGAGAAGTCTTCCTGTTTTTTTTATGCATACTCCTGTCAATAATGAAAGGTATTATTTTCCTTCGTTGTTCTTTGCGTGAGTCTGGAGTTAAAGAATGAAGGTCGAGCGTTTATTTTTTCTGCAGCTGAATGGTTTTTGTTGTACTGGCCGACTTCAAAACAACTGCATAATTGCCTTTTTCAAGATCCGTTACGTCCATTTCAATTACCAGGTCAGCAGATGCAAATGACTTAACCATTTTGCCAGTGATATCAAACACTGTTACTAAAATGTTTTCGCCTGATTCGTTGCTAATACTCACCTGATCGCTGGCAGGATTTGGATATAAACTTACTTCACCCGACAAGGGATGAATGAAGTTTTCTTCTTCGGTCGATTTCAAATTTGCTTTTTTCGATGCAGTGACAAAAATTGGGTTTGAATAAAACCACAAATCAGCAAAAGCCTTGGCGCCATCGTTAGCTCCCATAAGTGCATCGGCAAGAGGGTTTCCGTTGGGGTCGGTTTCGTTGGCCACACCTAACTCAAGGTTGGTGCCACGTACTCTATAGTACATATCTTTTTCAACAGGATAAATATTATAAGTAACTTCGTACCAGCCATTGCCCTTATTTTTCCATTGCATACTGGTTAATCCATTGGCATCAGTTACACCACCCACAGCATCAAAGCGTGCAATTACGCTGGTTGTGGCTACTGTGTCTATTGCATATTCCGGACTGGCAGGATCTATTTTTCCTTTTACTTTTCCTGCAATCAGATCGATATGGTGAAGGGTAGGTGTATTATAACTACTGTAAGTGTTGTGGTTAGGTTCACTGGGGTCGTGAACAATGATTACAATTGAAATACTTTCGGCTTTTAAAGCCAGATTCTGGCCCATTTCAGCCTTTTTTTGACCCTCGTAAACAGTAAAACCAAGGTAATCAATCAGGTCGCCATTGGTAATCCAGCTATTGCCTGAACGTAAACCATTGAGCAGATGAGGGTAACTGTTCTTTTTGGTTACATAAGTATATGTTTTTTGGTATTCTCCCTGATAAAAGTCATCGTCGATATCATGGAAGTCTGAGCTGGCGAACAACCAATAGTTGCGTCCTTCGCTTAACATGGCATCCCAGAGGCCACCTACACGTGCTGCAAAATAGCCGCATCCTCCATAGGTGCCACCAAAAGCGCTTGTGCTATATCCTCCGCGACCTGCAGATTTCTGATGTCCGGGCATGCTTTCGAAGCCAAAACACACATCGGGGGCAATGTTATTCATATCCCTGAAATGAGAAATGGTATATTTTCTTTGTCTCTCGGGGTGAGCGGGAATTAACCACGAAGTATAGGTGTGGTTATCCTGCAGCCATTTTGCAGCCTCAAGGGTTTTTTCGTGGTTGCTGGCGGTAGATTTTGTCCATCCCATGGCCAATCCTCCTGTTACATCCCGGTCAGAATTGTCGAACATGTATTCAAATTGTGCCAACGCATCAACATTTTTATTGTTCTTGTTAAATTGTTCGCCAATAATGGCCACGCTGCCATGCTCATGACCTGGAACATTCATTTCATATCCCTGAATAATAAGATTGTTTGGATGCTGCGCCCGTAATCCGTTGCAAAGTGGAAAAGAAAACTGGCTTAGAGATTGCCAGCGCCACATGTTTTGATGGCCACCACTCATCGATACCGTTCCCAGAATGGATATTGTAGTATCCTGATCCCAATAAACAGTAGTATCCAGGTCTGCTCCCGAGTTACGTCCATCGCGGTTAAATCCGCCACCATGCTCACTGTTGGCCCACCAGTCGAGTCCATAGTATTCGCATTTTTCAAATACATGGGGCATTGTCCACGAACCATCGGTAAATGTGGTGTGTTGGTGGAAATCGCCGGCTACGTATCCGGGTTGTGCCTGAACCGATGTGAGTGATAATGCAAACAATACAAAGAATGTATAAATAGATACATTCCATAAGTGTTTGTTAATTAAGTGTAAAGCTTTTGTTTTCATAATATTTTCTAAATAAGGTTTAGTTAACAGCGGCAAGTTAAAGCAGCATTGTGAAGTAAATCTTTGAAAGGAGTTAAGTTTAAAGGAGATTATTATTAAGCTGATGTTAAAATTTCTAACTATCATATATTTAGATAGATAAAGTTGAATGCATCAAGATTATAAAATCAATATTAGCTGCCTGATCCAACTTTTTTTCCTCTCGTTCGTTGAAGCAGATGAATTATTGTTATTTTTGTAACAGAAAATTCTGAGGGTTGGTAACCGACTTCTTACCCGAAGATTTCCTTTTTAGTCTGATCCAAAAGAATTGCTGATGGAAAAGAGATTTGGAGCTGCCGTAATCCTTGTCGAAAACAAAGAACACATCGATGCAATGAACCATTTGCTATCGGTGTATTCCGATTTAATCATTGCACGCCAGGGTCTGCGCGACAAGGGGGTTAGTATCATCACGGTGATACTCGAAGGTACAAGCGACCAGATCAATTCTCTTACCGGTAAATTAGGTCGATTGGAAGGAGTACAGGTAAAGTCGGTTTTAACGACATACAAGTAAGCTTTCATATGATTTTTAAGCCCGAAAAGTACCGCATTCCCGATGTACCGATGCAGCCGTTTATTGATGCAGATGAAATCTGGAGTTTTATTCACGGTGCAAATACCGACAGAGAATACATCCGTTCGGTAATTGCCAAATCGCTTGATAAAGAAAGACTCACTTTGGCTGAAACTGCTTCGCTAATTGCTGCCACCGATCCGGAACTGATTGAAGAAATTAAGGAGGGAGCCCGCCAGTTGAAGGAGCGTGTGTATGGCAACCGCATTGTGCTTTTTGCCCCTTTGTATGTGGGCAGCCTTTGCACAAACGATTGCCAGTATTGCGGCTTCAGGACCTCCAACAAGGCTGCCGAGCGCACTACTTTGTCGACAGAAAAACTGGTGAGTGAGGTGGAAGCCCTTGAAGACACAGGACAGAAAAGGTTGATATTGGTGTTTGGCGAACATCCGAAATACGATGCCCAATTTATTGCCGATGCCGCACAAACAGTGTATAAAGTAAAAAAGGGCAATGGCGAAATACGTCGCGTAAACATCAATGCTGCTCCTCTTGAAATTGAAGGTTTTAAAACAGTGGCAGAAGCCGGTATTGGTACCTACCAGGTTTTCCAGGAGACCTATCACCCCGAAGAATACAAGAAATACCACCTAAGCGGACGCAAAGCCGATTACAATTACCGGCTTACCTCGCTCGACCGTGCACAGGAGGCCGGTTTGGATGATGTGGGCATTGGAGCCCTTTTCGGCCTATACGACTGGCGCTTTGAGGTACTCTCTCTGGTAAGGCATACCAACCACCTCGAAGCTTGTTATAATGTAGGCCCGCATACCATCTCTTTTCCCAGGTTGCAAGAGGCTTCCGACATCAAATTTGAAAAAAAATACCTTGTAAGCGACGAAGAATTTACTCGTCTGATTGCCATTCTTCGATTGGCAGTACCTTACACCGGACTGATACTTACAGCCCGCGAAAATGCTGCTGTGCGTAAGGAAGTAATGCGTTTTGGTGTTTCGCAAATCGATGGAGGTACCCGAATTGAGCTGGGAGCTTATGCCAAAAAGGAAAACGAACAAGATTTGAACAAGGAACAGTTTAAGATTAACGACGACAGGGCACTGAGCGAAGTGATTGAAGAACTGTTAAGCCAGGATTACCTACCCTCATTTTGCACTGCCTGTTATCGCCTTGGTCGAACCGGCGAACACTTTATGGAGTTCTCGGTGCCTGGGTTCATAAAACGCTTTTGTTCGCCCAATGCCATATTAACTCTGGCCGAGTACCTCGAGGATTATGCACCGCTGAATGTCTTTGACAAAGGATGGCAAATGATAGAAAAAAACCTTGAAACACTAGAGGGTCAGGCTAATGTCAAAGAAATTCGTAACAGGCTAGACCGGATCAGGCAAGGCGAACGTGATTTATATTTTTAGTACCTCAGGAATGGATTTAAATACATTACTAAATCAATCAGTTTTTAGCCGCGACGAGCTGGTGTTTTTACTTGGACTGAAAGATCAGGAGAAAACAAAGCTTTTCGAAAGGGCAGCTGCAGTAAAGGAGCAAGAGGTAGGCAATGTCGTTTACTTCAGGGGCTTGATAGAGTTTTCGAATATATGCTCCAAAAATTGTTTCTATTGTGGCATCCGAAACGACAATGAGAATATCAATCGTTTCAACCTTTCGGATGAGAGCATAGTAGAAGCTGCAGATTTTGCCTGGAAAAATAAGTTTGCCAGCCTGGTATTGCAGTCGGGCGAGTTGAGTTCGCCTGCTTTCACAAAGCGAATTACAAATCTGCTCGAAAAAATACATGCTGCTACTCAGGGCGAATTACGGATTACGCTATCGCTTGGCGAGCAAACTCGCGAAACCTATGCAGAGTGGTACCAGGCAGGTGCTCACCGATACTTGTTGCGCATCGAATCGTCGAATCCTGAATTGTATAAAAAAATTCATCCCCAAGACAAAGATCACCGTTTTGAGCCCAGACTGAAAGCACTTGAAGATTTGCGCCTTACAGGTTATCAGGTAGGAACCGGGGTAATGATAGGGCTCCCTTTTCAAACCCTTGACGATTTGGCCGGAGACTTACTTTTTATGCAGAAATTTGGAATCGATATGGTGGGCATGGGCCCTTACCTCGAACATTCTGATACCCCACTTTATCAATACCGCCATCAGCTCTGGAGCCAGGAGGATCGATTTCAGATGGCCTTAAAAATGATAGCCCTGTTACGGCTCATGATGCCTCGTATCAACATTGCTGCTGCAACGGCTTTGCAAGCCATTGATAAACTTGGGCGCGAAAAGGCATTGAAAGTAGGCGCAAACATAATTATGCCAAACATAACTCCGGGAGGCCATCGCGACGATTACCTTTTATACCAGAATAAACCCTGCACCGACGATTCGGCCGACGATTGCAAAAACTGCCTCGAAGTAAGAGTAGCTCTTGCAGGTAATACCATAGGCTACGACAGCTGGGGCGATTCCCTTCATTATTCGAACAGAAATCGTTAGAAACAATTTATTTACGAATTATTATCTTCAACATAGAACAAAAAAATGAAATCAATAGCAAGCATAACCACCAGTACGGTGACACAAGATGTAAAAACCTTTCGCATCGCAGTATTTAGCACCAAAGCCTGGGTGGTAAATTCCTTTAACCTTGTAAACGACCGTTTTAAATACGAAATATCGTATTTCGAATCTCGCATGTATAAAAAAACCATTCCGCTGGCCGAAGGCTTTGATGCGGTTTGTGTGTTTGTAAACGACCAGCTCGATGCTGAGGTGTTGGAAGGTTTGAACAAAATAGGAGTGAAACTCATTGCCCTTCGTTGTGCAGGCTTTAATAATGTTGACATCGAAAAAGCTTATGCCCTGGGCATGGGCGTGGTACGTGTGCCAGCCTATTCGCCTTATGCAGTGGCCGAACATACCCTTGGACTGATTTTATCGCTCAACCGCAAATACCACAAGGCTTACCCAAGAATCCGCGACGGTAACTTCGCACTCGATGGCTTGCTGGGTTTCGACTTACACGGTAAAACTATAGGGTTAATTGGCACTGGCAGAATAGGGCAGGTGTTTAGTCAGATAATTTCCGGATTTGGTTGCCGTATTCTGGCGTATGATAAATTCCCGAATAAGGAAATGATGGAAAAAGGCATAGAATATGTTGAACTGCAGGACCTTTACCGACAAAGCGATATTATTTCGCTTCACTGCCCGCTTACCCACGAAACTTTTCATATGATAAATGAATATGCCATTGCAGCAATGAAAGAAGGGGTGATGATTGTGAATACCAGTCGGGGCCCTCTCGTTGACACCAATGCTGTGATAGAGGGGCTGAAGAAGGGTAAAGTTGGTTACCTCGGCCTTGATGTGTATGAGGAAGAAGAAGAATTGTTTTTTGAAGATTTGTCGGAAGAGGTCATTCAAGACGACCAGTTTGTGCGTTTGCAAACTTTTCCGAATGTGCTCATTACAGCCCATCAGGCATTCTTTACCAAGGAGGCGGTGAACAATATTTCTGAAACTACTTTCGAAAATATGAAGGAGTACCTCGAAAAGAACAGTTCGCCCAACATGGTGCTTCCTAAAGGTAAATAGGCAAGTTTATATATTCCGATAAAAACATCGAATTATTCGAATGGTAAAACTTTTATTTTCATCTCTACCCATTGTGCTGCTGGTATTTTTGATGACCCGCAAAAATAGTATGCCATCGTCGAAAGCACTGCCACTTGTTGCTTTAGTATTGTATTTTATTTTGATGGTTGTTTTTGGCCACGATGCCAATTTGGTACATGCCAATGTGTTGAGTGGCTTGCTGGTAGCCTGGACGCCTATTTTAATTATTGCAGGCGCAGTGTTTTTGTTTCGTACCATGGAGGCAACCGGAAGCCTGACCATCATCAGGCAATGGCTGAATAAACTTACACAGAATAAAGTAGCTCAGCTAATGTTGGTAGGATGGACATTTACCTTTCTTATTGAAGGGGCAAGCGGTTTTGGAACCCCTGCTGCTCTGGCTGCTCCAATTCTTGTAGGTTTAGGTTTTCCGCCTGTGCGCACTGCCATTCTGACTTTGATCATGAACAGCATCTCAGTAACCTTTGGTGCCGTGGGAACTCCCACCTGGTTTGGGTTTTCTGCAATAAACCTGAGCGCTGCAGAAACCCTTGAAATTGGATTTAAATCGGCATTGATCAATTCTGTGGCAGCGCTTGTAATTCCGGCAATTGCATTGCTTTTTGTCGTAAAACCACAATCAGTGCTTCGAAACTGGCTTTTCATTTTGTCGAGTGTTCTTTTTACCATTATACCTTATCTCCTGGTTGCACGGTTTAACTACGAGTTCCCTTCGCTGGTTGGCGGTGCAGTAGGCATGGCTGGCACCGTGTTGCTGGCAAGGTCTGGTTTTGGTTTATCGAAATCGGAGGTCCAATTGCACGAAAAAATCGGCGACAGCCAGCTTCTGCATAACCCTCCGTTAACTACTGAACCTTCTGCGAATCCATCGCCTGGCCAGATTATCAAGGCATCGTTTCCATTGTGGGGTACGCTGCTGCTTTTAATTGTAACCCGTATTCCTCAGCTGGGAATCAGGCAACTTCTGGATGCCACACACCCTGCTTTGTTTTTCAATCTTGGCTCGCTTGGCGATTTACGCGTGAGTGCTTCGTTGGTAGTATCGCTCGAAGGTATTTTCGGAACAGCTGTCGGTTGGACCCATAAGCTTTTGTATGTTCCGTCTTTATTGCCTTTCGGAGTAATTTCAATCATCACTTTTTTAATTTATTCCACCAAACAGAAGGTAGTACAAGATGTTTGGTCCGAAACTCTTTTGCAATTAAAGAAACCTACTTTAGCCTTGATGGGTGCCCTGGTATTTGTGAACCTGATGATGATGGGCGGTGAAACTTCGGCAGTAACTACCATTGGCCGATCGCTGGCTGACCTGACGGGTCAGTCGTGGAAATATTTCGCATCTTTTTTGGGTGCCATTGGCGCTTTTTTCAGTGGTTCCAATACTATTTCGAATCTGACCTTTGGAGGCATTCAAGATTCCATCGCCTTACAGCTTGGGTTGGAACGAACCACTATTTTGGCTCTACAATCGGTTGGAGGAACCATGGGTACTATGGTGAGCATTAACAACATTGTAGCTGTTTCGTCGGTGTTGGCCCTAGGAAATATCGAAGGCCATATTTTAAAAAGAACGGTAAGAGCTATGTTGGTGTTTGGCTTTATAGCTGCACTTATGGCAGTCTTTATCTGAGAGAACCTATACTTTAGCAAAGGAAGCTAAATACTTTGTTTGCTTAGGTGAGTTTCTTATCTTGCAGTGTACAAATGCAAGCAAAGTATGGGTGTTTTTTTTCAGAGTGTATTTGAAGTAATCTTTGTTTTCGGTCTGCTTTTACTTTTTGTGGTTTCCATTATCATTCTAAAACCATTTCGGGTACACCGCAAGAGGCCGATAACAACCATTGCCCTCAAAGGAAGCTATCTTCTCTTTCTGGCATCTTTTCTGATTTTTACCTATCTTTTACTTTTCGGTCCCAAACAAATCGACGAAAGCCTTCAGCCTTACGATTCGCTCTTCAACATTCATTTTTTATTTTATTTATCGGCTTCAGTAGTTCCAAATGTTGGCATCATGTTGCGCCGTCAGATACGGAAAAAGCGTATTGAGTTTAACCTTATGCTTCTGGCTGTGAATATCATTTACCTGGCTTATATGGTTTTTGCCATTGTTTCTGGAACCTGGGCATTAATTTAAAACTCTATTACTGAGCTAAAACTTCCTTGTTTTAGATACCGAATGCCATGCTATCTTCAGATAAAAAGCAATGTTAATCTTTGCTAAATCAGGGCAATTTATTTTTGAAAGTTTTAGAAATCGTGCAATTGTTATTACTTTCGGGCAGCTTTTAAGACCAAGCAGTTATGATGAAGAATTTTTTAATTATCCTCACATTATTTTCAGGCTTTTCGAGTGCATTTTCACAAGCGGAGTACAAATCGAAAAATCGACAGTACGATATTCAATTGGATACCCTTTCCAATGGCATATGGACTTTACCGGATACTGCTGACAATAAAGTAATAGACTCCCTCTTTATTTCCTACACCGGATTACCCGATTATGGAGATTTGATTGTGCCCGACCTCGAACTGATGATGAAATCGGCCTGGTACGAAAGCAAAGCCTTTTTTCTTTTCAGGCAGCTCGACGACTCCCTTGTAAACGGGTATGAAAACGGAGTACCTGACCCGACAATAGCCAGCGGACTGGAAAACCGCGATGCCATTGCACTTTATTTCTATCTTTCTGAAACCAGCGAATGGATGGATTCAGAAGACAGCATTTATATTACTGGTGATTATGTTCATTCTACTGCCTGGATTAGGTATGTTTGGGGAACTGCGGACTTCGAAGGCGAAAAAGCCGGGGTGGATATTGGGTCCTTGCAGGATGCAGGTTGCGAAATGGTACATTGGAAAGATGGAAACTACTGCTATTCAAAACTTTCCCTTGATTTTTCTATTCTTGCCCCCCATTTGGTTCAATACGATACTACATTAGTTGATACCGGTTCAACTCCGGGGACTTACATTACAGCTAAAATCATCGATTCCTTAACGGTTGGTTTTGCGATTGAACTTACAGAAACCGATAAAGAACGTGAGCTGGACGGACTTTTTGAATTACAAACCAGGGCATATTGGGCCAACGATTACGACAGCCTGCCTATGGAACCCCGAAACATGAGCCGCTGGGGTCGTTTAAGGTTTGTCTATGGTGATACTCTTCTTTATACACCTGTAAAATTTGCTACTCACGATTATGCCCGGATATATCCCAATCCGGCAAATGAAGTTGTATATGTGCAGCTCGAAAAGGCAACCGAAGCGAGTTATGATCTTTACGACCTGACTGGCCGTATAGTTGTAAACGGTACCATTTCCAATTCCTTTGCTAGCATTGAAGTCGGAGATATCAGATCTGGAATGTATCTTTTACAGATCAGGCAAAAGGGCGAATACCCGCTGACGAAAAGAATTTTAAAGCTTTAGGTTGAATCCTCGAACCGATTTGCATTGCAGTCTGATTGGCGATTTACAGTAGATACAAAATAAAAAGAGGCTTCCGGAACGGAAGCCTCTTTTCTACCTAAATCCAACCAAACCCTACATCAAAATCTTATAGTCTCTTATCTAACCTTTTTTCAAAATCTTATGATACAAAGATAAGGTGCAGACAGGTGCATTTGTATTCGTATAATTACTTAAAAAGTGTGTGCTTTGACTCAATTTAGTATGGGTAAAAACCGACATTTTTAGCCAAATATTTTTAGAGGGAGGATTTCATTTGCATCTTTTCAGTATTTTCTCGTTCAATCCGGTGTATTCTTAAAGTGAGTGTAAAAAATAACCATGCTTTGCAAACTTCAAATAGCGAGGTAGACCTAATAAAAAAGTGTGTTTATCCATCTTGGAAAGCAAAACCATTCGAGACCAAATATTCTCATTTTAGAATGGAAATTCTTCTTCCACAACTGTTTCGAGTGCTTCTTGCTTGGGTTTTTCTGCCAGTACATGTAAAGTGTTGGCTGCCACGAATATGGCAGGGTGCGGATCGGTAACCGGACAGGCATACTCACAGGCTCCGCAACCTATGCAAATAGAAGGATCAATTTCAGGAGCAGGCAGGCCGTTGTAGTAAGGCACCATCTTCACAGCCTGGGTTGGGCAGTGTTCGGAGCATGAGCCGCAGGCTGTTGCTTCTGTTTCGACGATGCATTTATTCATGCGCAGTACTACCTTGCCCACCTGGGTGAGTTTTTTCTGTTCCTTTTCCAATTTTACAATGGCACCAGTCGGACATACCTCGCCACATTTGCGGCATTCGTAATTGCAATAATTCACTGCAAAATCCATTTTCGGAAGGTTCATCCCCGTAAATCCGTACTCCAGAAAACTGGGTTGTAAAACTTTTGTCGGGCAAACCGCAATACAAAGGTGACAGGCTACACAACTGCTTTTTAAATGATCAATGCCAATAGCACCTGGGGGTGCAATGGGGCCACGGCTAAAGAAACAGATTTTATCTTCGTGTTCTTCTTCTGATTTATTTTCGTTGACTGCAAAAACAGGAAGTGCTTTTGCGGCAAGAAAAGCTGTGGTGGTGGCCAGAAATAATCTTCTTCCTCCATCGCTGGAAGTGACAGGTTTTTTTGCCAGACCGATGGCTGATTTTTTGTAAGTAATGGAATTCTCCGAACAAATTGGAATGCAATTAAAGCAATTCACACAGCGTGACTCATCGATGTGCATGTTTTTTATGTTGATGCAATTCGATTTGCAAACAGACTGACATTTTCCGCACTGGGTGCAAGAAGACGGGTTTATTTTCAGTTTAAACAAAGATATTTTCGACAACAAGCCTAAAAATGTACCCACCGGGCAGATGCTGTTGCAATAGAGCCGCTCGTATGCCATGGAAAGGTAAATCAGCAGGGCCAGGCTGCCGCCGGCAAAACTAACGGAAGCCAGGTGCAAGGTATTTATTTTCACAGCGTGCAGGGTAGAGGCAGGAATTAGCTTGGCAATGATGTTGTTAGTCCAACCAAGTGCTGGTTGATAAAGGTTTGCTGCCATGCGCCCGAAAAGAGCATAGGGGTCGAGCAGGTTGAAAACAAGAACACCTGTAAATAAAAGTGATATCAAAGCCAGCACCAAAACGCTATAACGAAGTACACGATGAGCTTGCTTAAACCGGAGTCCTTTCTTCGGCATCCACTTTAACCTGATATGGATAAAAAAATCCTGCAAAACACCGAGTGGGCATATGGTAGAACAATAAACCCGTCCTGCCAGCAGCGTAAGTAACAATACCACAATAAACCCCAGGGAAAGCACAGCAAGGGGTGTAAAAAACTTAATTACCGAAGGAACAAATTGCAGGTATAGAATAGCCGAATGCCAGCGGGAAGGCATATTTCCTCTGAAATCGGCAAATGAAACCAGAAAAGCTGCAAAGAAAACAAGGGCCAACACAAGCCTTATTTTCTTAAAATGTTTCTGCATACCTAAATACTGATGCGTTTGATTGACAAGGTATCGAGTTTACTTGTGCCAACCATTAACTGTTCTGCAAGCCCGATGTGTGCCACATCGCTTATTTCCAATCCAAATACCTTCACTGCAGCAGCATCTGCAGCTACCATGTCGGCCGAAAGGATTTGGTATTTCATATTCACCACGTCCTGCACCGAAACGCCACGTGGTCCGTTTCGTTTCATTACATTGTAACCGTCAATTACATTCAGATCGGGCTTGCGGTAGGTAGCAAAATCGGCTATGCACTGGTGCAGGTCGTTTTTGTGCCAGAAGCCCCGGTCCCAAACTACTCCCATAAGGTTTTTCATGGCCAGCGACATGGTGGCTCCCCCATGGTTTTTTAATACAGGCACGTTGATAAACACATCCGATTGAATAATTAACTCATGTACCTCGGCGGTTTTCAGACTTTTTCCTTTTGGGAGGGATATTTTCCTGTATTTCGACTGGTCATTGCCTGAGACTACAAGCCCTCCGGCATCTTTTACAGCCTTTTCAATTCCACTGTTGCGGTAACAGCGGGTCCACTCATCGCAGGTATTGTCGAACACAGTTACCGATTTGGCTCCGGCTTTTACACATTGTTCCACAATTTTACCTACCAGCTTGGGGTTGGTATTGGCAGCTCTTTCAGGTGGGGCATCCCAACCAATGTTGGGTTTTACCACTACGGTCTGTCCCTTTTTTACAAAGCGACCCATGCAACCGAGTTCGGCAATGGCCATCATAAACATGGTATCGGGTTCGCCGCCTTTAATGGCTACCAGGTCGTAAGAGTTTTGCAGGTTTGCAGGGGAGCCGAAGGCTTCATTCAATGCTCCTGTTCCTATCAGTGCCCCAGATGCCAGCGAGGCACCTACCGATGTGCGGATAAAATCTCTTCGTTTCATAATTGAATATTAAGGGCTTCAAATTAGAACATTTTTTGCCTAAAATGAAAGATTTTAACTACTAATTAAATTCACTTTCGCTTTTTTAACGATTGATAGGATTGAATACATTTCGAAGGTTTAATCAGTGATTACTGACTAACTATCGTTTTTCTTTTTGTATATTTAGTTTAAGCCAAATATAAAGTTCATGATAGACCAAATTGAATTTGACTTGCTGAAGGAAGACAACAAAAAACTCTTGCACCAGCTGGAACTGATACGTCATACAGTAATTCTAAAATCCTACAAGTTAGGTACCGATTTTTTTAATGCGCTTGTCACACAGTTAAATGAGGCACTGAAGGCTGATTTTACTTTTATCGGCAAGCTTTGCAACGACTCAGACATACAAACCCTTTCGGTGTTTAGTCAGAATGCCCTTCAAGCTAATTTCTCTTATACACTGGCCAATACTCCCTGCGCAACGCTTATTGGAAATCCTTCCTGTTGTTATTCTGATAAGGTAACGGAATTATTCCCTGACGACCACATGCTGATAGAAATGGGTGTTTCGGGCTACCTCGGTGTTTCGCTTTTTGATTCAAAAAAACAGGCTACCGGAATCCTGGTATCGCTTTTTAAAAGACCCATACAAGATGCTTTATTTAAAGAAACCCTGCTTTTAATTTATGCCTCACAGGCTGGTGGTGAATTGGAGCACATGAATCATTACCGGCAACTCGAAGAATCGAGAAAAGAATTGGAATTGAAGCATACCGAGCTCGCCGAACGAAACAAAGAGCTGCATGCTCTTGAAGAAGAACTTCGGAATACCAACGAGCAACTTTTTCGTTCGAACGAGGTGCTGGTGGTGAGTGAACAAATAGCGAGTATACAAAATCAGCGCCTGGCAAATCTGTTCAACAATGTACCCGATGGCTTGATACTGGAGTCGTATAAGGGGATTGTTTTGCGTGTCAATAAGAAGTTTTGCGAACTTTTTGAACTCAACCTTCCACCAGTAATGCTGGAAGAGGCCAATTCGCGGCAGGTAGCCGAACGCGTCAGTAATCAATTTTTAAACTCTGATGCATTTCTCGACCGCACCGACAGTATCCTGCGCGAAGGAAAAAGAGTTTCGGGCGAAGAGCTCGAACTAAAGGATGGTCGTTTTTTTGAACGCGATTTTTTTCCGGTAGGCATGGGTGAGGGGCAAATAGAAAAATTATGGGTTTACCGTGATGTGTCGGCCCGAAAAGTACGCGAGAAGAGTGAGAAAAAACTTACACAACGCATTGAGGCGGCCTTGCGTTCGGGTAATATGGCTTGGTGGGAGGTTGAATTGCCCTCCGGGAAAATGGTTTTTGATAAGAGGAAGGCCGAAATGTTAGGCTATAATCCCGACGAATTTAATTGCATCGACGATTTTGGAAAATACATCCATCCCGAAGACAAGGAAAATGCTGACAGGTGCATGGAGCTATGTATTACTGGCCAGAGAAAAATTTACGAGGCAGAATACCGGATTCTTAATCGCCAGGGGAATTACAGATGGTTTTTTGATACGGGCGAAATTGTGGAGCGTAATACAGAAAAGGGAATTACCTGGATTGTTGGCCTTGTGGAAGATATCACAGAGCGTAAAGAAGCAGAGCAATCGCTCAGGGAAAGTGAAGAAAGACTGGAACTTTCCATCAATGGTGCCGGGCTGGGATTGTGGATGTGGAACATGCAAACAGGTGCTACCACTTACAACGAACGTTGGGCTGAGATTTTGGGTTATTCGCTCAAAGAGCTAATCCCAACTACCATCGACACCTGGAACCAGTTGGTGCACCCAGAGGATATGGCAGTATCGGTAGAAGCTCTGCATAGCCATGTGTTAGGCAAATCAGAATTTTACGAATGCGAAGTAAGAATGCGGCATAAAGACGGTCATTGGGTTTGGGTGCTGGACCGCGGTAAAGTGTTTGAAAGGGATAAGGCGGGAAATCCGCTGCGAATGAGCGGCACACAATCGGATATTTCGGCACGCAAAGCCACCGAAGCCGAGCTGCACCTCACCCAAATGCGCTATTCAGATTTCGTAAATGTATCGAACGATCTTGTTTCTTATTGGAAACTTCCGGATGGTTTAAGCGCCGATCTACCCACCCGGGATCAACACAATCTTATTCTAAGTGCCATGTGCCTGGATGCCAACCGGGCCTTTTTGGAAGCAGTTGGTTTGAATTCAAAAGATGAAATGATTGGCGTTTTAATGAAGGATTTTTTAGACTATACTTTATACAGGGAAGCAATCAATACCTTTATTCAAGCCAACTATAAGATTGTAAATTTCCCTACTCATGCCATGTTAAGCAACGGAAAGGAAGCTTATAATCTCGCCTCGTGGTATGGCATTACTGAGGACAATGAATTAAAATATATATGGGCAGTTGGTAAAAATATTACTGAGCTTAAGCTGGCCGAAATACAAATTCAAAGGAACGAAAAACAGTTACAGCTTATTTTCGATAATTCTCCTGTGATCATGATGCTGCTGAATGAGCATGCCGAAATTCTTCGTATCAATAAAACCGGCAAACAATACAGCGGACTAGATACAGATTCTGTCAGGCATCGACAGCCGGGCGACCTGCTCAATTGCATTGAAACCATCTATTTGCCCCAAGGCTGTGGAACAGGTGAGGTTTGTAAATCTTGTACACTACGGCTGATTATATTAGAGGCTATTTCTTCTGGCATGGGCGTTACAAAAATAGAAACCTCTGTTAGAATTCAAAACAAAGAGTACATTGAAAATCGTGATATTACCATTTCAGTCGTTCCGGCAATTGGCGAAAATGAAAAAACTTACCTGCTCACCATCGATGACATTACCGATCGGAAACTAGCTGAAAAGGCTCTGGAAGAAAGTTATAGCAAGTTTAAAGCCCTTGCCGATTATACCTACGATTGGGAATACTGGATAGGACCGGATGACAGGTACATTTACATTTCTCCATCCTGCGAGCGGATTTCGGGTTACAAGGCTGAAGAATTTGTCAATAATCCGCAGCTATTCGATTCCATTGTGCTCGAAGAGGATCGTTTTGACTGGATGCAACATTCGAAAAATCTCCAACATTTGCCAGGAAATGAAAATCCGATAGAGTTTCGCATCCTCACCCGAAAAGGTAAAATAAAATGGATTTCGCATGTATGCCGTCAAGTGACCGATACAAATGGCAGCTACAGGGGTGTTCGGGCCACAAACCGTGATATCACCGTGCAAAAACTTTCGCAGATTGCTCTTACCGAAAGTGAGATGCGGTTTAAACAATTGGCAGAAATTTCGCAGGAAGGCATTATCATTCATAAAAATGGTGTGCTCATTGACGCGAACAAAGCTTTTCTTGCACTTACTGGCTATAAGTTCGAAGAAATTCTGGGGACAAATTTTTTTGATACTTTCTTTTCATCTCAAGACAGAGAATTGGCTATTGATAGAACTACGCAGGATTATAATCTGCCATGGGAAGTTGAAATATACAAGAATAACAGTAAGACTTTTTTGGCAGAAATTTTATCGAAAAAAATATCCACCAGTCAACCCTTAAGGGCAGTATCGGTTCGGGATATTTCTGAACAGAAACAGATGCAGCAGAAAATTTTACATGCCATTATCCAGACAGAAGAGCAGGAACGACGGCGTGTGGCTCAGGACCTGCACGATGGATTAGGTCCTATTCTTTCTACCATTAAACTGCTGAGTCAAACCTACATGAATACACAAAATGAGGAGTTTCGCAATAAACTGAAAGACCAATTGCTGTCAGGAATCGAAGAAGCCCTGGATCAGACCTCGTCTATTGCCAACAACTTAAGTCCCCATGTATTAATTGACTTTGGATTAAAGGTGGCCATTCAAAAATTTATCGAAAAAGTTCAGCGAATTAATGAGCTAAAAGTAGTATTTGCATACGACTTAGCGGATCCAATACAAAGCGATGTGGAAATAACACTTTACCGGGTAACCATCGAGCTTATAAATAATACGCTAAAGCATTCCGGCGCCTCAGAGATGAACATAGTTTATAAAAGTTCGGTCCACAATATTTATTTTCATTTTTCCGATAATGGGTCAGGTTTTCAATTCGAAGAAAAGAGAAATGCCAATACCAGTATGGGTCTTTTTAACATAGTGAACCGGGTTAAATCGCTTGGGGGTACAGTCTTTTTTGAAAATCCAAGTCAGGGAGGTATCCGTTACGAAATATGCCTTCCGAATAAAAACACAGATTAAATTTGAAGGATAGGGCTATTGATATTTTCAATGTTTTTAGATACATTTATTAAAAGCACAAAAATGAAGATTTACCTTGTCGACGATAATGATACCTTTCGTGCCAATCTGAAGCTGTATCTCGAAGGCCACTTGAATTACCAGGTGATAGGAGAAACAGACAGTGGCAGAGTATTTCTTGATGCTACCAATGTTAGCGCAGATGTAGTGCTGATGGACATTAATATGCCTGAATTAAATGGAGTCGATACTACCAAGTTTTCTACCTGGCAAAACAGGAATCTGAAGATTATTGCGGTTTCGCAGTATAAAGAAAATGTTGATTTGCAGCAATTAATAGGTGCCGGATTTAAGGGTTTTGTAAGTAAAACAAATCTTTTCAGCGACCTTGACCGTGCCATCAAAACTGTTGCAGAAGGGGGGTATTTTTTCCCAGAAGGTATAAAAATTTCATTCTAAATACTCATTTCCATCATTTAACATATTATAAACTGAACCTCATGAAAAATCTGAACATTGCCCAGAAACTGATAGTTGGTTTTAGCATCATTATTCTTCTATTTGGTATTTGCATTACCTATACGCTCATTGATTTAAGAACCCTACAGGAACTGCAGGACGAAAGTGTAAAGCGTGCTGCCGATGGTATTGTAATTGAAGAAGCTGCGGGCATGAGCGATCGTCTTTTGCAGGTTTTTGCCATCACCCTGATTAGTCTTGATGGCAAAGCTTTCTCCTCAAAGTGGGAAGCAGTGACAAATGAAGTCAGAGAAGATTTAGAAAGCATAAAAGCTATAGCAGATACCGAAAAAGAGGAGGAGTTATTGCAACAGGCTGGTGTTGAGATACAAAAAATTGTACTAGTTTATGACGAGATGGTCAAACAATTAAACAATGGGATAATCGATAAAGATGCCTTTATGAGTTTATTTAACCAGGCTCAGGACGCAGCTCAGGAAGCTCACGATGATTTGTTGATGATTGAGGAGAGTGTTGGCGGGGAAATTAAGATTGCTCATGAAGAATATATACGCAAAAGTAACTCGGTGTATTATGTATCCTTGTTTCTCGCACTTTTGTCCATTGTGGTATCGGTAATTCTGGTTGTTACCCTTGTCAATTATATTGCTAAACCGTTAAAATCTGCCATGGGGTTTGCCAATGCAATTTCTAATGGCGATTTAACTAAAAGCCTTGCAATCAATCAGCAAGATGAAACAGGAAAATTGGTGTTAGCCCTCGATCAAATGAACATAAAACTTCGGGAGGTTGTAGGGTCGGTAATTAGTGGCATGCAATCGATTGCTGCTGCCAGCCAGCAATTAAGCAGTACAGCCCAGGTATTATCGCAGGGAGCCAGCGAACAGGCTTCTTCAATAGAAGAGGTTTCTTCAACCATGGAAGAAATTGCCTCGAACATTTATCAGAACACAGAAAACTCTCAACAAACCGAGAAAATTTCGATTGAGGCCAATAATGGAATTAAAGAAGTAGCCGACAGGGCTTCGCGGGCAGTTATGGCGAATAAAGAAATTGCAACTAAAATTACTGTCGTAAACGATATAGCTTTTCAAACGAATATTCTTGCCCTTAATGCAGCGGTAGAAGCTGCCAGGGCTGGTGAACATGGCAGAGGCTTTGCTGTGGTAGCTGCCGAAGTTCGTAAACTAGCCGAACGCAGCAAGCTTGCGGCCGAAGAGATCGTTAACCTTGCTGGAAATAGTTTGGAACTGGCCCAGGGTGCCGGATCGGTTATGATGAATACCATTCCGAAAATTGAAAATACCACTAAGCTTGTGCAGGAGATTAGCGCCTCCAGTGCAGAACAGAGCAATGGTGCTACCCAGGTTAATAATGCCATTCAGCAGCTCAATAACGTTACCCAGCAAACGGCTGCTGCCAGCGAAGAGCTTGCCACCAGTGCCGAAGAGATGGCCGGTCAGGTGCAAACTCTTACCGAGATAATCAGTTTCTTTAAAACGGATAACCAATCGAAAGCTGGTTCGAAAAACAAGTTGTTTCAGCCAGCCGGAAGATCTGGTTTTTTACAAACCTCAGCCAAACATCCCAAAAGTACTGGAGCCAAAATTGTGTTGTCGCCAAAAGAAAATGATGCAGACTTTGAAAACTTTTAGTACGCAGACCCTAATGATTTTTTCACAATTAATCTGTTTTTTATGATACCTCATACCTTTAATTGGGAAGAAATTCTTTATACCGGCCATACTGTCATTGATAGCCAGCATCGCAAACTTGTTGATTTGCTCAATTCACTTATTACGGCTTATTCACTTAGTAACGAGAAAGCTGTTATCACCAAAATACTTTTTGAGTTAGAGGATTATGCACATTTTCATTTTCTCGAAGAAGAAACGCTGTTGTCTCGCATGGAACATTATCCAACCCACGAACATCTTAAAGAGCATAAAGAATTTACCCGAAGAATTAATGAATTAAAGTTCGATTATGTATCAGATAACCGGATGGTAGTGCCCGAACTAATTGATTACCTGAAGAACTGGATTAAAAACCATATTCTGGGTATCGATAAAGTCGAGCTCACAGCCTTATTGCGCTATGAGGTTGGTTTGGAAGTATCATAACCCTGAAGCTGCAAAAAATACCTAATTATTGGGATGTGGGAAATGATGGCATCAATTTACCTTGCAGCCCTGTATAACTTAGAAGTACTTTTAAAATGATTTGGTTTGTTTTGCAACGATTTTTTTCTTTAAGGTGTTGGCAGCACTATCATTCCAATGTTTCCCGCCTTTTTATAATGCGGCCTTTTCTTTTCGTTTTTTCATGTATTATTTTTCCGAGTGCTTCAGCTCAGGATGAGGGACTCATGGTTGAAGCATGTTATGTGGGAGAATATTTTTCTAATCTTTCGGGGGGCATTAAAACCGGCCGAACCTATCAGGGGCTGCTCGATTTTGGTGTAAGATTGAATACAAACCATCTGGGTCTATGGAAACAGGGTGAGTTCTTTGCCCTTATCGAAAATACCCATGGAGGTTCTCCCTCAGCCAACTACCTGGGCGACCTGCAAGTGGCTTCCAATATCGATAATGGCGATTTTACCTATTTGTACGAATTATGGTACCAACATCAATTCGAAAGGCTTCGTTTGCGTGCGGGGCTCATGGATCTGAACAGTGATTTTGTAGTATCCGAATCCGCTGGTAATTTTCTGAACAGCTCTTTTGGAGTCCTTTCTACAATGCCACTTAATATGCCTGCGCCAATTTTTCCGCTCACTGCATTGGGTTTGCTGGCCGACTATTCAGTTTCAGAAAAACTTGCCCTAAAGGCCGCCATTTATGATGGTAATCCGGGCGATTATGAGAACAATCGTTATAACATCGAATGGAATATCAGTAACAACGATGGCTTTTTATATGCTTTCGAAAGCCATTATCAATATAGCTTTGCGACTGCCTATCAGGGAAGTATTAAACTGGGGGGAGTATATCATTCGGGCCGTTTTAATTACCAGGTCGATACTCTTCGGCAGGGTGTGGGTAACTATGCCTTGCATCTGATAGCAGAAAACACTTTAATACCGAAACCTGAAGGCGAAAAAGGAAAACTCGATGCCTTTTTTCGGCTTGGTTATGCTCCCGATCAGCAGAAAAGTTTGAACAGTTTGAATACCATTGCCGGCTTATGCCTTACCGGCCTGTTTTCAAGAGCTGCCAACGACCAATTGGGGCTGGCATTTACGCATGCTAAAATTAACCGGAAGGTGCTGGAGATTTATCCTTTCGATCCGTTTGAATTGGCAATCGAAGTCAATTACACCCTTTTATTAGGAAAGCATTTCAGCATCCATCCCGATTTTCAATACATCATTAATCCGGGCGTGAATAGTGAGCTCGAAAATGCTGTGGCATTCTTTCTTCGGTTTGTGGTTACAAACTAATCACCCGGCACACTTTTCTGCTTTTTGTGTTTTACTTGCTGTAAAGTTGATACCAAAGAAGAAATACTCACGTAAAATGCGACTTTTTTGCGCCAGAACCTTTTCCTTTTCGATAATCACTTCCATGGGTTTTTTGTTAAACAGAAAAGGCGGGTAAACCCGGATGTATTCAATCTGCTGCGGATCTATTTTAAAATTACGGTTCGCAAAAATACCTTTCCATGCCTTGAGGCTGCGGGTATTTTCGTTGCCAAATAGAATATTTTCGCCCAGGGTCTCATCATACACTTCAACTATGCGATTATACCCTCTTTCTTTGAAACGTTTGAGGTTGTTGATGAGGTTATTGCCGTTTTCTTCGCTGACAATAAGTTTGCCCTCGGGTTGAAGGATGGTGTAAAACACCTTCATGGCCTGGTCAATGGGTTCGATATGGTGCAGGGTATCCTGCGCCACAATGTAGTCGAAGGTGCCGGGAGCATAATTTGAACGTAATATATTTTCGTATTTAAATTCTACCAGGCTTTTATCGAGGTAAGGAGCCCAATAATCGAGTCGGTTTTCAATTTCCGAAAAATAATATTCGAGTGTGGTGCCGGTAACTTTATGTCCCATAAATGCCAGCATAAGCGAGGTGGTGCCGTATCCGCACCCTACGTCGAGAATTTTGGAGCCAGGTTTAGTAACTGATTTTACCACGTATTCAAGACGCTGCTGGTAATAAGCCCGGCGGAAAGCATAGCTTTTTTTATTGTTCAATAGGCGGTGGTAATGCCTGATCTGACTGTTTTGTTCAAGTTCGGCAAGAAAAAGATCGAAGAATTGCTGAAAAGTACCCATTTCAATTTCCGTTGACAGAGATTTGTTTTTAAGATTAGAAGCTAAATAATGGAAAATCTCTGGTATCAACCTGTGGTGCCCATGGCATTGGCAATGGCATTGATGCTTCGGAGCAGATTGTATAAAAGGTGTTCAGCTTCATCAACCAATCCTTCACTTTTAGCCTTACGCCACATGGCGAGCAGGCGGACTTGTTCTTTATGCAGTGGAATCAGGGCACTGGCGCGAAGAAGGGTAGAAAGATGATGGTTCTTGCGACGCTCAGACATGGGTTTTTCCAACAGGTCCAACATCATATTTTTAGAAAGACTAAGCTCATTTAGCAATAACCCGAGTATTTCCTTTCGGGTGCTTTCTTTTTTCACAAGGCTGCTGTAAAGGGTAATAATCTCTTCATTTGCAGAGGCAAGACTGGTATCGATGTTGGTGAGCAGGTACCTGACAAAGTTATTGGATTTGGCATATTTTTTAAGATCGTCGTACCTTGTAGGTTGTTGCTCTTTCAGTAGCTTTAGTGTTGTGCCAAAGCCATACCAACCAGAAATAAGAGTGCGCGACTGGGTCCAGCTAAATACCCAGGGTATGGCGCGCAGGTCGTTCAGGGTTCTTTTCCCGCTTCGCCGCGCTGGCCTGGAGCCTATTTTGCTCGACTCAATGGCATCGATGGGAGTGGCCTGTTCGTAATATTCTACAAACGAAGGGTTGCTGGTCAGGGACTTGAAAGATTTAAAACTTTGCTCCGACAAAAACGAAAACAGATCGTAAAGTTTCTGATCGGTATGGGTTTGGTTCAAACTGTTGAGTACTGTCTGATGTGTGGTGCCAGCAAGGAGCAATTCGAGGTTGTAGGCCGCATTTACTTTGTTGGCATACTTGCGCTCAATGGTTTCGCCCTGTTCGGTAATTCTTATAAAACCATCGAGGGTACCTTCGGGCAATGACTTTAAAAACCAATTGGTAGGTCCTGCACCCCGGCTGATGGTACCGCCCTTGCCATGAAAAAAGCGGATATTGACACCGTGTTTTTTTCCTACTTCGGTAAGTTGCAGTTGGGTAAAATATAGCTGCCATGCACTGGCCAAAATACCGCCGTCTTTGTTGCTGTCGCTGTAACCTATCATTACCTCCTGCACGGGCATGTGCCAGCGACGTTTTTTTTCGCACGTATTCCAGGCTGTTTTTAGTAACCTGATGGCTAAGGAAAGTATCGAGAATCTGAGGACTGTTGATAAGGTCCTCGATGGTTTCGAATAAAGGGGTTACCGGCAGTGTGCATACGAGGCCTTTGGAGGAATTATGCGAAAGTCCGGCTTCGCGCATAAATAAGTATACAGAAAATAAGTCAGAAACATTGCGTGTCATGCTTACTATGAACGAACCCAGCACGCGCTCTGAATATTTGCTGATGTATTCCGAAAGTGTGAAAAATGTACTTACCACCTCACGGGCCTGTTCTGATACAAGATGGTCTACCCGGTTAATAAAGGGCCGGTTATTCTCCAGTTCCTCCAATATTAGCTGGTCGAGGCGAAGTTTGCCATGCTCCAGGGATTTATACTTAACCGGAAGACTGGATTTAATTATTTCCAACAAGGCATCTTCGTAATATTTGCTGTTTTGTCTGATATCGAGGTGGGTGAGGTGAAAACCAAAGATACGGATATGACGCAAAAGTTTTTGCACATCGTTATTGGCGAGCGATTTAGCCCCAAAATCTATCAGTGCATGCTGCATAATCAGCAGGTCTGCCTCCAGTTCAGCAGAAGCTTTATAGGAATTGGATGTATCGAGCAGTTCGATGTTGCCGCCATCCTTTTCAGAAATGGGAAGTTTGCGTTTGAGAAGTGCCAGAAAACGGGTAAAAGGTTCTGAGTTTAAGCTATCTTTTTTCCAATTTAATTCATTTTCAAGTTGTTTCAGGCGGTCTCTAAACAAGGGCAAAAGATAATCTTCATCGCAGTATATACTGAGATTTTCCGAAAGGCTGTCGAGGTGTTTTTTAATCAGTTTGAAGGCGTGCAACCTGAAAACTTTAAGTGTATGTTCTGTAACACCGGCAGTAACCAATGGATGACCGTCGCGATCGCCACCGACCCAGTTGCCAAAGGTAAGACTTGGGTAAAGGTTGGTGTCCTGTATAAAAGCAGGGTCGAAACCTGTTTTTTCCCAGGCTTGTTTGAATTTAAAATCGAGGTAGGGAAGTACTTCCGGAAACACCTTATAAAAATAGTAAAGCACATTTTCAAGCTCCGATTCTACCTCGGGTTTTTCGATGAATATTTCGCCAATAAACCAGAGTTTATGCAATATTTGCTTTATCTCGTATTTAATTTCTTCGCGCTCGAAGCTGGTATATATCGGATTTTCGCGTTTTACCAGCAGAAGATAGAGCTCACGGTACAGACTCAGGCTCACCGGACGTTTAGCCTCGGTTGGGTGGGCTGTAAGAACTGGTTCCACAAAAATATTAGGCAAGTGTTTGGCTATATCTTCTTCGTGTGCGCCTTTTTCCTTAAGGTCGGCCAGCACGCTGCCCCACAGTCCGTTTACACTCGAAATACCTTCTTTTTCCAGTTTTATGCGGCGGTTTTGTACAGCTCCGTTTACTTCGGTAAGGTTTAGTAACTGAAAACAAATGGAGTACAGATGCAGCACCTGATCAGGTTGTGAGTTTTTTATATCGCTTACTCCTTTGCCTATCCATGGGATACATTGGGCAAGGTTGGATTCGTTATTCTCCACCAGCACTTCAGCGAGGCACTCCAGCAAAAACTGAAGGTCGCGGTAAGGTTTGCCTAGTTCGGTTTGTATTTTTTCTAGCAGCGTGTTCATTACTTATGCGTGTTAGGCTTATAGGCTGAATTCTTTCTCCACCTTTACATGTTGTAGCACAAAGGTAGTGGAAATGTTTATTGTATTTTGCATTTGAAGGAACAAGGAATTCCTAAATATTTACTGTGTTGAGTAATTCAGAAGCAGAATAGTATCTCCGATAAGAGCTAGAATTTCCAGAAAACAGGAATAAGAAAAATGCTAATGATCATTACGATGATATTCAAAGGAATACCAATTCGTAAGAAATCCTTGAACTTATATTCACCAATACCTTGCACAATCATGTTCGTCTGGTAACCTATGGGGGTTGCAAAGCTTGCCGATGCCGCAATGGCAATGGCAATAAAAAACGGATGTGCATTTACATTCATTTGTATGGCTGCCGACATGGCAATGGGGAACATTAAGGCTACTGCCGCATTGTTGGTAATGATCTCGGTAAAAATTGTAGTAAGCAGATAGATAGCAGCCATTACCGTAATCGGGCCAATGTCCTTTGTAAGACCAATCATCTGGTTGGCAATGCCATCTGCTAGTCCAGAATTTTGCACACCCTTACTGATTCCAAATGCACAGGCAATGGTAATGAGCACATCCCAGCTTACTACTCCGGTATAGTTGCGCGCCGACATTATTTTGGTCCAGAACATGATCATGGCTACCAGGGCTGCCATAAAAAACATATCGATCTTGGTACCATTGAGTGCCGGAATTTTATCGCTGAGCGTGGCACCTAAAATCATGGCTATTGTTAACCCTGTGGCAAACCAGATTTTTAGTTTGCTTTGAGGAACTTCCAACTCACCTTTCTCCGACAGCAGGTAAAAATCGTTCGAACCTTGCCAACGATCGAGAAATACCGGTGTAGCAATTATTACCAGGCAATCGCCCGATTGTATCACCACATCACCGGTATGGGTGGTTATTTTTTCGCCGTTGCGGTTAATGGCAGCTACTATGCCGCGGTAATACTTAAAAAAGTCAAATTCTTTGAGGCTTAGTCCGGTCAGCGGAGAGCTTTCCGATACTACAGCTTCTATCTTCATAAGTTTGCGGCTACGGAAATGGATGTCGATATTTTCATAATCTTCAATATCCACTCCGGGCAGGGAAATGAGCGTTTCCATGATGTTCTCACCTCCCATAATCACCAGCTTATCTCCGGCATTCAGTTTTGTTTCGCCAGAGGTTGCTTCGTTCGATGTGCCCTTATGCTCGACCATGGTTACAAATATCTCCCTGTGTTCGGGGAAATGGCCGTTTACTATCTTTTTTCCGATAAACGGACTTCCCGCAGGAATGATGACATTGTAATAGTAGTTTTTCTTTGCACTCTCAAACTCCTTTTTGCTGAGCCGTTTTCCGGGTAAAAGAAAGGGTGCAGCAAAAGCAATGTAAATAATTCCAAAAAGGGTTACAAACACTCCGATTTTACCAAGTTCAAACATACTTAAACCACCAAATCCGTTTTCGAGCATCAAACCATGCACTACCAGGTTGGTAGAGGTGCCAATAAGGGTGCACATGCCCCCCAGTATGGTGGCATACGAAAGCGGAATAAGAAATTTTGAGGGAGGCAGACGAAGTTTTTCGGACCACTTTTTAATTACTGGGGCAAAAATTACCACTATTGGTGTGTTATTCAGAAAGGCCGATATAGCCGCAATCGGCAACATCATTTTTAAGAGTAAGAAGGGGATTAGTCCTTTCTTTTTCGGTAAAAAGTAGCGTACTAAAAGGTTGAGTGCTCCGGTCTGACGTATACCTTCCGAAACAAAGAAAAGTACAAATACAGTAAGCATTCCTTTGTTCGAAAAACCCACCAGGGCTTCTTCGGGGCTTATTATTCCTGTGGCAATTAACACGGTTAGCGCTGAGAACAAAATAATTCCAGGACGCAGGTGCTCTCTGGCCAGGAAATAAAGCATGGCCAGTATAACCGCTAATACAATAATCCACTGAAAATCCATAGCATAGATTGAACTGCCGAAGATATCAAAATTTGAATATTGGCTTTTATTTTTTGTGTGTAAATAAGCTAAGTATTTAAACGTATTTTTTTCATGCTTACTACTCAATTTTTAAGCTTGCAGCTTTTTATTTATGGTGATGGGAAACTGGCTGTTTCGAAAAAATTATGTGCGAATTGATTATTAAGGTGCCCCAGTAGGGAGAAATTTGCCTGCAAACTTTCTGAACTATTATTTTTCAGCTACCTTTGATTCAATATTTTTTATTGGCGAAACAATACTAAAGTTTGCTATTTTATTTCGTCACTTATTTTAAAGCTGTCAAAGTATCGCTTTTTAATTAAGTTTGAACTGGTTATTATACTCTTCAATTCCAGTGAGCTGTTTGCAGGAGTAAATTTAATACTTACAAAAAGGAGACTGGTTCAGGCAGCTGACCCATTAATTATAAATGATTCTGGATAAATACCTAGCCCCAGCAATTGATGTCAGATAATACAATCGACCGTTTTACCACTCTTGCCAGAGAGCATTTTAAGCTTTACCTGAGCATAGGTCTTTCGGTATTTCTTTTTATACTTTTCTTTCAACCTTTTGAAGTCGAGGTTTTTGATTTTGAAAATATTTTATTGTTTTATACGGGTTTCGGTTTCATTGTTTTTATTTTTCTTATCGTCCTTCTGGCTGTTTTTCAATCGCTTTTCGCACAAGACAGAGATGCCCAGGTTGAAAATTCTATACTTATTTACTTTTACCACTTTAGCCTATTCGCTTCTACAAGTCTTGCATTTCTATTTTATCTTCGCTATGTGGGACAAGTACCCATTACATTCATTCTCACTATCAAGGCTATACTTATTTGCATGAGTTGCGCTGTGGTTTTATACTTCCGCAGAACCTATTCTCAAACTCAATCGCGATACAGGAACCTTCTCATTGAAAACAAGGTGCTTCACAATAAACTAAATCAGTTGTCCGATACTTTTTCCAGCAAATACGTTGAGCTGATCTCGGAAAATATTTCTGATAATTTCCGCATTCAACTATCTTCCATCGTGTTTCTTAAATCGGCCGACAATTATGTCGAAGTCAGTTATCTCGAGGGAGAAGAGCTTCGCAAAAAACTTTTACGCACCACCCTTAAAATTCTCGAACAGCAACTTAAAGAATACGGAAATTTTATTCGTACTCACCGTACCTGCATAGTTAATGCGCAATACATCGAACGCATCCAAAAAAAGTTGAACTCTATTTGGTTAATACTATCGGAAACCAAAGAGTTAATACCCGTTTCCCGGCAATATTTAATGTCGGTAAAAGACATGCTATGAGGGTTTTGGGGCGAATGCGATTCGCCTAATCCTTGAGTTATTGGCCAAATTGTTTTCCTTTCAGCCTCAAATCCAGTTGACTTAATCCCTTCGATTTTTACCAGGCTCATTGCTGTTGTAAATTTGTACCGATATTGTAGAAATATTGAACATGAATGTATTACTGGTATATCCAAAGTATCCTGATACCTATTGGGGCTTCAAGCATGCATTGAAATTTATTTCGAAAAAAGCTGCCGTGCCTCCTTTAGGTTTGATTACTGTTTCGGCCATGCTACCGAATGGTTGGAATAAAAAGCTGGTAGACCTTAACATAGAAAACTTGAATGATAAAGACCTTGACTGGGCCGACTATGTGTTTATCAGCAGCATGTATGTCCAAAAAGAATCGGTCGATTTGGTACTTGACCGTTGTACGCGGCACAAAGTGAAAATAGTGGCCGGGGGCCCTTTGTTCACGCAAGAATATCAGAATTATCCGCAGGTACATCATTTTATACTAAACGAGGCCGAGATAACCCTGCCTCCATTTCTGCGCGACCTTGAAACTGGCAGGCAGCCCGATAGGATCTATCAAACCGACAGTTATGCCGATATGCATCAATCGCCGGTGCCGGACTATCAATTGCTCAACCTCAAGGCTTATGCCCTTATGAATGTGCAAGTGTCGAGGGGTTGCCCTTATGCCTGCGATTTTTGCGAAATAACCGCACTACTTGGCCGTAAAGTCAGGATGAAAAGCACCAGACAACTATTGGATGAACTTGAAGTACTCTATAATTTGAATTGGAGAGGAACAGTTGCTGTCGTCGATGACAACTTTATAGGGCGCAAATCGGTAATTAAAAACGAGCTCTTACCCGGTCTGATCGATTGGATGAAAGCACATAAGTATCCTTTTCAGTTTAGTGCACAATCCTCTATCGAACTGGCTGACGATGAGCTATTACTTGAAAGAATAAGACAAGCTGGTTTTGTATCTGCATTTATAGGTATAGAAACACCAGACGAATTGGCACTTCAGCAATGCCATAAAGTACAAAACGAAAACAGAGATTTAATTCAGAATGTAAAGAAAATCCAAAACGCAGGCTTGCAGGTTTCTGGTGGTTTTATTGTAGGTTTCGACAGCGACACGCCATCTATTTTTCAGCGCCAGATCGATTTTATCCAAAACAGCGGCATTGTATCGGCAATGGTGGGTTTGCTCAATGCCCCCAAAAACACCAACCTCTACCGTCAGATGGAAAAAGAAGACCGCCTGACCATAGAAGCCACTGGAAGCAATACCGATTTTACTATGAATTTTAAACCAAAGATGAATAATTTGGTTTTAATGGAGGGCTATCATAGAATTATCCGAAATATTTATTCCGAAAAGCCATATTATAAACGAATAAGGGTTTTCTTTAGAAATTATAAACCAGCGAAAAAAGTAAAAGTAAAACTCGATATTACTCGAATCATGGCATTTTTCCGATCAGTAATTATTATAGGGATTTTCAATAAAGGCAGGGGCGAATACTGGAAATTTCTGCTTTGGACTCTCTTTAGAAAGCCTGAGTTATTTACAGATGCTGTAGTATTTACAGTTTACGGATATCATTATCGCACAATTTATGGTTTGCGCAAAGCAGGGAATTAATCAAAAAAATTAGCTAGCCTTGCAACAGTTATTCAATTTAACATCAATTCGAAATTATTAAACGATGAAACGAGCATGATTCGTTAAACACAAACAAGGATAAAAATTCATCATGCGAGTTCCGTCCAACCTTATTAAAAATTTATTTACGGATGAAAACATATAAATTTTCCGCTGAAAACACCGAATTCATTACGGAGCTTAGAAAAGAAGTAAAGGAATACTTTACCAAAAATAAACTTCAACAATATGGTAATTACCGCATTATTATTAAATCTGTGGTAATGACAGTCTTGTATTTTGTACCCTATGGCCTTATGGTTTCCGGACTGGTACCTTCGGTGTGGATGTCTCTTCTGGCTTGGTTTCTTATGGGCATTGGCATGGCAGGCCTTGGTATGGTAACCATGCACGATGCGAATCATAATTCCTTCTCCGGAAATAAAAATGTAAACCGATGGGTGGGTAAATCCCTGTATCTGCTGGGTGGTTTTCCTCCAAATTGGCGTTTTCAGCACAATACCCTTCACCACGGATACACCAATATCGATGGACAGGATGAGGATATTGCTCATGTGGGTGTCCTGCGTTTTTCGCCACACCAACCCTTAAAAGGAGTGCATAAATATCAATACCTTTATGCCTGGCTGTTGTATTCATTGATGACTATATCGTGGATTACAGCCAAAGACTTTAAAAGGTTTTCGCAGTATAAGAGTCAGCAAGCTCCTTTGAGCGATAAAAGCTATAACCAACTGTTTACAGAGTTGTTGCTGTCGAAAGTGGTTTATTACACTTTGTTTCTGATCCTTCCCTTGATTATTATTCCTTTTGCCTGGTATTGGATTCTGGCAGGTTTTTTACTTATGCACTTAACCGGAGGATTTATTCTTACCATCATCTTTCAAACTGCTCATGTGGTGCCAACTTCGGAGTATCCTTTACCCGATGGCGAAGGTCGAATGGACAATAGCTGGGCCATACATCAATTGCATACCACAGCTGATTTTGCCCCAGATAGCAAATTGCTCTCGTGGTATATCGGAGGTTTAAACTACCAGATCGAACACCACTTGTTTCCGAATATCAGTCATGTTCATTATAAAGCTATTTCCGGGCTGGTGCAAAAAGCTGCCCAGAAACACGGAGTTCCTTATTATGTCAATAAAAGCTTCTTTAAAGCTTTAGTTGAGCATGGCCGTATGCTCAAGCTTTTAGGTAAAATTGATCTTGTAAAAGCGCCGGTTCCAGTTCAGGTTGGCCTGGCGGTATAGAATGTATCGTTTTATTAAATGATTTTTATTTATATGTTGTAGAGCATGGCTGCGAAATTGGCACATTGATAAAAGCATATATTTTGTAAATTCGTCAAAAAAAGAGGATGAATATTCAGGCTGAAAAATTGGAGATAATGAGAATGATACTTGAGACGGATAATCCAAGTATACTAGATTCCATTAAAAAGATTTTCAAGAAACAAGCTAGTAGGGACTTCTGGGAAACTATTCCACAATCTCAAAAGGATGACATTCTTCATGGAATGCAGCAGATTGAGAATGGAGACGTTGTCGATTACGAGGATTTTATCAAAAAATATCGCTGATGGATAGGACCATAAAACTATCCAAAAGGACAACTAGAAAGCTGGAAAAACTACTTGAGTATCTTGAGAGTGAATGGTCTGAAAAGGTAAAGAAAGATTTTATTAAAAAACTTGATAGATCATTAAACTTAATACAAGGAAATCCTGATAGTTTTGAGAAAACAGCAATTGTAAAAGGATTACATCGGTGTGTAATAACAAAACAGACCACAATATATTACCGCTATGATAAGAATTTTATAAATATTGTGACGTTATTTGATACAAGACAAGATCACAAAAATGTAAAGAAAGAGGTTCGGTAATAGCAACGTTTTACAACACCTTGTCAGCAAACATGCAAGGCTGGTACAAAAAGCTGCGCAAAAACATGATGTGCCTTATTATGTCTATAAAAGCTTCTTAAAAGCCTTAGTTGAGCATGGCCGTATGCTCAAGCTTTTAGGTAAAATTGATCTTGTAAAAGCGCCGGTTCCAGTTCAGGTTGGCCTGGCGGTGTAGAATATATCGTATTATATTGGTTGATTTCGGTATAGAATTCAAATCCCTGTTTAGCCGAAAAGTTATAAAAAAAATCAGCGTGAGCATGTTCCGCATTTGCATCACATGCTTACACTGATTAGGTGGAGCTGCCGGGATTCGAACCCGGGTCCAAACAAGACACTCATAAGCTTTCTACATGTTTATTTTGTTATTGGTTTTCGATTTTGGCCTGGGAACAAACACCCGAACCAAAACTTATCTTCTGTTTTCTCGCCAGAACACTGAAGCAGTATACCGGCCAGCCCGAAATTGTTAGCACTCCGAATACCCGCTGGAATCAGGCCTTACCTGCAGGTGGAATGTCTCGTTCCGGCATCTGATGCCGGAATAAAGCCACAATCTACTATAATTCGATTAGGCAGCGAGAGCGTAATTGTTTTCGCCAGTTAATTGTTTACACAACAGATTTACGGGATAATGTGCGATGCCCGACATGCTTACTTACCAGTTGAACTCGCTGTCAAAACCAACTCAGCCCCTCAGGTTTCAGTCACAAAGTTAGTATTAATGGTCATAACAGCAATGAACTGAAAGTATAAAAACAAAATAAACCCTGGTTTAATTTATTGTCTACCCAGTATACTTTTATGGTTGCATGGTTTTTATAAATTCTAAATAACCTTATGCCCTTTAAAGCCATAAAAGGCAATATAAGCATAGCATAATACCGGCAGAATAAAAGAATGATGCAAACCTATACTTGAATCGGCAATGAGCCCCTGCATTAACGGTATAATTGCTCCCCCTGCAATGGCCATGCATAAAATGCCGGAACCTTGAGCTGTTTGCAACCCCAGTTTATTGATGGCAAGCGTAAAAATGGTTGGAAACATAATGGAATTAAATAGCCCAACAGAAAGGATAAACCACATAGATATATTGCCCGATGTCATCATGGTTAACAAAACCAGTAACAAAGCAACCAAACTATTTATACCAAGTAATTTGCCTGGATTAAACTTTTGCATTATGGCTGCACCAATAAATCGTCCTACCATGGCGCCACCCCAATAATAGGAGATCATTTTTCCTCCTTCTTTCTCGGTAATACCTCCGATTTCCGGTAAACTTAAAAACTTAACTAAAAAGCTGCCAATCGAAACCTCAGCCCCAACATACACAAAAATACCAATGGCACCTAGTACTAAGTGCTTGTAGCCCCAGGCAGTTTTAGGTCGAGTTTTTATATTATTTGTGATGTCAGTCTGGTTATTGGCACTTTCATGGGTGGAAATAATGGGTAATTTAATTATTGCTATTGTTGCGGCAAGTAAAAATAATACTGCGGCTATTCCAAGGTAAGGTCCCTGCACTGCGCTGGCATGTTGGGCTTCTGAAGCCCCTTCTATAGCTACAGCCAAAATTAGAATAGAACCAAAAATTGGAGCCAGCGTGGTACCAAGTGAATTAAATGCCTGGGTTAAGGTTAACCGGCTCGATGCTGTTTCGGCTGTCCCAAGCACAGATACATACGGATTGGCTGATACCTGCAATAGGGTTATGCCAGTTGCCAGTATAAAGAAAGCAAATAAGAAGAATCCATACGATTTGGTTCCGGCAGCAGGATAGAATAATAAAGCTCCCAGTCCGGCAACGACTAAACCTAACACGATACCATGTTTATACCCAATTCGCCGGACGAGCGAGCCCGATGGTAAAGACATCACTGCATAGGCAGTAAAAAATACAAACTGTACAAGCATACCTTCTGTGTACCCTAGCTTGAAAATATTCATTAAATGCGGAATAAGAATATCGTTTAGGCAGGTAATAAAGCCCCAAAGAAAAAACAATGAAGTTAAAATTACCATAGGGAATGTGTTACGCAATTCTGTGGTCGAGTTTATTTGCGCGCTGGGTACTGAGATATTTGCTGCCATATTCTTTAAATAGTTTTTCTGTTGTTAATATAAGTAGATTGTTAGGTTAAGCATTATTTTCCAAAATTCAATTCTTTAAAATTGATTCAATAAAATGCAAAGTCCATAATGATCTTGCTTTAACCATAATTCAATCAGAATAGAATTTGTTGCAAATGTATCCAGATAGAAGAAACTGGATGCCCATTAGAGCTGCTTAAAACCTCTCAAAGAAAAAATAATGCTGTTATTGCTGATGTCACATGCATCAACCTTTCTGGCATAGGCTTTAATTGACCTTGCAATATGGCTAAATCGTGGCTAGTTGTTACACTTCCTTTATTCTATTTCTTTATAAAAGAGGTTTTAAGTACCGCCCTTATATTCTCAAGAGTATTTGAGGGGATTGTTTCATTGCAGGTCATTTATCCTTTAGTTTCCTTGCAACGGAATTAACCTAACTAATTAAAAATAAAATCTATGAAGAAAATTATTACTATTTTTTTTCTGCTTAGTCTTTTCATCATGTCCTGGGGACAGGAGAAAATGATAACCGGAAAAGTAAGCTCAGCCGATTTAAACGAGCCTCTTCCGGGTGTGAATGTTTTTGTAATTGGAACGAGTCGTGGTGTAATTACCGATATAAATGGTAATTACGAAATTTTGGTCAGCGAAGGAGAAACTCTTATTTTTTCATTTGTAGGCTATCTTGAAGAAGAAAAAACCATTGGAAGCGAATCCTTATTGAATGTTTCTCTGGTTATTGATATTCTTTCCATGGATGAAGTATATGTGGTAGGGTATGGAACTCAAAAGAAGAGCGTAATAACGGGGTCAATTGCCAAAATTGGTGCTGAAGATTTGGATAAATCAACCGATTTAAGAATTGAACAGGCCATTCAGGGCAAGGCTGCTGGAGTTATGGTGATGAATAACAGCGGCCAACCCGGCGACAACCTGACCATCCGTATCAGGGGTGTAGGAACCTATCGTAATGCCGATCCATTGTATATTGTCGATGGTGTGCCCATGACAGGTCAAGGCATGGATTACCTTAACACTTCCGATATTGAGTCAATAGAGGTGCTAAAAGATGCATCGGCATCAGCTATTTATGGAACACGCGGTGCAAATGGCGTAATAATTATTACAACTAAGAAAGGTAAAAAGGGCACCTCGATTTCTGTAACATACGATGGTTTCTATGGTGTACAAAATGCCTGGAAAAAACAAGATCTGCTCAACTCAGAACAGTACATCGAGATTATGAACGAAGCACAGGCTAATGATGGTCGCAGTACACCATTATTTGATGATGCTACAATTGATCTTATCCGTACCAATGGTTGGGACACCGATTGGCAAAAAGAAATTTATAATGCAAATGCGGTTAAAACAAGCCATTCCCTTACGTTTATGGGGGGAGGCGAAGACAATACCTATTCCTCTTCGCTTTCCTATTTTAAGCAAGAGGGTATTATAGCCCCCGGTAAATCTAATTTCGAGCGTTTTACCTACCGACTAGGAACATCAAGGACCATAGGTAATTTTGAAATAGGAAGCAACATTAACCTGGCTAATTTGAAGCGCCGCGGAATTGAAGGAAACAACATGTATGGTTTAGGACTAAATCAAGCTATTAACATGCAGTCAATTGTTCCGGTTAAATACGAAGATGGAACTTGGGGAACACCTTCCGATTTTGGCGTTGGATTGCAGGAAATTACCAATCCTGTTGCTTTGCTCGAATATCATAACAGCCGATCTTCTACCAACAAGGCACTAGGCAATATTTATGGCGTTTTTGAAATAGTTAAAGGACTTAAATTTCGCACCGATTTTGGAGGAGAAATAGCTTATGTGCAGGATAACTCTTATGCACCTTTATACTATATTGATGCCAACCATGTGAATGACAGTTTAGATTATGCCACAGCTGCCGTAAACAAATATGTGCGTTGGAATTGGGAAAACAACCTGAGTTATGTAAAAGAATTCAATGAACATTCTATTACTGGTATAGTGGGCATAACCCTTTTCAAAGAGTATAACGAGAATGTATGGGCCAAAAAGCAAGACCTTATTTTCGATGATCCTGAAAAGGCCTACCTTAATAATGCTCAAAATCCAAATGCTGAGGCCAGCGGAGGTTATGGAGAGCATACGCTTGGATCCTATTTTGGTCGGATAAACTATAGCTATGCCGATAAATACCTGCTCGAAGCTGTTTTAAGGGTAGATGGATCATCGCGCTTTGGAGCCAATAACCGCTATGGTTATTTCCCTGCTGTTTCGGCAGGATGGGTGTTGTCGCAGGAGTCTTTCTTTCCTCAAACGACTTTTTTCAACTTTGCTAAATTGCGCATGAGCTGGGGGCAGAATGGCAACGAAGGCATACCCGATTTTGCCTATACCACAACTATCAATACCAACAATATTTATTTCTACGGGTCACAGCAAACCATGGTAAATGGTATTCAACCCTCACGTTATCCCAATCCTGATTTAATCTGGGAAACCTCCGAACAGTTTACCATTGGAACAGACCTGGCTTTTCTGTCAAATAAAATAAGCCTGGCAGTAGATGTTTATAACAAGAAAACCAAGGATTGGTTAATTGAAGAATCTAATGCCAACTATCCATTACTTATTGGAAATGTAGGACCAGTAACCAATACCGGAGAGGTAAAAAACTCGGGTGTGGAAATTGAACTGGGTTACAAACAGAAGATTGCAGGCGATTTGCTAATTAATGTAAGCTTTACCGGTTCGCATAATCAAAGTAAAATACTAAGCCTCGAAAATTCAAATGGATATATTCTTGGTGCAGGAGGTATACACGGACAAAGCAATATTTTACGATTGGAAGTGGAAGAGCCGCTTGGTTATTTCCACCTGGTAAAAACCGATGGAGTATTTCAAACTCAGGAAGAAATTAATAATTACACCGATGCCAATGGCAAACGCATTCAGCCACAGGCAAAGCCTGGTGATTTAAAATTCGTCGATGCTGACTCAAGTGGTAGTATCGATGATGGCGACAGGGTAAATTTGGGTACCCCTTATCCCAAATTTATTGCCGGCTTAAACCTTACCCTCGAGTGGAAGGGTATAGATTTTTCGATGTTCTGGTATACCTCACTTGGACATCAGATTTATAATGCCAGCAGAAGGTACGATTTGCAATATGCTAATTATACTACAGCTGTGTTGGAGCGTTGGAATGGGGAAGGAACTTCTGATTCCTATCCAAGAGTTACTCTGGCCGATCCGAATAAAACATATAAAACAGCTTCCGATTTCTTTCTTGAAGATGCTGATTTTTTAAGATTAAAAAACCTGACAATTGGTTATACCCTTCCTAAGAGTATGTCATCAATTATTAAAATCGATCGGTTTAGAATATACCTTACAGGGGAGAATTTATTGACTTTTACCAAATATTCGGGTATGGAAGTTGAGATGGGTGGCGGCCCGCTTGATATAGGTGTCGACCGGGGTGTGTACCCTCAACCTAAAACCTATTTAGTTGGTTTACAGGTTGGATTTTAATTTATATTCTTAAAAGAATTTGAAATAAAACGGGCATGATTCGTTAAACACATACAAGGATGAAAACTCATCATGCGAGTTCCATCTGACTTTATTAAAAAATTATTTACGGATGAAAACGATAAAATATAGTGTTTTGCTCCTAATTGGAATTACGGTTGCTTTACAATCGTGTGTCGATGATTTTCTGGAACTAGAGCCAAAAACAAGCCTTCTGGAGGCTAATGCCTATAAAACAGAGCATGATGCATATCTGGCGATGACCGCGGTTTACGATGCCCAACATGTGAATAATTGGAACTTTGTACCCCTGCAATCTGATATCTTTTCCGATGATGCCTACACAGGGGGTGAACCTGGCGGAGGTATGGGGCAATGGCAAGATCAGGAAACCTCTCTTTTAGATGCTGAAAATTCAGCTGCACGCGATTTATGGAATCGTTGTTATTCTGGAATATACCGTGCTAATTTTTATTTCTATAAAGAAGATGGCATTGAATGGAAAGATCAGGCATTAAGGAATCGCATGCATGCTGAAGTATTAATGTTGAGAGCTTATTTTTATTGGGATTTGGTACGTCATTTTGGGTGGGTACCTATCATCGAAAGCTATCTACCCGAACCGGAATCGTATAAATCTATTCCTCAATCTACCCCCGATAAGGTGTATGAGCTTATCGTGCGTGATTTGCTTGCTGCTATTCCGAACCTGCCTGAAACTATACCACCTGGTGAATTAGGCAGAGTTACCCAGGATGTAGCAGAGGTTCTTCTTGCCCGTATTTTTCTTTTTCACGAAGGGTTTGCCAAACCTGTTATGGGTCTTGGTGATTTAACCGATGGAACTACCCTGATCGACAAAGCATATGTCAGAACTGCGATGGAAAACATTATTGTTTCTAACCGTTACTCTCTTTTAACAAATTACGACGATGTCTTCGATTGGGCAAATGAGAATAATGCAGAATCGATTTTCGAATGGCAATACTCTGAAAAAGCAATTTCGAGTGATTGGGGTGGCTGGAATATTAACGGAAACTTCGCTAGTGTTTTTTATGGTATTCGCGATCCACAGGGCGATCCGGATATTCTTAATGGTTGGAGCTTTGGCACCGTGACGTGGTCGTTGTTCAATGAATTTGAATCAGGCGATCCACGCTTAAATACCACTATTTACAGTGCCAGCGATAGTTTGACGGGTTATACCCGCGGATTTCAGAATACCGGATACTTTCAATACAAATACATGCCACGGGCAGCTTTCGATCCTACTGCTAACGGTGGTGAACGTGACCATAACTGGCCCATAAATTTCAAGGATATGCGCTATGCCGAAGTGCTGTTAATTGCTGCCGAGCTATTTATGGACAATGATAATGTTAAGGCAACTGGCTACCTTAACGAGGTGCGCACCCGCTCTTTGGGTCCCGGAGCTGCACTTGCCTCAATTAATATCGACGATATTTACCACGAGCGGCGCGTAGAACTGGCTGGAGAAGGTCATCGTAAATGGGACTTGCTAAGGCGTGGTTTATCCTATGCGAAAACCCAAATCGATTTAAGCTGGGATATACCGCCTACTGCCGAAAGCCCGGCCGATTTCGAAGGAAGAGAATTTATTATCGATACCTGGGGGATGTTGCCAATACCGGCAAGCGAAATTAGGCTTGTGAATGAAGGCATGTTGGTGCAACATGTGCCGGCATTTAAATAGGTGAAATGCTGCAAGAAAAAGGAGCTGGTAACAATCAGCTCCTTTTTTTTAGTTATTTCCATCATGACAAGATCCAGCTTTATTTGACTAGTTTATAAGTAAGGTGTTTGATTGTAAAATATAAAAAGAGCAAGTTGGTATAAATAGGATTTTGAAGGTTTAAAACGAAAATTTGATATCTTTAGTCGATCACACTCTTATAATTTAATCATACGAATGAGAGTCTTTATTCTGACAATTCTATTATTATTGAATGTTTTTGCCTTTGCATTTGATTCTATTCATTACACAGAGCTTAAATTCTCACATTTAAATTCTGACAAAGGTTTGGCTCATAACAATGTAGAATGTATTTTAAAAGATTCGGAAGGCTTTGTTTGGATTGGCACTCGCAACGGGTTATGCCGGTTCGATGGATATGAGGTAAAAACCTATTCATCTTCTCCAACCGACACCAATTCCTTATCGGGAAATAGAATTTTGAGCCTTGCAGAAGATAAGCAGGGTAATTTATGGATTGGTACCTACAATAATGGATTGAATAAACTCGATAAGCGAACTAATCGAATAACCCGTTATAGTCAAATTGTTAGCGGAAGTAATGTCCATAAAATAAAAGTGTTTGCCGATAGCAGCATTTGGTTCTGTACAAATAATGGCTTAGCAAAATACACTCCAGCTAATCATAGCTTTGTACACTTTCATTCTCAACCCCAAAATCCTGAATCGTTAAATTCTGAGATTCTTTATGACATTATCGAAACACGCAAAGGCGAAATTTATGTAGCTACCGACCATCAAATGATACAGCGCTTTAATCCAGGAACAAATAGTTTCGAGAATATTGGCTACAAGCGCGATTATCGGTTAGGAACAAATTATAAAAAATCAATTGTCGAAGACAATAACGGTATACTTTGGATTACTGCGAATGTACATGGATTATGTTCTTATAATCCAGAAAATGGTCAATCAGAAATATATACTCAATTTGATGGTAGCTTACCGACTAACATATTAATGGGTAGCACCTCTCTCGATAAACAGGGTAATTTATGGATAAGTACCGATGGGGCCGGAATAACCGTCTTTAATCCCAACACTTTAAAATATACGAGTATTACCAAAACCTCCAATGAATGGAGTTTGTCCAGTAATCATGTTTACGTTGTTTATTTCGATAGCCAAAACTTCATATGGATTGGAACTTTCGACGAAGGTGTGAACTATTTTGATCCCGATCGCTTTAAATTTTCATCTTCCTTATTTCAACCAAATGATTTAAATTTTTTTCGCGGGAAATCTGTTTTGAGCATTTTTCAGGATTCGAAAAACCGAATTTGGGTTGGTACTGATGGCAATGGATTGTACCGAATAGAGCCAGATAGAATCCTCAAAGAATATCATTACAAACCAGGCAATGAAAACTCACTTTCGACTGAAGTAATAAAAAGCATTAACGAGGATCAATTTGGTAACATATTACTCGGAACCTATGCTGGTGGTTTTATGATTCTTAATCCGGAAACAAATTTTCTTACACGGATTTATCAAGGCGATATCAATCAAGGTCAGTTAGGATCCAATAGCATATGGTATATCCTTCGCGATAGTCAGTCGCGTATCTGGTTAGGGTTATTGGGCATGGGACTTGATTTATATAATGCAGCCACCCGAAAGTTTAGTAATTATGGTCCAATGGCAGTGAGCAATGAAAAAATTGATTTTCCGAATGTAATGACAATCATGGAAAGCAACGATGGTGATTTGTGGTTTGGTACTGAAGGTAAAGGAGTATACATTCTTGACAGACAAACAGCAAAAATCAGAAAACTATCTTCCGATAGTTTACAGCAAGTAATTGCCCAAAGCTTAATAAAATGTTTTTTTCAGGATAAATGGGGGCAAATATGGATTGGAACCGAAGGAAATGGTGTTTTTGTTTACAACGAAAAAACTCAGAAACTAAAACAATATAGCTATGAAAGCGGACTCTCCAGCAACATTATAGAAAGTATTATTGAAGACTCTCATGGTTCTGTCTGGATGGGTACCAGCCGCGGATTGAATGTATTTGATCCCAATACAAATATGTTTAGAACCTATCTGACTGATGATGGACTTAGCGGAAATATCTTCAACCAGGGCGTTATGATTATGCTTAACGACGGCAGAATTATGACGGGAACTACCAAAGGACTGGATGTTTTTAAGCCCGAGGCAATTATTGCCAATCCGATTTTACCTAATCTGGTCTTTACAAGTTTTAAAATTCTCAATCAGGAAGTTGAGGTACATCAAGCAATAAACAAAAAAGTAGTACTTGCCACCGATATCAATTACACGAAAGAAATATCGTTAAATTACCGCGATAAGTCATTCTCTTTAAGTTTTGCAGCACTCAATTATACCTTGCCTGAAAAGTGTCAGTATGCCTATTTAATGGAAGGGTTCGATGATGACTGGGTTTGCATTTCGTCAGATAACCGAACAGCTTCCTATACCAATCTGCCAGCAGGAGTTTATACTTTTAAAGTGAAGGCCTCCAATAACGATGGGAAATGGGGGAATAATATCCGGGAAATTAAAGTACGTATTCTGCCACCTTTCTATCAGACTATTTGGTTTAAATCAACAATTGTTTTTCTTCTCCTGTTTTTACTCTATTTGGCCTACAGGTATCGCCTTAATTCTATTCGTAATAATTTTCTCGAAAAACAGTTTATTCAGGAAAAACGCATCATCGAACTCGAAAAGGAGCAGCTTGATAGTGAACTTCAGAAGCTTACCTTTCATGTGCTCAACCGAAACCGCGAATTAATTGATCAGAAAAACAGGCTCCTGGGATTGTCTGCAAAAGCCAAGGAATCAGTTCGCATTGGTTTGCAAGATATTATTGCAAAAATGGATGAAGAGTTAAGTGATGATAAGGATTGGAAATACATCGAACCTCAACTCGATAAAGTGTATAGTAACTTTGTTTCCAGACTAAAAGAAAAGCACCCTGATTTAAGTCTTTCAGAGATTAAAATTGCAGCTTATTTGCGCATGAACCTTACTACTAAAGAAATATCGGAATTTATGCACAAAACTACCAGGGCTATAGAGAACGACAGATACAGGCTCAGAAAAAAAATTGGGCTGGATATCAATGATTCACTTAAAGCATACCTAAACAATTTATAAGGTATTATAATAATTTCTGCTAAAAACAATGTTCGTCGATAATTCAGCAGATTAGTATTTTAGTCCATACCCGTATTCAAACAAAGGTGTGATAGTTGTATCCCAATAATTAGGCCCGAATTTACCTTTAAAATCATTCTCGGATTTTGGCCAGGAATGGGGAAGGGTTCCACTAAAATTATATTCGCCAAACAATACTTCAGCAATGCCATCCCCTTCGGAGCCGGGCAGCCAGGCAGCGATAAACGCATCGGATTGATTTATTTGCTCAGTAACCACAAGAGGCCTGCCACTGATTAGGACGACAATTACCTCAGGGCCTTTACCTGCATAGCTTTCAATATACCTTTTATGCTCATCGCTTAATGTTAATTTATAGGTTCCTTTCCCATCGCCGATATCTCCGAATAATTCAGCATATGGAGTTTCTCCAACCACAATAATTGCTACATCAGCATCTAACTGAGGGGTTTTAGCCGTGGTATCGTATACCACCTGTTGAAGTGCTTTTTGTTTTATTCCATCAAGTATTGTTGTGGCACCTGAATAACTTATGGGCTGGTCTCGCCAACCACTATAGTTTCCTTGCCAACGAATTGTCCATCCACCTGATTGAAGGGAAGAATTATCAGCATGTTCACCAACTACAACAATTTTATTTGTAGTCTTTTGAATCGGCAGAATACCTTCATTACGTTTTAGAAGTACTAAAGATTCTCTCACCGCCTGGCGTGCTATATCTCTGTGCTCTTCGGCTCCGATTTTACCAATCAGCGTTGAATCGGGGAAAGGATTCTCAAATAATCCCAGACGAAACTTTTGTCGTAGTATTCTTCTTACTGCATCGTCGATTCTTTCCATTTTAACATGGCCTGATGCAATATTTGCTTTAATATCTTGCTGAAAAAGATCCAAATCCCCATCAACGGCCATAACCATATCTACACCAGCGTTGATAATATCACTTTTTCCAAATCGCGAATAGCCTTTCCAGTCGGTAAGCACAATTCCGCTGAAGCCCATTCCATTTTTAAGTGAGTCGGTTATCAATTCTTTATGGGCATGCATTGATATTCCGTTATATGCATTAAATGATACCATTACAGATCCAACTCCATGTTTTACAGCTTCTCTGTAAGGAGGCAGGAGTCTTTCACTTACCTCATGCATCGAAAGTGATGTATTGCCACCTTCAATACCAAAATCTGTTGCACCATCACCTACATAATGCTTAGCTGTAGCTAGCACCTTGGTCGGATTCCTCAAATCACCCTGTAATCCTATCACCGCAGCTTTTGCCATTTTGGTGGTCAGCTCAGTATTCTCAGAAAAAGCTTCATATACCCGTCCCCACTTTTCGTTGTAGGGAATAGCTATACATGGCGAAAACGCCCAATTGATTCCTGTGGCCCGGACTTCAAGGGCAGTAATTGCCGCTACTTCTTCAACAAGTTGCAGATTGCGTGTTGCTCCTAGCCCTATATTATGTGGAAAAATAACAGCACCGTCGAATGTGTTTTGTCCATGAACTGCATCCACCCCAAATAATAGTGGAATTCCAAGTCGGGTTGATAAGGCTTGCTTTTGCAACTCAATAAAGCGTTGCTGCCATCCGGCAGCATCTTCACCTGGAGCGGGTCCATCTGTGTGAATAACAGAACCTATAAATTTCGAAGCAATATCTTCGTCGGTAATATCTGCAAAATGCCTTACTTGGGTCATCTGGCCAATTTTTTCATCCAGTGTCATCTGTGCCAGAAGCTTTTCTATTTTTCGTTCAATTTTTCTGTCATATCTCGCTTCATTGGATGAGGATACACTCAGAAGTAGAACCAAAAGAGTAAGAGAAATTGTTAATATTGACAATGAACGTGTATAATTTCCAGCTTTTACTTTGTCTTGTTTTATTTTCATTTGATTGTTCAGTTGTAGTTCTATTCTTGTTCTATTTAATGAAATTATTATTTACTTGTTTTTCAAAACATATAGCTATCGATATTGAGGTGTTAAAATATAACTTGCTACTGCGCCAGCCTCAAGGGATTCTAAAATTGTTGAATTTCCTAAATTAATTATAAAATCGGATACCATGTTTGCCTTGTTTAAAACTATTAAAACAATTGTTCCAGTCTTTGTTTTAAATGCAACATTAGGTAGGTTCTCAGGCATGTTGGAAGCGATGCGCACCGAGCCTGGACGAACAAATTTGGAGGCATGTGCAATTATATAATAGGCCGGGTTGAGGGTTATGCTATTTCCATCGATGGAAATTGCCCCCAAACAAAGGGTGCAACCTCCCATATCGGTATGTGGCTTTAGGTCTTTATCGGCTGCCAGATTCCACTCTAAAACATTTTTGCACCAATTGCGTGTAGCTCCAATAATCAGGTTCTCGGTGTGCCAGGTTAAATCTTCCTGCAGCTGGCCGGGTGCACCAATCCATTGTTCAGTAAAATAAAGGTTCTTTTCAGGAAAGTCATCATGAAGCTTCGAGATATCATTTATTTGGCCTCCATACAAATGAAATGCTGTGCCATCAATAAAGGGGTATGCTTCTTTGTCCATTAACACGGCTTCGGGATAGTCTATCCTGTCGGCATTGTGGTCATAGATTACTATTTTGGTATTCAGTGCCGCTTTTCTGAACGCGGGCCCCAGGCTATTTTTAATAAACAAGGCCTGATCTGCACTTTCCATAAACATACTTGGGTTATTGCCAGGGTGTAAGGGCTCATTTTGCACAGTGATGGCATCTATGAAAATACCTTCAATTTCCATCTCTTTTATAAAGCGAACCAGATAATTGGCATACACATCGAAAAACTCGCGCCTTAAACTACCACCAATAAAACTATTGTTTGTTTTCATCCAGGTTGGAGCAGACCAGGGGGACCCCATAATTTTTATTTCCGGATTTATACTCAGAATTTCTTTCAATACCGGTATAAGGTGGACGCGTTCCATTTCAATACTAAAATGCTCCAGTTTTATATCGGTTTGGCCACTAGATAAATCGTTGTAAGAGTATGACGAATCGCTCAAATCAGATGCCCCTATGCTTATCCTTAGGTAGCTAATACCAATTCCGCTATTTGTATCAAATAATTCCTGCAGCAATTGGGTTCTGTTGCTTGCATTCATTTGATTTATTAAACGGGCGCTTCCACCCGTAAGTGTAAACCCAAAACCATCCATACTCTGAAATTGATCGTATTCACTAACTGAGATTGCAGGAAGCTCCTTTAAGCTTGGCACGGACATCGGTCGTATCATTACCGATTGAAACAATATGGAGTCAGCCGGATGGGTAAGCCACTTTTGGCTAAGCACATATTCAGTAACATTCGCCTTCCTTTGCAAGGTAAAGGATAACAGAATTAGCAGGGGTATTAAAAACAGGAATGCTAAGATTTTTTTTAGTGTGTTCATTTTAGTATTGATTTTATGAATTACCAATAATACTCCTGTAGAAGCAGATTGCAAACTTTTCTTGATTCTTAAAAACTCTTAAATATATTTCTTACCCCCATTATTATTTTATTTTTTACTCAATGATGAATTTATAGACGTTTTTTCTGGTTAACTACCCTTCCAATTGCACTTTTTAGCTTCTTAATTCAGAAGAGTTTTATTATTGCTAATGTGGTTAAAGCGCACACAAACAGTTATATAAAACAATTTGGTTAAAGTTTAAGTGGTTTTAAGTATATCCTCCAAAAGGAATGTGAGCTTTTAAGAGATAGATTATTATGGTAGAAGGTTTACCAGCATCTATTTTTGGTTCAGTTAACAAATTCTAATGTTTCACTAAAAACCTTAACCATTATGAAAAAACTTTACATGCTAAGTACTTTATTAACCGGACTTTTATTTACAGGTTCATTAATAAGTTTCTCACAAGAAATGATTGTGGGCGGAGATATGGAAAATGCCAGCAATTGGACAATTGTTGATTTGGCTGCAGGCGACGGACACACCGAAACTTTTGGTTATACGAGCGATATTCCTACTGGCGGTTCAGGCGGCTGCCTAAGTATGTCGGGAGCAGGCAACTGGGGGAATGCTGCAGTTTGTCAATCAGTTACACTAGAAAAAGGTGTGGACTATAAGCTTTCTATGTTGATCAAGACCATTGATTTGGTAGTAGAGTCAACATGGGCTGAGGCAGTTATTACAGATGCTATTCCTGCAGACGATGGGTATATTACAGGTTTCCCAATAAATATGGCTTTAAATTCCTGGGATTGTGCTGATGTAACTGAGGTAGATGGTGATTTTGCAGAAAACAACTGTGGAGCAAAATTACTTAATGCTAATGACGATGAAAATGTAATTGATGTTCTTAATTACCCAGGAGAGGGTGATACAACAATAGTAGTAGTAATAAAAGTTGGTGGTGGTGCTGCCTATAACATTCTGATTGACAATGTTTCTCTTATGAAACAAGTTACAGCGATTAAAAATACTACTTTAAGCAATATCAATGTTTATCCAACCCAGCTATGTAATGAATTAAACATTGAAATAGAAAATAATATTCAAGAAGTTAAAATTGTTAATATGCTTGGGCAGGAAGTAAACCGTTTCAGTCATTTAAATAACTACCGGGTAACATTAGATGTTACTGACCTGAAGACTGGTATGTATTACCTGATTGTAACCGATGAAAATCAGAAAACCGGAATAGCCAAAGCAATAAAATTATAGTTAAATTGATTTTGGGGTAAAGTAGGTGCATAATTCACCTAGATAGATACTTCTCCGCAAAATCGCGGGGAAGTATTATTTTAATTCATTTTTTTCCACAATAGATACGTTTCTACTTTTTTAGATACCAGAAAAATCTGCCATTATGAAATTATTTGGAAAACACACTTTTTTCTATCCTCTACTCACTGGCTTATCACTTGCATTAATTTATTCTTGCAATTTTGGACACCCTGAAGCTACTCAAGCTTATTCAGTTGAACCAATCCCGGTTAATCTTAGACTGGAAAAAGCTTCTGTTTTTTTAACAGCAAAAGACACCGATTATAGGTTATCGAAAATAGCGGAACCAAATTTTACAACTTTTGTGCAACCAGACGAGCATTTCCCAACCTTAATAATCGATGCTCAAAAACAGTTTCAGACTATTGTCGGTTTTGGTGGGGCTCTTACTGATGCCTCAGCTGAAACTTTTTATAAACTTTCGAAAGACAAACAAGAAGAAATTCTAAAAGCATACTTCGATCCTATCGAGGGTATTGGCTACACCCTTTGTCGCACGCACATTAATTCATGCGATTTTAGCAGTGTAAGCTATGCTTATTCCGAAGTTGAGAATGATGTGGATTTAAAATACTTTTCCATCGATAGGGATAAGCAATACCGGATACCCTTTATTCAAGCTGCCATGAAGGTTTCAGACAATAGCCTCAACTTTTTTGCATCGCCATGGAGTCCACCTGCCTGGATGAAAACCAACAACAATATGTTGCAGGGTGGAAAACTAAAACCAGAATATTACCAGATCTGGGCCAATTATTTTGTGCGTTTCTTCGAAGAATACCAGACAATGGGCATTCCTATGTGGGGCTTGACTGTACAAAACGAACCTATGGCTGTTCAACCCTGGGAATCATGCATTTTTACTGCCGAAGAAGAGAAAGATTTTGTGAAAAATTATCTGGGATCCACCCTCGAAAAAGCCGGAATGGGCGATAAAAAAATTATCATCTGGGACCATAACCGTGGTATAATGTATCAACGGGCCATGGTAGCTTTTAACGATCCTGAAGCTTCGAAGTATATCTGGGGTACCGGCTTTCATTGGTACACAGGAAATCATTTTGCCAATGTAAAATTAGTGCAGGAGGCATTCCCCGATAAAAAAGTTCTTTTTACAGAAGGTTGTGTTTTTCCGTTCGATTACACCAAATTAAACGAATGGAGCTGGGGTGAACAATATGGCGAATCTATTCTGCACGATTTAAACAATTCCACTGTTGGTTGGGTCGATTGGAACATCCTGCTTGATGAAACCGGCGGACCAAACCATGTAGCTAATTTTTGTTATGCACCTCTAATTGGAAATACACAAACCAATGAGATCATTTACATGAATTCCTATTTTTACATGGGGCATTTCTCTAAATTTATCAAACCCGGAGCGAAAAGAATCGTATGCTCCTCTAACTACGATAAGCTGCTGGCTACTGCTATGATCAATATAGATGGCAGCCTGGCTGTGGTAGCCCTCAACCTTACTGAGGAACAAATTGATTATAAAATATATGTTAACAATAAGGGGATTGATCTGAGCTTACCGGCTCATGCAATCTCAACAATTACTTTTAATTAATACAAATTTAAAGATATCGAATGATGAGAAAGCCTATTCTAATTCTTCTTACGCTTGCCTTTATTCCAATTCTTGTTTCAGCACAAGGATATTTGCACGCCGATGGCAAAAATATTGTGAATGGGCAGGGAGATAACTTTATTGCGCGCAGCATAGGCACTGGCAACTGGATGCTCCAGGAAGGCTATATGATGAAATCAACTGACGCGGGAATTAACACCCAATGGCAATTCAGAGAAAAACTTATAGAAACCATCGGGGTAGAAAAAACCGATAGTTTTTATAATGTGTGGCTTACAAACCATTTTACCCGTGCCGATGTTGATTCAATGAAGGCATGGGGATTCAATTCAGTGCGGCCTGCTTTGCATTATAAATGGTTTACACTACCCATTGAAGAAGAGGCTGTGCCTGGTGAAAACACCTGGTTAGACAAAGGATTTACCATGTTGGATTCATTGATTAAATGGTGTTCAGATAATGAAATGTATGTTTTCCTGGACATGCATGGGGCACCAGGCGGGCAGGGAAAGAATGCTGACATATCGGATTACAACCCTTCCAACTATTCATTATGGGAAAGCGAGCATAATAAAACCAAATTAATTGCCTTGTGGGTAAAGATTGCTGAACGCTACAAGGATGAACCTTTTGTGGGTGGATTCGATTTAATCAATGAAATTAATTGGGACTTTGAAAACAGCGGCAATGAAAACGGATGCAATTGCAATCAAAACCTGCCAATTAAAGAGCTTTTTGATCGAATAATTACAGCCATTCGCGCAGTGGATACAAACCATATGGTTTTTGTATCAGGAAATTGCTGGGGTAATAACTACAACGGCTTAAGCTCTTTAGCATCGCTTGACGACAATCTGGCATATACTTTTCATAAATACTGGAATTACAACGATCAGAGTTCTGTTGACTGGATAATAGGTATGCGCAATTCGTTGAATGTACCTTTATGGATGAGTGAATCGGGCGAAAACTCCAACACCTGGTTTACCAACGCTACTGCGCTTTTCGATAAAAACAACATTGGCTGGAGTTGGTGGCCGGTTAAAAAAAGTGGTATAAATAATGTTCTGCATGTAACAACAAACGAAGACTACTCTGATCTATTGAGCTTTTGGAAAAGTGGGTCCCCGGCAATGACAGAAGAACAAGCTTTTCAGGCAGTATTAAAGTGGGCTGATAATCACAAAATCGAAAATTGCTTTATTCAGCGCGATGTAATTGATGCATTAACGAGACAAATAGATAGTTATGAGGCTATTCCTTTCAAAAATCACACCCTAGGTAACGAAATCTTTTTTTCCGATTATGATTTGGGTCGAAATAATGTAGCCTATTTTGATACCGATACTGCAAATTATCATGTTAGCACAGGGAATTATGTAACATGGAATGCAGGTTGGGCTTACCGCAACGATGGGGTGGACATCGAGCTATGCCAAGACGCTGCTGACACAACCAACGGTTTCAACCTGGGCTGGACAAACGATGATGAGTGGATGCTTTACACATTAAACTCTGATTCAACTGCAGCCTATACCCTCGAAGTCCGTTCTGCTTCCAATAATGCCAGTGGATGCGATTTTCAACTGGAAGTAAACGGTGTTGTGGTTACCGATTTGTTGAGTTTACCGGGCACCGGTGGATGGAAGACATGGCAAACAACTACTTTCGAAGATATTATAATACCATCCGGTGAGATTCAGATTAAATTTTACCTTGATAAAGGGGGTTCCAATCTCAGCTATTTTAATTTTATCAATCCAAAATCTACCGATGCAATTGATTTCAGGCTAATGTCGGCCAAAACCTCTTCAACCGGCGATAGCATATTACTTGATCTGAATAAGGAGATTACAACCTTACAAGGGGAAATACTGGCAAGTGATTTTGATATCTCCATTGATGGAGAATCTGTTACCGTTACCGGAGTTAGTATTAGTCCGGAATCAGCTTATGTGCTGATTCTTGCACACGATGGAACTGTCTTTTCTGATAACGATGTTACCGTGTCCTATTCAGGCTCATCGGTGCAGCATGGTACACAGAACCTTAGCTCATTTTCTAACAATCCTGTAACCCTTGAATTGGATGCAGTTTATTACGAGGTTCCAGGCATAATTCAGGTCGAGGATTTTGTTGAAAATAATGGATTCAGTTTCGAAAATAATGGTACAACTTCTGCTTTTGCTAACCCGGGCGATTATTTAACCTATCGTGTGAGTGTGATAGCTTCAGGATATTATCAAATCAATTATAGAGTAGCTACTGAACGTTCGAATGCCCAATTAATATTCCAGACAGGAGATGGATCAAACTATTCATCTATGGATACTATTCAATTTTCAAGTACCGGTGGTTGGTCAACCTGGGAAACTCAATCAAGCGGTCCGGTTTACCTTGAAAGTGGGTACTTTTTTGTTCGTTTGTATGTACTTGCCAGCGAACATAATCTCGACTGGTTTGAACTTTCCAAGGTTACATCTTTAATAAATCATTCGAACGAACCCGATTGGCAGGTTTATCCAAATCCCGTCGATGATTTTCTGTATATTGAGTTTGTAGGTGAGCAAGATGCTACTTTGGCTATCTATAATATTTTGGGTGAGCAAATAGGTCCGGTAACAAGAATTGCGAATTACGAACAAATACACATTAACCATTTATCGCCGGGTATTTATTTTCTAAGACTTAAACTAGATGGCGCCGTATATTCAAAGAAAATTATAGTGGAATAGGCAGTATTAATCTCTTTTTTGTATACTGTATAACCTTATAAACCGGAAAATCTAGTGTGGGATCCAGGATCAGCGAGACCGAAGGTGTGATAAAAGTCTTATGCTTGCAATAATTGTTCGATAGTTTCTATCGGGTTTGCCGATTTAAAAACTGTTGTTCCTGCAACCAGGTTATCGGCACCTGCACGAAATAGCAACCCAGCATTTTCCAGTGTCACCCCACCATCGACTTGTATTTGGGCGTTGGATCGGCGGCGCAAAAGCAGGTCTTTTAAACGACTTATTTTATCTATGCTGTTAGGAATAAATTTCTGCCCGCCAAATCCGGGGTTGACACTCATGATGAGCACTAAATCTAGATCCGGTGCAATTTCTTCAAGCAGATGCACCGGTGTATGCGGGTTTAAAGACACCCCTGCAAGTGCCCCTTTCTTTTTAATATATTGGATTGTGCGGTGCAGGTGTGCTACCGCTTCGTAATGTACCGTTAGGGTTTTGGCTCCGGCTTCTATAAAACTGTCGATATGCCGGTCGGGCTCTACAATCATCAGGTGCACGTCGAGAATTTTTTCAGAAATTTTGCTCAGGCTCTGAATAACCGGGATACCAAAAGATATGTTGGGTACAAAAACCCCATCCATTACATCGCAATGCAGCCAGGCAGCCTTACTTTTATTGATCATCTCAACTTCTTTCTGCAGGTTGTTAAAATCTGCAGCCAATAGCGATGGGGCAATAATTCTGTTCATGCAGTTTAAATTTCTGGCAAAGTTAAGGTTTTTTGTGAAGCAGCTGAGGACTCTAAGTCCTAAAAGTCCGCTACTATTAAAGGTAAAAGAGAATGAACCCTGGAATGCCGCACTAAGAAGAATTTAGAAAGGTGGATTAGATTGACAAACTCCATTGAGAAGCAAAACTGAATGATTGGTTTTATATCAGCTGAAATAATTATGAAGATCAAAACAGCGTTTTCTCACTCTGCACCTTATCCCAGATAAGCTTTTAAGTTTCTGCACCGGGTTGCATTTTTCAGCCTTTTAATGGCTTTCTCTTTAATTTGCCTCACTCGTTCGCGGGTCAGATTAAATTCTTCGCCAATTTCTTCAAGGGTATGGGCGTGCCTTCCGTTTAGTCCAAAATACAGGCGCACAATATTGGCTTCGCGGTGGGTAAGGGTAGAGAGGGCTCTTTCAATTTCCTTTCGCAAGGAATCGGTAATTAGTCCGCGGTCGGGACTTGGAGTGTCTTTGTTGGTGAGTATATCGTACATCGAACCTTCTTCTTCAGAAGTGATGGGGGCATCCATCGACACATGGCGCCCCGAACTTTTTAACGATTCCTTTACCTCATCAGGAGCCATTTCGAGTGCCTGGGCAATTTCGTTAACCGAAGGATCGCGTTCGTATATTTGTTCAAGCTGAGAAAAGGTGCGGTTAATTTTATTGATCGAACCTATTTTATTTAAAGGAAGCCTCACAATTCTGGCTTGTTCGGCCAGGGCCTGTAATATCGATTGGCGGATCCACCAAACGGCGTATGAAATAAATTTGAACCCACGGGTTTCGTCGAAGCGTTGTGCAGCCTTTATAAGGCCCAGATTTCCTTCGTTAATCAGATCCGGGAGGCTAAGGCCTTGATTTTGATATTGCTTTGATACCGATACTACAAAACGAAGGTTGGCTTTGATTAGCTTGTCAAGTGCTTCTGCATCGCCTTTTCGTATGCGTCTTGCCAGATCAACTTCCTCTTCGGCATTGATTAAATCCTCTTTACCAATTTCATGTAGATACTTATCGAGCGAAGGTGTATCGCGGTTGGTAACCTGCTTGATGATTTTGAGCTGTCTCATACGGACTTAGGTATTTAGGCGATGGTTAACAAACTCTGAAATTATACTATTATCCTTCCATTTAATGGGTGGTTTCGCGATAATCCTTTTCACAGTAGGTTTGTAGGAACCATCTGTTAAAAATAGTAAAATTTTGTATTGTTCTATGGCTATAAGATTATTTTGTATTTTTATTTTGTAGTTGCATCTTAAATACCTATTATTGCAAAGAATTTCCATCAGGGCTTCGTCCTTTGTATTGAACTCAATCCAAATTCTATTTTTTCCCTTTTTTTTGACTTAAAGTTAATAAAGTAATTTCCCCCTATTTTTATGTATGATATTATTGAATTAAATCAAATGCTGGTGACCGATTTGCGCCAGGTTGCCAAAGATTTGAATATTAAACGCGTTGAAGCACTTCGCAAGCAGGATTTGATCTACAAAATCCTTGATCAACAGGCTATTTCGGCTACCGAAAAATCGAAACAGACCAAAGCGGCACCTGAAAAACAAGAAAATAAACCACAGGCAATTGTAAGCCAGGAAACAAAGAATACAGACCAACCTGCAATCAAGTCAGAGCCAGTGGAAGTGGTTCGAAACCAAAATCCACCAAGGCCAAATTCCGAAAGACAGTTTGACAAAAAGAACCGCATGCGCCGTAAGCGTGTCGATTCACCCAATGCGCCTTTCGAAAACCGCCGGCCAGAAAAACCGCTTTTCGATTCAGAGGCAATTGTACCTCCGGTTTCTGACATGGCAGATCGTTCTGTACCACCTGTTATCAATGACCGCGAAGCCGATATGGCCCCTCCTGCTATTGAAAGAACACAAAAACCTTATCAGAAGCAATATCGCGATCAAAAGCAGGGCCAGCGCTACGAGCAGAGGACACCAGGCTCAGAACAAAATCATAATCAATCAAACGAGATCAAAATAAAATTTGCCGACGATAAAAAATCCGATACTATCTACGATTTCGATGGAGTAATCAGCAATATGGGCGTGTTGGAAATTATGCCCGATGGGTATGGCTTTTTACGTTCTGCCGATTACAATTACCTGAATTCTCCCGACGATATTTACGTTTCGCAATCGCAGATAAAGCTCTTTGGTCTTAAAACCGGAGATACTATTAAAGGTACTATTCGTCCACCGAAAGAAGGCGAAAAATATTTTCCGCTCATTAAGGTTGACCAGATCAATGGCCGCGAGCCTTCCTTTATTCGCGACCGGGTTCCCTTCGATTACCTCACACCGCTCTTCCCGAACGAAAAATTTCAACTTCTGGGCAATCCTTCCACCAGTAATCTTTCTATCAGGGTGGTCGACATGTTTTCGCCGATTGGTAAAGGACAACGCGGTCTGATTGTGGCCCAACCGAAAACCGGTAAGACAATTTTGTTGCAAGATATAGCCAATGCAATTGCTGCAAATCATCCAGAGGTTTATCTGATGATACTGCTCATCGATGAAAGACCCGAAGAGGTGACCGATATGGCACGCAATGTAAACGGGGAGGTGATCTCCTCTACATTTGACGAACCTGCCGAAAGGCATGTGCGTGTTGCCAATTTGGTACTTGAGAAAGCTAAGCGTATGGTTGAATGCGGACACGATGTGGTGATTTTGCTCGATTCCATTACCCGTTTGGCCAGAGCTTATAACACCGTTTCTCCTGCCTCCGGAAAAGTACTCTCAGGGGGTGTGGATGCCAATGCGTTGCACAAACCAAAACGCTTTTTTGGTGCAGCCCGTAATATAGAAGATGGAGGTTCCCTTACCATTATTGCCACAGCTCTTACCGAAACTGGTTCTAAAATGGACGAAGTTATTTTCGAAGAATTTAAGGGCACTGGTAACATGGAACTTCAGCTCGACCGCAAACTTTCGAACCGACGTATTTATCCTGCAGTGGACATTACAGCCTCAAGCACACGCCGCGAAGACCTGCTTTTAGACAAAGATATGTTAAGCCGTATTTGGATTTTACGCAAATACTTAACCGATATGAACTCGGTGGAAGCTATGGAGTTTTTGCGAGACCGTTTGCTGAAATCTCAAACAAACGAAGAATTTTTACTTACCATGAATGGTGATTAATGAAAGGCGGATTTTTATCCGCTTTTTTTTCTTGTATGGACCGAAGTTCGACCCGCTGTTTAGCAAAGTATTGAACTACAGTAGAAACCAAAGCATGAGTCAGGCTCAGACAATATTCATGCTTATTTGTAATAAAAATGAATAAGGAACCTGAACGCTATTTGGTTCAGAAATAGATAATTTTATATTATTTTTGTGCTTTCGATAGAATAAATCACGTAAAATCTTTATTATAAGCGAATTAGTATGGCTAAAGACAAAAAATTTGTAACCTGTGATGGTAATTATGCAGCTTCGCACATTGCATACATGTTTAGCGAGGTCTCTGCCATTTATCCTATCACACCTTCCTCAACAATGGCTGAATACATCGATGAATGGTCGGCTCAGGGAAGAAAGAATATTTTTGGTGAAGTAGTGAAGGTAACTGAAATGCAATCAGAGGGTGGTGCAGCTGGTGCCGTTCATGGTTCGCTGCAGTCAGGTGCTCTTACCACAACTTATACAGCTTCTCAGGGATTGCTGCTGATGATTCCGAATATGTACAAAATTGCAGGTGAATTACTTCCTGCCGTATTTCACGTTTCTGCCAGAAGTCTTGCAGCCCAGGCACTTTCAATCTTTGGCGATCATAGCGATGTGATGAGTGCCCGCCAGACAGGTTTTGCTATGCTGGCTTCGGGAAGTGTGCAGGAAATTATGGACATTGGAGCCGTAGCTCACCTTACAGCCATCAAATCGCGTGTACCATTTCTTCATTTCTTTGACGGTTTCCGCACCTCGCACGAAATACAAAAAGTAGAAGCTCCTTCTATTGAGCAAATGAAAGAACTCCTCGACTGGAAAGCTCTTCAGGATTTCCGCGACCGGGCCCTGAACCCGGAGCATCCTGTTACAAGAGGTACAGCCCAGAACCCCGATATTTATTTCCAATCGCGCGAAGCTGCCAACAAGTTTTACGATGTCATTCCAGACATGGTAAACGATTATATGCAGCAATTATCGAAAATTACAGGTAGAGAATACCATCCGTTTACCTATTACGGAGCACCCGACGCCGAAAATATCATCGTGGCAATGGGTTCAGTAACATCAACCATTCAGGAAACAATTGATTACCTTGCCACTCAGGGCAAAAAAGTGGGATTAATTTCCGTGCACCTTTATCGCCCGTTCTCCGCTAAATATCTTTTAAAGGTATTGCCCAAGTCGGTGAAAAGAATCACTGTGCTTGATAGAACAAAAGAACCAGGTGCCAATGGCGATCCTCTTTACCTCGACATTTGCGAGGTTTTCTATGGAAAACCGAATGCCCCTATGATTGTGGGTGGCCGTTATGGACTAAGCTCGAAAGATACTACCCCCACACAGATAATCAGCGTTTACGAAAACCTTGAGCAGGTAGAACCTAAAAATGGTTTTACACTGGGTATTGTTGACGATGTAACATTCAAATCACTACCTCTTAAAGAAGAGGTCAGTATTTCGCAAAAAGGTACCTTCGAAGGTAAATTTTATGGTATTGGTGCCGATGGTACTGTGGGAGCCAATAAAAACTCGATTAAAATTATTGGCGATACCACCGAAAAATATGCCCAGGCCTATTTTGCTTACGACTCAAAAAAATCAGGTGGTGTTACCACCTCCCATTTACGTTTTGGCGACAAGCCTATTCGTTCATCTTACCTCGTAAATACCCCCGATTTTGTGGCTTGCCATGTGCCTTCTTATTTGGGTAAATATGAAATGCTTAGGGGTATTAAAAAGGGAGGAACTTTTCTACTCAACAGTATCTGGGATGCAAAGGAAACAATAAACCACCTTCCCAACTCGGTGAAAAAAGTGTTGGCTGAAAAAGAAATTAATTTCTATATCATTAATGCCACTAAATTGGCCCGCGAAATTGGTTTGGGTAACCGTATCAACTTCATCATGCAATCTTCATTTTTCAAAATTGGCAACGTAATTCCTTACGAAACAGCAGTAGCCGAAATGAAAAAAGCCATCACAAAAGACTTCTCTAAAAAAGGTGAAGAAATTGTGAAGATGAACCACCTGGCTGTGGAACGTGGCGGGGAAGTAGAAAAAGTTGCAGTTCCGGCCGAATGGGCGAAATTAAAACCTGAATCTAAGATCACAGAAGATACTTCCATTCCAGAATTCATTCGCAATGTGGTTCAACCCATCAATAACCTTTTGGGTGACGATCTGCCCGTAAGCGCCTTTTTGGGTCGCGAAGACGGAACTTTTCCTGCAGGTACAACCCAGTACGAAAAAAGGGGTATTGCTGTCAATATACCTGAGTGGCAATCAGAGCATTGCATACAGTGTAACCAGTGTGCCTACGTGTGTCCACATGCCTGTATTCGTCCTTTCTTATTAAACGAAAAAGAAGCAGCCGGCATGCCCAACGGAGCAACACTTGTTGAGGCCAAGGGTAAGGGTTTTGAAACTTTGAAATACCGTATTCAGGTTAGCCCACTCGATTGTACAGGTTGTAATGTGTGCGTAGAGGTTTGTCCTTCGAAGGAAAAATCGCTTATCATGCGTGCTCTGGAGAGTCAAAAAGTAGAAGAGAGCAATTGGAACTACCTGGCGAAGAATGTAAGTTACAAGACCGACGTTGTTGATGCCAAGGCATCGATAAAAAACAGTCAGTTTGCTCAGCCATTGTTTGAATTTTCAGGTGCTTGCGCCGGTTGTGGCGAAACAGCCTATATCAAGCTTATTACTCAACTTTATGGCGACCGCATGATGGTAGCCAATGCTACTGGATGTAGCTCTATTTATGGTGGTTCTGCACCATCAACTCCCTATACCACGAATGCTTTAGGCAAAGGCCCCGCTTGGGCTAATTCTCTTTTCGAGGACAATGCCGAATATGGTTTCGGTATGGTTACTGGAGTGAACAAAATGCGCGACAGAATTGAACTTCGCATGAAAGCTGCCATTGCTGAGCAATCGGTATCGGCTGCCACCATCGAGGTATTTAAGACCTGGATTGAGGTAAGAGAAGATGGCGATGCCTCTAAAGAAGCCTCAGCAAAGGTTATTGAATCATTGAAAAAAGAAAAGTCTCCGGTAGCAAAAGAAATACTCGATCTGCAACAATACCTGATTAAAAAATCGATTTGGGTATTTGGTGGCGACGGATGGGCCTATGACATCGGTTATGGAGGTCTTGACCATGTGCTGGCTTCCGGCGAAGATATCAATGTGTTGGTAATGGATACCGAGGTATACTCCAATACAGGTGGTCAGGCATCAAAAGCCACACCGGTAGGGGCAGTAGCAAAATTTGCCGCAGCAGGTAAGCAAATCCGTAAGAAAGATTTGGGTGCCATGGCCATGACTTATGGTTATGTCTATGTGGCGCAGGTTGCAATGGGAGCCAACATGAATCAGTATATGAAAGCCCTGAAAGAGGCTGAAGCCTATCCTGGTCCTTCTCTTATTATTACTTACTCGCCTTGTATCAACCATGGTTTAAAAGGTGGAATGGGTAAATCGATTGAACAGGAGAAAAAAGCTGTTGATTCAGGATACTGGCATTTGTATCGTTTCAACCCGATGCTCGAAAATGAAGGTCAAAATCCCTTCCAGCTCGATTCAAAAGAACCTGATTTTTCCAAATTTCAGGATTTTCTGCGAAGCGAAGTACGTTACACTTCACTTATTAAAGCATTCCCAGCCGAAGCGGCACGTCTTTTCGAGGCGGCTGAGAAGAATGCCAAATGGAGGTATGAAAGCTACAAGCGTCGCTCCCTGATGGATTACACCAGCGTCTAGTAAAATAGCTTTGCGATAGATAGAAAAGGTAGTCGTTTCGGCTACCTTTTTTTATTTATCTTTGTCGAAATTTTTTCAATGGGAAGAATACTGGCAATCGATTATGGACTCAAACGCACTGGTATAGCTGTAACCGATACCTTGCAATTGATTGCCAATGGCATGGATACATTGCCTACCGCAGGGTTGTTTGAATTTCTTTCAGGGTATTTTGTAAAGGAACCTGTCGATAAAGTGGTTATCGGCTATCCGCTTCAAATGAACAATCAGCCTTCGGAGATTGTTCCTCACATTGATCGGTTTATTGTTAAGTTTTTAAAAACCTTCCCGGGAAAAGACCTGGTAAAGTTCGACGAGCGCTTTACTTCGAAAATGGCTTTTCAGGCCATGATTGATGCAGGAGCTACCAGGACACAGCGAAAAAACAAAGCACTTATCGATAAGGTAAGCGCAACAATTATACTTCAGTCGTATTTAGAAAGTAAAAGCAAAAATTCTCAGGGTTAAAGTTATGGTTTATCCAATTGTTGTATATGGTTCGCCTCTGTTGCGTAGGATTTCGGAAGATATTAGTCCCGATTATCCTGACCTCGGTCAGCTTATTGGCGATATGTTCGAAACCATGGTTGTTTCAGATGGAGTAGGGCTTGCAGCACCGCAAATCGGAAAATCCATTCGTTTGTTTGTCATCGATGCATCACCTATGGCCGATGAGAATCCATCGCTGGCTGATTTCCGTAAAGTGTTTATCAATCCCCGTATTCTGGAAGAAAAGGGCGACAAATGGCTTTTTGTAGAAGGTTGCCTGAGTATACCTGAGTTGCGCGAAGAGGTGTTAAGGCCAGGTATTGTTACCCTCGAATACTACGATGAAAATTTTACTTATCATAAGGAAACATACGATGGGGTGAAAGCCCGTATCATTCAACACGAATACGATCACCTCGATGGGGTGCTCTTTGTCGATAAGGTATCGCCTCTAAAAAAGAAACTGATCAAAGGTAAATTGGGAAATATCGCCAAAGGTAAGGTGCAGGCAGCTTACAAGACCAAATTGCTGAAGTAAGGCAAATTCGAGATCTTGTAATTTTACAATTCTTCCTCGATTAAATATTTGTTTCGGTCCGTAGCACTTCGTGAAATGAGCTCGCCAAGAAAACCGGCAAGGAACAGCTGTGTGCCGAGTATCATGCACGAAAGGGCAATGTAAAAAAACGGGCTGTCGGTTACCAATCGTGCAGGAATATGATGGAGTAATGCAAATAATTTATTTATTCCAAGGTATATTGCCAGGCCAAATCCTATAATGAACATCAGTGCTCCCCAAATTCCAAAAAGGTGCATGGGTCGTTTACTGAATTTGGAAATAAACATCACCGATAATAAATCCAGTGGACCGCGAATAAAGCGCTCGATGCCAAATTTGGTGTTTCCGTATTTACGTTCTTGATGCTGAACCACCTTTTCTCCTATCTTTTTAAATCCGGCCCATTTAGCAAGTACAGGAATGTAGCGATGCATGTCGCCATAAACTTCTATGCTCTTTACTACCTTCAACCGATAGGCTTTGATGCCGCAATTAAAGTCGTGAAGTCTAATTCCACTCATCCGTCTGGCTGTCCAGTTGAAAAACTTACTTGGCAGATTTTTCGAAAAAACCGGATCGTAGCGTTTCTTTTTCCATCCCGATACCAGGTCGTAGCCTTCTTGAGTTATCATCTGATAGAAATCTGGAATTTCTTCGGGGTTATCCTGCAGGTCGGCATCCATAGTCATTACCACCTGCCCTTTGGCATGCGAAAAGCCAGTCTGGAGGGCAGCCGATTTTCCATAATTGCGTCTAAACCGAATACCCCTGATATTGGAGTTTGAAAGCTTCTGTTGCTGAATTACTTCCCATGATTCGTCTGTACTGCCATCGTCGATAAGGATTATCTCGTAGGCGTAATGGTTTTCGTCCATTACTCGCTTAATCCAGCTTACCAGTTCAGGAAGCGATTCGGCCTCGTTATACAAGGGTATTACAACAGAAACATCCATAGTGTGTTTTTTTCAGGCAGTAAGCGGATTCTTTTCACGTTTGTAGATGGCAGCAAAAATAAGGCTTAAAATAGCACCACCAAACCCCATATTAAAAACGAAAGTGGTTACAGCTACCACAGCAGGTGTGAAAAACAAGGTGTAAAGTTTCATGATCGATTCAATCTGGTCTTCGCTCATGTTGTTTTTCAGAAATTCCTCTTCCAAAGTCAGAAGTGTTTCTTCGATGATGCCCGGAGCCAGGGTATATTCGGCAAATCGGTAAACAGCCCAAATTGCACCGGCAATGAGGCAGGTAAAAAAACTTACCAAAAAGGCATTGCCAAAAGAGAGAAAACCTCCCTCGGCTTGGTCGCGAAATTTACGAATGGCGATAATGAGCATCGACACCACCACGGCAATATAAATTAACGACATAATGGGCTTGATAACTATTCCCAGGAAGTAACCTAGCAGTTCAAAAAGGCTTAGGGTGATTCCCAGACTTAGTCCAAAAGTGAGAGCGTGTTTATAAATTGGCTTCATATGTGTAGAAATGAGTTTGATATCTGTGGACTTAATTATTTTGTTTGCAGTATTAAATAAAGTTTATACTTTTGTCGCCCCGGGTAAGTCTTACACGGCCAGCTCCTGTTGAACCCCCCCAGGACCGGAAGGTAGCAAGGGTAGACGGTTGTAGCGGTGCGATGTAAGTAGCTTACCCGCTTTTTTATGAGAGGGCTTTGATTACTTCCTCAGGAGCCTGAACCAATTCTACCAATACACCTTCGCTGCACAAAGGAAATTCTTCGTTTCCTTTCGGATGAATAAATACTATGTCATGTCCGCTTGCACCAGGCCTTATACCTCCGGGTGTAAAACGTACTCCCTGCTCGGTTAACCATTCTACTGCTTTTGGAAGGTTGTCGATCCACAAGCCGATATGGTTCAGTTTTGGTTCGTCAACACGGGGTTTTTTATTGACATCGATGGGTTGCATAATGTCTACTTCTACGGCATAAACTCCTTTGCCCATTTGTAACACGTCTTCGTCGACATTTTCGCGCTCACTGACAAAGGTTTTAACCTTTGATAAGCCCATAATTTCGATCCAGAATTTGGCAAGTTTGTTCTTATCTTCGCCGCCTATTGCAATTTGCTGTATGCCTAAAACTTTAAAGGGTCTCATAGCGTGTATTGTGATTTGTTGAATAGCTCTGCGAATGTAAAAAAATCAAATTGCTTTTAGAAAAATAAATTCAACTTTACGGGGAATTAATTTACGAAAGGGGTTTTTATTACTTTTGGCTTCAATACCAATGAATAGAATCAGGTTTCGGAATGGCTGTAATGTTGTTGCTTGCCAACCCAATTTTTTCAATGAATCATGATTAAACAAATTTTAAATACTATACCACGTCCATGGCTTATTCGGATGAGCTATCTGTTCATACCTTTTTCGCGACTATTTTATTATGGCAAAAGATACGAGTGTCCGGTATGCAAGGGAACATTTCGTAAGTTTCTGCCCTATGGCTATGGAAACCTGCGTGCCAATGCCTTGTGTCCTGGCTGTTTGTCGCTAGAGCGGCACCGGCTGATGTGGCTGTACCTGCAAAACAAAACGCAGTTCTTTAGTCAAAAACAAAAAGTATTGCATATTGCACCAGAACAATCGTTTTTAAAGCGCTTCCGGAAGATGAAGAACCTTGATTATTCTACTGCCGACCTCTTCTCTCCTTTGGCCGATTACCGTTGCGATGTGCAAAAGTTGCCTTTCGAAAAGGAAAATTTTGACCTGGTTATTTGCAACCATGTGTTGGAGCATGTCGATAATGATCAGTTGGCAATGTCTGAAATACTAAGAGTACTCAAACCCGGCGGATATGCCATACTTCAGGTACCAGTGAATTTTTCGCGCGAGCATACTTTTGAAGATATGAGTATTACAGACCCCAGGGAACGTGCCCGCATTTTTGGTCAGTACGACCATGTGAGGGTTTATGGGCGGGATTATCCGGATTTATTACGCAGGGCAGGGTTTATTATCGACGAAGAAAGCTATACCCACGAGTTAAGCGATGAATTGAAAGAACGGTATAGTGTGAAGGTAAGTGAATTTATGTTTGCATGTAAAAAAGCACTTTAATTACTCCTGTAATATTCTGTATATAAAAAAGTTATGCCACATTGAGCGACAGCTACAATGGCAATAATTTACCGATTTTAAATTGCTATCTTTGAGACTGAAAAAACTGATTAATGAGTGATAATAAATCAAATATTGATGTTGACAAGGTTATAAAACATTGGATTGAGACATCGGATGATGACTTCAATACCATGCTGACTTTATATAATTCACAATCATTCGGTTGGTCTTTATTTCTTGGACACATCTCAACTGAGAAATTACTCAAAGCTCTCTATGTAAAGAAATTTAAAGAGCATGCTCCTTTTATTCATAATTTATACAGATTAGGAGAATTAATTGGATTAGAACTGTCAGAAGAATATTCTGACTGGCTAGATGAAATTACATCATTTAACTTAAATGCCAGATATGATGATTATAAAAAGGAGTTTTACAAGCTGAGCACTCCTGATTATACCAAAAACTGGATAGAGAAAATTAAAATTATTCGGACATGGATAAAGGAGATGCTTTAGATTTAGCCGTAAAATATGCAAATGCAGTAAAATCAAAATATGATTTTGTGAAAATAATACTTTTTGGTTCTTACGCAAAAGGCAACTACAATGAGGATAGCGACATTGATATTGCAGTGATTTTAAAAGACTATAATAATCTGATTGACATACAAGTGGATTTGATGAGATTGAGAAGGAAAATTGATAGTCGGATTGAGCCACATCCATTTAGAGAAAAGGATTTTGATATAACAAATCCATTAGTAAACGAGATTATTAAATACGGGCAAGATATAAAAATCAACCTGGCCTAACAAATGGTAGATTTCATGCGGGTTTAGCTTCGCTGAACTCCCTTTGGTCGGTTCAGAGGATTTAGGGCGTTTGTGGCTCGTAAAAAAGGCAGGTAGTAAACTGATAGGAAATAGCTTCGAAATCCCGCATGAAACCTTACCATCAACCGATAAGTTAAAAAGGGTAAAAAAAATTCTTCATTTTATAAGCTTTTTCAAGATATTGGCTATATTTGCTTCACATTCATAAAAGGATGATAAATATCAGCTTAGTCATACTATCAGTTCTTGTGCTTATCGTCGTGTACACGGTGAGGTAAGAGTGGATAGTACTTAATAAAAAATAGTAGAGCCATTCTTACCACAGAGAATGGCTCTTTTCATTTGTTAATTTTTTAAAACACTTAATATGCCAACATTACGCAGCAACACCACTACCCAAGGTCGTCTGATGGCAGGGGCACGAAGCCTCTGGAGAGCATCGGGAATGAAAGAGGAACAAATTGGCAAACCCATTATTGCGGTGGTCAACTCGTTTACTCAGTTTGTGCCTGGTCATACTCACTTGCACGCAATTGGCCAACAGGTAAAAGCTATTATCGAGTCTCACGGATGTTTTGCAGCTGAGTTTAATACCATAGCCATTGACGATGGTATTGCCATGGGGCACGATGGAATGCTTTATTCTTTGCCCTCGCGCGATTTAATTGCCGACAGTGTAGAGTATATGGTAAATGCCCATAAGGCCGATGCCATGATCTGCATTAGCAATTGCGATAAAATCACCCCCGGAATGCTCATGGCTGCCATGCGTCTAAATATACCTACTGTTTTTGTATCAGGTGGTCCTATGGAGGCCGGAAAAGTAGGAAACAAGAAGTACGACCTGGTCGATGCCATGGTAATGGCTGCTGACGATAAAGTTTCAGATAAAGAGATAGCACTGGTCGAGCAGGAGGCTTGTCCCACTTGTGGTTCCTGCTCGGGTATGTTTACAGCCAATTCCATGAACTGCCTCAACGAGGCCATAGGCCTTGCTTTACCTGGTAACGGAACCATTGTAGCTACTCACAAAAACCGTATGGGTCTTTTCGAAACAGCTGCTGCCCGCATTGTTCAAATTACCAATGAATATTATTTCGAGGGTAACAACAAAGTTTTGCCTCGCAATATAGCCACTCGCGATGCTTTTTTAAATGCCATGGCGCTCGATATAGCTATGGGCGGCTCTACCAATACCATTCTGCATATACTGGCAATTGCCCATGAGGCAGAAGTGAAGTTTAACATGAAAGACATCGACGAACTGTCACGAAAAGTACCAGTGCTTTGCAAGGTATCTCCCAATTCTCCTTTGTACCATATCGAAGACGTGAACCGTGCCGGAGGTATTCTGGGCATTCTGGGCGAGTTAGCCAAAGGCAACTTGCTAAAACTCGATGTTCATCGGGTGGATGGGCTTAGCCTGGGCGAAGCTATTCAGAAATACTCAGTCACCTCAAACAAGGTCGATGCTGAAGCGGAGAATATTTATAAAAGTGCCCCTGCCGGGATTAAAAACCTTAAAATGGGCAGCCAGGCTGTATTTTTCAAAGAATTCGACTCCGACCGCGAAAAAGGTTGTATCCGGAGTATTGAAAAATGCTATACCAAAGAAGGTGGATTGGCTGTATTGTTTGGCAACATTGCTACAAACGGATGCGTGGTAAAAACTGCCGGGGTAGATGAATCAATTTTCCTTTTTAAAGGTCCTGCCCGTGTGTTTGAATCGCAGGACGCAGCCATTGAAGGTATTCTGGGAGATAAGGTAAAATCTGGTGAGGTTGTCATTATCCGCTACGAAGGCCCGAAAGGTGGTCCGGGTATGCAGGAAATGCTTTATCCTACATCTTATATTAAATCTAAAGGTTTAGGCAAGGCATGTGCCCTGGTTACCGATGGTCGGTTTTCAGGAGGTACTTCGGGTCTATCCATAGGACATGTATCTCCGGAAGCAGCAGCAGGAGGTGAAATCGGACTGGTACATGACGGGGATATCATCGAAATTAATATTCCCAAACGTTCAATCGACGTGCTTATTTCCAAAGATGAGATGGAGAAACGACGGAACGAGGAAAAGCAACGTGGCGAAAAGGCTTTTACACCAAAAACACGCAAACGGGTTATTTCCAAAGCCCTGCAGGCCTATGCCAGTATGGTTACATCTGCCGATACGGGTGCTGTGCGAAAATTATAATGACTTCAAAATTACTAATACAAGTGCTTGTTTTTAGGACTTAGATAAATTGTAAAAAAGGTTTAGTATCAATAAACATCTTTCAGACTTATGAAAATTACTGGATCGCAGGCGGTATTGCTATCGCTAATCGAAGAAGGAACAGAGTTCATTTTTGGATATCCCGGAGGTGCAATCATGCCGGTTTATGATGCCATGATGCAATACCAGGATCAGATAAAACACATTCTAACCCGTCATGAGCAAGGTGCCATTCATGCAGCTCAAGGTTATGCACGAGTTACCGGAAGGGTAGGAGTGTGCATGGCTACTTCCGGACCTGGTGCAACCAACCTGATTACTGGCATTGCCGATGCCATGATTGATTCAACCCCTTTGGTATGCATCACAGGTCAGGTGGGTTCGCCCTTATTGGGCACCGATGCCTTTCAGGAAACAGACGTGGTAGGTATTTCAATGCCTGTTACTAAATGGAATTACCTGGTTACCAAATCAGAAGAGATTCCATGGGCAATTGCCAAAGCCTTTTACATTGCCAGCACCGGGCGTCCAGGACCTGTACTTATTGACATAGCCAAAGATGCCCAATTTGGACCACTTGATTTTCATTATAAAAAGTGCAGCTATATACGAAGCTATGTTCCTAAGCCTACTATTAATGAAGAGGCAGTATCGGAGGCTGCTAAACTGATTAATGAATCGAAGAAGCCATACATACTTTTTGGACAAGGAATTGTGCTTGGCAATGCCGAAGAGGAGTTTAAGGCATTTGTCGAGAAGTCTGGTATTCCTGCTGCCTGGACTATATTGGGTGTAACAGCACTCGATACAAACCATCCTCTGAATATGGGTATGCTCGGAATGCATGGCAACTACTCAACCAACATTTTAACCAACGATTGCGATACGATTATCGCTGTTGGAATGCGCTTCGATGACCGCGTAACCGGCGATTTGAAGCGTTATGCCAATCAAGCCAGAATTATACACCTCGAAATTGATTCGGCTGAAATAAATAAAATTAAAAAGGCCGATGTAGCGATACACGGAGATGTGAAGGATACCCTACCTATGTTGACTAAACTGGTCGAGAAAAGAGACCATTCGGCCTGGGTTGCTAAATTTAGAGAACTCGATAAAATTGAAAAGGAGAAAGTAATCGACTTGGAGATGTATCCGACTAAGGAGGGCATTACCATGGCCGAAGTAATCAGAATATTAAATGAAAAAACAAAAGATAACGTTGTTTACGTTACCGATGTAGGTCAGCACCAGATGTTTGCCTCACGCTATTGTAAAAGGCAGTCGCGCCGTTCTTTCATTACTTCTGGTGGGCTTGGAACCATGGGTTTTGGACTTCCCGCTGCTTTTGGAGCTAAAATGGGTGCCCCGGAAAAGGAAGTAGTCTTAATTGTAGGTGATGGAGGTTTGCAAATGACCATACAGGAGCTGGGAACAATCATGCAATCGGAGGCAGCTGTAAAAATAGTATTGCTGAACAATAAATACCTCGGTATGGTAAGGCAATGGCAACAGCTCTTTTTCGATAGCAGGTACTCTCAAACCTATATGATGAATCCTGATTTTATAAAACTTGCAGAGGCTTTTGGTATCAAGGGTAAAAAGATTCTTGACCGACCCAATCTTGTGGGTGGGGTGGAAGAGATGTTGGCTCACTCGGGAGCCTACCTTTTAGAAGTATCGATTGAGAAGGAAGATAACGTATTTCCAATGGTTCCTACTGGTGCATCAGTAGCAGAGGTAATACTGGAACCGGCAAAAAAATAACTGAAAAAAAACTGCAATCATGACAAATACATACACCATTACAGCTTTTTCTGAAAACCATATCGGGTTGCTAAACCGCATTACCATCATATTTACCCGACGCAATGTGAATATTCATAGTTTAACAGTTTCTGAATCGGCTATTCGTGGCATCTCCAAGTTTACAATTGTTGTAATCGAAACCCAGGAAAAGGTAGAAAAGGTTGTAAAACAGATCGATAAACTGGTAGAAGTTCTAAAAGCTTTTTACCATCCGAATGAAGAAATTGTTTATCAGGAAATTGCTCTCTACAAGGTACCCACCGAAGCTTTGTTGGCCAGCAACAACCTCGAAAGCATAATTCGCAAACACAATGCACGTATTCTCGAAGTAATGCCCGAGTACACGGTGATTGAAAAAACAGGGCACTGCGAAGAAACACAAGAACTATTCGAAATTCTTACCGAATTTGGTGTAAGGCAGTTTACCCGTTCAGGACGTGTGGCTGTTACCCGCCTGAGTGAAGAATTACTAACCAACTACCTGAAGGAACTCGACGAAAAGGAACTTCAGCTGGTGACTCAATTACACGAAACTTCACAATAGTTTATTCGAAGTTCTTATCAAGGATTGCCTGATGCCCTATTTAGGGTAAAAAATAAAAGACAAAAAAAAAACCATTCTGCAAAATGATACTTCATTAGCAGAATGGCTTTGTTATTTTAGACTGAATTGATAATACAGTTCAATCCAGAAATATTCGAAAGCTTAAATTATAGCCTTCATGTTGGTCATTGCTTCGCGCAATTCGGCACCAACCATCTCAATGTCGTGGTAACGAATTTCTTCGTTAATCTGAATTAATTCGTAATTGTCCACATGCATGTCTTTTAAACTTGCATTGTAATTTTTACCAATTACATTGGTGTCTATTTTGCTCATAAAGTTTGCCAGCAGAGGCTTACAGGCATGATCGAACAAATAACAACCATACTCGGCTGTATCAGAAATTACACGATTCATTTCGAATAACTTTTTGCGGGCAATGGTATTGGCAATCAGTGGAGTTTCATGAAGCGATTCGTAATAGGCTGATTCGGGTTTCATGCCTGCCTCTGTCATTACTTCATAAGCCAGTTCTACGCCAGCCTTTACAAAAGCAACCAAAAGGGTTCCGTTATCAAAATATTCCTGTTCGGCAATAGGAGCAGAGGTTGCGGGTGTTTTTTCAAAAGCGGTTTCACCGGTGGCTGCTCTCCAGGTAAGCAGGTTTTTATCGCCATTGGCCCAGTCAACCATCATGGTTTTAGAGAACTCACCTGAAAGAATATCGTCCTGGTGTTTTTGAAACAAGGGGCGCATAATTCTTTTTAGTTCTTCGGCCAGTTTAAAAGCTTCAACTTTTGCCGGATTCGAAAGGCGGTCCATCATGTGGGTAATACCACCCAGTTTGAGTGCTTCGGTAATAACTTCCCAGCCATATTGAATCAATTTTGAGGCATATCCTGGCTCAATACCTTTCTCAATCATTTTGTTGAATGAGAGAATAGAGCCTGTTTGAAGCAATCCGCACAATATGGTTTGCTCGCCCATAAGATCAGATTTTACTTCAGCCACAAAACTTGAATGCAACACGCCTGCTTTATGACCACCAGTACCTACGCAATAGGCTTTGGCAATTTCGAGGCCATCGCCATTGGGGTCGTTTTCGCGGTGAACAGCAATCAGGGTAGGAACACCAAAGCCACGAAGGAATTCAGCACGTACTTCTGAGGCCGGCGATTTAGGAGCAACCATAATTACTGTAAGGTCCTTGCGGATTTGCATGCCTTCTTCGACGATATTAAATCCGTGTGAATATGAAAGACATGCACCTTTTTTCATTAGGGGCATTATATGATTCACTACCGGAGTGTGGTATTTGTCTGGTGTCAGGTTTAAAACAAGGTCACCTTTCGGAACCATTTCTTCAATAGTGCCTATTGTAAATTTTTCGTTTTTAGCGTTTTGATAAGAAATTTGGTTTTCGTCAATCTCCACTTTACGTAAAGCATATGCCACATCAAGACCACTATCGCGCATGTTAAGACCTTGGGCAAGTCCCTGGGCGCCACAACCAACAATTACAATTTTTTTTCCTTTTAATTTGGTAACTCCATCTGCAAATTCCGAACTGTCCATAAATTCGCATTTGCCTAGTTCTTCTACCTGAAGACGAAAAGGAAGTGAATTAAAATAATTTGCCATTTTCTTATTTTTTAGTTTGAATATGTTTTGTACTGAAAGCAATTAAGACAATTGAACAGAGCATAACTCTATGATACAAAGGAACAACATTTATTTCTGAAGTGCCTGTAAAAAATAAAGGTATTTTAGGTAATTTTCATAGATTCTCTTCTATATTGAAGCGGGGTAATTCCTGTGCTTTTTTTGAAATATTTGGTAAAATAACTTTGATCGGGGAATTTCATTTTCTCGGCTATCTCCGAAACGGAAAGGTTGGTGTGTATCAGAAGTCGCTTAACCTCAACAGTAATTTTATCTTGAAGCAGTTCAAGGGAAGTTTTGCCTGTAACCTGCTTCACCATTTGTGTGAGGTGGTTTGGAGTAATTGCCAGCATGTGGGCATAATCGTTTACCCGCAAATTATTCTGGTAATTTTCCTCGATAAGAAACAGAAATCGCTTCACAAGCAGGTGCCCTTTGCTCATTAGAATAGTTCTTAGTTGCTCAGGGTAATGCTTGTCGCAGGTAAGCAGAATAAGATCGAGTATGGAACGAATCAGTTCGCTCGAACATTTTTCTTTTAGTGCTATTTCTTCGCAGGCCCGAACAAACAATGTTTCAATAAAACTTTTGTCGCTATGGTCTGAGAGATAAAGAGGTGGATTCTTTTGTTCTGCCGAGAAGAAAAAAGGATATTCCAGCAGCCTGTTTTTATTTTTTTGCTCTAGCAGGTAGAATTCAGCAGTGAAAAGTAAGATATACCCTTCGATATCATGTGAGAGTTCGAGGGCGTGTGTTTGTCCTGGTGATAAGAAAAATACACATGGAGGCCTTATCTCGTATTTCTCTTGGTCGATAATATGAAATCCGGAACCTTTATTCAGATAAAGGATCTCGTAAAAATCGTGTCGGTGCGGATAGCTTACATTAAAATGCCGGTTGGCATCGAATACTTCAACCTGAAATAGTTGATTTAGCTTATCGACCTTACGAAATTTATCGAGGCTGTATACCGGAATATTTTTGTTCCACACCATAAGGGCAATATTACAAAAAAACCAATAGTTCCTTCGAATATCTGAAATAACTGGTTCGAAGCTTATCGCATTTTTAGATTAAAAAATCAATGCGGACTTGTATAATGTGGGTCAAATAAATCCAAAGCATTGCTGATAGGTTCTTCCTTTTTTTTCTCTTTCAGTTTCGGGGCTTTGTGTTTATCTTTATCAGGCTGAAAATACGAATGGAGAATTACGGGTTATAGAGCTGGTTTTTTATTCCTTTTTTTGCGGCCTGTTTTTTTTACGCAAAACTTAAATTCAACAAATGAGCTTGGCTGAAGATATTGATAAAAGGCGATTGCTTGTAAGCATGGTATTTCCCCTCTTGTTTGTGGCTTTGCTTTGGGTAGTCAAACTTATCGAAACACTCTCCGATACAAGTTTTGTGCAATTGGGGTTGTATCCTTTAAAAGCCAAAGGTCTTCCTGGAATTGTATTTGGTCCTTTGTTGCATGGCGACTGGAAACATTTGTTTAACAATACTTTTTCCTTGTTCTTTTTAAGCTGGGCTGTATTTTATTTTTACCACAAAGTGGCATGGAAAGCTTTTTTTCTTATTTATTTCATCTCACAATTCTGGCTTTGGTTTTTTGCACGCGAAGCATACCATATTGGGGCCAGCGGGTTAATCTATGGCTATGGCTCCTTTGTTTTTGTGAGTGGAATTCTATTAAAGCATCGCCATTTGCTTGCTATTTCGTTGTTAGTTGCCTTTTTGTATGGAAGCATGGTGTGGGGTATTTTACCTGTTGATGAGAAGGTTTCGTGGGAAGGGCATCTGATGGGACTAATTGCTGGCATAATACTTGCCGTTTATTATAAAGATTCCGGACCTGTTTTACCCACTCAGGAAAATGACTTGGAGGATGAAGAATCTGATTTTGAATTCGAAGAATACCAGGAAGGGGAGGAAAAAGCTTCCTGATAACAGATAAATAATTCGAACTTCTATTCATTATTAGATCACCATATCATTGATTAAATAAAAAAAGTAGATAAATTAGTACTTAACAACTGCGAAATTGTTTTAAACAGATGAAAAAAATATTTAGTTTTCTTCTTTTACTCACAACTACTTTTTCTTTTATTGCTGCACAAACTATAGAAGAACAAGAACGGGAGTTGTTTAAGAAGTATCAGGTGAAAGAGCGAATAAGCTATGATTTTCCCTACAAAGATGGTGTAATGGAAAAACAAGGTGTGAAAACCTCCATGAGTAAATACAACCGAAGTGGTCTAGTGGTGATGACTTTTACTTTTAATGCAAAAGGTGATACAACTGTCAAAGAATATTATGGCTATGATGCCCGCGGAAACCGTGTTTTGTATGAGCGCTACAGCGTATCTGGCGAATATAAAAAAACTTCGGAGTATGATATGGTTGATAATATTATACTGGAAGCCGGATATGACGGATCTGCTTCGTTTAAAACTGTCTATACCTACGAAAAGGGTGGGAAGGTAATGGAAATAAAGTACTATGTAGATAATCTTCTGGATGAAAAAAGGGTATATAGCTATAGCGGAAAAAATGCTAATGTATCTGTATTGCACAAAGGAAAAGACCCTAAATCGACCATACAGTTGATATTTGACGATAAAGGTCAGATTTTAAAGGAAACTACATTAGGTCTGGATGGAACCGAGCTTGAAAGACGCGTACTGCAGTACAATGCAAAGGGTCAGGTTTTGCTTGAGGAAAAATATCGTCTCGGCAAACTTAACAATCGCCTGGAATATATTTACAATGCAAATGGAGATTTGATTAAACTTTCAGAAGATACCGGGGCTAACGATAAGTACGACAAAAAACTTTACGAATACGACACCCAGGGTCGGGTATCGGTATATAAATGGAAGCGAAAAACCGAAACTGACTATAACCTGAAAAAGTATACTTATGGTTCTTCAGGAGTTTGTGTAGAAGAATACACGAATTATCCAAAAACCAACTACAAACTCATGACCAGGTACGAGTATACCTTCTATTAGACTCTTTTTATCATTCATGCTAATTCCCATTCATTCGGATAACCCCGGTCCACGTCAGATAAAACAGGTTGTGGAAATTTTAAAGGCCGGTGGCGTAATTATTTACCCAACCGATACAGTGTATGGACTTGGGTGTGATATTTTCAACCAAAAAGCAGTAGAAAAGGTTGCCCGCATCAAGGGCGTAAAACCTGAAAAGGCGAATTTTTCTATAATCTGCTCCGATCTCAGTCATCTTTCGGACTTTACCCGCGCCATTAACAACAATATTTTCAGGCTGCTTAAGAAGTGCCTGCCCGGTCCTTACACTTTTATTCTTCCTGCCAATAACAACTTGCCAGGTTCGTTTAAGAACAAGAAAAAGACTATCGGTATTCGCGTTCCAAAGCATAACATACCTCTTGCTATTGTTCAGGAATTAGGCAACCCCATACTCACCACTTCTATCCACGATAGCGATACAATTATCGATTATACTACCGATCCGCAGCTTATTCAGGAGAATTTTGGCCACCTGGTCGATGCAGTGCTCGATGGTGGATTTGGTCACAATGTACCTTCAACCGTATTAGATTGTACTACCGATGAAGTTATTCTGGTTCGTCAGGGTCTTGGTGATGTCGATTTTATCTAGCGATTTATTCGTGAGACTTAAATTTCATGAGTTCACGAAATGAAATTTTATAGTCGAATCCCGATTTAAATCCATCGGGACTGAAAGCGGGTGCGCGGGTAAATACCCCGCCTCTTGAGGCGAATAAAATAAAATCCTGTGCAGATAAACCGTCAGCTTGCTGCGGGGAGCTTCATTTTTTCCAGAATGCTGGCGAAAGGATTATCAAAGCGGTAAAGAGTTCTAAACGACCAATTAGCATTAAAAAGGAGAAAAACCATTTTCCAAAAATGCTAAAATGGCCAAAATTACCTGCCGGTCCTACTTCGCCCAAACCCGGTCCAATATTTCCAAGTGTCGCAGCAACAGCTCCTATCGAGGTTTCGAGGTCATACCCTAAAAACGAAATTACCACTATACCTATAATCACTGTGAGTATGTATACGGTAACAAACGACAGTACACTGGAAATTATTTTTGGATGCATGGCTTGATTGTCCAATCGCACCGGGATGATCGCATTGGGGTGAATAATTCTCTTAAGCTCCAGCAGCCCGTTCTTAATTAATAGAACTATGCGCACGACTTTAATACTACTGGCTGTGGAACCTGCTGAACCTCCAATGAACATCAAAACCATGAGCAAAACCCATGCTATAGGAACCCATTTCAAGTAATCCTGAGTGGCGAATCCAGTGGTAGTAATGATGCTGGCTACTTGAAAAAGAGAATGCCTGAAGGCTGATTCGGTAGAATAAGAATTATTTGAAAGTATTAATAATGAAGTAATTATAATTGTAAATGTCAAAATTATTCCCAGATACCACCGTAACTCTTCGTTTTTCCAGATTGGTCTGAATTTTAGCTGAAAACCAAAATATGCCAGTGTGAAGTTCATTCCGGCAATTATCATAAAAATAGAAATAATGTAATGGGTGTAACCTGTCTGAAAGAAAGCGATGTTTTCTCCTTTAGTTGAGAAACCCCCTGTTGACATGGTTGTAAACGAATGGGTAACTGCATCGAAAAGGTTCATTTCGCCTGCCCATAGCAGCAAAACCTGAATGAGTGTAATTGCAGCATAAACTCCCCAGAGTATCTTGGCGGTTTCTTTTACACGTGGATGCAATTTATCAGGAGTGGGGCCAGGAACTTCTGCTACAAATAGTTGCATGCCACCAATACCTAACGTGGGCAAAACAACCAGTGACAACACAATGATTCCCATACCACCAAGCCATTGAATTAGGCTCCGCCAAAAATGCAGCCCCAATGGTAATTGGTCAATTTCCTGAGCCGATAGTATGGAGGCACCTGTAGTGGTGAAACCTGATATGGTTTCAAAAAAGGCATCAGTATACGACCCTATACTGCCGGAAATAACAAATGGAAGAGCACCAAATGCTGAAAAAAGCAGCCAACCAAAGGTAACAATCAGATAACCTTCTCTTTTTCCCAATTTTTTCTTTTTATCTCTGAAGAACCACCAAACTACTGTGCCAGAGAAAGAAGTGATAAATGCAGATAACAAAATTGATTTCCAGGTAGCTTCGTGATAGATTAGGGAGACAGATACGGCGGTTGCGATGAATATACCTTCAATGATGAGTAAAATACCCATGATATATCCAACAACTTTAATGTTTACCATTTTTAGCTAAAAAATTTTGCCGCTTTGCTTATGGCCGATGGCATGGCAAATACTATTACTTTATCGCCTTCCTGCAATTGGGTAGAACCTTTGCCAATAAAACTTTTGTCATCGCGTATGATGCCTCCGATAATACAATCTTTCGGAAAATCAACCTTTTGCAGGATTGATTGAGTAATCTTCGCCCCAATTGGAACCATAAACTCCAACACTTCAGCGTCTGTACCTGTCAGGCAGCGTACAGCTGTTACATTTTCACTTGTCGTAAACCTGAATATACGGCTTGCCGTAATGATTTTTTTATTGATAATGGTGTCAATTCCCATATTTTCTGCCAGGGCTATGTATTCAATGTTTTCAACTTCGGCAATGGTTTTTTTTACCCCCAGTCTTTTAGCTAACATCGCGGCCAGAATATTTACTTCGCTGTCGCCGGTAACAGCAATAAAGGCATCCATTTTGTTGAGACCTTCCTCCATAAGCAGGTTGTAGTCGCGTCCATCGCCATTAATAACCAGGGTGTTGTTGAGCTGATTCGAAAGCGTATAACTTTTTTCGCGGTCCTTTTCAATAAGCTTCACATTATGATGACTTCCAAGCTCGTGGGCTGCAAGGGCTCCGATTTTGCTTCCGCCTAAAATCATGATATCCCGAACTTCGTATTGTTCTTTTCCGGCGTAGGCCAGAAGGTCATTGTTGTCTTTTTCAGTGGAAATCACATAAACCAGATCTCCTGCTTCGAATACATGATTGCCATTTGGAATAATCGTTTTCCCACTTCGGGTAACGGCCACTGCCCGGTAATCGTCGGTTTTGGTTTCCTTCATTATCCTGCTAAGGCTTTTGCCTATTACCGGCGAATCTTCTTCGAGTTTTATAGCAAAAAGCGCGAGCATACCTTTGGAGAAGTCTGCTATGTCTTTGCTGCCTGTTTGTTCCAGTAGTCCAATTATTTCGCGTGCTGCTATTTTTTCGGGATAGATCATGTAATCGATACCCATTTCTACAAAATGATCACGGTATTTGGCATACAAATATTCCTGGTTGTCGATACGGGCAATGGTTTTCTTTGCTCCTAAACGTTTGCTTAATATAGCAGCAGTAATATTGATTTCTTCTGTTTTCGCTACGGATATAAATAGGTCTACTTTTTTGATGTTTGTGTCCAATAAATCAGGAATGGAGATAGCAGAACCTGTGCGTGTCATTACATCGAGATTCGAACCTACTTGCCTTAATTTTGCCTCATCCGGATCGAGCAGGATGATGTCGTGTTTCTCTTCACTTAGCATCTTTGCCAAATGAGAACCTACAGCCCCTGCTCCTGCAATTACAATTTTCATTATTAGTGATTAATTCAAGCTGCAAAATAAACATGTTTACGGGTTAATTCGCAATGACAACCGACATTTTTCAATGAATTGCCCTTCCTGTGTAATTTAATTCGCAAGGCTTTTTTGTTGAAGTTAAGTGTTGGTTAGTACAAGGGAATGGTAAATGCACCGTTTTGGGCTAAATCTATTGTTTCAAGTTCTTTGGTTAAGGCAAATTTTACCCACTTATCGCGCGCATAATTGCTTAAAGTATTGCCAAGGATAATGGGGCCTGTCCATTCAAAATTTGCACTTGGCATAACTTTTCCAAAGACATAAAGGTAGCTTTTGTGATTACTTGTGAATTTTGAAGGCAGATATTTTTCTGTCATTATCAGTTCAATTTCATCGTTAGCACTGATAAGGGTATAGCCATTTTGGGCCTCTGTGGTTCCGTCCTTTTCATGTCTGCTGTAAAGGCGAAAAGTTTCTACAGGTTCGTGAATACGCATTTTTAACCAATGTTTCTTCAGGTAATATTTTTTCAAACTTTCAAACCTTGACTCACTGCTACTTACAATCAGGAAGTTTTTATTGTCACCATAAATGCCAATCATTTCGGCACCCGGTTGGGCATAGGCAATGAGTTTCCGATTCTGATTATGTGTTTGGGTTTGGTAAAACGCATATCCTGACCAAAGCAGAAACATAGCCAAAGCCATTAGTAGCAATTTATTCCTGGCTTCCAAAAGCCATTTGGAAAGCAAAATTAAAATCGCAAAGGAAAACAGTATAGCAGGTCTGTCAAAGTGTATATTCTCTATCACAGAACCAGGTAACTTCTCAACAAATATTATCCACTTATTAGCGACTTGAAGGCAAAATTCCAGTATCCACGATACAATTTCCCTCAACAAGGGTATTTCCGCAATAACCAGAGCTGCTATTGCCAAAACAAGAGCGAAAGCAAACAAAGGGATCAACACCAGGTTGGCTAACCAGAAATAAACAGGAAACTGGTTAAAATAATATAAGGTAACTGGAGCTGTAATTAATTGTGCGGCAAAAGTAACGGTAAGTAATTTGAACACATAATCGGCCAGATAAGATTTAAACTCGAACAACTTATAAAAATGAGGTTGAAAAAACACTATCCCGCCAACGGCCAGAAAAGACAACTGAAAACCAACATGAAACAAAATTAACGGATTAATAAGAAGCATAATTAAAGCAGCCAGGGCTAACAGATTAAACATATTTATTTCGCGCTTAATCGATCTTCCTAAAGCGAAAACTGTAAACATGATGGCTGCCCTGATTACCGAAGGCGAAAGGCCGGTGATGAGTGCATAAAACCAAATGATTAGAACTATTACAACAGTTTTTATTTGTCTAGTCCAAGGATTTTTATCCAATATTGCCAGTAAAAAATTCAGAAAAAGGTAGAGTATTCCAACATGTAGGCCAGATACCGCCAGAACATGAATTACGCCTGTGTTAGCATAGCTTTTTTCAATTTCGTCCGAAAGTAGATCGCGGTTGCCAAGGGTTAATGCTGTTACTACGGCCAAGGCATTTGGCTCCTCCAACATCGAGGCAAATTGTTGCATGGCTCTTGCTTGTATGTTGGTGGCCAGACGTTTGACAGGGAATCTTTTCCCCGATTTTATGACCAAAAAGTCCTTCGATACATATCCTTTGCAAAAATAGCCTCTTTGTGCCTGATAGAGGCTTGCATTCCATTCGTTGGGATTCCCATTGTTCTTAATAGGTTTTAAAGTGGCTTTAAAGAAAACCCTCGATCCTATTTGAGTGGTATCGGCAAGCAGACTATCTTTGTTGGTATAGAGAAGCGCCTTTACCGGTCTTGTTTTTAAAAAAGAAGCTTGCTTATCGTTAATCAGCAAAACAGGCAGTAATGTCGAATTGCTTTTTCGTTGAGGCTTTTCGCAAATTATACCTTGCCAGATACCTTCATTTTCAAATTTTGTAGGTATTTTTACGCTGTAAAACGTGTTGCACATTGCAATTGTCATTATCAGCAAGAATAAAATAGTACTGGAAATTAGGCGATGGTTTGTTTTATTTTGCTGAACTATGATGATGAAAATACCTGTAGAAATGCTCACAAACAAGATTACAGAAGGATCAGAAAGATATTTGCCGGCATAAAATGCGAGCAGGATGCCCATGATATAAGCAATTAGTACTCTGACCAGAGGTGTTCTACGTAAATACAATTTGCTTTTCATTTGAATGAAAAGATGACTAAAAGGGAATTTTTATAGCTTTGAAAAAAAATGTAATTTAAAACAATAAATAAAAAACATAAGAAAATGATCGATTTAAAAACAAATTACCTTGGTATTGAGCTAAAGAACCCTATTGTATTGGGAGCAAGTAATTTGGTTAATAACCTTGATAATGTAAAACGAGCAGAGGCAAGTGGTGTGGCTGCCATTGTATATAAATCTTTATTCGAAGAGCAGATTCAACTCGAACGCGCTCAGTTGGATGATCAGCTTGAGGAGTATGCCGAACGTGGTGCAGAAATGACCAGTATCTTCCCGAATATCGAGCATGCCGGACCAGAAGAGCACCTTTTTAACCTGGCCCGTGTAAAGCAAAATGTTAAAATTCCTGTAATTGCCAGCCTGAATGCTATATTAAAAGAGTCGTGGATTGATTATGCCCAGCAGATGGAAAAAACAGGTGTGGATGCCATTGAAATTAACTTCTTTTATGTTCCGAAAAAATCCGACCTCGATGGCCATTTGGTTGTGCAGGAACAAGTAGAGATATTAAAAGCAATAAAAAGTAGTGTAAAAATACCAGTGAGTGTTAAATTGAGTCCATTTTACGCCAATCCCTTGCACATTATTTCAATGCTCGAGAAAGCTGGTGCCAATGGTTTTGTATTGTTGAACCGGTTGTTTCAGCCCGATATCGATATCGAAAAAGAGTCTCACCTTGCCAGCCTGACCTTGAGTAGCCCGGATGACCATCGTTTGCCGCTTCGCTTTGCCGGTTTGTTGTATGGCAATGTAAAGGCAAGCATTTGCAGCAACACAGGCATTTATACCGGAGCCGATGTAGTTAAAATGATTCTTGCTGGTGCAGATTGTGTGCAGGTAGTAAGCACACTTTACAAGAACAAAATAGAGTATGTTAGCACCATGCTTGAAGATATTACCGCCTGGATGGAAAAGAAATCCTATAAATCAATTAAAGACTTCCAGGGTAAGCTTTCACACAAAAACACAAACGATCCATTCGTTTATAAAAGGGCACAATATATCGACCTGCTTCTCAAATCGGACGATATCTTTAAAAAATACCCGGTATTATAAATCAGCTTTTTTAGAGCAGAACATGGTTTATAGTTAAAATTGAACTAGATAAAAAAGGGTCCCGAAAGGACCCTTTTTTTTCTGGCTATTTGCGCTTATTCGTTTCTATAAATACTTCATCTTCTTCAGCACCTCCTACAGTGCCAACAATTCTAAATTCGGTCCGACGGTTCTTTTCCCTGCCTTCGGGGTTATCCGATCCATCTGGTTTGGAGTTAGGAGCCACCGGATTGGTGCTGCCATAACCTTTTGCTACAAGACGATCGGTAGGGATGCCTTTACTTATAAGGTAGGTTACTACACTGTTGGCACGTTTTTGCGACAATTCGAGGTTGTATTGTTCACCGCCCACGCTATCCGTATGCGATCCGATTTCTACCACAAATTCAGGGGCTTCTTTCAACAATACCAAAAGGGTGGTGTCGAGAATACTTTTAGCCCTTCCAGACAAATCGGCGCTGTTAAATTCGTAGTAAATATCTGCTAATACAATTGGTTTGTCTGTTAATACATTAACCCATGTCGGCGGCATGGTAATGGTATCGGAAAAGTTGAAAAATTCAGTGGAGAGGAACATTTTTTCATCGAAATATTGAAATCCTTCCATTTTAAACTCATATTCCTGATTAGGTTGCAGGGCGAAATAGTAATTTCCGTCTTCAGAAGTTGTATACCTGTCCATAAACACATACTCATTATTCTCCTTGTCGAGCTTATAAAGAGCAATGATTGCGTCTTTCATCGGCTCCATCGATTCATCGGGGTTCATGAAATCGAAATTCGACATATCTTTTTTACGTCCAAAGCGGTCTTGCTCAAATGGGTAAATGGTACCTGTTACTGTAATGCTGATAAAATCATTCCATCGGTAAGAGAAAATATCATCACAGCAGGTATTTATATCATCTGATTCAGGGCGGTTTGATACCAGAAAGCCATTGTCTCCTTTTCTACTTAAGGTAAAATACAAATCGTCATAGCTCGAGTTAATCGGGTAGCCCGCATTTACCACATTCGACCATTTCCTTCTTTCGCCAAAGGCGCTAAAGATATCGAGCCCGCCAATACCCGGAAGTCCAGTCGAACTAAAATACAATGTGCGGGTGGTAAGGTCATAGAAAGGAGTCATTTCATCGCCTACTGTATTAATTCTGCTGCCTAAGTTCTGAGGCTTACTATAACTGTCTTTTTCATCGTCCCATACGGTATACCAGATATCCAGACCACCTTTTCCCTCCGGCTGGTTCGATACATAAAAAATAATCTCCCGGTCACTTTGGGCTGTTCTTCCCAGGGCAGGCTGGGTTGATGTATAGTTCGGATCGTTGATAATTGGTGGTAGCTTTTCAATTCTTGTCCATTGGTCACCTTCGCGTGTGCTACGGTAAATAGCACTAATCACCTGACCCTGCCAGTTTCGGGTAGACCGTGTGAAATAAAATCGCTTTCCGTCGCGCGAAATTACACCATTGCCTGTCTCCACACCGGGAATGTTAATGGTACCTGGTAGTGGTTCGCCGCCATTCCAGTCCATTCCTTCTTTTTTGGCAATATAAAACTGCCTCACAGGCATAGCCGAATCGGCATTTCTTTCGCTAAAGAACACAAGAGAATCGATACGCAGGGAGGCATAAATAAAAGCATTGTCGTTTACCGGAATGGGCGACAATTCGATATGCGGACTGTTGATGCTCGAATTAAGCTTTTCGATGTTTATATCCAGTGGATTAGCGATGATAAACTTAGCACTGTCGCAACCGGAAATCTCGTTTTTCACAATTTTGCTGTAAACCGGCTCGTCTTTTCCCTGATAGTCGCGCTTAAATTTTTTAAACTCAGCAATAGCTTCTTCATAATTGCCAGTTGCTTTAAGCATCTGGGCATAATAAAATTGCGATAAAGGATATTTTCCCAATGCTTCTTTCGAAACGACTGCATAAAGCTCCTGTGCCTGAAGATAGTTCCTGACATTCCGATGCAATCCGGCCAACTGATAGTTTACTTCCTGATCGTTTGGTTTCAGGTTATGATAGCGTTCGAGAAACACAATGGCAGTGAAGGCATCGTTGGAACGAATTGCTGTTTTTGCAAACTTCTTAAGCTGCGCGGGCGACAGCTGATCGATGTTGTTGATTTGCGCCTGGCTACTGGATAAACTCACCAGCAATAGAATGGCACAAAGGGCTATGGTATGTTTAAAACCTTTCACAGGGAATAGAATAACTGTTTAATACTGTACTTATACTTTTGTATATCAACGAAATTTCGAAGGTCGATACATTGGCGCTTTGGCTCATTCCGGTTACATTGATATCGTAACTCAATGCTACATCGAGGCGGCCTACTGTGGCGCCAATTAACATCGATATGTCGCTGAGTGGACTACTAATTCCATTACGAACTGTAAGGCCTCCAAACACTTCTTTCAGGCTCGAACGGTTACCAAGAAGTCTGTAACCGGCTTGTGCCCCTAGAATGGTGAGGGTATTGCTATTGTTGCTACTGATTAAAAAAGTAGGAAGGACATATATTTCGTCGTTGAGGTTGGCTTTTACCAAACCATGAAGGGTGGTGTTTACAGGAACTTTTTCGGTAGCTCCGTAAAACGATTGATTGGGTTGGTTTAAATGTGAAAATGAAACACCAACCTCAGGTTCTAATTTACCAAAGGTGCGTCGCCAGATTATTCCCAGATCTAGGTCGATGTATCCAGGCTCAGCCATGGCACCGGGTTCGCCACTCGGCAGATCGGGCTTGTCTGTAAGAGGGTTGTAGTTTCTCCAGTTGGCATTGCCTGAAGTATTACTAACATATCCAACTTGTAGGCCACCTGAAAAGAAGTTGTCGCTCAACTTATAGAAATAACTCGCCGAAAGGGCAATTTTATCTCGTGTAATATTTTTCGAATAATCGTCGACCAACAGAAGTCCTAAGCCATAATTATGGTTTCTGAATTGCATGGGAACATCCACTGCGGCCACTGCTGTGGTGAAGGCATCTCCGGTGGCCTTCCATTGATTTCTATAACTAATGGCAGCACGCCAATTTCCATAGAAATTGCCTGTATGAGCAGGGTTTAAAAACAATGGGTTGTAATTGTAGGTGCTAAGTTTGGTATCCTGTGCACTAGCTGGGATATATCCTGCCATCAGAATCAGGAAAAAGATTTTGAGGCATAAGCTCTTAGCTGACTGGCATTGAAAAGTTATGAACAATTTCATAAGTTGTAAATATGAAAAACTTCACAAAAAATAAGCATTATTTATGGGATATGAAACATATTTATTGACAATAAGCTGCGGCCTTTCGCTAATTTTCTTTTAATATTACTCAATAAATAATATTTTTAGAAGTGCAATCGGTTGAGTTTGTTCATTCCGGTTTTTTAAAGCATTAATTAAGTTCTTGATTTATTGTTATTTGAATTCAATAAAAACATAGTATATGCTCATACGAATTTGTGCCCACAATAAGCTAATGCTTCAACTTTCTGGAATCATTAACCGGAAGAAAATATTTTATGCGTTTATAACTTTTATTTTTTTTCCGCTTGCTTCGAGTTTTGCTCAGGTGGAAGCGATATTTGATGCTGTACCTACAGGAGGTTGTTCTCCACTTACGGTTGAATTCCAAAACAGCAGCACCGGTTCGAATCTTTATTATTATTGGGATTTTGGACTTGGATTTGCCGATACCAGCAATGCTGTGAACCCTGTGAAGACTTTTTCGGTGCGGGGAGTATACTCAGTAACTCTTACCGTAACTAATACGGTAACCATGGAAACCGATGCCGTTACGCATGACATAGAAGTGGATGAAACCCCTGAGGTTGATTTTTCAGTGAACAAACCATCGTTTTGCCGCAGCGAGCCGGTACGTTTTGAGTTTACCCCTTCTGATGCCCGACTGGATAGTTTGCGATGGGATTTTGGAGATGGAACACAAATAAGTACGCTAGAAAATCCTGTTTTTCATACCTATACAGAGGGAGATACTTACGATGTAATTTTATATGCTTTTCTTGGCCAATGTGCCGATACCATCACCCACACTGTTACGGTAAAAAGTGTACTTGCCAACTTTACCATGAGTACCTATGAGGGTTGTTTAGGTGATTCAGTAGTATTTGCACTTGGCGATACTGCGGACATTACAAGTTTTAAATGGCTTCCAGAGGGTATTGGAGGGCTGGAAGTATCCAACATCAACCCTTATAGCCATCCCTATAATGTTGCCAGTAGTTATCTGCCCCTTTTGCAGGTAAGTGGCCCGGATGGTTCCTGCGAGCTTACCGATAGTACCTTGCGCATTTATTACGTGGATGCTGGTATAGGTTACCAAAGCAATGTGTTTTGCGATGGGCTCAATGTTACGTTTAAAAACCTTACCTCGAGCGACGATACGGCATTAACCTACCTGTGGGATCTGGGAAATGGACAATTTGATACTAGTTATGTGCCCACGGAATCATACAGTGCAGGTGAATATACTGTGAAACTCCTGGTGAACAATTCGATTGGTTGTGCCGATAGTGCTTCCGAAGAATTTACAATCAATCCGCTACCAAGCATTGTAGTAGGAAATGATACTTCCATTTGCCAGGGAGGCACGGCACAACTTTTTGCCAGCGGAGGGAATACCATTGTGTGGTCTCCTGTTACGGGCCTGAATAATTTCCAAAGTTATACGCCATTGGCTTCGCCCGATACCCTCACACGCTACGAACCTGTAGTAACCGATACAATAACCAATTGTAGAAGTGTGCAGGGTTCGGTGGCTCAAACCGTTACCGTACTTATTCCGGAAGCTATTTTAACCACCATCAACGTAGTGGATACTACTATTTATCTGGGCGCAAGTGTTACGATTCAGGTCGACTCAAACCCTAATTTTAATTACCTCTGGTCTCCCGACCAATACATTAGTTGCACCAGCTGTACCAGTCCGATTATCAAGCCACTTGTACCAGGCGATTACATCTATACCCTTACAGTCTGGGATAAAATCGGATGTGCTTCGATCGATACCACCGTTCGAGTAATTTCAGAAGAGTTGTATAGCATTGGCCTTTCCGAAGCCTTTACACCCAATGGTGATGGGATTAATGAAACCATTATGGTTGATGGTTGGGGAATTAGTCGTTTGGTCGAATTCAGCGTCTACAACCGCTGGGGCCAAAAAATGTTTACCACCGATAATCTTGAGGACTTGGGATGGGATGGCACTTTCGAAGGAAAACCTCAAAAGGTTGATACTTATACCTACTTTATAAAGGCCGAGATGTTGAATGATACGGTTATTGAAAAGCGCGGTAGTTTTGGTCTTTTCCGCTAAACATAGCAGACAAAGAGATTAATAAAGTGAAAGACCGAAAAAGGATTCGAATCCTTTTTCGGTAATTTTTAATTGTTTACACTTGCTAATCACAGATTTATCAGCTTGTCGCTGCTGGTTTGAGCATCCACAGCAGTTATAGCGGCCATGTTGATAATCTGCCGCACGGTACTTTCCATTTGTAAAATGTGTATGGGTTTTTTCATTCCCAGCAAAATTGGGCCAATGATATCGGCGTCACCCAGTTCACTCATCATTTTATAGGCTATGTTGCCTGAGCTTAAGCCCGGGAAGATGATGGTATTCACATCGCGGTTTGCTAGTTTGGTGAATGGAAATTTCTTTTGCCTTAGTTCCTTATCGAAAGCATAATTGGCCTGCATTTCACCATCCACAAGTAAATTGGGGTGCTCCTGATGTAGAATTTCAATGGCTTCCTGCACCTTTTTTGGGCTTCCATCGCGTGTAGTTCCAAAATTAGAATAGGAAACCATGGCAATTACCGGTTCAATATTAAACTTTCTTACTTCGTGTGCAGTTAGCAAAGTGATATCGGCAAGCGTTCGTCCATTGGGTTCAATGTTTACTGTGGTGTCGGCAAAAAAGTAAGGTCCCTTTTTCGTTTGCACAATGTACATACCAGCAATGGTGCGCTGGCTGTTGTTGGTACCTATCAACTGTATTGCGGGTCTGATGGTATTGGCATAGCTTGTGGAGAATCCTGCCAGGAATCCATCTACATCGCCATTGTCTACCATCATTGCACCAAAATAGTTGGGATCATCAATTTTTTTTGTGGCTTCTTCTAAAGTCAAACCTTTGCGTTTTCTACGTTCGAAAACCATTTGAGTAAATTTCTTCTTGCGGTCTGTCTCGTGCCCATCGCGAAAATCGATTATTTCAATTCCATTGATGTTCAAATGGTTTTGCTTGGCAGTAAGTTCAATTTCCTTTTTATTCCCCAGAAGCACAGGTTCAGCAATGCCTTCGCCTTTAACAACCAACACCGCCTTTAGTATCCGGTATTGTTCGGCATCGGCAAACAATATTCTTTTTTTAACTTGTTTGGCTTTAAGGTGTACATCGTTAATCAGCTGGTTGTAAAGGCCCATACGTTTCATCAGGCTAATTTTATAGGCTTCCCAGTCGGTTATTGGGGTGCGTGCTACTCCGCTATCCATTGCGGCTTTTGCTACTGCAGGAGCCACTTCAGTGATAAGTCTTGGATCGAGCGGTTTTGGAATGATATAATCGCGGCCAAAGGAAAGATTTTTGGTTTTGTAGGCAGCATTCACCTTTTCAGGCACTTCCTGTTTGGCCAGATTGGCCAGAGCATAAACAGCGGCAATCTTCATTTCTTCGTTTATCTGTTTTGCTTTTACATCAAGAGCACCTCTGAAGATAAACGGAAAACCCAGTACGTTGTTAATTTGATTTGGATAATCGGAACGACCTGTTGCCACAATTACATCTTTGCGCGCTGTTATGGCATCCTCGTAAGAAATTTCCGGCACAGGATTGGCCATTGCAAATACTATGGCTTCCGGTGCCATCGATTTTACCATTTCCTTGGTCATGATATTTCCTTTCGAGAGGCCCAGGAATACATCGGCTCCCTTGATAACTTCTTCGAGGGTATTTAGATTGGAATCCTGTGCAAAGTCCTTCTTGTATTTGTTCAGGTCGGTTCGGGACTTGGTAATAAGCCCCTTGGTATCGAGCATATAGATATTCTGTATTTTAACACCTAACTGAACATACAATTTGGAACATGAAATAGCCGAAGCACCTGCTCCGTTTACTACAACTTTAATCTTTTTTATGTCTTTTCCGGTAATCTCGAGGGCATTGAGCAAACCCGCCGAAGAAATAATGGCGGTACCATGCTGGTCGTCATGAAATACAGGGATATTCAGTTCTTTTTTAAGTATCTCCTCAATTTCAAAACATTCCGGTGCTTTGATATCTTCTAGGTTAATACCTCCGAATGTGGGTGAAATTGCCTTGGCTACATCCACAAATTCTTCTATAGTGTGCTTGTCAATTTCAATATCGAATACATCTACATCGGCAAATACCTTAAACAGTAGTCCTTTTCCTTCCATTACAGGTTTACCTGCGAGGGCGCCTATATCTCCTAAGCCCAGCACTGCTGTTCCGTTTGACATCACTGCCACCAGGTTGTTTTTGGCTGTATACAAGTAGGCATCGTCGGGGTTTTTTTCGATTTCTTTACACGGTTCCGCTACGCCAGGAGAATAAGCCAGCGATAAATCAAGCTGTGTGCTATATGGTTTGGTAGGAACAACCTCAATTTTACCAGCACGTCCCTCGGAGTGGTACCGCAATGCATCTTCGCGTGTAAATGTAGCCATGATAACAGGTGTTTAGTTGAGTGTAAAAGTTATTACGATTTGGCGGGAAAAAATATGACAATTGTTTAATATACCCTTTTGTGACATTTTTCATGTAACCAGTCAATTCATTTCCCGTAAAGTAGTTTGTTTTGTGAGAAAGGATAGAGAGGGGATGTATAAATCGAAGATTGATAAGGAAAGGAAAATTCTTTACGTTGAACTGGAAGATGTTTTTAATCAGGACGATACGCTTGAAGCAGCAAAGGATTTTTGGGTTAAAATGGCCACACTTGGGAAAGGTTCTTTTATAGTGTGCGATATTTCTCGTTTACAAAGTGGACCCCGGAGTTCACGGATCATGTTGCAGCGGATAATGAAACTTATAGATTCTTATGAGCCACAGGCAATTTTCCGGGTTGTTGATGCTTATTCTGCTGCCATGGTGTTTGAGCGGGCATATAAGAATGCCGGTACCAATTACAAAGTGTATCGGGTCGATTCAAAAGAAATAGCTGAAGAAATGATCAGATCAATCAATAATATTCCATTAGTATTTAAACAGTTGCCATCTGTTAATTAAGCCCGGATTCTTGGTTGAAACTTGACGCTTTCTTCATCTAATTAGCCTCAAATGAACCATATTCAATCTTGTTTCGGTTCTGCCAGAATTCCGGATTGTATTCGCCCAGTTGCTTATCGAATGGTTCGTTGGTGAGGCATTCTTCCTTGGAAAATGGCTTAATGTCTTTGGTTTCTACATCGGTAACTACAAATGCTTTTCGCACATAACCCTTCGAATGCTCGGTATAATTTCCACTGTATTTTTTAGTGGCCTCACCTTCGGCTTGTACAATGGTTTTAGCTGGATACCATTTATTTTTTACTAGTCTGTATTCGGTCTCTTCAAAAACACGCAAATCCTCTACACTTAGACGATATAGTTTAAAAACGGGTTTAAGTATGACTGGTATTTCAGGAACCAGTTCTGAATTGTACATCACAAGGGCATAACTTGCTTTATCGATATAAAGCCTTACATCGGCGTTTACATGATCAATGGGTCTTTTGCTGATGCATCGTACAACATAAGTTTCACGTCCGCCGATGCTGGTGTTTTTCTCAAATTTAAGGTTAAACTTTTTCAAATAACCTTGCTGATAGTATTTCTGGAATTGCCTGATGTTGTCAATCGAAGTCAGGCTATTGGGTCCCGAAAAGTTAACCTGTATTGCCTGAACAGCTACACTATCAGGATCTTTACCTTTTCGCGTTGCTTTTTTTTGCTCTTTATTTGATTTCTTTTCGGCAAATCTTTTCATGAATTGAATCTCTCCCAAGTCATCACGGCTGCGTCCTTGTATTAGTCGTGCCTTGCATTGCGAAGTATCCTGGAAGGGAGGTGTATACAAATCGATGAAGGCTTCTACAAAGTCGATGTATTGATCATTTTCAACCAGTTCCTGCAAGTAAAAACCTTTTGTAATAAATGCCTCCTGAGAATAATTTTGTTCAAGGTTTTCCATTACAAGCCTGATTAGTTCTTCGGGACTATATGGTTTGATGGTTACAGCCTCAATTGGTGTAAGGGCAGGCTTTAGGCTAAAAGTTGTTTTTTTTCCTTGCAACTCAGCTACTGATGCTTTGTAGGAATGGTATCCAAGATAATTGATTTGAATGCTATCTCGCAGCAAGGAATCTGGCAGGTATAGGCGAAAAAAGCCCTCTGAATTGGAAACTGTGCCTGTGTATTGATTTACCACAGCAATTGAACCATAGGGTAAGGAATTTTTTGTTAATGCGTCTTTGATTTCTCCCTCTATCACCAGCTGGTTTTGAGCAAATATGGAGTGAACATTTAATGCAAGTAGTATGGTTAGGATCTGAATCTTCCGAAAAATTCTCATTGATTTTTTATTGTTTTAGCAATAGACGAAAAGTACGAAAGTGCCTAAAGAATAAAAAGTTAATAAAAGCTAATTCGACGGAGGGCTTTTTTGAAGTTCAACATGGGTATTTAATGCTGAGAGCATTATGTTTGGATAACAAAATCGGCATGGTTGCCGGGCAATATTTCCAGTAGAAATTCCTGTTCAATTATTTGTTTCAAAAGCAGTTCCTGCTCATCCTCTGGTATTTCTTGCCAGGAGAAGTATTCTTTAAATCGCTGCTTACGCTTTTTCTCAGTGGTTTCCAGAAGAATTTTTAAGTGCAATAATTTCAAAAGTGGCTCATGGGTAAGAACAGTTTTTCCTTCTATCAAAATTATGTCAGGCAGATCAGTCTTATCCAGTATTTCTGCCAATGTGCAAACCATGAATTCAGGCGTATGGGACTTCGGATTGAATTCAACATAAGCTTGTGCTTCACTTACTTTAGTGCCTTGATCGGACTGAATAAGTAATGTCTTATTTCCATGCAGTTCAAAATGCATTTTCAGGTAAGCGGCCAGGCTACTTTTACCTGTGCGGGAATTTCCACCAATTCCTATAATAAGTGGTTTTTCGATTTTGTTGAGCTCAATCTGCAGGTGATCAAAAAGATTTGCATATTCCTTGCTGGTGACTATCAGGGCTGCATCCAGCAGATTGTCTGCTAGAAAGTCTGGAGTATGCTTATAATCCTTTAATCCATAACCCGTTCTTACTCCTATGGTGTAGCAGCCTGCTTGTTTTCCGGCTTCCATGTCTCTGGCAGTATCGCCAATCATAATGGATTTTTTTAGGTCGATATTCCAATCGCGGGCAGCCTGCAACAACATGCCTGGTTTGGGTTTTCTGCAGGAACAATCTGTCTGGAATTCGTTCTCAGGAGTGGTATTGGCTTCAACCGGCATGTGAGGACATAAATAAATTGCATCGAGGTTTGCACCCTTTTTCTCTAATTCCATTCTCATGCGCTCATGGATGTTTTCCAGGTCGGTAAGCGTAAACATGCCACGCGCAATGGCCGATTGATTGGTTACCACTATGGTTTTATACCCCGCATTGCCAATTAGGCTCAATGCTTTGGGTGTATACCAGAAGAGTTCAAGGTCTTCGGGCTTAATAATGTAACTGCGTTCTGTGTTCATCACACCGTCGCGGTCGAGGAAAACAGCTATTGATTTTTGCGCAGAAACATTCATGATACTCATATTATCAGGTATGGTATAAGGGTGAAGGCCGAAAGATAATCATTCCAAAACTTTTTCTTTTAACATCTGCAAAACATAGCGGTCAACCGGAAAACTAAGGTCATCGTTTGTAAGTGTATCAAGACTTTGCCAACGAAATGATTGGCTGCCCTCGGTCAGAGGTTCAAAATCGAATTTCTTCTCAGAAATTTTAAACCGTATTTCTTCTTTAAAATCGAAAAAATAATAGATACTGATTAGCTGCACATTCTTATAAAACATGGCAGGCTGAAAATAGTGGGTAGTATAGAAATGTCCTGTAAGGACGATTTCCTGTCCATATTCTTCGATGGCTTCGCGCATCAAACAATCGGCAGGGCCTTCGCCATAATTCAGTCCGCCTCCGGGAAATTTGGTCATGTAAGTATTTAATACAAATTCGTCCGAAAGCAATATTTCCTTTTTTTCGTTCAACCTTAGTCCATAAACCCTGATGTTAAAAGTACCTGCCATATCAGTTTCTAAATTCAATATTACTTTGGATTAGTGCTTTCACTTCCTCCAACTGAACTGGATCAAACCAATGGCTTTCACTGTATCGCCTGAACCAAGTGAGCTGCCTGCGGGCATAAGCGCGGCTATGGTTTTTTATTTGTTCAATGGCTTCTTCAAGCTTTAAATTTCCTTCGAAATAACTAAAAAGCTCTGAATAGCCGACGGTTTTTAATGGGGTAAGGCCCTTCTTTGGCCATAAACTCCGAGCTTCTTCCACCAAACCAGCTTGAACCATCTTGTCGACCCTCTGGTTAATTCTGTTGTACAATACAGTTCTGTTGGTATCAAGAAAGAGATTGATCACATGAAAAGACCTTTCCTTGCTGGTTCTGAGCAGGAAACGGGAATAGGGAAGTCCGGTCATTTCAAATACTTCAAGTGCTTTGAGCAAACGTTTGGGATTGTTTTTATCCACTACTTCGAAGTATTCAGGATCAATTCGGTTCACTTCTTCCTGGAGCCTTTCAAGACCTTCGATTTCGAAAAAGCAATTGAGTTTTTGCCTGACTTCCGCACTGATGCTGGGCAAATCATCAATTCCTTTGCAGATGGCATCGATATATAAACCGGATCCACCTACCAGAAATGCGATATTGTTTTGTTTGAAAATACCATCCAGGCAAGCCAGTGCATCGCTTTCGTACCGGCTTGCGTTGTAGGCTTCATCTATACTAAGGTTTTGTACCAGGTGGTGTTTTACTTTTGCAAGATCAGAGGGCGAGGGAACTGCAGTACCAATTGTCATTTCCTTGAAAAACTGACGGCTGTCGGCCGAGACAATTTCGGTTTTAAAATGCTGTGCCAATGCAATTGAAACCGGAGTTTTTCCAATACCTGTGGGGCCACCAATAACAACAAGCAAAGGTTTCATAGGATATATTAATATTTCAGCTCATGCAAATATACTTTATTCGCTAAAATGAAATACCCTGTCATTGGATAGGGAAATACAGCTTTATCATAGGAATTTTATGAGATAGTGAAGGAAAAAACTGGCCAGCAGGTGTGCTGACCAGATTAATCAATTGGGCAATAGTCTACTTCTGCTGAATTTTAATAAGGTTAAGGGCCGAACCTGCTTTAAACCATTCAAACTGGTTTTGATTGTAGGTATGGTTTACTGCAAATTCCTCCTTTGTGCCATCGGCATGAGAAAGTCTTACTCTAAAAGCTTTTTCAGGATCAAAACTTTCTAGTCCAAGTATATCTATGGTATCATCCTCACGAATCTTGTCATAATCGGCTTTATTGCTGAAGGTCAAGGCCAGCATTCCCTGTTTTTTGAGGTTGGTTTCGTGGATACGGGCAAATGATTTTACCAAAACCGCTTTTACTCCAAGGTGGCGAGGCTCCATGGCGGCATGTTCGCGCGAGCTTCCCTCGCCATAATTCTCGTCGCCAACTATAAGGGTGCTGATACCAGCAGCCTGATAGGCTCTTTGTGCTGCAGGTACTTCCATAATTTCGCCTGTGAGCTGGTTCCTTACCTGGTTGGTTTTTTCGTTAAAGAAGTTCATGGCTCCAATGAGCAGATTGTTCGAGATGTTATCGAGGTGGCCACGGTATTTTAGCCATGGGCCTGCCATCGAAATATGGTCTGTGGTGCATTTCCCTTTAGCCTTAATAAGTAGCTTGAGTCCTGTAAGGTCTTTTCCATTCCAGGCTTTGAATGGCTCAAGCACTTGAAGGCGGTCTGAGCCTGGTTTTACAGATATTTGCACTTTCGATCCTTCGGCAGCAGGAGCCTGGTAACCGGCATCTTCTACATCAAAGCCTTTTATGGGCAATTCATCTCCAACAGGGGCCTCGAGTTTTACTTTTTCACCTTTTTTATTCAGCAGGGTATCGGTGATTGGGTTGAAGGTCAGATCGCCAGCAATGACCAGAGCAGTGACCAATTCGGGCGATGCTACAAAAGCATAGGTATTGGGGTTTCCATCGGCTCTTTTGGCGAAATTCCGGTTGAATGAGTGCACAATGGTATTTTTCTTCTGCTGCTCAGCTCCAATGCGCGACCATTGTCCGATGCAAGGGCCGCAGGCGTTGGCAAACACCTTTCCGCCTATTTTACTAAATGTATCTATAAAACCATCTCGTTCTATGGTATAACGCACTTGCTCCGAGCCGGGTGTGATAGTAAATTCCGATTTGGCAACCAGGTTTTTTTTCACAGCATCGTTTGCAATAGATGCAGCCCGTGAAATATCTTCGTAAGATGAATTGGTGCACGAACCTATCAGACCAACTTCAATATGGGTAGGCCAGCCGTTCTTTGTAGCCATCTCTTTCATTTTTCCGATTGGGGTTGCAATATCAGGAGAGAATGGTCCATTGAGATGAGGTTCCAGTTCCGAAAGGTTAATTTCAATAAGCTGATCGAAATATTTTTCAGGTTGGTCATAAACTTCTTCATCGCCGGTAAGGTAAGAGGCAATTTTGTCGGCCAGGTCAGCTACTTCTTTGCGACCGGTAGCATGAAGGTATCTCCGCATCGAATCGTCATAACCAAAAGTAGAAGTGGTGGCACCAATTTCGGCACCCATGTTGCAAATGGTGCCTTTGCCGGTAGCTGAAAGATTTTTGGCTCCCTCCCCAAAATATTCTACAATGCAACCGGTTCCACCTTTCACCGTAAGAATGCCGGCTACCCTAAGTATAACATCTTTCGCGGAAGTCCAGCCGTTAAGCTTGCCGGTAAGTTTTACACCTATTAATCTCGGAAATTTCAGTTCCCAGGGCATACCTACCATTACATCTACCGCATCGGCACCACCCACACCAATTGCAATCATGCCCAGCCCTCCGGCATTTACCGTATGCGAGTCGGTTCCAATCATCATACCTCCCGGGAAGGCATAATTCTCAAGCACTACCTGATGGATAATTCCTGCTCCTGGTTTCCAGAAACCAATGCCATATTTATTCGATACAGAACTTAAAAAGTCAAATACTTCCTCATTCGTTTGTTTGGCTGACAATAAGTCTTTCGAAGCGCCTTCTTTTGCAAGAATCAGGTGATCGCAATGCACTGTGGTCGGAACTACTGTTTTATTCCTTCCGGCCTGCATAAACTGTAACAATGCCATCTGGGCAGTAGCATCCTGCATGGCTACACGGTCGGGATTGAAATTAACATAGTCTGTCCCCCTCTTAAATTCTTTTGCGACTGGTTGATCGAGGTGTGCATACAAAATTTTTTCCGATAAGCTCAATGGCCTTCCGGTTACCTTTCTGGCTAGGTCTATTCGTTTTGTTAATTCTGAATAGACTTTTTTAATCATGTCGAGATCGAATATCATGGTAATGTATTTTTTTGTAGGCCTAATTTACGATTTTTGACCTTTTGTCGGTTAATAAGTTTGTATACATTTCTACTACTATTGAAGCTAATTTTAGAATTGTTTAAACATGTTTTTTGATGGTTTGTTCGTTTCTTTTATTTTTGATATACCAAATCCGTTATCTGAACTCTTATTTAAATCTTAAGTCGAATGAATAAGCTTGAAATTGCGGCATCTTCCAGTACTCCCAAGGTTGTTTTTGACCCCTCTGAAGGTGTTTTTAAAATCGAAGGCAGAGCAATTCCAGAAAATCCAAGCGAGTTTTTTAATGAGCCTGTTGTGTGGCTTAAGGAATATTTTAAAGACCCCTTGCCTTTAACTATCCTTGCCATTAATCTGGAATATGTCAACAGTGGCTCTGCAAAATATTTGCTTACCTTATTCAGAGTATTAAGAGAAGCAACCCTTCGCGGACACAAAATTGAGATTACCTGGTATTTCGAAGAAGACGATGAAGCCATTGAAAGTCTTGGTGAGCATTATAAAACTACTAGCGGAATTCCTTTTCGCCTGGTACAATACATTTAGTCTTTGCTTTCAAGTAAATCTTTATCAGCGATTAAACAGGATACTAACTTGTAAATTTGTCAAAATAAAAAAGCTGTTCGGGAAACCAGAACAGCTTTTTCTTTTTATAAGATGTACACTATTATTTTACAGTATCCATGTGTTTAATCAGGTCAACAACTTTTGCAGAATAACCCATTTCGTTGTCGTACCATGATACTACTTTTACAAAGTTAGGAGATAAAGAAATACCTGCTCCAGCATCGAAAATCGAAGTGCGGAAATCACCTACAAAATCGTTCGAAACTACTGCATCTTCAGTGTATCCCAAGATTCCTTTTAATTCGCCTTCAGAAGCTTTTTTCATGGCAGCGCAAATATCGGCATACGAAGCACCTTTTTCCAGGCGGCAGGTTAAGTCAACCACTGAAACGTCAGGAGTTGGCACACGGAAAGCCATACCTGTAAGTTTGCCGTTCAGCGAAGGAATAACTTTTCCAACAGCTTTAGCAGCGCCAGTCGACGATGGAATAATGTTCTGACCAGCACCACGGCCACCTCTCCAGTCTTTTGCAGATGGACCATCTACAGTTTTTTGAGTAGCTGTAGTGGCATGTACGGTAGTCATTAAGCCTTCTACAATGCCAAAGTTATCGTGAAGAACTTTTGCAATTGGAGCAAGACAGTTTGTTGTGCAGGAAGCATTTGACACGAAGTTCATGTCTTTTGTATACGATTTGTGGTTTACACCCATTACAAACATGGGGGTATCATCCTTAGAAGGAGCAGACATGATCACTTTTTTTGCACCAGCATCGATATGACCCTGACATTTTGCTTTTTCAAGGAATAAACCTGTTGATTCTACCACATAGTCAGCACCTACAGCTCCCCATTTAATGTCAGCCGGATTTTTTTCTGCAGTAACGCGAATAGTTTTACCGTCTACAATCAGCTGACCGTCTTTTACGGCTACTGTACCTTTGTATTGTCCGTGGGTTGAATCGTATTTCAACATATAAGCCATGTAATCAACATCAATGAGGTCATTGACTGCAACTACCTCAACACTTGAGTCAGCCATAGCGATGCGGAACACGAAGCGACCAATTCTTCCGAAGCCGTTAATCCCGATTTTAATTTTTCCCATATTACTTAAGTTTATAAAAATTAATAATTCCTTGTTCGTTTGTAAATTGAGGTGCGAATTTAAGAAATAAATTGAAAATGAACAACCTTGTGGGTTTGCTTTTGATTTTAATTGTGAAAAAAATAACAATAACCACTCGTGCTGATTGTTTTGTTTAACAATGCCTACTATTCGGCAAGCATTTGATCGATTTTTGTTTTTTTCTGCTCGTAGGGTGTGCTGATAACTTTTCCGAAACGGTAGCTTATAAATAAGGTAAGGTAAAATTGGTCGTCGGGCAATACAAACAGTAATTTGTTCGATTCTGTTTCCATTATGGGAACTTTTCCAATATAGGCATCGAAAGCAAGACCAAGTTCGAGGGCATGAAAAACATCGTCAAGTTTACTGTATTCGAAAGTATAACCAATTTTTCCAAAGATACCAGGCTGAACTTTCAAATTTTCTATTCCATACACAAAAGGTGCTTTGCCTATGATGTTTGGCGAAGTGTGCAATTGAAAAACATCGTAAACAACCTCATCATTAATAATATACTCGTAATAAATGGGTTTAAGGATAGCTAAGCTGGGGCCGAAATTGTAGAAGAAACGTATCGATATACCACCCTGGTCGCGTTTCTGAAACATTTCATTCTGGAAACCTATGGCCCCTTTGAGGGTGTACACTGCGTTTAGCTTACCATAGACAATGTTTCGGTTGTTGTAGGTGCTTATTTTTGCTTCTTTGGGGTGTTTGAGGTAGTTGAATTCGATTTCATAAAGGGTTTTTCTAAAAGCATCAATGCGCTTGGCATATCGGTAGTTACCACCAATACCATTGGAATTTAAAAGAAAGGCATAGGTCTTTTCGTTTCGATAAAATATTTTATCCTGATCGTCCAGCTCGCCCTGAGCAAAAGCTAGGCTTGAGCATACTAGTAACCATATGAGTAGAGAAAACTTCATGTTTTGAACAAAAATAGACAAAACAAGCGAGTTAAGTGAGAACAAAGGTTTTAATTCTTTCGAAAAAAAAGTGGAGTTTATTCTAATAGAAAGGCACACAACCAGGTGAAATTAAAATCTCGCACCTGATTGTGTGCCCCAATGACAAATTGTTATGTGAAGGCAGTTCCTTAAAGAAGAAACTAGCTGTTCGAATCGTCGTTCTGTTCTTGATCTGCCGAGCTATCAGCATATGCCGGACACACATAATTGTTGCAAGACACACTTAAAACTGCTAATACAACAACGGCAGCAATTATTATCGATACCCTTTTCATCTTATTTTTGAAGTTAGTTAGTAAATCTAAAATTTTGTACGCAAAAGATGCTTTTTAGTTTGCAATCATTCAGTTTGCTTTGATAAAAGTATAAAAATAATTGATGGATTGCAAAATTCATTCTGTGTATATTTGAACGGATAAACTTTAACAATAGTATTCATGATACCTGATTCTATTCTTCAGCATCGTTCGGTGCGAAATTATCGCGCGGAAGAAATACCTGATGAAACATTACAAAATATTTTAACAGCAGGAACCAGGGCTTCTACCACTGGTAATATGCAGGTTTACAGCATGGTGGTAACCCGCAATGAAACCCTGAAAGAAAGGCTTTGGGAGGTGCATTTTAAACAAAATATGGTAAAACAAGCTCCTATTGTAATTACCTTTTGTGCCGACTTTAATCGATTTAATACATGGTGCCAACATCGCCAGGCATTGCCAGGTTACGATAATTTTTTATCCTTTTTTACTGCGGCAATCGATGCACTGCTTGTGGCACAAAACGTTGCTATTGCTGCTGAGAGTGAAGGACTTGGAATTTGCTACCTTGGGACTACCACCTACCAGGCCGAAAAAATTATCGATATTCTGCAACTTCCAAAGTTTGTGGTACCTGTAACTACTCTTGTGATTGGCTATCCGGAAAAATGGCCTGAATTAACCGATCGCTTACCTCTTCAGGGTGTAGTTCATTTCGAAACCTATCGGGATTACACTTCAGTCGATATCGATACCATTTATAAAGAAAAAGAGGCTTTAGAGCTTACTCATAGGCTTCTGGCCGAGAACAATAAGCAAACCCTTGCGCAGGTTTTTACAGATAATCGTTATACCAAAAAAGACAATGTCTTTTTTTCCAAAGCCTTGCTCAGGGTGCTCGAAAAGCAAGGGTTTATGAATTATGAGGAATAAAAAAAGGCAGCTGTTCGGGCTGCCTTTTTTTATTGATTTTAAAGGGTTATTCTACAATCAGCTTGTGCTGTTGTGTTTCTGAGTTATTTGAGACCCTTACCAGGTAGAATCCTTTTTCGAAGGTAGATATATCAATAGCCTGTCCATTGGTATTCCAGTAATGGTAAACTAATTTTCCGGCAGAATTGAAAATCTGCACCATCGATGGATCTTCGAATGCAGTTACAACAAAAATGGTTTCGGAACCCGGGTTCGGAAATACTCTGGATTGGGTAATCGATGTATTGCTGGTTCCCGTTGTACCTGTGCCATTCAGGTTGACTAGGTAAGCTGGATTAACTGGATCATCGGAATAGATGGTCATGGTACCTGTTTCAACATCGGCTATAGTAGGGTTAAAATAAACTACCAGCATGCCGGGCTCATCGTACCAGATTTCAAATTCATCGTACATTTCATCCCATTCGAGCAAACTGAATGCAGAATTGGAGAAGACTATACTGTCTATGGTAACGTATTGTACGCCTGTATTCTCAAGACTAAGCAATATGTTTACGAGACCATTATTCAGAGGAATTTCGCCAAAGTCAAGCAGTCCGCTGGAAGAAATATGCTCGGTGCCAGCTACAACCATAAGGTTAGCCGCCTGATTTCTTCCTGGAATAGCCATTCCGGTGATGTAGAGATCATAAATATAGGTATCGATGAATGGATAATTACTATACTTATTATACATATATAGCTCATCCGATAAATAACCAGGATCTGTGCGTGGTGTAAAGCTTATCGAAAAGTCGGCTGAATCGCCAGCTGGTATAATCAGGTTATCCGGAAGGTCGGTGAAGAATCCAGGTGTGTTTAAGTAGAACCTCGAAGAATCAATCACAACGTTATAACCATTTTGCGATACGATTTGCAAGGTGGCAGTTTTAGAGCCATCCAACATCGATACATCCCCGAAATTCAAATTGCCATAATTAAAATTGGCTTCACCTTCTACAAATTCAACCTCAAATTCGGCATTTCCATCGGCAATATTGGCCAGGTAATACACAAATATAGGCTCTAACATATTGGTGCTGTAAATTTTGATGGTTGCATCGTGACTACCGTCAGGTAAGGTAGGATCGAATATTGTATTATAGGCATAACTTTCTCCAGGTGCCAGGGTTACCGGAAGCCCAGCAGCATTAAGCATTGTGGTTGCATCGTTGTCGCTTATGGTAACAGAATCGATGGTAACAGCGCTTTCGTGCAGGTTGGTGTATTCGAAAGTCACAGATTCGGAATAACCCTCATAATTATAGAAATAGTAATTATTATACTCGTTTACATCGTTCGAACCATAGTAGCGAAGGTTAAATGCATGCCTTTCAATTCCAGCACCTTGCAAATGAATATAAGCCCAATTATAAACATCCTCAAAGTAAATTTCGGTCCACTCTTCGAACAGATAACCATAATCGGGATCGAACATTATTCCAAAATTAAGGGTATCACCTGCTGGTATGTAAATATTCGAAAGTGAACTATAAGTTGCACCTTCATCATCAATCCAGTAAAAGTAATTACCTACATAATTCCAATCGATATAGCCACCTGTTTCGCCACTGTTCACGACCATTAAATCTACCTCTGTAAAATCGTTATTGCGTATGGCAGTGCCCATATCAATTTCAAGATATACATCGCGATCTACGGGCACACCCTGGTAGTAAAGAGTGAAAACCGGAGGATTGACCACTTCCGGTATAAAACCTTTACCACGCAAGTAAATTGTGTCTGTCCGGCCGGCTGTGGTATCGTTGTGGTGGAAAATCAGCAATCCATGGGTGATCCCGGTAGAATCGGAAGGGGTAAAGATGATACCTTCTTCGCCTTCGCTATTACCCTGTCCGGGATTCAGGTTGATGGGGTTTTCGCCCACGAAACTAAAATCATTTCCAACAATTTCCATGGTGATGTTCAGCGGAACACTACCCAGGTTTTTCAGCCAGATGTAGTTCTGATAGGCTGTTGTTCCAACATTTATGGTTCCAAAATCTACCACCAGGCTGTCGGGTCCGGCAGAAAACCAGGGACCATCGATTTCGAGATAAGTACCGTCGAACATGCTTTGAGCAGCCATCCAGTGTGTTTGCGATACGTTTTCACCATCGCGGTTATCAAACTCATAGGTTAAACCAAAAACCTGCTGACGACTTCTATTTGCTCCGAAGCCAATGGTTACAATAGCAGTATCGCCGTATTCAATTAGCGTACTTGACCAGCTATAAACCCAGAAGGCATTATTTCCTCCGTATTTAAAATAGTAGTTGCTGACGTCGAGTGGTACCATACCTTTATTGGTAAGTGCCAGATCGATGTAAACATTAGCGGAGGTTTCCGGGATGAGGGAAGTATCAACGATCATTCTTGGATTAAAGAAATTATCGGTACCTATTATCACTCCATCTAGCGACAATTCAGGGATAACTTCAAGCGGGGCATCAACGGCTTCACCTTCGAATACAATCATGAAGGGCGAGGCTGTGTCGTTCGATACGATGAATAAGGTATCGCTTACCAACCCTACCGCCAAAGGTTGATAGGTATAACTTATAGGTGTACCAAAAGCTGTTGGGATGCTGTCTTCTGCAGCCTGACTCACTACCAGACCGGCTGTTGAAGTATAAATGGTATCGATAATTAAGAGTGTATCGCGACCGAAGTTTGCTAATACAAAATCACCGCTAATGGATTGAAGGGTTGAGTAATATCTGTTATAAAGGGTCGTGTCGTTTCTGAGTAATTCTGTTTCATCATACAGGTACAAGGTAGGCACATCCCTTGTCAGATTGGGTAAGCCAACCACATCAATGGCTACATTGTCGAGATACCATCCCGGATACACCACAGATCCATCGGTAGTAAAATAAAACCTTACCTGAATGGTTTGGCCGGCATAGGCATTGAGCGAAATGTTTTGTAGATTATATCCCCCAAAGTTGCCGCTTCTACCCCCCAGGAGGGTTGTCCAGTTAGTGCCATCGGTCGATACCTGAACATAGCTATAGTCATAATTACTTTCGGTGTAATGGTATTCATAAAAAGAAAGAGTAATGCTGCTTGCCGTAGAGGGTAGGGCAACCGTACCGGAAGTTAATGAATAAGTCATTGAATTGGAATAATTGCCATTTAATATGGTGGCAGCCACATTGCTTCCGGCATAGGCAAATCCGGGCCCGGAGGTAGGAATTCCAATTTGAAATCCTGGCGAAGCTGTCCAGCCGGGGGCTCCTGTTTCGAAATCTTCGAAAAGAATGGTTCCGCTGCCCATTGTATCTACAGGCACCAGTGCCTGCGAAAAGGCTGTCTGGCTGATTGGCAGCAGAAAAGAGATGAGTAAAAAAAGTATGTAGTGTTTCATAAATTTGTTATTTTTTGTTATTCTTTGAACGAAAAAAATGATAAACCAAAAGGTAAAGTGGCAGTCTGACTGCCACCTTACCGTTGTCTTATTGTTTTATCAGTTTTAACACTGAGTTACCTTGTTCGTTCTGAATGTTTACTACATATATTCCGCTTTCGAATGCCGAAATGTCAATTGACTGGTTATTCTCAACCATTTCGTTGTAAACAATTGCTCCTGCAGCATTATAGATCAATACTTTCGAAAGCATATCGGTTCCTGTAAGTATGCGTACTATCTCTGTTGCAGGGTTCGGGAACACACCAGTTGCGCCTATTTCGGCTTCTCCAATGCCGGTTGTACCTGTACCAGTAAGGTTCACAACATACGTCGGATGAGTTGGATCGTTAGACTCAATGGTCATTGTACCATCCGTAATCACGGCTTCGTCAGGGTTGAAGTACAGTAAAAGATCGGAGGTATATTCATACCATACGTAGAAATTGCTGTACATATCTTCCCATTCCATCATGCTGAAAGCAGGATTGCTAAAGGTAATGGTGTCTACCATAATTAAATCTACACCAGAGTTTTTAAGACTTACTATAAGATTCTTCACTCCACCGTTGGCTGGTGCAGATCCAAAGCTAATGGTTCCATCGTTCGGGATGATGGTGCTGCCGGCAACAACTGACAAGACAGCAGCCTGAGGATAATCAGGTTCAGCCTCACCTTCGAGGTATAAGTCAAAATACTCTGCATACAAATTAGGATAGTCGGAGTAGGAGTAGAACAGGTATATATTGTTGTATTCATTTCCTTCGCTTCCCCTTGGCTCGTATGTTACATCGAAATCAACTGAATCACCGGCAGGTATAACGAGATTATTGGTAATTCCATCTATGTTGAAGAAGGTAGGCTGTTCTTCGATCTGCAGCGAATCAATTTCAACATTGTAACCATTGGTTGAGTAGAGGCGCATGTTGGCAGTTTTTGTTCCATCAATAGAGGAAACAGTCCAGAAATCGATTTCATCGCCGTAAAAGGCCAGTTCATCTTCCTCATTTAGCAACTCTAGCTCGAAATTACCTTGTCCATTCGCAATATTTTCGAGGTAATACACATAAATCGGTTCGATGAGGTTAGTGCTATACACCCTGATGGTAGCTTCGTGTAGACCATCAGGTATACTGGGGTCAAACGTAACATTGTATTCAAAAGACTCACCGGGTTCAAGGGTAACTGGCAGACCTGTTGCATGAAGCATAGTGGTGGGATCATTGTCGCTCATGGTTACTGAATCGAGTGTAACCGCGCTTTCGTGCAGGTTGGTATAGGTGTAAAATCTGGTTTCCAGGTAGCCATCGTATGTGTAGGTATAATAAGTATCGTATTCATCTACATCATATCCATAATTGTCGCGCAGGTTAAAGGCATGGCGTTCGATACCCAAACCATTGACCTGGAAGTTTAAATAGTTGTATTCATCTTCGAGGTAAATCGATGTAGAATATTGGAAAACATAGCCATAATCTGGATCGAACATGATGCCGAAATTCAGTGTATCACCGGCAGGAATGAAGATGTTATTTCTCGAATTCCAGGTTGATCCGTTTTCGTCGATCCAATAGAAATAACTACCCAGGTAATTCCAGTCGATATATCCTCCGGATTCTCCTGTGTTGACGATGCTGAATGAAACTTCTTTAGTTTCGTTATAAATTATGGCAGTTCCAAGATCAATATTCAGATAATCTTCCCTGTTAATTTCAGTTCCTTCGTAATAGATCACAAAACTGGCAGGTTGAAGTATCTCAGGAATATATCCTTTACCACGCAGGTAAACAGTATCTATCTGGCCGGTAGTGGTATCGTTGTGGTGGAAGATCAGCAAGCCTTGTATAATTCCGGTAGAATCGGAAGGGGTAAAGAGGATGCCTTCTTCCCCTTCATAGTTGCCTTGTCCGGGATTCAGGTTGATGGGGTTTTCTCCCATGAAGCTAAAGTCACTTCCAACAATTTCCATAGTAATGTTTAGTGGAACACTGCCCAGGTTTTTGAGCCAGATGTAGTTCTGATAGTCCGATGAACCAACGGTTACGGTTCCAAAATCTACCACCAGGCTGTCGGGACCGGCAGAGTACCAGGGGCCATCGATTTCGAGGTAGGTGCCATCGAAACTGCTGTTGGCAGCAAACCAATGCGACCAGCGTGCAAGGTCGTTATCGCGGGTTTCAAACTCGTAGGTCAGGGCAAATACCTGTTGACGGCTGCGCTGTGCTTCAAACCCTATGGTGATTATGGCGGTATCGCCGTATTCTATAAAATCGTCAGACCAGCTGTCAATCCAAAAGGCCTGTCCACCACCATATTTAAAATAGTAATTGTTAATATCGAGTGGCGATGCGCCCTTATTAGTGAGGTGCAGGTCGAAGTATACGTTGGTAGATGTTTCGGGTATCAATGATGTATCAATCACCACTAACGGGTTAAAGAAGTTGTCGGGGTTTTGAATGGCACCCATGTAAGAAAGCTCAGGCATAGGTTCCAATGCTGCAGGTGCTGCACTTCCGTTAAAGACTACGTACCACGGCGAATTGGGGTCGTTACTAAATACCCTTAATGTATCGCTGAACAAACCAACTGCTGTAGGTAATACAGTTACTGTTACAGGAGTTCCGAAGGCATAAGGGATGCTATCTTCAAGGAAACTAGCAGTAACAAAACCAAATTCAGATACAATTGAATCAATAACCAACAGTGTGTCCACCCCAAAATTGGCAAGGGTAGTATTGTAGATTACTGGTTCTATAGTGGAGTAATAATCAGTTACTACCTGACCAGAGGGTACATAATTGCCTTCCGGATCGAGCAATACTGCAGTAGGGGCAGGTTCGGCAATTGGTGCCTTGCAGGTGACTTCAAACACATCGGCATAATAGCCATAAACACCATACGGGCCAGGGTTGTAACTAGACACATAAATAATTATCCTGACAGATTGGCCGGCATAGGCAGATAGGTCAAAATTCAGGTTGTTGTTATAGATACTTTGCCAGTAATAAAGAGAACGGTAGGAGAGTGTATTCCACCCCGATCCGTTGTCGATGTAAATATAGAGGTCGGCTCCATAAAAATAATAATTTTCGATAAACGACAGGTTGATGTCTTGCACATCGGCAGGCAGGGTAAAGAAAGGTGAGTAAAGGTAACTGCTTGCCCAATCGATGTAACTGTCAAGGTCGGTTACAGCCGAATTGTTTCCCTGAATTGGGCCCCAGCCATAAGTGGGTGTACCAATTTCAAATTCTCCGGTAAGCGTCCATCCGGCACCACCGGTTTCAAAATCTTCCGCAAAAACAGTAGAATCTTGCTGATACACATCAACAGGCACCAGATTCTGGGCATAGATTTTCGGGTTAAGTACTCCTAATAGCATGATAATGAGGAATACCGAACAAAAGTAGATTTTTTTCATAGGATATAATTTTTGTTAATGGATTAAAAGAGATGATTCAACTTTTCTGCATTTTCAGAAAGTTAAAAATGTTTTTTGCCATTACCAATAGCTTTTTGAAGAAAGTTGGTTTAAAATTGATAGAAATAAAAAAGTCCCCGGCAAATCTATGACGAGGACTTTATTAGTTTGGACAAAAAATGCTTATTTAAGATCGAATTCAATCTTTAGTGCCAGTGCAATTTCTTTAAGGTCAGCAGCTATAGCAGGGATAATCGGGATGCCATCTTTCATAATCTTTTCTTCTTTTTCCCGTTCGGGTTCACCCGGAATGCGCACCCGATCAACACCTGTCGCAGGTTTGGCACTTTTATAGGTTTCAATCCATTTGTCCATTTGGTTTAAAAAAGTTTGTTTAGGTTGCCAGGCATCGATGCGCATGGCACCGAAGAAATGGCCGGTGCCTTCGCCCACCTTCTCATCGAGAACCGGCAGATAGGCCACAGAAGGTGGACAAAAAGGGCCAAAATTAGCACCCGAGAAGACGCATGAAAAAATATCGACAATGGTACTCATGCAATAGCCTTTATGGCTTCCATGTTCGAGGTCGCCACCCAGGGTTACCATCGACCCGCCTGATTTTAAGATGGTGGGGTCGTTGCTCGGCATTCCATCTTTATCCTGCACATAGCCAAACGATACTTTTTCGCCCTTTTTCTCGGCCACGGCAAGTTTTCCACGGGCAATTGGAGTAGTTGCAAAATCGGCTACATAAGCAGGATACCTGCCTGCAGGCACTGCTACGGCAATTGGGTTGGTACCCATCATTTTGCTGACTGAACCGGCAGGGGCTACCAGTGGGTTGGCATTGGTCATCGACATACCAATCATGTCTTTTTCGAGAGCCATCATGGCATAATAACCAGCTATTCCATAGTGGTTAGAGCCCCGGGTAGAAACCCAGCCAGTACCTGCTTTTTCAGCTTTTTCCATGGCAATTTCCATAGAACGGGTGGCTGCTATCATGCCCACAGCGCCATCTCCATCGACCACTGCTGTGCTGGGTGTTTCGTGTACTATACGAATATTCGGCCGGATGTTGATTCGGTTGGCTTTCCATAATTCGTAATAGTCTTTGATGCGAATCATACCGTGTGAGGGCAGACCTCGCATCTCAGCTGCCATGAATACTTTAGCTGTTTTCATGGAATCGTCGGCACTGCAGCCCATTTTTTTAAAAACTTCGGCAGTAAAATTCAGCAGGTAATCGTAAGTATACATAAGTTAAAGTTTAGGATCGTTTGTTTTTTTGCCGACCAAAAATAACAATATGTTTAGTATATCCTGTCATGTGTCTTTTCGGTACGCTAAAAAATACTATTTTTGAGGACATTGCGTTTTTAAGCTAAAACCTATTCGACGTGAAGAATTTTATTTTCTTTCTCTTCTTTTTGATGAGCCTTTCAGAGCTTTCAGCTCAAAAGCCGCGTGTGAAGAACGATCCGACTCACGACGATAAACTCATACATTTTGGTTTTTCGCTGGGGTTGAATTTTATGGATTTTTCGGTTTATCAGTCACCCGAAGCTTTATCGGGGCCTTATTATGCAGGCATAAAAAGTGTGCAGCCAGGCATCAACATTCAGGCTATATCCAACCTTAGGCTGGCCGAAAATTGGGATTTCCGTGCATTGCCCGGCATATCTTTTGGCGAAAGAAATTTTTATTTTTATAAGCTAGGAGTCAATACTCCCGATGGGCGTGAAGATAGTATGATGTATGGTGGTTTGCCTTACCGCATGGAATCTTCTTTTATTGAATTGCCTTTGCTTTTTAAGTATAAAGCCAAAAGGATGAATAATTTCCGCCCCTATTTTATTGGCGGAGGCAATTTGCGCTACGACCTTGCAGTTAAAAAAGAGTACGATTATAAAGAGCAGCTTTTTATGGTAAAACCCATGGATTTTTACCTCGAAGTAGGAACTGGTTTCGATTTTTACCTTACTTATTTCAAATTTGGGCTTGAACTAAAATACTCTGTTGGCATGACGAACTTGTTCAGAAGTACGAATCCTTCAGGAGTTCCTCCGAAAGAAAATGCTGTTTATACCGATATGCTCAGCGAATTAAAGTCGCATATTTTTACAATTTCCTTTCACTTCGAATAAAATTGCTGTCGACGAAATTCTCCTAAAACCAGCGCAGTAGCAACCGACACATTTAACGATTCGCTAAAATCGCTATTGGTCGAGGCATGAGGAATTAAAAGACGTGCGTTTAGTTTTTTCCTGATATCCTCAGAAAGGCCAGTTGATTCGTTTCCCATTATTACAATGGAAGCTTGTTGAAGCTTTTGAGTGTAGATGTTTTCGCCGTCCAATGCAGTTCCATAAATTTTGGCGACTTTACTGTCCAGTTGGTTCAAATACAAGGGCAAATCAAGATAATGTATCCTCACCCTAAAAATGCTGCCCATGGTGGCCTGCACACTTTTTGGGTTAAAACAATCTACACATTGCTGGGAACAAATGATGTCCTTAACACCAAACCAATCGGCCAATCTTATTATGGTGCCCATGTTTCCGGGATCTCTGATATCTTCAAGCGCAAGCACCAAAGTGTCAATACCTTTAAAATTCATTACAGGATGCACAGGTTTATTTAAAACAGCCAGCACTTCCTGTGGGGTTTTAAGGCTCGATATTTTTTTGAGGTTGGAATAGTCGGTTATAAATGTTTTGTCGGGCAAAAGAGAGGAATACTTTTCTGCTTGTGCATCGGTGCAAATTATGGCAGAAATTTGTTGCGAATTGTTTTTGATTGCTTCCAAAACCATTTTTGCTCCTTCCGCAATATATAGGCCCTCCAAATCGCGGTACTTTTTTTCCTGCAAAGAGCGATATAATTTTATTTTATTTGTCGACAGCATTATCGCAATAGGTTAACTTCAATTATTTTTCATTCTTAAAGCAATAAATCAAAGCCACTGTATTATTTTTGAGCTCACCTGAAAAATCTGGCAGAAGGGTTCAATGGCATACACTTCTTCCGTAAAAATTCAAATATACCATATTGTTGAACACCTTCCGAAGAAATATAAAATCATCCTTCACTCAGGCGGCCATCCTTTGCTGTTTATTCATTTGTTTTTCTTGTGCACCAACCCGTCGTTTGGCAGAGGATGAGCAACTCTTTATTCGGAGTAAAGTTTTGATAGACAAAGAAGTAACGGATCAAACTACCTTGCGAAAATACGAGCGCATGTTGCCCAATAAAACAGTGCTGGGTGTAAGGTTCCACCTTTACTTATACAGTATAGCCAAGCCCGGGAAGGAAACCTGGCCTCATGCATGGTTAAGAAAAATCGGTGAGCCTCCGGTATTATACGACTCAGCCTTGGTAGCAAGTACGCGGAAAAACTTTGCCAGTTACCTGAGCGACAAAGGTTATAGCCAGGTAGAAGTGGAAAGTGAAATGAAAAGCCGAAAAAAGAAGGTAAAGGCAGTATACCGAATTGATCCTGGTGAGCCCACACTTATAAAATCGCTACAATATCGTCTCGAAGATACCTCTGTTGCAAAGCATTTTTTATCTGATACTCTTAATTCACTTATCAGGTTGAATGAACCCTTTGATAAGATTATGATGATGCAGGAAAGGCTTAGGATAGAGACCCAAATGAAGAACCTTGGCTATTATCGGTTTACACGCGAACATGTTTATTACGAAGTTAAACCTTTGTCCAATCCCAATGAAGTTTCTGTAATGCTTGTGGTGAAGCAAGATATTGACAGTCCTTTCGATCCGGTAAGCAAGGTAAGAAAGCACAGACAATTTAAAGTAAACTCGGTTGAAATTTACCCCTCTTATTCATTGGCCGAGAAGGCAATTAGCAGCGATACACTGTTTTATCAGCAGCATCAGATTGTATATTTTAACCGACCTGTGCTCAGGGCACCAACCCTTGTGGCAGCCAATAACATTTTACCGGGCAGTATTTATAGCCTGAAAAATGTAGAACGCACCTACAACGATCTCACTGCTTTGGGTTTGTTTCGATACATGAATGTGAGTATGAAAGAATCCGATTCGAGAGGGCAATATGGCCTGTTAGATTGTCGCATCGACCTCGATATGCGAAAAAAACAGTCGTATGCCCTCGAGTTTAACGTAACCAATTCATCTTACGACTTCGGCATTAGTGGAGGTATTACCTATAATAATTACAATCTGTTCAGAAATGGCGAGCATCTTCAGATACGTACTACAGGCTCTGTGGAGTCGCTTGAAAACCGGCAGAATGTAACAGAACCCATGCGCGAAATAGGTCTGGCAGGTTTGTTCGAAACACCCCGGTTTCTGCTACCTTTTAATGCCGAAGACTTCGAACGTAAATATAAACCACGCACACAATTACAGTCATCTTACAATTATCAGAATCAGCCAAACTACATTCGTACCATCGTGAATGCTTCTTTTGGTTACAACTGGAAAGGCAATGTGTACAACCGGCATGTGCTTAAGCCCTTCGATTTTTATCTGGTGAAGTTACCCCGGATTAATCAGGAATACATCGACTCGGTTTACGGTAATACAAGGTTAGAGAACAGCTTCATTAACCACACCATATTGGGTATTAATTACAGTTTCGAATTTAACAATCAGCAGTTAAAACGAGGCAATAGTTTTGTATACCTGCGTTACAATATAGAATCGGCCGGCCTCTTGTTGAATGTGGCAAACCAGTTAGGAAACTGGAGTAGCGACTCCTTATTTTTTGGTGTGGGTTATTTTCAATATATCAAAACAGACATCGATTTCAGAAATTACAACATTATTACACCCCGTAACCGCGTGGTATATCGAATTTTTGCAGGAATCGGTCTACCGTATGGCAACTCTGATGCTATGCCTTTCGAAAAAATGTATTGGGCAGGTGGGCCCTATGGTATCCGTGCATGGGGCGAGCGCACACTGGGGCCAGGTCCTTATTTTGGTTATGGAGGTAAAAATCAGTCGGGTGAAGAAAAACCTGAACCTCTGGGCGACATTAAATTAGAAGGAAACATTGAGTATCGTTTTAAGTTGTTCTGGAAGCTGGAGGGAGCCTTATTTGCCGATGCTGGAAATATCTGGTTGCTCACTGATATTCCGGAATATCCAGGATCTGGATTTCATCTTGATACTTTTTATAAAGATATTGCACTGGGAGTTGGTTTCGGAACCCGTTTTGATTTTTCTTTTGTATTACTTCGGGTCGATATTGGTTTTAAAATGTACGATCCATCCATTACATCCGGCACGCGATGGGTGATCCGCAATCCTGAAAGAAATTTCTGGCAAAGCACCTTTCAGTTTGGAATTGGTTATCCCTTCTAATTCTACTTTAACAGATTTACAATTTTGAATATGAGTAATTTATATCACGCTGTCGTTTTAAATGCCGGTCATAAATTCTATCAATCATTTGTTCTTCGGTCATCTGTTTATAAAGTTTAAAAGTGATAAATTCTTTAATATCACGAGCCGATAGTAAAGGTAAATCATCAAAGCAATGCAATTTTTCTTTTAAAATAAATGACGAGACCAAAAAGTTTAATGCAACCTGGTGTTGCCATGCAAGCCATTTTCGTGTCTGAAACTGGTCTAGCCCGAGTATCTGTTTTGATTCTTTTATGCAATGTTCTACAAAGTACCGTTGTGCTTGCATATAGGCTATAGCTTTCTTAGTGTATTGTTCAAGATTAGCATTGGTAAAAGAATATTTTATTTCGTCCTTGCCTTCTTTGGTTTTCGTTTTACGGATAACCAGTAACCTTTGCTCTACTTGCATTTTACTGTTATTGATTATCCAAAGCTTTATAAAATGATAGTCAGCTACAAGAACTCCTTTGGCTGTATTACGAACACTAATACGCTGCCAATTTTCGTCATTTAAAGTCTGTAAATATTTTGATACACTTAATTCGTCTGTAGTTGCTTTTAATTTCTTGGGTTCACGACCCTTATTGCTTTTTCGCTCGGGAATAGCCAAGTCAGGACGTTCCAAATATATTTTTTGGTCTTTATGGATATCCAGCATGTACAGATAACCAAGCAAATCTATGCTGCTGGCAAAATCCACATCGTTACCATAATAACCATCGCCTCCAATAAAATCGAAGATGATGCCATTGGTTACTTGCTGGCGAATAATTTCTAATGCCAGTTCGAGCTTAGTTTTAAATGTTCGGTGCTTTACAGGAACGCCTGCTTTTTCGCATCTTGTCTTGTCGTCACACCAAGCCTTGGGAAGGTATAGTCGGGCATCAACCATTGATGCAAAATCCCCATTACTTAAACAAGCAAATACCGCAACCTGACTATTTGATAGTTTCCCTACATTCCCACAATATTGATGTCCAACGCCTACGCTATGGTCGCCTTTTTTTACCCAACCACTTTCATCAATAATCAATCCTGTAAGTTTTCTTTTGGGTAAAACCTGGCTTACTTCCTGGGCTACTTGATTTATCAAAACTCGATGATCCCAGTTAGACTCAGTTATAAAGTGCTGCATTTGATGGTAGTTAGCTCCCAAATCTTCGCTTATTCTTTCAATATTGCGCATCTGACTTTGTATTATTCCTAATGAATATTGCTGTGCTTTGTCAAAGAACTTCTTTGTTGAATTACAAAATACATGCTGATAATCATTAAGGTGAACACTAACTCGCTCTATTACAGAGGTCAGTGTTTTTCCATATCGATTATTATTTTTACGTTGTATTAAACATTTTTCGGAACGATAAGCCTGTTTTTCTGTGCATTGAAGATACTGAATTTCCTTGAAATATCAATGTTTACAAGGGTTTTGTTTAATCTGTTAAAGTAGAACTAAAGTATATCTTAATTAAAGTGTTGGGTTGGTTTCCTGCCAATCATTTTTTTTCGGAACGATTTCTACTGAAAAATTCACTTTTCTGTTTGGTTCATTAGGCGCTGAACTATTTTTTTTGTTTTTTTGCACTTTGTTTTCAAAACAATTTTGCATTTGTCCTTTCAACCTTGAACTATAAAATGCAGGAGTAAATACCATGTTTCAGATTGATTAACTTAAACTTTATAGAATGAATTTCGATCAAATTAAACCAGGTGTTGTAACCGGAGATGATCTTCAGTTGCTGTTTGATATCGCTAAAAAGAACCAGTTTGCAATTCCCGCAGTGAATGTGGTGGGATCGAACTCGATTAATGCTGTGCTCGAAGCAGCCAAAAATCAGAATTACCCCATCATTATTCAGTTTTCAAACGGCGGTGCAGTTTTTAATGCCGGAAAAGGAGCTCCTTCAGCCAACCAGGCATCTGCCATTGTGGGTGCTGTAATTGGTGCCGAAGGTGTGCATAAATTGGCCGAGCTCTATGGTGTGCGCGTTATACTTCATACCGACCATGCCGCAAAAAGTCTTCTTCCTTGGATCGACGGTTTGCTCGATGCAGGCGAGAAATTCTTCAAAGCCAACGGAAAACCGCTTTTCAGCTCGCATATGTTAGATCTTTCTGAGGAGCCACTCAAAGAAAACATCGAGATATGTAAAAAATACCTCGAGCGCATGAGCAAAATGAAGATGACTCTGGAAATTGAATTAGGCGTTACCGGTGGCGAAGAAGATGGCGTAGATAACTCCGATGTCGACAATGCACTTCTCTATACACAACCCAGCGAAGTAGCTTATGCTTACGAGGAGCTTTCGAAAGTTAGTCATCGCTTTACCATTGCTGCTTCTTTTGGCAACGTGCATGGCGTATACAAACCAGGAAATGTGAAATTGACTCCTAAGATTCTCGACAACAGCCAGAAATACATTCAGGATAAATATAAAACAGGACCACAACCCGTTTACTTTGTATTCCATGGTGGCTCGGGATCATCGCGTGAGGAAATTCGCGAAGCCATTTCGTACGGAGTAATTAAAATGAACATCGATACCGATACGCAATGGGCTTTCTGGGATGGTATTCGTAAATATGAAGCAGCCAACCGTGGTTACCTGCAAGGTCAAATTGGTAATCCGGAAGGTGAAGACAAACCGAACAAGAAAAAGTACGATCCGCGCGTTTGGCTCAGGAAAGCTGAAGAAGCGATGATTGCCAGGCTGAAAGAAGCCTATGAAGACTTGAATTGCGGAAACTAGTAAACAAGATCTCCGAAATAATTACGAGGTGGGTATTTTACCCACCTCTTTTTGTTTTTTTATTAACTTGAGCCCATGACAATGCTCGGTAAAATAAAACCCTATTTCGAATTTACTCCGCAAGAGCAACGGGGTATGGTGGTGCTCATAATCCTGATATTTCTGAGTGTATTGCTCAAAATATTTTGGCCAGTTTTTCAGACGGCAGAGGAGGAGCCGATGGTCATTACAATCGAACAAATCAAACCTGATTCTGAGCAAGAGGTCCCCTCAGGTATTGCACAGAAAAAGAACGAGTGGACAAAAGAATCAACAGCCCCTAACATTCAATTTAAAGGCAAACTTGATCCGAATAGTGCCACGCAGGCAGAGCTTACTCAATTAGGTTTTTCTGAATTTTCTGCAAGAAATGTTGAGAAATACAGAAAAAGGGGAGGGAGGTTTGAATCGGAAGCCGATTTGATGAAGATATATGGCGTTGATTCTAGTTTTGTGGTTTTAGCACGTAATTACCTGGTATATCCTGCTCCTGAAACTATTCAGACAAAAAAAACAGCTTCACTTTCAAAAATAGAAATCAACAATGCGCTTTCCATTGAGTTGGAAAAAATACCCTGCATTGGACCGACCTTAAGTGAAAGAATTTTGCTTTATCGCGATAAGTTGGGTGGATTTTACGCTCAAGATCAATTAAAAGAAGTATATGGCATCGATTCGAGTTGTTACAGCAATCTTAAAGAATACATCTCTATCGATACCAGCTTAATCAGGAAAATAAACCTGAATAAGAGTACAGAAAAAGAACTCGATTTACATCCCTATATCACCACTTACCAGGCAAAGGGAATTGTAAAATTCCGCGAATTGGATGGGCCGATAACTAGGCCTGAGACACTTGTCGACAATCGCATTCTTAGTTCCCGCCAGCTTGATAAATTGAGGGTATATCTGAATTGGTAATATTTTAAAAATAAGAGAAAAAACACTAAAACTTTTAGAATAAAAATCCTATATTTAAAGTAAACAGAACAAGCATAGAATTTGTTAGTAGTTGGCACTTGACAAATAAATTTTGGACTAATTAAGATTTTATCATTTAATTTTTTGCGTTTTAGATTTATAGTAATAAATTTGCGCCTCGTTTCATTTAACTCAAACGGATAATGATTATAGTACCTGTAAAAGAAGGCGAAAACATTGAAAGAGCTCTTAAAAAATTTAAGAGAAAATTTGAAAAAACCGGAGTTGTAAAAGAACTCCGTGGGCGTCAGGCTTTTGAAAAACCTTCGGTAGTGCGCCGCGAGGAAGTTAAAAAAGCTATTTACGTTCAAAAGATGCAGCAAAACGACGAGTAAGTCTTAATCAGGGATTGTCTGAAATTTATTGAGGTGCCAACCTGTTCAACAATCAATCCCTGTACATGGATGCATTTCAACTCTTTATTGAATATATAACGAACGAAAAGCGTTTTTCTGTTCACACTCAGCGTGCATACAGAGACGATATTCGTTCGTTTTATATTTTTCGAAAAATTGATACAGACGAGGCTGTACTTTCAGCAAACTCATCGGATGTCAGAAAGTGGATGCATTATCTTGCTGAAAATAAGGTAGGTGCCCGATCCATCAAGCGTAAGATTTCATCCCTTAAGGCTTTTTATAAGTTTTTGCTACGCGAAAATTATCTGACAAAAAATCCAGTGGCAGGTGTAATTGCCCCCAAATCTCGGCACTCGCTGCCAGATTTCTTTACAGAACGTGATTTAACTAATCTATTCGATTTTGTTCTTTTCGAAAGTACCTACGAAGGACAACGTGATAAAATAATTTTAAATCTGTTTTATTATACAGGAATGAGGTTGTCTGAATTGGTCAACCTTCGCATTGTGGATGTTGATTTTGGCCTGAAACAAATAAAAGTAACAGGCAAACGAAACAAGCAGCGGCAAATTCCCCTCAGCGACAATTTTTTAGCAGAACTTCAGCACTATTTAACTGTGCGCGATGCCTTTTCACCTGGCGATCCACAGGGTTATTTGATGCTCACAAGCAAAGCAACACCTGTGTATGCCCGAATGGTGCAACGGATAGTAAGCAAATATTTCGAACAGGTAACTACTGCCGACAAGAAGCATCCGCATAAATTACGTCACAGTTTTGCCACCCACATGCTCAATCATGGAGCCGATCTCAATGCAGTGAAGGAACTACTAGGGCACGCCAATCTGGCTGCTACCGAGATTTACACCCACAATACCTACGAAAAATTGAAGAGTATTTATAACCAGGCCCATCCTAGGGCTTAAATTAAACAAGGAGGAAATGTTATGAACATTAAAATTAACTCTGTAAGAGTTTCTCCCACCAGCAAACTCGAAGCTTTTGTTCAGGAAAAAGTAAAGAAACTTGGTCAATATTCTGATGAGATTATTGGGGCAGAAGTTTTTCTAAAAATCGAGAATGCGCAGGAAATGGACAATAAGGTAGTAGAAATCCGGATGGATATTCCAGGGAATGACCTTTTTATTAAAAAACAAAGTAAAACCTTTGAAGAAGCCACTGATCTGGCGGTTGACTCCTTGAAACGGCAGCTTACAAAATTCAAGGAAAAGCGCCGGGGACAATGATTTTAACCGCAATAAAAAAAATGTAAAATTTGTTTTGCGGTAAATAAAATATTTATACATTTGCGAACCGATTTCGAAAGGTAATTTACCTGCCGAAATCGGTTGTTCTTTCATAAGTATGCCGATGTAGCTCAGTTGGCCAGAGCAGCTGATTTGTAATCAGCTGGTCGGGGGTTCGAATCCCTCCATCGGCTCCAAAAATAGGGGAGATACCAAAGCGGCCAACTGGGGCAGACTGTAAATCTGCTGTCGAATGACTTCGTAGGTTCGAATCCTGCTCTCCCCACTTTTTTTTGTGTGAGCGAGTAGTTTATACTACGCTCTATTCTTATGAAATAGAACAACAGATTACTGGTCCATAATAGATTTTGCTCCTAACCAAAGGTTTACAAAAAGGATTATGGGATATCATTTACAAAAATGATTTCTGGTAATTGAAAAAGGTTCTTTTGTTGCTTAGGCTAAGAAATTGGAAAGCAGTTTTTATTTATTCAGGGCAGAAAATATTTCTGCTTTGAAAAAATCAAAAAGCTTGTATATCAAGCGGGAGTAGCTCAGTTGGTAGAGCATAACCCTTCCAAGGTTAGGGTCGCGAGTTCGAGCCTCGTCTCCCGCTCAAAAGCCGATGTAGCTCAGGGGTAGAGCGTTTCCTTGGTAAGGAAGAGGTCATGGGTTCAATTCCCATCATTGGCTCAAAATAGAAGATAGTAAATTACAAGTAAATATTTAATTAATAGTTAACTATGGCTAAGGAAAAATTTGACAGGTCGAAACCACACGTTAACATTGGTACAATTGGCCATGTTGACCACGGTAAAACTACATTAACTGCTGCAATCACAAAAGTATTGGCAGAAAAAGGTCTATCTGAAATCAGAGACTTTGATTCTATCGATAATGCACCAGAAGAAAAAGAACGTGGTATAACAATTAATACTGCCCACGTTGAATATCAAACAGAAAGTCGTCACTATGCACACGTTGACTGTCCAGGTCACGCGGATTATGTAAAAAACATGATCACAGGTGCTGCGCAAATGGACGGTGCTATCCTGGTAGTTGCTGCTACGGATGGTCCTATGCCACAAACACGCGAGCACATTCTTCTGGCACGTCAGGTAAACGTACCTAAAATTGTAGTTTTCCTGAATAAGGTTGATATGGTGGATGATGCAGAACTTCTCGAACTCGTTGAAATGGAAGTACGCGAATTGCTCGACTTCTACGAATTCGATGGTAGCAACACCCCAGTTATTCAAGGTTCTGCCTTAGGTGGTTTGAATGGCGATCCCAATTGGACTGATAAAATTATGGATTTGATGAACGCTGTGGATACCTGGATTCCGATTCCTCCACGCGAAAGGGAAAAACCATTCCTGATGCCAGTTGAAGACGTATTCTCAATTACCGGACGTGGTACTGTGGCTACTGGCCGTATCGAAACTGGTGTGGTAAACACTGGTGATGAACTTGCCATCATTGGTCTTGGAGACGCTGCCCGTAAAACTGTATGTACAGGAGTTGAGATGTTCCGCAAAATTCTTGATAGAGGAGAAGCTGGCGATAACGTAGGTTTGCTGCTTCGTGGTGTAGATAAAAATGAAATCAAAAGGGGTATGGTACTGGCTAAACCAGGTTCAATTACTCCACATACTACATTCAAAGCCGAGGTATATATTCTGAAAAAAGAAGAAGGTGGACGTCACACTCCATTTCACAATAAATACCGTCCGCAGTTTTACCTCAGAACATTGGATGTAACTGGCGAGATTACTTTACCAGAAGGTACTGAAATGATTATGCCAGGTGATAATATCACCATCACTGTTCAGTTGATTACTCCGGTAGCTATGGATAAAGGTCTTCGTTTCGCTATCCGCGAAGGTGGACGTACAGTAGGAGCTGGTCAGGTAACTGAAATTGTTTCCTAATTGAATTAAAAATAAGATAAAAAGGTAAGCTCTGAAGGGCTTACCTTTTTTCTGGCATTAATAGGTGCATTTTCCCCTACAATAAGGGAATACTGAATTAAAATACGGGTGTAGCTCAGTTGGTAGAGCACTGGTCTCCAAAACCAGGTGTCGGGCGTTCGAGTCGCTCCTCCCGTGCAAACAACGTACGTATGAAATTTATAGCCTACTTAAAAGATACTTACAACGAGCTGATCAACAAAGTAAGCTGGCCTTCCTGGGATGAACTGCAGGAAAGTGCAATTGTTGTAATGATAGCCTCTTTAATTTTTGCTTTGGTTATAGCACTGATGGATGTTTCTTTCAAAAACCTTATGGAAGGAATTTACGGACTTTTTTATAACGCATAAGCAAAGGAGAAGTCGAAAATGGAGCAGGAAAAAAAGTGGTATGTGCTTAGAGCAATTGGTGGTAAAGAAAAAAAAGCACAGGAGTACATCGAAAATGAAGTTGCCAGGTTAAACCTGCAGGATTATATTTCGCAGGTACTTATTCCAACCGAAAAGGTTTACCAAATCCGAAATGGAAAAAAAATTAGCAAAGAGCGAAGCTATTTTCCAGGATATGTGCTTATTGAAGCTGCCCTGGTGGGAGAGATACCTCATATATTAAAAAATATCCCAAACGTAATAGGTTTTCTGGGACAACAAGGAGAAGAAGAACCAACACCTCTGCGTATTTCAGAAGTAAACCGGATACTTGGTAAAGTCGACGAACTGGTTGCCAGCGACGAAGAACTTAACACACCTTTTTATGTGGGTGAGTCGGTAAAAGTAATCGATGGACCCTTTAATAGTTTCACTGGTGTGATTGAAGAAATAAACGAAGAAAAGAAAAAGCTTAAAGTAATGGTGAAAATTTTCGGTAGAAAAACACCTTTGGAATTAAGCTTTATGCAAGTAGAAAAAGAGTAGTTACACGACAGATGTACGCGACAACCAATAATGCTTCCTGGGCGACATCTTGTAATTAATATATATAAATCGGAAATACCTGTAAAATGGCAAAAGAAGTTGCTGCATTAATCAAATTACAGATTCGTGGAGGTGCTGCCAATCCTTCGCCCCCGGTAGGACCAGCCTTAGGTTCTAAAGGCGTGAACATTATGGAGTTCTGTAAACAGTTCAACGCCCGTACCCAAGATAAAGCTGGCAAACTGCTGCCCGTGGTGATTACAGTATATGCGGATAAATCATTCGACTTTATTGTAAAAACCCCTCCGGTAGCGGTACAGTTACTCGAAGTTGCTAAAATCAAAAGTGGTTCAGCCGAACCAAACCGGATTAAAGTAGCATCGGTAACCTGGGATCAGGTGAAAGCAATTGCTGAAGACAAAATGCCAGATTTAAATGCATTTACTGTCAAATCGGCTATGCAAATGGTAGCAGGCACTGCGAGAAGTATGGGAATAACTGTCAAAGGACAATTTCCAACACTTTAAAACTTAATACGTCGGAACAACAATGGCTAGATTGACTAAAAATCAAAAGATTGCATTAGAGAAAATTGAGCCTGGTAAGCAATACCATCTAATGGAAGCTGCATCGCTGGTGAAGGAAGTTACCTTTACCAAATTTGACGCTTCGGTAGACATCGACATCCGTTTGGGTGTAGACCCCCGTAAAGCAAACCAGATGGTTCGTGGAGTAGTAACACTTCCCCACGGTACTGGTAAAGACACTCGGGTATTGGTATTGTGTACTCCAGATAAGGAATCTGAGGCTAAAGAAGCTGGTGCCGACCATGTAGGTTTAGATGATTTTATTGAAAAAATCGAGAAAGGATGGACTGATGTGGATGTAATCATCACCATGCCATCTGTAATGGGAAAAGTAGGTAAACTTGGACGTATTCTAGGTCCACGTGGTTTGATGCCCAACCCCAAAAGTGGAACCGTTACCGTAGAAATTGGTAAGGCTGTGAAAGAAGTAAAAGCCGGTAAAATCGATTTCAAAGTTGATAAATACGGAATTGTTCATACCACTATTGGTAAGGCATCGTTTACCCCGGAAAAGCTCGCCGAAAATGCCCGCGAATTTATTCATACGATCGTAAAACTTAAACCCACATCGGCAAAAGGTACTTATATCAGGAGCATCGCTCTTTCAAGTACCATGAGTCCTGGTGTTCGAGTCGATGCAAAAAGAATAGATGATTAATTTTAAAAATCGAAGACTTTTATGACACGGGACGAAAAACAACAGATAATAGATAACCTTGCTCAACAATTATCTGAGTCGAAACACTTTTACCTTGCCGATATTGAGGCGCTCAATGCTGAGCAATCAAGCAGGCTAAGGAGAAAATGTTTTGAGAAAGAGATTAAATTGATCGTTGTTAAAAATACCCTTCTTAAGAAAGCTCTGGAGAAAACTGAAGGTAACTATGAAGAATTGTTCCCAATTCTGAAAAAGAATACCTCAATTTTGCTGACTCAACAAAGCAGCATACCTGCCAAGCTTATTAAAGAGCTGCGTCGCGAATGGGAGAAACCCATTCTCAAAGGAGCTTATGTAGAAGAATCGGTATATATTGGCGACAATCAATTGGATGCTCTTGCTAGCATTAAATCTAAGGAAGAACTTATTGGTGACATTGTGGCTCTGCTTCAATCGCCCACCAAAAATGTTATTTCTGCTCTACAGTCGGGTGGTAACAAACTCGCTGGAATTGTAAAAACTTTACAAGAAAAAGAATCATAATTTAAATAGTAAAAAATAATACGAAAATGGCAGATTTGAAAGCTTTTGCTGAACAGCTCGTAAATCTTACTGTTAAAGAAGTTAACGAACTAGCTGAAATTCTTAAAAAAGAGTACGGTATCGAACCTGCAGCTGCTGCTGTAGCTGTTGCTGCACCTGCGGCAGGCGGTGGCGCTGCTGCTGTGGAAGAAAAAACATCCTTCGATGTAATTCTGAAATCGCCAGGTGGAGCCAAATTACAAATTGTTAAACTGGTAAAAGAACTTACCGGCCTTGGCTTAAAAGAGGCTAAAGAAGTAGTTGACAAGGCACCTGCACCCATCAAAGAAGGTGTTACAAAAGATGAAGCTAACGCATTAAAAGCACAATTAGAAGAAGCAGGAGCTGAAGTTGAACTTAAATAAGACATTAAGATACACATATAGCTCTTAGTGGTTTAGTCCCGATCCCGAGTTTTTCGGGACATCGGGATTAAGCCCTTTTGTCATTTAAAGTAATTTAAGTTCCGAAATTTTATTCTTCAGATAATGTCAGCGAAAAATTCAGTAAACGAAAGGATATCTTTCGCTTCACTCAAAAGTCAACTCGAATACCCCGATTTTCTTGAAATACAGTTAAAATCTTTTAAAGAGTTTTTCCAACTCGATACAACCCCCGAAGACCGAGGGAATGAAGGATTATGCAAAGTATTTCACGAGAATTTCCCCATTTCCGATACACGCAACAATTTTGTGTTGGAATTTATCGATTATTTCATCGATCCACCACGATACTCCATTGACGAGTGTATAGAGCGTGGCCTTACCTACAGCGTGCCTCTTAAAGCAAAGTTAAAGCTTTATTGCACCGACCCCGAACACGAAGATTTCGATACTGTAATTCAGGATGTGTACCTGGGAACTATTCCTTACATGACTGAACGCGGGTTATTCGTTATCAATGGTGCCGAAAGGGTAGTGGTCTCCCAATTGCACCGGTCTCCCGGAGTTTTCTTTGGTCAAAGCCTTCACGCCAACGGCACAAAACTCTACTCGGCGCGGATTATTCCTTTCCGTGGTTCGTGGATTGAGTTTGCTACCGATATCAACAACGTGATGTATGCCTACATCGATCGTAAGAAAAAGTTGCCCGTGACTACTCTGTTGCGCTCAATTGGTTACGAAAGCGATAAAGATATTCTTGAGATTTTTGATCTGGCTGACGAGATTAAAGTATCGAAAGCAGTACTAAAAAAATTAATTGGCCGCAGGCTTGCCGCCCGCGTGTTAAAAACATGGGTCGAAGACTTTGTGGACGAAGATACCGGTGAAGTGGTATCGATTGAACGGAACGAAGTCATTATCGACCGCGAAACTGTGCTTGAGAAAGACCATGTCGACGAAATTGTCGATGCCGGTGCGAAAACCATTCTTTTGCACAAAGAAAACCTGAATCAGATTGATCACGAGATCATCTACAACACCCTTCAGAAAGACCCTTGTAACTCGGAGAAAGAAGCGGTATTGTACATCTATCGTCAATTGCGGAATTCTGAACCACCCGATGAGGCTACAGCCCGCGATGTGATCGACAAGCTTTTCTTTTCCGATAAACGCTACGACCTCGGCGAGGTTGGACGTTACAGGATTAACAAAAAATTGAAACTCAACACCTCAAGTGATGTAAAGGTTCTTACCAAAGAAGACATCATTGAGATTATAAAATACCTGATCGAACTCATCAACTCCAAAACGGATGTTGACGATATCGATCACTTGAGTAACCGTCGTGTGCGCACCGTAGGCGAGCAGCTCTACAACCAGTTTGGAGTTGGTTTGGCACGTATGGCCCGCACCATTCGTGAGCGTATGAATGTGCGCGACAATGAGGTGTTTACACCTATTGATCTGATCAATTCGAAAACGCTTTCATCGGTTATCAATTCATTTTTTGGTACCAACCAGCTGTCGCAGTTTATGGACCAGACCAATCCGCTCTCGGAGATGACCCATAAACGTCGTCTTTCAGCACTCGGACCTGGTGGACTTTCGCGTGAGCGCGCTGGTTTTGAGGTACGCGACGTACATTATACCCACTATGGCCGCCTTTGCCCTATAGAAACGCCGGAAGGACCAAACATTGGACTTATATCCTCGCTTTGCGTATTTGCTAAAATCAATGAACTTGGATTTATTGAAACACCTTACCGCAAGGTAGCTGATGGTGTGGTAGATCTTACTTTTGAGGGAATTAAATACCTTTCTGCAGAGGAAGAAGAAGGCGTTATCATAGCTCAAGCCAATGCCCCTCTTGATTCGAATGGGAAGTTTGTTCGTACACGAGTAAAAACCCGTCTCGAAGCCGATTATCCGGTAGTGGGCCCCAAAGAGGTTCACCTCATGGACGTTGCTCCAAACCAGATTGCCTCCATTGCTGCCTCCCTTATTCCCTTTTTGGAACATGATGATGCAAACCGTGCCTTGATGGGCTCGAACATGATGCGCCAGGCTGTTCCGCTAATGAAACCTGAAGCTCCGATTGTGGGCACAGGCATAGAGCAAATGGTCGTTCAGCATTCCCGCCTTTTGGTTGTTGCCGAAGGCGATGGCGTAATAGAATATGTAGATAGTAACGAAATTGTGGTTCACTACGAGCTTACAGAAGACGAGAAATTCGTGAGCTTCGAAGGAGAATCGAAACGTTATAAATTACCGAAATACCGTAAAACAAACCAGGGTACTTGTATCAACTTGCAGCCCATTGTGCGTAAAGGACAAAAAGTTGTAAAAGGTCAAATACTTACCGAAGGTTATGGTACCGAAAGCGGCGAATTAGCCCTTGGACGTAACCTCATGGTGGCTTTTATGCCATGGAAAGGTTACAACTTTGAAGATGCGATTGTGATCTCTGACAAGGTTGTGCGCGAAGATGTGTTTACTTCTATACATATCGACGAGCATATGCTTGAAGTACGTGATACCAAACGCGGACTCGAAGAACTTACTTCTGATATTCCAAACGTAAGTGAAGAAGCTACTAAAAACCTCGACGAAAACGGTCTTATCCGCATCGGTGCCAACATTGTGCCGGGGGATATTTTAATTGGTAAGATTACCCCAAAAGGTGAATCGGATCCATCACCCGAAGAAAAACTGCTTCGCGCTATTTTCGGCGACAAAGCCGGCGATGTCAAAGATGCCTCTCTCAAGGCTTCTCCTTCGCTGTTTGGTACTGTCATCGACAAGAAACTTTTCTCGCGTTCGGTGAAAGACAGAAAACTGAAAGCGGCTACAAAGCCTATTCTCGATAAAATCGAAGAAGAATTTGAGCGCAACTCAGCACAGCTTAAAGCCAAACTGATCGATAAACTCTTTATTCTTACTAATGGCAAAACATCTCAGGGTGTGAAAGACTACCTGAGTATCGATGTGATTCCTAAAGGTGCCAAATTCTCACTTCGTGTGCTGCAGGATATCGATTACATGAATGTGAATCCCTTGCGCTGGACTACCGAAAAGCCTAAGAATGACATGATCAAGCAATTGATCAACAATTTCATTCTGAAGTACAAAGAAGTGGATGCCATTTACAAGCGTAAAAAATACAACGTTACCATTGGCGATGAACTCCCAGCAGGTATTGTGCAGTTAGCAAAAGTGTATATTGCACAGAAACGTAAACTTAAGGTGGGCGATAAAATGGCCGGACGTCACGGTAACAAAGGTATTGTTGCCAAAATTGTTCGCCAGGAAGACATGCCTTTCCTCGAAGATGGTACCCCGGTTGATATAGTGCTGAACCCACTTGGTGTGCCATCAAGGATGAACCTTGGTCAGATTTATGAAACTGTATTGGGTTGGGCAGGCAAGGAGATGGGTATCAAGTTTGCTACCCCAATTTTCGATGGTGCTACAATCGACGAAATCAATGAATATACCGAAAAGGCTGGGGTGCCCCGTTTTGGTAAAACATACCTTTGCGATGGTGGTACAGGCGATCGTTTCGACCAACCCGCCACTGTAGGTATTATTTATATGCTTAAACTGGGCCACATGGTCGACGACAAGATGCATGCCCGTTCGATTGGACCCTATTCACTCATTACCCAGCAACCCCTTGGTGGTAAAGCCCAGTTTGGTGGTCAGCGTTTTGGTGAGATGGAGGTATGGGCACTTGAGGCCTTTGGAGCTGCACACATTCTGCAGGAGATACTCACAGTTAAATCAGACGATGTAAATGGTCGTGCCAAAACTTATGAAGCAATTGTGAAAGGTGAACCGATGCCCGAACCAGGTATTCCTGAATCTCTCAACGTATTGCTTCACGAATTAAGAGGTCTTGGACTGAGCGTGAACCTGATTTAATAGTTATAATTTTTTTCTTAACGATAGAAATATATTCGGCATATGTCATTCAGAAAAGACACAAAACAAAAAAGCAGTTTTACCAAAATTGCCATCGGTCTTGCTTCTCCGGAAGAGGTTCTGGAAAATTCGAGTGGGGAGGTGTTAAAACCTGAAACAATTAACTACCGTACCTACAAACCCGAACGCGATGGACTGTTTTGCGAACGCATTTTTGGACCTGTAAAGGATTATGAATGCCACTGTGGAAAGTACAAACGTATCCGTTACAAGGGTATCGTTTGCGATCGCTGTGGTGTAGAGGTAACCGAGAAAAAAGTACGCCGCGAGCGCATGGGACACATCTCATTAGTGGTTCCTGTAGCGCATATTTGGTATTTTAAATCGCTTCCGAATAAAATAGGTTACCTGCTTGGTTTGCCTTCGAAAAAACTCGATTCGATTATTTATTACGAGCGCTATGTGGTAATTAACCCAGGTGTGAAAGCCGCAGACGGTGTGAAGTACCTCGATTTTCTTACCGAAGAGGAATACCTCGATATTCTCGATACCCTTCCAAAAGAAAACCAGTTTCTCGACGAAAACGACCCGGATAAATTTATCGCGGACATGGGTGCCGACGCACTTTATAAATTGCTTGGACGCCTCGAACTCGACGAGCTTTCTTTCCAATTGCGCTACAAAGCCAGCACCGAAACCTCTCAACAACGTAAGAGCGAAGCGCTCAAACGCTTACAGGTGGTAGAAGCCTTCAGGGCATCCAAAGGGGTGAATAAACCTGAATGGATGATTGTGAAAACCGTACCGGTAATACCACCTGAATTGCGTCCTCTTGTTCCGCTTGATGGTGGCAGGTTTGCTACTTCCGACCTGAATGATCTTTACCGCAGGGTGATTATTCGTAATAACCGTCTGAAAAGACTGATTGAAATAAAGGCTCCTGAAGTTATTTTGCGTAACGAAAAACGCATGCTTCAGGAAGCGGTCGATTCTTTATTCGATAACTCACGCAAATCGAACGCAGTAAAAACCGATGCCAACAGACCTCTCAAATCGCTTTCCGACAGTTTGAAAGGAAAGCAGGGACGTTTCCGTCAGAATTTGCTTGGTAAAAGGGTTGACTACTCGGCACGTTCGGTAATTGTGGTGGGTCCTGAGTTGAAATTGCACGAGTGTGGTCTGCCAAAAGATATGGCCGCCGAACTTTACAAACCTTTTGTGATTCGCAAGCTTATCGAAAGAGGTATTGTGAAAACAGTAAAATCCGCCAAAAAAATTGTCGACAGGAAAGACCCTGTCGTATGGGATATTCTGGAAAATGTACTGAAAGGACACCCCGTATTGCTTAACCGCGCCCCCACGCTACACAGGCTGGGTATACAGTCTTTTCAGCCAAAACTAATCGAAGGTAAGGCAATACAGTTGCACCCATTGGTTTGTACCGCTTTTAACGCCGACTTTGATGGTGACCAGATGGCTGTTCACCTTCCCTTAGGACATGCAGCAGTATTGGAGGCACAGATTCTGATGCTGGCAGCCCATAACATTCTGAACCCTGCTAACGGGGCACCTATCAATGTTCCCTCACAGGATATGGTTTTGGGTCTGTATTATACTACCAAGGCTCGTAAAAGCACCAAAGAATTTCCTGTTCGTGGCGAAGGAATGACCTTCTATTCACCAGAGGAAGTGCAGATTGCCTATAACGAAAAGCGGGTTGATCTGCATGCCGAAATCAAAGTAAGAACAAAAGACAGGGTTGATGGAAATCCTGTAGTAAAAATTATAGAAACCACCGTAGGTAGGGTCCTTTTCAACGAAACAGTTCCTGAAGAGGTAGGCTATATCAACGAGGTACTAACAAAAAAATCACTTCGCGAAATTATCGGTCGTGTTTTAAAAGTAACCGGGGTAGCTAAAACAGCCAAATTTCTTGATGACATTAAAGATCTTGGCTATTACATGGCTTTCAAAGGCGGACTGTCTTTTAACCTCGACGATGTAATTGTTCCTGATGATAAGGAACAGCTTGTAGCCGATGGTTATGCCCAGGTAGATGAAGTAATGAACAACTACAACATGGGTTTCATTACCAACAACGAACGTTACAACCAGATTATCGATATCTGGACGCATACGAATGCCCGTTTGACCCAAACATTAATGACCAAGCTGATCAATGACAGACAAGGTTTTAATGCCGTTTACATGATGCTTGATTCAGGTGCAAGGGGTTCGAAAGAACAGATTCGCCAGCTTTCGGGTATGAGGGGTCTGATGGCAAAACCACAAAAATCAGGTTCTGTCGGATCAGAAATTATTGAGAACCCAATTCTTTCGAATTTTAAAGAAGGTCTTTCGGTTCTGGAATATTTTATCTCTACCCACGGTGCCCGCAAGGGTCTAGCCGATACAGCCCTTAAAACAGCTGATGCGGGTTATCTGACCCGTAGATTGGTGGATGTATCACAAGATGTGATTGTATCGGAAGAAGACTGTGGTACCTTAAGAGGTCTGGTAGCCAATGCCATTAAAAACAACGAAGAGGTGGTTGAATCGCTCTTCGAACGTATACTCGGCCGCACAGCAGTGCACGATGTGTATCATCCGCTTACAGGCAAGCTGATCATTCACTCAGGTGAAGAAATTACCGAAGAAGTTGCCAAAGTGATTGAAGATTCGCCTATCGAACAACTCGAAATTCGTTCGGTATTAACCTGCGAATCGAAAAAAGGTATATGCGCCAAATGTTATGGCCGCAACCTGGCTACAAACCGTATGGTTCAAAATGGTGAGGCTGTTGGCGTAATTGCTGCCCAATCAATCGGCGAACCTGGTACGCAGCTTACACTCCGTACATTCCACGTAGGGGGTACTGCTTCGAACATCACTGCCGACTCCAGCGTAGTAACAAAATACGATGGTGTAGCAGAATTTGAAGAACTGCGGACAGTAACCCGTAAGGAAGAATCGGGTCAAAAAGTAGATGTAGTTATCGGACGTTTAGCCGAATTAAGAATAATCGATAAAAACACCGGAATTACCCTTACCACACACAGCATACCATATGGTGCCCGTCTTTATGTGAAGGACAAAGCAGATGTGAAGAAAGGAACTGTTGTATGCGACTGGGATCCATACAACGCAGTAATTATATCCGAAATGGCCGGTAGTGTGGCTTTTGATAGTGTAATTGAAGGTGTAACCTTTAAAGAAGAAAGTGACGAACAAACCGGTTATCGCGAAAAAGTAATTATCGAAACGCGTGATAAAACCAAAAACCCTACCATCAAAGTGCTTTCGGTGGATGGCGATGTATTAAAAGTATATAACCTTCCGGTTGGTGCGCATATTACTGTAACCGAAGGAGAAAATATCAATACCGGAGATATTCTTGTGAAAATCCCACGTGCTGTGGGTAAATCGGGCGATATCACCGGTGGTTTGCCACGTGTTACTGAATTATTCGAAGCACGTAACCCTTCGAACCCTGCAGTAGTATCGGAAATTGATGGTGAGGTATCGTTTGGTAAAATTAAAAGAGGTAACCGCGAAATTGTGATTACCTCCAAAACAGGCCAGGTGAAGAAATACCTAGTGCCGCTTTCGAAACAAATACTTGTGCAGGAAAGCGATTATGTACGCGCAGGAATTCCTCTCTCTGATGGTGCCATTACCCCATCCGATATTTTGAATATCAAAGGACCTACCAAAGTTCAGGAATATATCGTGAACGAAGTTCAGGAGGTTTACCGGATGCAGGGTGTAAAAATCAACGACAAACACTTCGAAATTATCGTGCGCCAAATGATGCGTAAGGTGGAAATTGTCGATCCGGGTGATACCAAATTCCTCGAAAAACAAATCGTGGATAAATGGGTGTTTATGGATGAAAACGACTGGATTTATGGTAAAAAAGTGATCATGGATGAGGGCGATTCGCAAAACCTACGTCCTGGCCAGATTATTACCGCTCGTAAACTTCGCGACGAAAACTCCATGCTTAAACGTAAGGATATGAAACTGGTTGAAGCCCGCGATGCGATTCCTGCTACATCGTCGCAGATTTTGCAGGGGATTACAAAAGCAGCCCTTCAAACCAAAAGCTTCATGTCTGCGGCTTCGTTCCAGGAAACAACCAAGGTACTTAACGAAGCAGCAATTTCAGGCAAAATTGACTTACTCGAAGGCTTGAAAGAGAATGTGATTGTGGGTCACCTTATTCCTGCGGGAACAGGTATACGCAAATACCATAAAATAACAGTTGCTCCGGTGGAAGATTACGAAAAGCTGGAGCTTCCGGAATAATATTCAGCAAATAGAAAAAGTATATTATGGACGATCAGAAAAACAAAGGAAAGATAAACATTGAGCTAAAGGAAGATATTGCACAGGGCATTTATTCGAACCTTGCTATTATTACCCATTCGGCTTCTGAGTTTGTACTTGACTTTGTGCGCGTAATGCCTGGGGTACCAAAAGCCGAAGTAAAATCGAGGATTATTTTAACCCCCGAGCATGCCAAGCGACTTTTATTGGCGCTACAGGACAATCTTGCTAAATACGAGGCCGTACATGGCCGTATAAAAGACCTGGAAGGTGGAGGAACTACACTGCCACTTAATTTTGGCGGACCTACAGCCCAGGCATAAAAAAGTTAAAGGGTGCTTCGTATGAGGCACCCTTTTTTTGTCTTGCCATGCTTCTTTAAAATCTTTCTATATAAGCACAGTGCCTTTGGTAAAAGCTATTTTCTCTTATATTTGCTCCCCGTAATTTTAAACACAATAAACATATTATGATGAAGGGTTTAAAGATCATTGTATTAGCCAAGCAGGTGCCGGATACACGCAATGTGGGCAAAGATGCCATGAAAGCCGATGGAACGGTGAACAGGGCTGCCCTGCCTGCTATTTTTAATCCTGAAGATTTGAATGCACTCGAGCAGGCTCTTCGATTAAAAGATAAGGTTGAAGGTAGCACAGTTAGTTTGCTTACCATGGGACCAGGCCGTGCTGCTGAAATCATTCGTGAAGGATTGTATCGTGGCGCTGACAGTGGGTATTTGTTAACTGACAGGGCATTTGCTGGTGCTGATACCCTGGCTACTTCCTATGCCCTTTCTTGCGCCATTCGTAAAATAAAAGAGTTTGACATAATTATTGCAGGCCGGCAGGCAATCGATGGCGATACCGCCCAGGTAGGTCCGCAAGTTGCTGAAAAACTTGGTCTTCCTCAGGTTACCTATGCCGAGGAAATTCTGGAAATAAAAAAGAAATCCCTGGTTATTAAGCGCCGTCTGGAGAACGGAATAGAAATTGTGGAATGTCCTCTTCCATGCGTCATTACAGTAAATGCTTCTGCACCTGAATGCCGTCCTCGCAATGCCAAATCGCTCATGAAATTCAAACACGCCCGCACTGCCACCGAAAGACAAGAGGCTTCGGAAGATTATATCGACATGGTTACGGAACGCCCCTATCTTAATCTTCGTGAATTAAGTGTAAACGACATCGAAGTAGATATTAACCAACTGGGACTTAGCGGATCGCCTACCAAGGTTAAGAAGATTGAAAATGTTGTTTTTCAGGCTAAAGAATCCAAAGTGATCACCGCTGCCGACGACCAGATCGACTCCCTGATGAAGGAACTTATCAGCAACCATACCCTGGGTTAATGGCGGGGACATTTATCAAACCAAGTGTAAACAATAAAACAGAAAATTGTGAATAATATATTTGTCATCTGCGAAATAGAAAAAGGCAAAATTGCCGACGTCAGCCTAGAACTGATGACCAAAGGCCGCTCACTGGCCAACGAGCTTAAATGCAAACTGGAGGCACTCGTAATTGGTCACAAACTATCGGGCATTGAGAAAGAATTGTATCCTTTTGGAGCCGATAAGGTATGGGTAGCAGACGATCCACGTCTCGAAGTATATACCACCCTGCCTTACAATGCCATTGCAGTAAAAGTTTTTCAGGAAGAAAAACCTCAGATTGCCCTTTTAGGGGCCAGCACTTTTGGCCGCGACCTGGGGCCCCGTGTATCGTCGCAACTGGTAAGCGGCTTAACTGCCGATTGTACCTCGCTTGAAATTGGCGATCACGAAGATAAAAAAGCCGGAAAGGATTATAAAAATCTGCTGTATCAGATAAGGCCCGCCTTTGGTGGTAATATCATAGCCACTATTATTAACCCCGACAACAGGCCGCAAATGGCAACGGTGCGCGAGGGCGTAATGAAAAAGGAAGTTTTCGACCCCAATTACAAAGGTGAGTTGGTTAAGCTCGATGTGAACAAATACACTTCAGAAGCCGACTACGTGGTAAAAGTGATTGAGCGGCACATGGAAAGTTCGAAAGTAAACATTAAAAACTCGTCTATCATTGTGGCCGGAGGCTATGGTGTTGGTTCGAAAGAAAATTTTAACCTTCTTTTCGAATTGGCCCACCTGATCAATGCCGAAGTAGGTGCCTCGCGTGCTGCAGTTGATGCCGGTTTTGCAAGCCACGACCGCCAGATCGGTCAGACTGGGGTTACTGTGCGTCCAAAGTTATACATAGCCTGCGGAATCTCCGGCCAGGTGCAACACCTTGCAGGTATGCAGGAATCGTCGATGATTATTTCCATCAACAACGATCCGGAAGCGCCCATCAACAAAATTGCTGATTACATCATTACCGGGAGCATCGATGAGGTGGTGCCCAAAATGATAAAATATTACAAAAAGAACAGCAAATAAGTATCCGGCAGAAAAGTAAAATTTTAAAAGAACAAAAAAATGGATAATTTCTATCTAGATAACCCCGACTTGAAGTTTCACCTGACCCATCCACTGATGAAAAAAATTGTAGCTCTGAAAGAGCGCAATTTTGTGGACAAAGAAAAATTCGATTATGCCCCCGTCGACTTCGAAGATGCGATGGACAGTTATGACAAGGTGCTTGAAATAGTTGGTGATATTTGTGCCAATATTGTTGGGCCTAATGCTGAAAGTGTCGATGCCGAAGGACCCCAACTGGTAAATGGTGAGGTAATCTATGCCCGGGGCACCCAGGAAAACCTCGATGCCCTGATCAAGGCAGGCCTAATGGGTATTACCCTTCCGCGCGAATACAACGGACTTAATTTTTCAATTGTACCCTATACCATGGCAGCCGATATGGTTTCGCGTGCCGATGCCAGCTTCGTGAATGTGTGGGGTCTGCAGGATTGTGCCGAAACCATTCATGAATTTGCCGACGATGCACAGAAAATGCATTACCTGACTCGTGTATCGGCTGGCGAGACCATGGCTATGGACTTAACTGAGCCCGATGCGGGATCTGACTTGCAGGCTGTGCAGCTGAAAGCTACTTATAACGAAAAAGATGGTAAATGGTACTTAAACGGAGTAAAACGTTTTATTACCAATGGCGATGGCCATATCTCTCTGGTACTTGCCCGTTCTGAAGAAGGAACCCACGATGGTCGAGGACTTTCGATGTTTATCTACGACCGTAAAAGTGGTGGTGTTAGCGTACGTCGTATCGAACATAAATTGGGTATTATTGGTTCTCCTACTTGCGAGCTTGTGTTTAAAAACGCACCAGCCGAACTGGTTGGTCAGCGCAAACTTGGGCTTATTAAATATGTAATGTCGCTGATGAATGGTGCTCGCCTGGGCATTGCAGCTCAATCGGTAGGTATTGCCGAAGCAGCTTACCGCGAAGGTTTAAACTATGCCAAAGAGCGCGAACAGTTTGGTAAGCCTATCATCAAATTCCCGGCAGTGTACGAAATGATTTCGCGCTCCAAAGCCAAACTCGATGCCACCCGTACCCTTCTGTATGAAACAGCCCGTTTTGTTGATATGTACAAAGCTTATGAGCATATTGCCAAAGAGCGCACCCTCGAGAAAGAAGAGCGCGAGGAAATGAAACACTACCAGAAGCTGGCCGATTTTTACACTCCCCTGGTAAAAGGTTTGTCATCGGAGGTTTGCAACCAGCTTGCTTACGATTCGTTACAGATTCATGGTGGTTCAGGTTTTATGAAAGATTACCCCATCGAACGTATCTACCGCGATGCGCGTATCACCTCCATTTACGAGGGTACTACCCAGTTACAGGTGGTAGCTGCTATTCGTGGCGTAACAACAGGTGGTTACCTCAAACAAATTCGCGAATACGAGCTTACTGAGATTAAACCTGAATTACACACCTATCGCCGTAACCTTATTCAAATGACCGAAGAATTTGAAGAAGCCGTTGAAAGGGTTACTTCCTTAAACGACAACGAATATGTCGATTTTCATGCCCGTCGCATGGTTGAAATGGCTGGTAACATTATAATGGGTTACCTGCTGGTGCTCGATACCAACCGTGATGCCAAATACTGGCGGTCGCTGGAAGTATTCCTGAAAGTAGCCAGGGCTGAGAATAAATCAAATGCTGAAGTAATTCGTTTTTCCAATATCAACGACCTCGGACGTTTTAAAATAGAATAGTTTAATTTTCGAATATAGAAACCCGGATTCAGGTATGAGTCCGGGTTTTTTTTATTGTATTAAGGCAGGTTCTTATTTGCAGGTAATCCATGTGCATCTGCAGCTAATGATAACAAAGCACATTGCCATGTTCGAATGAATTGAAAGTGTAAAGATCACGATCATTTGTCAAAAAAGTAATGCCCACAGCTCTGTTCTTGCGTATGAGGAAAAGAACTTAAAATTACTACGCCATGGTTGAAACTATCATTCGAGCCATCGAAGAACTCAAGCTGAAAATTAGGAATAACGTAGAAGCAATTACTCAAAATCAAAATTCAATACAAGCCATGCTTAAGCATAAGATGAATGAAGATTATGCCGGCCAGTTTGAACTGATCAGTGAACAAAACCGTGAGCTTCTTGCACAAAACAACGACTTGATTAATGTACAGCTCACCTTGGTTAATTTTTTGGGTAAATACAAAGACACCGCCATTTTGCGCCAGGATATTCCTTTGGTCGATATTTATTCAGTTACAGATGAACAGGAAGTATTTGCCCTCACAATAAAAGGGAAACTCAGTTTCAATGAGGATCATCCTTTTTACCATTCGCCCAATTTCTTAGAAAAGCTCATTCATTTTTATATGCAAAAGGAAGAGTATGAATATTGCCAGCAACTTAACCAGATAAAAGAATCTATAGGGAAATAAAACCAAGCATACAGGTGTAACAAAAAAGCGCTCCATCCAAACGATAGAGCGCTTTTTCTATTTATTGCTATCATGCAAATTTTTTAGCCAGTATAGTTTTTAGTGTGGGAGTAGTAATTTCGTCCAATTCGTATTGTACCCTTACGGTTGGTTTATTTATTTTTACTATCCTATTAAGATCAATTGGCGTTCCGATTATTACCGCATCGCAATCTACCTTGTTGATAGTATCCTCGAGGTCTTTAATCTGTTCATCGCTATAACCCATCGCAGGTAACAGGGCTCCAATCTCAGGGTATTTTTTAAAGGTTTCAGTGATTGTACCTTTTGTCCAGGGTCGTGGATCAACAATCTCTTTTGCGCCGAACTGACGGGCAGCTACTACACCAGCTCCATACTTCATTTCGCCGTGTGTAAGAGTGGGTCCATCTTCTACTACCAACACTTTTTTACCTTTAATTTTTTCAGGGGCATCGAGAATAAGCTTCGAATTGGCTTTAATGACAATGGCCTTGGGATTGTGCTTTTTAATGTTTTCTTCGAGCTGTTTAATATTCTCAGCTGGTGCACTGTCTACTTTGTTGATGACAATTACATCGGCACGCAGAAAGTTAACCTGGCCGGGATAGTAAAGTAATTCGTGTCCAACCCTGTGCGGATCGACCACCACAATTTCGAGGTCTGATTTATAGAAAGGGGTATCGTTGTTACCTCCATCCCAGAGAATGATGTCGGCTTCCTTTTCTGCTTCACGCACGATTGCTTCGTAATCGACTCCGGCATAAATGACTCTTCCGCGGTCGATATGGGGTTCGTACTCTTCCATCTCTTCGATGGTACACTTATGTTTTTTTAAGTCTTCTACTGAAGCAAAGCGTTGCACCTTTTGTGCTACCAGGTCGCCATAGGGCATGGGGTGACGGATGGCCACTACTTTTTTACCCATGGCAGTGAGTACATCGCTTACAATTCTTGAGGTTTGTGATTTTCCGCATCCGGTGCGGATGGCACATACCGAAACTACGGGCTTAACCGATTCTACCATGGTGCGGGTAGGCGATGCCACCGAAAACTTAGCTCCTGCAGCCTGGGCAATAGCGCCAATCTGCATCAGGTGTGTGTAGGTAACATCAGAATACGAAAAGAGCACTTCATCGGCTTGCAACTTTTTAATCAGGTCAGAAAGCTCCGATTCGGGATAAATCTGGATGCCTTTTGGGTATTGCGCACCGGCTAGTTCTGCCGGGTATTTACGGCCATCGATGTTCGGAATTTGTGTGGCGGTAAATGCCACTACCTCTACGTTTGGGTTGTTACGGTAGAGTACATTGAAATTGTGAAAATCACGGCCGGCAGCACCGCAAATAATAACACGTCTTGTCTTCATAGCATATTAGGGTTTATGTGATAGAATATTGTTGCTGCAATTTATCTTTTTAAGGTTTTTTTTTGCATGATTAATTGCAGGCTTTTATATATACCATCTTTCTGTCGAAAACACCTAATAGGGCCTTTAAAATCGTTTTCTTTATCAAGTATTGCTTGGTATTAATACGAATACACGGTAGCAGGCTTCCTTGCTTTAAAGAATCATGTAAGTTTCTTAATCAAAAAAGAGGCTGCCTTTTAGCAAAGCAGCCTCTCTCTGAAATACATTTGTGTGGTCTTTATTTAATTTTCATAAACTTACCTGCATACGAATTGTTATCGTTGTCGCGGGTTTTTACTACATACATACCTGGTTTAAGGGCCGAAATATCCAGGGTGTTGTCCGCCGGTCCATCAATAAGCTGTTCTTTTACTAATTGACCTGCAATACTGTAAATGGCAGCATACTTCATGTTGGTAGCGCCCAAGGTGATATACTCATTGGCCGGATTCGGATACAGTGAAATTACCGCTGGTTTATCCATGTAATTGTCCAATATGGAAGTGGTACCATCTTGGTTTTTAATGTAATAATCTCCATTATGTGTGCTTCCGGAATGAATATAGCCAAAGTCATAAACTCCGGGCGTTCCGGTTCCTTTTGTTTCGGATTTATTTCTGAATACAGCGGCAATCCAGTAAATCGAATCGATGGCAGGCACGGAATAATAGGTCGATGGGGTAAAACTAATGGAGAAGTAACCAGGTTTATCGGCAACAGGGTTCATTTTTCCTACTCCGTCATCTGCTCCCCAGTTTCCAATAGCATTTTCCCAATCAATACCATTTGCAGTATTTACGTAGCCGGAATGCATGTAAATGTATGGTTCATTCGCTAACTCACCATTCCCTTGGTTGGCATTAAATGTAATGGTAATGGGGGTTGTTTTAGCAAAACTTTTAGGCATGACAGTAATAAAAGGATCGCTAGACTTAACCCCTACATAAATAGTGGTATTTCTAAAGCCCTTGCCCAGGTTGGTGTTGGTGGCATCGCGGAAATACATTCCTATTTTGTAGATTGACGTTTCTTCTAAAACACCAAAGTACTCTTCGGGTGTAAGGGTAATCTCCCAGATATCATCTGACACCTCGGTCATTAAACCTACACCATCATCGTTGAGGTTGCCTACTATATGCGAAAGATTTGTACTTTCTTTGCTAGTGGTTACCACACCGGCATGCATGTAAACTTTCGATGCACCTACCAATCCTGCAGTGCCGTCGTTCGAAGCCATGGTGGCATCGAAGGTAATGGTAATTAAACTATCGCGTGTAAACGGATAGGGATTTACAGTTACCGGATTTTCATAAACCTCTACAATACCTGGCATACCGTCGGAGTATCGGGTGGTGGTGAAAATGTGCCATTCGCCAGCCTTTAGGTTAATGGGGTCATTGACATTGGTTACGCTTATTTCTTCACCTGAGAAATAATTGTACCAGGTGCCTGTTTCAGGAAATGCCGGATCAATGGTATTTTCAATTAGGCCAAAGTTGCCAATCAACACCAGGCCTTCATCGCCAAAATCGTAGCTTAAGCGTCTGGTAACGGTGTTGTATTTATGGTTTACTGTGGCTGAGGCCAGGTTTTCCGCTCCTATTTCGTTGCGAAGGTTTAAGATGCCACTGTAAGCATCATACACATATTGGCGGTTTTCATCTTCATAATAACCCAGACCATCGGGGCCCCATGGTAGAGGTTTATTACCCACCCGACCATTGAAATCGATGTTTATGTCGTATGCCAGTTCGTCGAACTGCCATATCATTTTTGGGCCAGGGAAAAGGTAAGTAAAGGCCGCAGCCATTTTCTTGCGTTCGAACATAACTTGTTGGTCTTTAACATCATAGCTACCATCGGCACTAATCATACCTTCGGAAAGTGCATGTTCGGCCAGACGTCTTTCGTCGTGACTGTTATAAAAGGCTACATGGCTGTTTTGTTGCATGCCGTTAAAGGTACCTGTGGTAGCATTACCTAACATGGCAGGTATATAATCGTAACTTTTGTTTCGCCACAATTTCATGCCATAATTGGCCAGTTCTGTTTCTTCGTTCGAAGGTCCCCAATGCTCGAGAATGATATAGGCATCAGGGTCAACAGCCCAGATTGAGTCGGCCATGCGTTTGAGAATGGCTATTCTTACCGCATCGTAACTATCGGGATTGGTTGAATTGGTAAAGCCTTTGGTGAAATCGAATCGGTACCCGTCTACATGGTATTCCTGAATCCAATAGCGGTTCACGCTATCAACAAAGGCTTTTGTATAGTCGCTGGTATGATCGAAATCGTTTCCCCAACTATATCCTGGCGGTGGGTCACGGTTAAACCAGGGGTTGTTAGCTGCAGGTTTGGAGGCTGCATCGTCCCAATAAAGTTTTGCCATGGCATTTTGTCCAAAAGCATGGTTGAGTACCATGTCCATAATTACGGCAAAACCCATTTGGTGAGCGGTTTCGATAAAATGTTTAAGGCTGTCTTTGGGCCCGTAGTATTTATCGGGGGCAAAGTAATACGATGGATTATAACCCCAAGATTCGTTGCCTTCGAATTCACTGAAAGGCATTAGTTCTATAGCCTCTACACCAAGTCGTTTTAGGTAGTTCAGTGTATCGATCAGGGTTGAATACGAGTGAGTGCCTACAAAATCGCGCACGAGCAGTTCATAAATTACCAGATTGTCGAGTTCCGGACGAACCCAGGTATCTTCGGTAGCTGACCACACATAGGGTGTCTGTCCGGTTTGCAACACAGTAGCTGTCTGGTATTCAGTTTTGGTATAAACCGGAAGGTTAGGATAAACACTCGTTGGAATATGTTGGTCATTCCATGGGTCGGCAATTTTTTCGGCATAGGGGTCGCCAATTTTTGCTGTGCCATCGACCCAGTATTGAAATACATACTCTTGCTGAGGGGTGAGGCCATTAATGGTAAGCCATAAAAACTCACCATCGGTGGTTTGCTTCATCTGGTATTCATCGGCTACAATCCAATTGTTAAAATCACCCACCACGTATGCATATTCTTTGTCAGGGGCTTCCAGTACAAGGGTTACACTGGTATCACCTTCGTGGTAGTTAATACCTTTGCGCACACCTGCCGGAAGATCTTCAATAACAGTTTCATTTCTGATAAATATTTTTACAGAATCAACTACTTCTTCTATACCATTGTTAGCAGTAACTTTAAACCAGTGTTCATTGCTTGTAATTACCTTGTATTTACCATTTGCTGCTGAAGTATTGGCCGAATATATCTCTACATCGTTAACTGTCACCAAAATATCAGAGGTATCTGTTGCAATAACAGACCATTCAACAGAATCATTCAATAAGAAAATTTCATCCCTGATAGGTGCTGTAAAGGCAACAGACAATCCTTCGGCATAAACAGTGTAGAAAATATCGGTATTTCCAACATCTTTCCCTTCTTTAGTGTTATCTGCTGACCTGAAGACAAACGCTAATTTCTCGATTGTTTCGTTAGAAGCAACACCATAGTATTCTCTTATCGAAGGAGTTATTGCAAGTTGGTAAAGGTTGTCGCCAATTCGGGTTAATTTATATTTTTCGCTATTATCTCCCCAAGTTGGGGCGTATTCCCAATCGGAATTACTTGTACTGTTATTTGTAATAACACCTGTATGTGCATATACATCACCGGTATATCCGGAAAGTCCACCTGAACCTTGAGTAGCATCAAAAGTAATTGTTACAGCATCAGTATCTGTAGGAAAGGCGGGATCGGCAGTAATCACTTGCGCATTTAAAGCAATGGCAATCGTTAATAATAACGTAATTACTGAGAAAAACTTCTTCATAGTATTCATATTAATTTAATTTTCAATGAGTATTCATTTTATTGTTCAAGGGAAAATATAAAAGACTCAAGTGGTTTCAGATCAATGCGTACTTTACCTTTTCCGTCGAGTACAACTAGTTGTGTGCCATATTGTTTATAAAACTGGTCTTTGAAGTTATAAGAACCCTGTTTGAGATTCCAGGCAGCAATAAGGCTTTCGGGCAAATCCAGGTCGAATCCATACGAGTCGGTAGCGCTAAAATTGGTCAATACAAGGATTTTTTCTGTTTCGCTCCAGCGTGCAAACGAAAATACCTTATTGTTATATCCTTCAGTCACCTGGCGGTTATGGGTATGAATTTCGGCATACTTTCCCATCAAAGCGCTGCTACTGATAGTATAATTCAACAGCCGGCTGTAAAAGTCGCGCAATTGTTTCTCGTCTTCCGTAAGCAGCCCACCATCAAAGGCACCTTTGTTCATCCAACGTTGTTGAGAAGGCACACCCCAGTAATCGAATATTGTGGTGCGGGTTTCAGAACCAAAACCTGCGTTTCCATTTCCAGGTTCGCCTAGCTCCTGAGCAAAATAGAGCAGGGTAGGAGAAGTGCTGATAGTGGCCGAAAGTACCATCATCGGTTTTCCTTTCTCGGCACTTCCAGCAAAACCTGTACTGGCAATTCGTTGCTCGTCGTGGTTTTCGAGAAAATGGATCATGTGGTGTTCAATATCAGCCAGACCGTATTGTATGGCAGCCAGGTTATCGGTACTTCCATTTCCCTGAATAATATGTTTGAGGGTATCGTAAAGTTCTACCTTGTCGTACAGGTAGTCCATTTTTCCTTTCAAAATGTAATCGCGGTAAAGATTGGGTTGGTAAACTTCAGCCAGCAGAAATGCATCGGGGTTTTTCATTTTGATGGACGAGTTCATGTAACTCCAAAATTCAACAGGCACCATTTCGGCCATATCAAAACGGAAACCATCCACACCTTTTTCTATCCAATATAGGGTAATGTCTTTAAATTTCTTCCAGGAATCGGGAACGGATTTGTCCTGCCAGAAAGCATAATGCTCGGCTGCAGTTTTTGTGGCATAAGCGGCTGGGAGGGTATCGAAATCGTATGTGCCATCGGGCTTTACTCCGTAATTAATTTTTACAGTCTCGTACCAGTCGTAAAAACCGGGCTGTGCTGCGCGTGTTCCATTGCCAGTCCATTTAGCAGGGTTTTCGTCAAAATATTTGTCGGATAGAGGATGATTTTCGCCACCCAGGGGTTTATAGCCATTTAAAAACTCCGGTACCACAAATTTCTGTCCGGGGATATAATAAAAGTTATTGTCGCGGCTGTATTCCACACTTGTATCATCAGAGGCCCCAAAATCTTCCACACCTTCGGGGTTCGATGCTCCCTCGTATTTACGGGCCACATGGTTAGGAACAATATCGATAATTACCTTCATTTGATGCTGATGGGTGCGGGCGATGAGCGCCTCGAATTCTTCCATCCGCTTGGCAGGATCAACTGCAAGATCGGGGCTGACATTGTAATAATCCTTTACTGCATAGGGCGATCCGGCTCTTCCTTTTACTACATCGGGGTCGTCGTTTGAGATACCATATTTGGTGTAATCGGTAATTACTGCATGGTGCAATACGCCTGTATACCAGATATGTGTTACACCGAGTTTTTTGATTTCTTCCAGGGCTGTATCAGAAAAATCGTTGAATTTACCAACGCCATTCTCTTCCAGGGTACCCCAGGGTTTATTGGTAGCATTCTGGTTGCCGAATAATCGGGTAAAAACCTGATATATAACTACTTTCTGATGATTCTTTGTTTCCTTCATGTCAGGGTTCTTGTGGCTTTGGCAAGCCGGGAGCATAAGACCTGTCAGCAAAGTAACTAAGAGAAGAGCCTTTTTCATTTTTGTTGCAATTTGTGTGTTGAATAATTTAATGACTCTAAACTATGCATTTTGGGCATGGAGTGAGTATACGTTCGCAAAAGAAATAAAGTTGAATTCAAGTTCCTACGAAATTAGGCATTATATAAACGAAAAGTTGTTATTCTTTTGTTAAATATCAAAAAATCAAATAAATACATGTGTGAAAGATTTCTGAAATCAAGAAATAATTTTATCAAAAATAATTTAGGCAAACCTTATTTCCATGATTTTGTTTTCGAATTCGCTGCTCGAAACACGAGCCTTTTTTTTGATACGTGTTTTGTAGGTATACACTGTATTTACCGAAAAGCCCAGAATCCGGGCTATTTGTTCATTGTCTGATATTCCAAGCCTGATGAGTGCAAAAATACGTAAGTCGTTGTTGAGGGCTTTAGGCTCGTCGGGTATCACTTGTTCCTCTGGCAACATTAATTCGTTAAACTTCTCTACAAATTCCGGAAAGATATTCAGGAAATAGCTGTCGAAATTCTTGAAGAGTTTGTCTCGTTCTGTTTTTGGGTTCAGGCTGTTGATGGATCGTTCAATTCCAGCAAGGTTTTTTTTGGCCAGAAAACTGTTAATTACACTGTGCAGACCTTCCAGTTTATCGATGTATTGTGTGCTGAATTTAAAGTAGTAACCAATATACTCGGTTTTAATTTTGTTTGCTTCGTGCAGTTTTTCAGTGAGTTCGAGTAAATCGGAATTGGTCTGTAAAATAATTTTTCGGGCTTTTCTCAAGCGACGCAACTGAATGAGTGCGATAAGGGCCAGAGTGCTGATAAGGAGCATAACCGAACCGACCAATAGAATGGATTGAACCATTAGCTTACGCTTCTTTTCTACCAGCTGCAATTGGGCAGCCTCAATCTTGGGTAATAAAGAAGCAATATGCAATTGACGGAGTTTTGCGTTAAAAATGTCTGCGTCTTCTTTTGCTAGAAGTATGTAACGGTAGGCGTGTTCGATGTCGCCTTCGTAGTAAAGTTGCTCAGCGAGGGAGGTAAGGGCCATTGTTTCCTTAGTGGCAGTCATCATGTCATAAATAGCAGATTCGATGGTGTGGTAGAGTGCCTTTTCCGGCTGATTGTATTCGCGGTAAATGTATCCAAGTGCCGAATGCACACCAGCAAGTTGACGATGGCTCGGGTTTAGGTCGCTAAGGATTTTTTCTAAATAAACTACCGATTTGTTTAGGTCGTATCGGGCAAGGTATCGCAGTCCCTCGAACCAAAGAGGGTAGTATGATCCGGCAGGTAAAAGCATTTGAATAGAATCGACGTACTTCTCTGCCAGTTTACGGTAATTGGGCGAAAAAACCGCTGTACTGTTAAAATCAGCAACATCGTAATAGGCACGGGCCAGATAGCCATAATGCACGGCTTTTTCGTCAGTTGGTAAAACTATCGCTGATACAGAAAGTAAAGTATCAATCGCTTCGCGATATAATCCTCTGGCAGTAAGAATATTGCCTGTTTTAGATTTTACAAGTGCAATTTTTACCGGATCGTTAAGTTGATAGGCCAGGCTTAACCATTTTGTGGAATAGTGGAGGGCTGAATCGAAATTGTAAGCTTCGTATTCGTTTACCAGTTGTTCATAAATAGAGAATAATAAATTGCTTTTTACCTCACCTTTTTCCGAGTGACTGGCTTGTACAAGTTTGGCAATGTTTTGATTTTTTTTCTGGATGTATTGATTTCGCTTGGCGATATGCATCTCCAGCTTGAGAAAAAGACTATCTGTTTCTCGGGCCTGAATGCTATTTGAAATAAAAAACGATAAAGAAAACAGGATGTACCAACGCATTTGAAGGCAATTTTTGACTTTGCTAAAGGCTAAAGTTAGAATTTATTGCCGACTTACCAATTGAGTTGAATGCAGGGGATGCATTCTGGTTGCCTTTGATTATGCAATTGCTGAGAGAATTATCTTTTGCAGGTCTACTTTCTTGAATGGTTTTACTACGTAACTAAAAACCATTGTTTTAAATTCCTCACTTCGAATCAGTTGTGGTTCGTAATAGGCCGTAAGAATAATGCAATTCTGATTGGGTTTTATCCGCTTAATTTCACGAATTAAATCAACTCCACTCATTTCGGGCATTTTCAAGTCAGTGACAACCACATCGATTTCATTGTTTTTAAATATTTCAATAGCCTCATGTGCCGAAATGGTTTTAATGATCTGAAAATCTTTGCGAAAAGAAATTTCGAAAAGATTCAGATTAATGTGCTCGTCATCTACGTAAAGTACCTTCACCATTCGCTTGTTTTAACCCAAATCAGTTTGTATTGGAACAAAAATAGAAAAAATTACTTTTCCTTCTTTGTTTTTTACATCAACATAACCATTATGCTCGTTAACAATACTATGGGTTATGTATAACCCCAAACCCGATCCTTTGTTCGGTGCTTTGGTGGTAAAGAACGGATCGAACAGGTAATTGATAATTTCATCTTTAATCGGTGGTCCGGAATTGGCTATTTCGAATAGTACACAATCGGTGTGCATGTAGGCGCGTCTTTTAACCACAATTTCAATGCATCCAGTACCTGAAGAATTGCCTTCTTCGATAGCTTGCAGTGCATTGTCGATGATGTTAATAAGCACCTGCGACAAGCGGTGTTTTCGGGCTTTAATCGGAGGAGTGGACTCGATTTGAATGTGAAGATCGATTGAAGAGGGGATTTTATGGGCAAGGAAGGTTACCGACTCATTTACCAGCACCTCCGGCTCAACCCATTCAAAGCTCTCTTCGTTATTATTCATTAGGGTTTTTAATCCTCCAACGATGTTTATTATTCGCTCTATTCCAGATTCAGCATGACCGATGAGCTCAAAAAGTTCATCCAGGTTTTGAGAATCGGCATGGCATTCAAGTGCTTGAAAATCGGAAAGGGTAGATTTGATGTTTTCGATACTCACTGAAATAAAATTCAGCGGATTGTTAATTTCATGCGCAACACCGGCAGTGAGGATACCCAATGCGGCCATTTTTTCTGATTTTATCAATGCTGCCTGGGCATCTTCCAGTTCACTGAGGGTTTTGTGCAGTTTATTATTGCGTGTTGCGAGTTCATCCCGTTGTTCGTTAAGCAGATGGTTTTTTTGTTCAATTTCCTTTGTGCGCAAGCGTACTTGTTCTTCGAGCAACTTCTTTTGGCTTTGCAAGGCTTTTAACCTAATTCTATAACCACCAAAAATGGCAGCCAGCAGCAAAAGAATAAAACTGATTTGGGCAACCACCGTTTTCCACCAGGGCGGCACTATGATCACTTGAGTTGTGACTACCTCCGGATTCCAAAAGCCATCGCTGTTTGAAACCTGTAACATAAAAGTGTACTTGCCAGGCTGCAGGTTAGTGTAGGAAGAACTGTTCTGTCCTGTCAGATTAACCCATTCTTTGTCAAATCCTTCCAGCTTATAGCGGTATTGGTTTTTGGTGGGCACCGAATAGTCTAAAGCAGCGAATTCGAACGAAACAAAATTCTCGTCGTAATAAAAAACCACTTTGTTCTCAGATTTATCGAGCCGTTGCTGCATGACCGACTCATTAAATAGCTTTATGTCTATCAACACAGCAGGTGCTGGGCTTGTATCGGGTTTTACCTCTTCCGGAATAAAACTATTTAGGCCATTGATGCCACCAAAATAGATTACTCCTTCTTTGTCTTTATAGGCGGCACCCCAAAAGAAATGGTTTCCCTGCAGGCCATCTTCGGCGGTGTAATTCTGAAATTCTTCTGTTTTAGGATTGAACATCGAGATTCCAAAATCTGTACTGAGCCACAAGTTCCCGTTTTTATCTTTTACAATGGCAAACACAATGTTGTTGGGCAAACCATCGCGGGTAGTATAGCTTGTAAACTTCTCTGTTTCTATCTCGTAGCGGCTTAATCCGCCGCCAAAAGTACCAATCCATAATAAGCTGTCATCGTGAAGTAGTGATATTACATTGTTATTAGGCAGGCTGTTCGGATTTTGTGGATCATGCCTGAATCGTTTAAAATTTGCCTCTGTGCGCTCCATGTTGGTAAATTCCATTTTGTTGAGGCCAAAAGACCAGGTACCCAACCAGAGATTGCTATCGGGGTCGAAGACAATTGCCTGAGATTGCAGGGAGTTGCTGCTTAGACTATTGGTATCGTTCGGATTATGGGTGTAATTGATAAAGCTGTTGCTTTTAATATCGTATCGCGATAAACCTCCTTCGGTCGAAATCCACAATATTCCTTTTTCTCCTTCAATAATGCGTTGAACACGGTTATCGGGTAAACGTCCCTGTTCGTAATAGGCATTCGAAATAAGGGTGAAATTATCCTTTTCGCGATTGTATTTCATCAGTCCGCTATTCCAGTCCGATAACCACATGGTTTGTTCGCTGTCGATAAGAATGGCGTTAATGTTGTTACTCGAAAGGCTGTTGGGGGCATAATTCGAATTGTAGTAGCGCTTGATTGAATGGGCGGCTGGGGAAAGACGCACAAGGCCATTGTCTATCAATCCTATCCAAAGGAAATTCTCGTCTGACGAAATGGCTTTGACAATACTTTTACTACTGCCTGTTGCGGATGGGATAAAGTTGTTGTACATTTTAAAATTCGATTGCAACACCAAACGGTCCACGCCACTTTCCGAACCAGCCCAAACAATGCCTTTGCTGTCGATAAATATTTTACGTACACGGTTTTCGTTGATCGATTCACTGGTATTTCCCTGTTGAAATGTTTTAAACTGGCCGGTTTGGGCATTGTATACGCTAATACCGTATTCGGTGGCAAACCAGTATTCTTTTTCTATGCGTTGTGCAATGCTATAAGTGAGGTCGGATATTATTGAGTTAGTTCCGGTCTGATACCTGATGTGGTCTATCTGATAAGTTACCGGATTAAGAATGTTGATTCCTCCACCATAAGTGGCAATCCAGATATTTCCATCATGACCCAGAATCATATCAAAGGGTTGGTCGTTGGTGAGTGCGGTTTGGTCGTGGTATTGATGAATAATCTGCTTAACCTTTCCATTTTTTGGGTTCAATGCTGAAATGCCAAGGGTAGTGATACCAGCCCATATTGTCCCATCTTCAACCTCCAGCAATGATCGAATACTTTGTTCCTGTTGAATTTTTTCGCCATTTTCCAACACACTGAAATGCTCAAAGGTTCCTGACTCTCGATCTAACCGGTCGAGGCCCTGCCCGGAAACACCAACCCAAATAGAACCATCTTTTGCTATTAATACAGACCATACTGTGTTGCCGCTAATTTCACCCGTCTTTTTACCGGAATTCTGATAGTGTTGGAATATTTCTGTGGTTGGGTCAAAGGCATTTAAGCCTCCGCCTTGTGTTCCTATCCAAAGTATACCTTCCCTGTCAATGGCCATAGCACGTATGGTGTTGTTCGAAATCGAATTAGGGTTATTCGGGTCATTACGGAAAATTTTGTAATTAAAACCATCATAGCGATACAAACCATCAATGGTCCCAAACCAGATAAAACCCTGATTGTCTTCTATTATCGCGAATGTGGCACTTGGCGGAATTCCATATTTATCGTAAATGGCTGAAATCTCAATTGGATAGTTTTGGGCTTTGATCAAACCGAAAAACAAGATAAAGCCCCAAAAAAAAAGAAGCTTTGGGGAGCCTAAAAGTATTATTTTCAAAGGCAAGGATAAAATATACTTAATTGTTTTACGGAAATCTGAATAATTCATTCTTTGGTAAAAAAGTGCTTTTTAGGGGTTTACTGGTTAACCTAAAATGTTTAGTAAAAGGTAATAAAAAAAGTGAATTAATTTGTTGGATAATTCATTTCAAAGGTTCAAAAAAGTAAATTCCATGGCTTTGCTCTTTTCATTTCGAATTTGTATGAGAATTATAAATTCAAACCCAGGTTCATATCGGATTTTTTATCGGCTGGAAACAAAAAAACCTGCTCATCCGCCAGGGCGGATTGCAGGTTCTTCTATGCAATAAAAACTTGTTTATTTATAAAATGCTTTAATGGTATCGCAAATAAGTTCGATATCCTCTTTTTTCAAGCCCAGGTGCACTGGCAGTGAGAGGCCTTCGGCATATGCCTTGTTCGAAACAGGTAAATCATTTTCCTTATATCCCAGGTAACTGAAACAAGGTTGACGGTGCATAGGGTAAAATAGCCTGCGAGTTTGAAGCTGGTTATTTTCCAGGTATTGCAACATTTCCTCGAGGCGTTCCACTCTGATATTCACCCTGAAGGGAACAAAATTAGAATCGGGGTTCATGCCGATAAATTTTACTTGCGGGCAGTCTTTTAGCAATTCGTAATAGTAATTGTAATTTTCAGTTTTTCTGGCTTTAATCTCGGGGAATTTTGCCAGCTGGGCCACGCCAACACCGCATTGAAGGTCGGTCATTCTGAAATTCATGCCCAGCGAAGGGTGAATAAAGGTTCCACTATTAGGACGACCCTGGTTACGGATTAGTTTAATTTTATCGAAATGCTCTTCGGTGTTCATCAACACAACTGAACCTTCGCCACAGGTGATGGTTTTATCGGCAAAAAACGAGATCATTCCATAATCGCCAAAGGTGCCCACATGTTTTCCCTTAAAGGTAACACCAAAACCCTGTGCAGCATCTTCCAACACCATAAGGTTATGTTTTTTTGCAATTTTCATTACCGATTCGATGTCGCAAGCCTGGCCATACATGTGTACCGGAATAATGGCTTTTGTTTTAGGAGTGATAGCCGCCTCAAGTTGGGTCACATCTATTTGCAGGTCTTCTTCGCGTATGTCGATAAAAACGGGCTTGGCACCTATTATGGCAATGGGAGAGGCTGTGGCATTAAAGCTGAACGAAGGGGCAATCACTTCGTCGCCGGGTTTAATTCCCATTGCTAAAAGAGCCAGATAGAGGGCAAGTGTTCCGTTGTTGACCAATACTGCGTATTTTGCACCGGTTATTTCTTTTATGCCATCAAGAAATTGCTGCGAAAACTGCCCTTCAGTAAGCCATCCGTCGTTGATGGATTTTGTGAGGTTGGCAATTTCTTCCTGGCCTACATAGGGTTGAAGTTGTACTACTTTGTAACTCATAAATGTGATATTTAGTAATTTTTATAATCGAATTAATTATGCCGCAAAGATAGTTTTAATGGGAATGAACTTCGGAGGAATGGAAGCTAAATTTGACGAACACCCCGCCCGTGCTCTTTAACAGTAAATGTTTGCTTTTAAATGGCATGCTTTGTCTGCCTGATTAGTTTTGTAAGTTGGGCAAATGCCCTATCTTTATGGCACTATGAACAATCCTCTGAACATAAGCATTCTTGGAACCGGCAATGTGGCCCGGCATCTTGCTTTGCGGTTTTTTCAGGCAGGTATCCCGGTAAATATGGTCTATGGCCGGTCTGCTTCCAAGGCCAGTGAGTTGGCTCAAATGGTAGGGGCTTTATCTTCCGATAGTATTAAAATGATTCCCCGGGAATCAAACATTTTATTCTTATGTGTGAGCGATGATGCCATAGAAGAGTTGGCCGGGGAAATTCCCAATCCTGAGATAACGGTGGTCCACACTTCGGGAAGTGTACCTCTTTCGTTACTTCTTGCATACCATCGTAATGCGGGGGTTTTTTATCCTTTTCAGTCTTTATCCTCAGAGGTTGATCAGGGGCAGGTGAGTTTGCCAGTGAGCCTCGAGGCATCCAATGAGGCTGTGATGGAACAACTACTGTTTTTAGCCAGAAAAATAACCGATAAAATTGTTACGCTCAATTCAACCGAGCGTATGCACCTGCACCTTGCAGGGGTGATGGCCAATAATTTCTCCAACCACCTGTTTGCCCGTGTGTTCGATTTTCTCGAACAACACAACCTGGATTCGGGCCTGTTGCATCCCTTGCTCGAAGAAACTTTCAGGAAAATTAAAGCACATCATCCGCGCGATATGCAAACAGGACCTGCCCGCAGAGGCGATGTTAAAATCGTGAAAAAACATATAGATTTGCTCACTGGCAACCACGAATTGCAAAAAATATACAGCCTGCTGAGCAATAGCATTACCGATTATTATTCCAGAATGCCTTTATGAACTTCAAAGAAAAATTACACTTAATAAAAGCCTTTGTATTTGATGTCGACGGAGTGTTTACCGATGGACAGGTATACCTGATGGCCGGCAATGAATATGTGCGTGCCATGAATATCAAAGATGGCTATGCCGTGCAGCACTGTGTGAAGGCAGGTTATCCGGTGGCCATTATTTCAGGAGGCACCTCCGAAGAAGTGCGCAAACGTTTCAGCAACCTCGGGATTACAGATATTTACCTCCGCTCTTCGAACAAACTAGACGATTTTGAGGATTTCCGCTTCAAGTACCATCTCGAGTATGAGAATATCCTCTATATGGGCGATGACCTGCCTGATTACGAGGTGATGCAGCGATGCGGAATTCCTTCCTGCCCGGCCGATGCAGCAGACGAAATTAAAGATATTTCAATCTATATTTCCAATAAAAGAGGCGGGGAGGGTTGTGTGCGCGATGTAATTGAACAGGCGATGCGTTTACACGGTAATTGGTTTAACGATCAATCGTTTATATGGTAAGATGGTTTAAATACACAAGGGCCTTTTTCAGGCTCATACGTTTTCGTAATCTGCTGATTATTGCTGCTACAATGTATTTGTTGCGTTGGTTTGTGGTGTTGCCTGTGCTAAATGCTACAGCCTTTATTCCTACACTTAATACACTTTATTTTAATTTGCTTGTTTTGGCTACCCTCTGCATTGCCGGAGGCGGTTATGTGATCAACGATTATTTCGACCGAAAAGCCGATCTCATCAACCGACCGGGGCGTGTTATTCTGGGGCGGATACTCAGCCAGCGCACTGGTATGGTCTGGCATATTGTGCTAAATATTGTGGGCGTTGCCCTGGGGCTGTTGGTGGCTTATAAGGCTGGATCACTGAAATTGGGGATCATCTTTATCCTGATGAGTGGTCTGTTGTGGTTTTATTCTACTACCTACAAACAGCAGGTATTGTTGGGTAATGTAATGGTGGCTTTTATGGTAGCCAGTGTGCCCTTACTGATTGTGTTATTCGAACTGCCTTCACTGTTGAACCGCTATCGCTATTTTCTTCAGGCCGACAGTGCCAACCTGAATGTGATGGTAGCTTGGATTGGTGTTTACGCTGCCTTTGCATTTCTGTTGACACTGATAAGGGAAATAGTAAAGGATTTAGAAGACTTTGAAGGTGATTTTGCCTTTGGTAGGCAAACCATACCCATTGCCTGGGGCCCTGACACTGCCAGAACCATTGTGATACTTCTCACCTCCATCAGCCTGCTCTTAGTTTTGGCCGCTATGGCTGTATACTTGTCGGGCATCGTTAGCATCCTTTATACAATCACAGCGGTATTGTTACCTCTCGGGTTTTTTCTTTTTGCTTTTTACAAAGCTGCAGGCAAAAATGAGTATCACAAGGCAAGCTTCCTTTTAAAAATAACCATGCTGGGTGGACTGGGCTACATTGTTGTAGCCCGATTTTTTGTTTTTTACTTTTAGCCATGTTACAAGAAACTTTAAAAAACTATTCCCTCATTTTGGCATCACAGTCGCCCCGCAGAAAAGCTTTGCTCGAAGGACTCGACATTGATTTTACAGTTTTTGTGCGCGAAGGTATTGATGAAACAGTGCCTGCTGGTTTGGGAAAAACCGAAATTCCGGTGTTCCTGGCCCGGCATAAATCAGATGCCTATTCCGATTTGTTATTGAACAACAACATACTCATTACTGCCGACACCATTGTCTGGCACAACAAGCAGGAACTTGGCAAGCCACGCGACCTTAAGCATGCCACCGATATGTTAAGCCAACTTTCTGGCAGCATGCACGAAGTAGTTACCGGGGTATGCCTGCGAAGTCAAAATAAAATAATCGAATTTCATTCACTCTCCAAAGTGTGGTTCAGGCACCTTGACTCCCGTGAAATCGACTATTACCTCAATAAGTATAAGCCCTACGATAAAGCCGGCTCCTATGGCATACAGGAATGGATAGGCTATTCGGCCATCGAAAAAATTGAAGGCTCTTTTTACAATGTCATGGGGCTGCCTGTTCAGAAGCTTTATACCGAACTGATTAAATTCTTACACGATGAAACAAATTAGTCTGCTGTTTTTACTGGTTTTAGTTTTGAGCCATAAACCTTTGACAGCCAGGGAGGGCATGTGGCTGCCTGTTTTAATCGAACAGGTTAACTATGCAGACCTTCAGGCACGCGGATTTATGCTTTCTGCAGAAGAAATTTACAGCATCAACAGGGCTTGCCTTACTAATTCGGTCATGATTTTTGGTGGAGGTTGCACTGCAGAACTGATCTCGCGAGATGGTCTGCTTCTTACCAATCACCATTGCGGTTTTCCTGAGATACAGCAGCACAGTACCTTGGAGAAAAATTATATACGCGATGGTTTTTGGGCTACTAAGCGCTCCGAAGAACTTCCCAATCCTGACTTGTCGGTTTCCTTTTTAACCAGTATGGTTGACTATACCCATCAAGTGCTCCATGACCTGGATACCATTCGCAATTACCTTACCCGTAAGGACCGAATTGAAAGGCGTATTGACAGCCTCGAAAAAGCAATGGCTGATTCGCTCCGGCTCGAAGTCTCCATCGAGAGTTTTTTCTATGGCAATACTTATTATCTTTTTACCTACCAGGTATTTCATGATGTGCGATTGGTAGGAACTCCACCCGAAAGCATCGGTAGTTATGGCGGCGATACCGATAACTGGGTATGGCCCAGGCATACGGGTGATTTCTCGCTTTTTCGAATTTATACCGGGCCTGATGGCAACCCTGCCCCCTATTCGGAACAAAATATTCCTTACCAACCACAAAGTTTTCTTACCATATCGGCCCAGGGAATAGCGGAGGACGATTTTACCATGGTGTTGGGTTTTCCTGGTTCTACTCAGCAATATCTTTATTCCGGTGCCCTTGAACTAACTGGCAACAAACTTTATCCGCAGAGCATTGCCCTGCGCGATGGCCGCCTCGAAATTATCGACAAAGCTCGATCGGCCGATGAGCTTGTATACATTCAGTACGCTTCGAAACACCAACGCATAAGCAATGCATGGAAGAAATGGAAGGGTGTATTGTATGGTTTTAATCGTTATGCAGTAATCGAAATGCGCAAGCAATACGAAGCGGATTTGCTGGCTGGCGCCGGAACACTAAAGCCAAATCTCGAATCACTCTACACCGCTTTTAACTCAAGCTATGGCGAATTCGAACCTTATTACTTGGCCAATAACCTGTTTAGCGAAGCAATCTGGGGTATCGAACCTATAAAGTTTTATGCGCAAATAAGAAATAATATCCTGAATCTGGAATCCGGTGCAGAGCAGCAAAAAGAGATAGCAGAACTGACTGCGACAGCACATACTTTTTTTTCTGATTACAACCAAAAGGTCGACAAACAGTTGACAAGCTTTATGCTAAACTATTTCAGAAAAAATGCCAGCAGTACTTTTCAACCGGCAGGTTTCAACTCTTTGGATTCCGAAGAGGGCTGGCAGAAATACCTGGACAACTTATATTCTACTTCCATTCTAACCGATTCGGTACGGTTTACAAAAGCGCTGAAGAAAATCTCGAACCATGATGTGAAGGCTTTCACCAACGATCCCTTTGCGCAATTGTTTCAAGAGTTATTGGCGGTTTTCAACAACCAGCTGCGAGGTGGGTATGACTACTACTCTGCACGGCTCGACAGCCTTTACAGAGCATACACTTCCTTGTTGCCGCAGATTGATACATCCAGGCTTTTTTATCCCGATGCCAATTTCACAATGCGGCTTAGCTATGGTAACGTTTCGGGCTATTCGCCCCGCGATGCCCATATTTACCATTTTCAGACCTATTCCGACGGAATTTTAGAAAAAGCATCCATGGATTTTCCCGATTACCAGGTGCCGGAAAAACTCATTGAGTTGCTTCGCCAAAAAGATTTTGGCCGCTATGCCACTGCCGATGGGAAATTACCATTGTGCTTTATTGCCTCTAACCATACTTCCGGAGGCAACTCGGGCAGCCCGGTACTGAATCGATACGGGCAGCTTGTGGGCATTAACTTCGACCGCACCTGGGAAGGCACTATGAGCGATTTTTATTTCAGCGATGCCATCTGCCGGAACATCAGCGTGGATATCCGCTATGTGCTGTTTATCATCGATAAATATGCCCAGAGCAGCTACCTATTCGACGAAATGGATATTGTGTGGTAGGGTAGTGTTCATAGAATGGGAAGTTGGGCGAGAAAGTGTAATAAATAATAAGCGATTAAATAACTAAATAAATAAACAAATGGTAGGATACGTAATTTTAGGAATTCTGATTTTAACGGCTTTTTATATTATTTTTCTATACAATAACATAATTAGAAAAAAGAATGAGACAGAAAATGCATTTGGTTCTATGGATGCTATGCTTAAAAAGCGCTACGATTTGATACCGAATTTAATTGAGACTGTCAAGCAATATATGATACACGAAGCATCTGTTTTACAAGAGATAACTAGGTTAAGGTCAAATCTTACTGATAAATTGACAAATGAAGATAAAATTACTCTCCATAATGATATTTCTAAAGGGTTGAATAGTATATTGGTTTCGGTTGAAAATTATCCTGATTTAAAGGCAAACCAAAATTTTCTTAAACTTCAAGGTGCATGGAACGAAACTGAAGAACAAATTTCGGCTTCGAGAAGATATTATAATGCATCAATAGCAGATTATAATGATTCAATCCAAACTTTTCCTGCAAGCATAATTGCCCGAATATATGGTTTCTCTGCGAAAAAGGTTTTCGAAATACCAGAAACCGAACGCAAGAATATCAATGCAGCAGACCTTTTTAAACAATAGTTTTATGAAGTCTGAGGCTGAATTGCAGCATTTTTTCTTATCGAAATTACAACTTCTACTCCAGCCTTTAGAGCAATATAGGATAGAGAAGGTTCAGAAAATGAAGAAATACATGTATGCTGCAATTTTTAGCAGTTTATTGATAGTATTGGGAATAGTGTCGAAACAACCAATATTGATTTTATTTTTTTGTTTGCCTCCAGCAATATTTTTGGGATTTTCTATTCAAACATTCCTGGAAATGGCTAGATTTCTAACGAAGCATTTTAAGAATCAAATATTGTCTGAGTTATTGTCGTTCTTATTTGAAGAGTATGAATATATCGCAAATCAGAGAATAGCAAAATCTGTTTTAGAAAAAAGTATGTTGTTTCCGAAGTACATTGCAATCGCAAAAGGAGAGGATTTAATGTGTTTTAAATTAGGAAATACATTGATTATGTTCTGCGAAACTACAGCCTTGTCAAATGGTGAAAAAGAAATATTTAAAGGGATTTTTATCTCAGCTTCATTTAATAAAAACTTCAAATCAAAGACATTTGTGCTTTCTGCAAATTTATCATCACTTTATAATAGATTAAATAAGCAACTCATTCATAATTTCAAGAGAATAAAGCTCGAGGATATTGAATTTTCAAAAGAATTTTTGGTTTTAAGCTCAGACCAGGTTGAAGCTCGATATATTCTCACACCAAGTTTAATGAAGCGATTATTGGATTATAAGCGAAAGACAAGAAAAAAGCTTTCCTTTTCATTTGTCGACAATCGTTTATATTGTGCCATACCCAATTTTACAAATCTTTTCGAACCTGCATTATTTGAACCTTTCGATTTGGATTTTATAAAGAAAAACTATAATCCAATTATGCTCTATACAGGCTTAGTGGAAGACTTAAATTTAAATTTAAGGATATGGTCGAAGCAATAGCAGTACTTTGCCCTTCCCTGACTATTACTCCTTTGATTCAAGTTTCTTTCCCAAATCTTCAAAATAGTGAGCTGGAAAAAAAGAATTCGAGTGAAAGATTAATCCGTTCTAATATATAATGAAAGCGAATCCTTTCGGAGGCTTATAATCAATCAAGTTAAAGAAGTTTGCAGGTATGCAGTTCTTTGCCTTGCTTCTTATTAATCATGTGCTATAACCAATAGTTATTTGTAAATAATACTCATAAAGCTTTGCTTTGATATTCCAGCATTTTTGTAACTTTTCATTTTAAAGCAAAATTCTATGGCAGTTAAGTTCGCTCCTTTGATGCTTTTTTTGATTTCGCTGGCATCAACTCATGCATTTTGCCAGTTTTCGTTGCCAAAGGCCCCGGCTGAAATGGTAACCTATTTTCAGGAGGCTGAGGTGGTAAAAAAGTCGGGTTTGCTTATTCGTCGAGATATTCGTTATAAAATAGAGGAGGGTATGGTGCTTGGCGAAAGCTACACCGAAAAAGTGGTAAAATATTTTGCCGATGGCAGACCCAAAGAAATAGTACACTACGACAAAACGGGCCGAAAGATATCCATTCTTATTTTCAGTTACGATGCAAACGGTCTGCCCCAATCCGAAACCGAATTTCACCCTACCGGCGAGGTGCTTCAAAAAACAACCTATCAGTACGAAAATAACTACCTCATAAGGGAGCTCGGGTTCGATGCTTATGGAAACACCATTTACCAGACCATTTTTGAAAATCCTGAACCGGGTCAATCCATTATCGAACGCACCTATCTTGCACCCGGCATGGTCGCACAAAAAGACATCTGGACATATACATCAGCCGATACCGGAATATTAACTCGCCACACTCAATTCGATGGCGAATCGAGTATGAAGTTTTCAAGCGAGTTAATTTATTCGGACAATAAGCTCCAGAGCGAAATATTTACGAAAAACATTAATTCAATCTATAGGGTATTGGAGTATGTGTATGATTTATCGGGGAATGCTTCAGAAGTTAACCTGATATTGCCCGATGGCTCCAAACTGCCCTATCGGATCTTTGAATACAGACCCGATGGACTGTTAAGCGGAAAAATTGAATATGATGGTAAGGGAAAAATGATATTGTACATGAAGTACCAATACGAATAGATCATTGATTATCTACTTTTATTCTAATGGAAAAATTGTAGATTTATGCCTCCAATCTGCAAATTATCTACATCATGAGAAAGTTTTTATTAGGGATTGTATTGCTCCTTCTTATAGCATCTTGTAAAAAACAATCGAATTCCGAATCAACAACAGTTGCATCCGATACATCAAACCTTCAGGTGTTTGAGTTCAGGGTCTCTGGTATGGAAGACAGCCTGGTGGCCGACTCCCTTTGGAAAATGATTTTTACCATCGAGGGCATCGATCAGATTATTCTTCAGAAAGAAGATTCACTGCTCGTGGTGCGATGCAGTAGTGAATTGTCCGAAGACCTGCTGGAGGCAGAGATACAACGCCGTGGAGCATCGCTTATTAATTAGCCAATCTGCATATTATGAAAATTTTCTTCAGGATACTACTCGTGCTGGTGGTTCTTCCGGTACTTTATCTTGCTACGGTAATTGCCCTGGCAACAATTCGTGACTACAAACCCGAACCTCAGGAGCAAATCAGCAAAATCGACGATGACTTTCTGCTTTCCGATTCGGCAACTTATTCTGTGCTTATCTGGAACATAGGTTATTCCGGCCTGGGAGCCGGAATGGATTTCTTTTACGATGGAGGCAAAATGGTGCGCGACAAAGAAGAAAATGTGCGTGAGAACTTGCAGAATATCATAGGTTTTCTTTTGGATAACGACACCGTCGATTTTATGTTGCTGCAAGAGGTTGACATGAACTCACACCGCAGCTATGGCATCGACATGGTCGATCACCTGAATATGGCATTGCCAGGATATTTTCCATTTTTTACCTTGAATTACAAAGTTTCCTTTGTGCCCATGCCATTACTCAATCCTATGGGCAGGGTGCAATCTGGTTTGCTGAGCCTCTCGAAACATGTACCGTCTGAAACAGTAAGACATTCTTTTTCGGCTAGCTTTCCATGGCCCAAAGACCTATTCATGCTCGACCGCTGCTTTCTTGTAAACCAATTCAAACGCGAATGTGGTAAGGAGTTTTTACTTGTGAATACCCATAACTCTGCCTACGACAATGGTACCCTTAGTGAGGCCGAAATCGAGCAATTGTATGGGCACCTTGCTGAGGAAAGCAAAACCGAAAAATCGTTCCTGGTTGGGGGAGACTGGAACCAGAGTCCGAATATTAATGTAAAAGAAACGATTAGAGAAGCAGGATATATTTTCGACACCCTCGATTTCGTAATCAATAGCAAAGCTTTTCCTGCAGATGGATGGAGTTTTCATTACGATGATAGGGTACCTACCAACCGTCGCCTGATGATTCCTTATGATCAAGAAAAGACTCTGGTTACCATCATCGATTATTTTCTTGCCTCGCCCGACATTGAGGTGCTGAGCTGCCAAACCATCGACCTGCAATTTGCAAATTCCGACCATCATCCGGTATTGTTGGTGTTTAGGTTTAATTAAGCTGTTTTCGAATCACTCTAGCTATAAATGCATTATGAATCGATTAAAAAAAATATTACTAATCCTGTTGACAATCGTTTTTGTGGTTGTTCTTTTCGGCTTCATTTTAATTCAATTGCTTTCTCGTCGGGCTTTGCCCCAGTACGAAGGACAAATAAAGCTTACAGGACTTACTGAAAAGGTAGAAGTGTTTCGCGACAGCACAGTTGTGGCCCATATAGTGGCTGCCAACGAGGCCGATCTATACCGTGCGGTGGGTTATACCATGGCCCAGGACAGGCTTTGGCAAATGGACCTTCTTCGTAGAATTACCCTCGGTAGGCTCTCGGAAATATTCGGAGACAGCTTTGTCGAAACAGATCTTTTGCTTCGCTCATTGGAATATTCCAACAAATCGAAGGAATTGCTTACTCAAACTCCTGAACACGTTGTTCTGGCTCTCGAAGCTTTTTCCGACGGGGTGAACCAGTATATTTCGCAGCTTGGCAAGAAATTACCCATTGAATTTACTTTGCTGAAATACCAGCCTGAACCCTGGGAATCATATCAATCCTTAAACCTTATCGGTTACATGGCCTGGGATTTAAAATCGGGATGGAATGAGCTCCTTTTAGAACAATTAAAGTCCAGGCTGGACAGTGCCCTTTATGCAGAATTATTGCCAGATAACAAGCTTCCATTCACTCCTGTTTTTGACAGTACCTGTTCCCAGCTTTTAGCCAGCAATGCCTTGCTTCAACTCGAAAAACTGAACCCATTGGGTGCCGATGTTTTTTGCGGCAGCAACAACTGGGCTGTTTCCGGTAAAAAAAGCACCACCGGAAAACCCATACTTGCCAACGATATGCACCTATCGTACAGCGTACCCGGAATCTGGTTGCAGATGCACCAGCAGATACCTGGCAGGCTCAATGTTTCGGGACTGGTACTTCCGGGTCAGCCACTTATTATTGTAGGCCATAACGATAGCATTGCCTGGGGAATGACCAATACTTATGTCGACAACCTCGATTTTTACGAAGAGAAAATCAATCCGGAAAATGCTAATCAGTATTTCTTTAATGGTCAATGGCTTGATTTTGAAATAAGTAAGGAATCCATAAAGAGTAGTTCAGGTTCTGTGTTTGAAAGAACCTATAGGCGCACTCACCGTGGCCCTGTGGTTTCTGAGGCTAAAGGTATAACCGACAGAGTACTTTCGATTCGTTGGGTTGGCGACGAACCCAGCAACGAAATTTTATGCATGTATAAAACGAACCGCGCCAATAACTGGACAGAATTTAAGGATGCTTTCAGCACTTTTCGATCGGTAAGCCAGAATATTGCCTATGCAGATGCAAGCGGAAATATTGGATTGTATGCTTGTGCAGGTGTGCCTGTGCGCAAGCGAAACGCAGTATTTGAAGTTTTGCCCGGCTGGACAGATGAGTATGACTGGAAAGGTCTGTTGCCTTTCGATTCCCTGCCTCATGAATACAATCCGGAAAGAGGCTATGTTTCTTCGGCCAACAATAAAACTACAGGTCCAGACTATCCTTATCATATCGGTACCTGGTATGGACTTCCTTACCGTATCGACCGTATTCGCCAAATGCTGGATGAAAAGGATTTGCTGTCGGCTGATGATTTTACGGCCATACAGAATGATTTTCAATCGGAATATGCCAGGCTTTTTATTGAAAAACTGTTACCATTTATAGATGTCAGCAGTAAGGAATCTCACTACAAGAAGGCTTTTGAAGAACTTTCGGAATGGAATGGCTCCATGGATAAGGAGTTGGTTGCCCCGACATTGTTTGAAACAAGCCTGGTGATGCTGGTGGAGAATACCTACCGCGATGAATTGGGCGACAGCCTTTACAATCAGTTTATTCAGAATAATACTTTAGTAAGACAGGCTCTGTATGCCCTGATTCAGAAAGGGGAATCAGGTTTTGTCGACAATGTTTTAACCGATGAGGTGGAATCGCTTTCTGATGTAATGACCAATAGTTTCACACAGGCTGTTGATTACTTAGCAGAAAAATATGGAAAGAATACTTCGCAATGGGAATGGGGTCAATTGCATCAGCTTACTTTAAGCCATCCACTTTCGAAAGTGAAAATCCTTGATATGGTTTTTAATTTCAATCGTGGCCCTTTTGCTGTGAGTGGCAGTTTTCATACTGTGGCTCCTTATTCATTCAGCGGTCTTAAGTTCGGAGAGGTTTATCATGGTGCTTCGCACCGGAATATCTTTACACCTGGTAACTGGGATCAAGGTTTTGGGGTAATTCCAGGCGGAAACTCTGGTCATATCCGGAGCGAATTTTACATGGACCAGGTGAAGGATTACATAAATGGTAAGTATTACAAGGAAGTGTTCTCGGATGAGCAGGTAAAAACCAGGACAAAATACTACCTCGAATTATTGCCTGTTGAAGAATAGCAGCTTATTCAACTGCTCTGACCCAGGTCTCGGAGCCTTCCTTGGCCCGCACTTTTTTGGCAAACTGGTCAGCCTCTGCGCGCGATGCAAATACATCGTAGCATACAGCATGTGAATTGCCTATGCGTCCAAATTTCTCAGCTTTATAACCTTTTTTCATAAGGTCTTCGACCAGTTTATCGGCATTGGCTTCTTCTCTGAAAACTCCTGCTACTACATAGTATTTGGTACCAATGATGGTTTTCTCAGACGTAGGTGTTTGTGTTGGTTCCCCGATTACAGGAGTTGAGTCATTGACAATGCCAGTGATAATCTCTTCAGCAACTTCTGATGAATCAGTGAATTCTACTGTAGTTTGGATAGTTTCAGGTTCTGGATTCTTCTTGCTAAAAAGTGAACTAATCTGCTCATTGAAAAGAAAATATCCGATGATGCTGCCATTTACCACTATTAATACTACCGCCCAAAGCATCAGTTTAACCCATGAATTCTTTTTGCCCTCTTCGTAATACACATTTTTTTGTGGGATGGGTTCAGGGTTTTTTATAACAACAGGTTTTACCGGCTCTGTAAAACTTGATTTGCCCGAATCGGGTTTTGCAGGTTGGGTTTCGGGTTTTGGTTCCGGTGTTTGTTTTGTTTCAATGGTGGGTTGGGCCTGAATTTCATTTGTTTCCAACTCCATAATCGAAGAAGGTTCTGGCTTTTTTGAGTGATCATCCTCTGTTAGAGAATCGCTGAGATAGATTTTTCCCGAGCTGCTTTTTGCCAGGAATCCAATAACAGGAAATGGAAAGGCCTCGCCCTTATCAATACTTGCATTAAGATGCTTCACAAAATCACTGACCTTTTTGGCTGCGATAGTAGGCTCTAATTTATATTTCTCAGCCATGGCACCTACCAGAACCCCATCGTTGTATTGAAGAAATTCGTTAAAAATTACCTTAAAAGGCGATCTGGTTTTTACTATAAAAGCACCGAAATCAGGAACTATTATTCGTCCGTTTTCCTTTAACAATGCAATAATCAGGTCTTCCATGGCGGTTTTGTTTTCAATAAAACTAATATCAAAATTATTAAATTATTATTGGTCAGACTTTTAAAGTTGTCAACAATAATTTAATTTCATTAAGACAAAAAAAAATGACATATTTACTGTATTAAACAAGCGGTGCCTGTAAAATTTTAGTGATGAAAATTGTAGAAGTGTTAGGTATAGATGTGGGTGGGTCTGCTGTAAAAGGAGCCCCGGTAGATACAAAAGGCGGAAGCTTGCTTCAGGATCGCTACCGGATTGCCACACCCATACCGGTGTCGCCCCAACAACTGGCAGAGCATGTAAACCAGATAGCACAATATTTCAACTGGAAAGGACCCATTGGGGTAGGTTTTCCGGCAGTAGTGCTGAATGGAGTTGTAAAAACAGCCTCTAACATTGACAAAAGCTGGATTGGTACCAATGCACAGCAATTGTTTACCAAGGTAACCGGGTGTCCAACAGTGGTGGTAAACGATGCCGATGCCGCAGGCATGGCTGAAATGCGTTTTGGCGAAGGACAGAAAATAAAAGGAACAGTGTTGCTGCTTACAATTGGAACTGGTATTGGTAGCGCTTTATTTACCAACGGAAAGTTGGTGTCGAACACTGAAATGGGGCATGTTTTCCTGAATAACGGACTCGTTGCTGAAAAATTTGCTGCCGATTCAGTTCGCCAGGCCGAAGAACTTGACTGGGAAGCCTGGTCGGAGCGTTTAAATGTATACTTGACGGAGATGGAAAAATTGTTCTGGCCAGAACTAATTATTATTGGAGGCGGTGTGAGCAAAAAACCTGAGAAATTTCTTCCGGCTATCCACATTAAAACTCCTGTTGTAATGGCAAAACAACGCAACGAAGCTGGTATTGTTGGAGCTGCAGTAGCCGCTAAAAAGCAGTTTAAGAAAGTAGATATTTCATAGTAGGGTTTGATGCTAATCTGACAGCAGAAAGGAATCCTAAGTCCTATTACGATTGAAAAATGTGTTTAATTTTTTTTGTTCGATCAGTTTTTATTGGAACAAATAATGAAGTTGAAAATTAAACATCGAATCATAATATAACTCCGAACTTTTTGATTTTTTAATGGTTTAGAAATTGATAGAATCAAGTTCTAAAAATAATACATATCAAAGTTGATAAAGTGAAAGAAAGCAGCCTTTTTATGTATGGTAGAATTTAATTTTTGTGTATTCACTAAATAGGAGAGGGTTATAGCAATGAAATGTCCAAATTGTAATGTTAATCTTGTAATGACTGACAGAAGTGGAATAGAGATTGACTACTGTCCGGATTGCCGTGGTGTTTGGCTTGACCGTGGCGAACTTGATAAAATAATTGAACGTTCGTCACAAAACATAAAAGATGTACAGCACGATCACTATTCTGAAAAACAAAGATATGTAGCTGATAAGGAATATCACTATAAAAAGAGAAAAGGATTGTTGGGTGAATTGTTTGATTTTTAATGGAATTATCCTTTTAGAGAACTGTTCTTTTTGAAAGATGGATTATCAAATATGCTAGGCAGATAAAAAAAACCAAACCTGCTAACTTACATACTAATGGGTGTTTTTGCCACTAACATCATAAACACATGATTATCCTTGGATGTTAAGCATCGAATGGTTGCCGGTTAAGGATTGACCTGCCTAAGGTGATTTCGTCGGTAAACTCAAGTTCATTTCCTATCGAGATACCTCTTGCAATAATTGATACTTTCACTCCCGTAGGTTTTAACTTACGGTTCAGGAAATAATTGGTCGTATCGCCTTCCATGGTGGTGCTAAGGGCCAATATCACTTCTGCAACCGAATTGTCCTGCAATCGGGCAAGTAAACTGTCGATGGTTAAATCCTGCGGCCCTATGCCTTCCATGGGCGAGATCGTTCCACCCAAGACATGGTAAAGTCCATTGTATTGCTGGGTCTGTTCGATCGAAAGAATATCCTTAATGCTTTCTACCACACAAATAGTGTTACGATCGCGTTTGGGCGATGCACAAATGGCACAAAGCTCAGTATCGGAGAGGTTATGGCAGGTAGTGCAAAACTTAACATGTTGCAGGAATTCTTCGATGGCATGGGTGAATAGCAGCGATTTGCTTTTTCCCTGTTTCAGTAAAAACAAAACCATACGCAGTGCAGTACGCTCACCAATGCCCGGCAAACCGGAGAATTGCTCCACGGCAGCAGTCAGTAATTGCGAGGGATAGGTTTTGTTCATACTTGTGTTCTCAGTGCTATGATGGTTTTTAGGTGTCAGGCTGTAAAAATAATCATTGTAGCGCACTGAAGAAAAAGAATTTATCACAACGGAATTTTCAGTAATCCATTTCTTTTGTTATTCTTGCAGCATAATTAATAGTATGTCGCCAACCACCATCATTTTCTTCATTCTGGCCTATTTTGGAATTCTGGTTATCATGGGAATTATTACTTCCCGTAAGGCCAATAACCTGTCATTTTTTATTGGCAACCGCAAATCGCCCTGGTACCTTGTGGCTTTTGGTATGATCGGAGCCTCCCTCTCAGGAGTTACTTTTTTGTCGGTTCCCGGATGGGTGCTTACCAACAAGTTTTTTTACATGCAAATGGTAATGGGTTACTTCATGGGTTATCTGGTAATTGTGTTTGTTCTTCTACCAATTTATTACCGAATGCAACTGACTTCTATCTATACCTATTTGAACGAACGCTATGGAAAGATAAGCTATAAAACGGGGGCCAGTCTTTTCCTTGTATCGCGATTAATTGGTTCTGCCTTTCGCTTGTTTCTGGTAGCCAATGTGTTGCAACTGGTTGTTTTCGATAAAATAAATGTACCCTTTTCAATGACAGTGGCTCTTACTCTGATATTCATCTGGATTTATACCTTTCGGGGTGGAATTAAAACCATTGTATGGACCGATACCTTTCAGACCTTTTTTATGCTGTTAGCCGTATTGCTTTCTGTTTGGTATATTGTACAGTCGATGGATATTGGTTTTTTCGGTGCAGCAAAAATGATTGCAAAAAGTGAGTACGGACAGGTATTTGATTTCTCGAATTGGCGTTCGGAGAGTTTTTTCATAAAATATTTTCTCAGTGGGGCTTTTATTACCATTGTAATGACCGGACTGGACCAGGATATGATGCAGAAGAATCTGAGTTGCCGCAGTTTGAGAGATGCACAAAAAAATATGTTAAGTTACAGTGCGGCCTTTGTTCCTGTAAACCTCCTATTCCTTTCCCTTGGAGCCTTGCTTTATATTTATGCCAGTCAAAATGGAATTTTGTTGCCGGAGCGCACCGACGATGTGTTTCAACATATTGCCATGAATGGCTATTTACCTGCAATTGTAGGTGTTTTGTTTATACTCGGACTCATTGCTGCAGCCTATTCCACGGCCGACTCAGCCCTTACAGCGCTTACCACTTCTTTTCTTATCGACATTTTGGGTGCTGGGCAGATGCCCGAAGCCCGGTTAAAAAGAACCCGCATCATCGTACATTTGGGTATGTCGTTGATGATAGCTTTGATTATTATTGTTTTTAATGCCTTTAACAATGCAAGTGTAATCAGTTCGCTATTTAAGGCTGCAGGCTATACGTACGGTCCCTTATTGGCCATGTTTGCATTTGGAATTTTCAGCAAACGCCAAATACACGAAAAGTATATTCCGGTTTTAGCCATCGCTTCGCCTGTGGCCATGTTCTTTCTGAACAAATATTCTGCTGAATTATTCTGGGGATATAAAATGGGTTTTGAAGTGCTGATCTACAACGCGATTATTGTATTGGCGGGAATGTTTTTTCTGAGTTACCGGAAGGTATAAGCCAGCGAGCAGACTTGAAACCAAAAACATAAGATGATTTGGATAAAAGTCGATTGCTGAGTTAGTGTGAGTAATATTATTTCAGAATTGGCGTATCCACTTTAATCATTCAAAGTTTTTCAATTCTGTTGAAAAAGATGATATAGAGGCCAAAAATAGTTGGTAAAAAGTTTTTTATTCCTTGTCACTATTGAGATACAAAAGAGTTAATTGGATTTTGTTTCAGTTAACTCATTTACATTTATGAAAATATCAAAAAGATTCATGCTAAAATGGATGCATAAAGTAACCACTTTCCAACAAGGATAATTAATAGAGGGTTGTTATGAACCAATTAATTTGTAAAATGCCTCTTTTCTTTGGTCGATATGAAAATTCTCTAATATACGTGTACGTGCTGTTTGGGATAGCATCATTCTGGTATGTTCATCTGCAAGGAGAATTTCTGTGAAACGATTTTGTAGATACTTTAAATCTGAATGCTCCATAATATAGCCAGTATTGGATATTATATTCGGCATTGCCCCAACTGCAGATCCGATTGGTATACAACCGCATAACATGGCCTCGCAAATGGCATTCGGAAATCCTTCGGAAATAGATAATTGAACAACATATTGACTGGTAAGCAAATATTCTTTCATTTTTTTCTGGGCAAGGAATGAAATAAGGGTCACATTTTCAGATACCTTTCCTAATCGCTCAATCATTTGGTCCGAAATACCGACTACAGTAAAATTGCATTGAGGATATATTTTTGCCAGTTCTAAAAGCAGGTCAATTCCTTTCAGTTTCAATCGCATATTATCTGGAATGGCAGCAATCGCAATAAAAGAGTCTGGCCGTTTGGGAGATATATCGTGCGAAAAGAATACCGGATCAAAGCCATTGTAGATAACCTCATAAGGAGTTGAAACTTTGGGTAAATGGTATTTATATCCCTGAAACTGGTAATGCTGTGGTTCGAAATACTGGTATTGGCTGAAGACAAGCGATTCGTCCACAGGTATCAATTTGCTGCACAACCGATATGACCACCTGATAAAGGTTCTGAGCAGAGGTTTTCGCAAACTACCGTATTGAATGGTAGGAAAAGACACACAATCGGCACCACCTAATATAATGTACACTGGTTTGCCGGCCATTCGACCCAACAAGGCGGGTAAAAACGACCAATAACCTCCGAACATTACAAAAATGGCCTTACACCTAAAAAGATAACGCAGAATAAACACCAACTGCCTTACAAAATTCCATGCGGCAAGCTGTTTGTTTCCCCAATGATGCTTTGGCGTGATAACCCTGAATTTCTCTGACAAAAAATCAAGGTCGCGCTTAATGAAGGTCGCAAAAGTAGGATAAATATAAAGTATTGTCGACTTCATTTTTACTTGCCTGTCCATTTCGAAAGCGCAAACTTAATCCGCGAGATTGTTTTAGCCTTGATTATTTTTATTTGTGGCAATGCGATTAAATTTACCTGATAGTCTTTTCTGAAAATCATGTAGACATAATCAGCCACAGTATGATGCAAATTGGTGGGGGTATAATTTACCAACACAAGCTTGTTGGCATAAGCATTTTCAATAAGGGTGCTGGCATCCAACGACTGATCGATTATCTGCAGCTTTTCAGGAGTATGCAAACGAATGTAATCCAATGCTTTCGGATGAGGAATATGAATGAAGAGTAATGATTGCTCATGCATATGTTCCGCTAAAATCTGAAATACCTTTCGATGTTGTTCAACTGGTACATGTTCCAGAACATCGGGTAATACAATAAAATCAAATTTTTTGGAGTGACTGAATTCATAAATGTCAGAAACAACAAATTCCAGATTTTTTACTTTCGATAAGCGTTTTCGTGCAATTTCAACCGATTCTGTACTAATATCGACTGCAACCATACTACCCCTAGTAATATACTGTGAAAGCAATTCGGTGAGGGTACCCACGCCGCAACCAATTTCTAACACGCGACTGCTTTTCCTGAGTCCTGCAAGGCGTAAATACTCTAGAATTTTATAATGCCTGATTGTAATACCCGTTTGTATTTGCTGGCTGGCAAAATTGTTATACCAATTTTCTACTTTTTTCTCTGTACTCATTTTAACACTTTTGGGTAGTGACCTTTTAAAACAATATAATCTAAACTTTGATGATCTTTTGTTGAATGAATGATATTAAAACTTTAAATTCATTAATGGGCTGGGTATAACTTAACTATTCAGAGGCACCAAAAATACTCCAAATCAGAGATCAAAAATAGAATTATTAGAAGAACTGGCAATACTTTTTGAAATCAGGTTTAGAAGGAAATATTTTCCGATTTTAAATGCAATCAATTGTAGATAAAACATTTCGGTTTAAACTTCGTTTTTATTGTAAGAATTTATGAATTCGATATATTTGGAAGAAAGTATTAAACCACGTAAGAATTAACAATAAAACTACTGCCACCATGAATCTATTCCGCTATAAACAGCTGGTACTGAAAGTGCCAATTCTTTCCCTTTTACTTTTGTTTTCGTGCGATGATGAGAATGAACGTCCAAGCACAGACAATAGCAATACAATCTATGGCACCGAAGCCAGAGGCGAAATTCCAATTAGCCTCGAAAGTGTAATGCATGTGGGTATTTTTGAGAACAGGGGGCTGCATTGGATGGAGAACAGCGGGGTGCCCTGGAATTCAGGCTACATTTACCTGGTGCCAGGGTGGGCCGATAACTGGGGCCTGGATGAGTTCAATGGCAATATGGCTTTCGACTTTATGAACGAATGCGATAGAATTGGGGCTGTTCCTGTGTTCGAGTTTTATCTCTTGGCGGAAATTGAAGGTGGAGGCGAAGAGTACGACAAAACAACGAATGCTTCTACCATGAAGCGTTATTTCGAAGAATATATGTTGCTGCTTTCGCGCATCAAAGAATTTGGCAAACCGGTAATTATTCTTGTCGAAGCGGATGGTTTTGCAATGATGCAGCAGCAAACCGGCGGAAATCCCAATGCCTATTCAGCGGTGGAAGATACTGGTATACCCGAGTTGTCTGGGCTACCCAATACGCTGGCCGGTTGGGGATTGGCATTTCTTGAACTTAAAAAAACAATGGGTGTTGATAAACTAAGTCTTGGTATACATGTGTCGGCATGGGCCACCGGTAATGATATTTCCTATTATTCAACAAACATACCCCTTCAGCCCGAGGTAGACGAAACCTATAACTTTCTGGCTCCACTGGGTCTGACCCCTAATCAGACAGGGCTTGAATTTGATTTTCTGGTTGGCGATCCTTCCGATCGCGATGCCGATTATTACCAGGTAGTACTTGACACCGATAAGTGGTGGGATACAGACACTGCCGCAAGCATCAACTCCAAAAGCTTTAACCGCTATGCCGAATGGTTAAGGTTGTGGAATATTAAAGCCGGAAAAAGGTGGATACTCTGGCAGATTGCGATGGGTAATGAATACCATCTGAATGTAGCGAATAATGGTGGTCCCCAGCAAGGGTATAAAGATAACCGGGTGGAATATTTCCTGGGCGATAACTCGGCTTATAACCTGGCCAAATTTGCCAACTGCGGAGTAATTGCCCTTTTATTTGGACAAGGTGCTCCCGATCAGGCCTCGTTCGAAAATGACCAGGACAATCATGGCAACCTGTACTTGAAATCACGTGCCTCGGAGTTTTATAATAGGGGTGGGATGAAACTAAAACGATAAAGCCAGAATATATTAGAATGAATCCTTTTGGACCCATAAAAAAGCTTCAACCTCTTCATAGAAAGAAACCAGACCCGAGTGTATTTATTTTTACCGGGTCCAAGAGACCTGAAAAAATTAGCATTCAGCTGTTTCAATACAATAAAGAAAATTGCAAGGAAAAGCAAAACCTGGTTTCCTCGGATATTGAAAATTTTAGCCGTAGCGAGTATCGCAATTGGCTCAATATACATGGATTAAGCGAACCGAATTCAATTGTTGATATTTGCCAAAAGTTTGATATTCACAATCTTGTCATACAAGATATTTTAGATGTCAACCAAAGACCAAAATTTCAGGAATTTGATGATTTCTCCTTCTTAACTATTAAATCAATCGTTCCATCTGATAGTGAAATTATTACAGAGCAAATAAGCTTTATCCTGGGAGAAAACTTTTTAATATCTTTTCAGGAACGGAAAGCCGATTTTTTTGAACATTTAAGGTATAGGCTTCGAAATGATACTGGTATTCTCAGGCAAAGTGCTACCGACTATCTGCTTTACACCATGTTGGAATCCATACTCGATAATTATTTTAAAACGCTCAATAAAATAGACAGTGAAATAGATAGTTTTAACTTTACTGATACCAAAAAGGAACCTTCTCCTGATACCTTAAAGCTGATTGAAAATCACAAGAAATTTGTTCATTTTATTAAAAAATCCATTTTTCCGATTAAGGAGTTTACATTACAACTCGAAAGGGAAGAAAAACAGTTCATCGATAAAAAGAATATTAAATATTTTCTTGAAATCAAAGACTTATGCTTGACCTTGCTGGATAGTTGCGATATGATTCAAGCTTCTTTGGAAAGTAACACAAACCTATTCTTTTCAGTTCAGGGTTATAGAATGAATCAGTTAATCAGCACTCTAACCATCGTATCCACTATTTTTATTCCCTTAACATTTATTGCGGGTATCTATGGGATGAATTTTGCCAACATGCCCGAATTGAAATGGAAATATGGTTATGCCGCTGCTTGGTTATTGATGGGTTCTACCTTTACGGCAATGGTATTCTACTTAAGAAAAAAAGGTGGTTTTAACCGTAGTAATTTTTAGGCTCACCACTTTTTGCCATTTACATTGTTTGATGTTGGGTTCAGTAAATTGTATCTTTAAGCAAACTAAAACTACTATTCTATGAAAATTGTGAGCGAATTTAAAGCCTTTGCCATGAAAGGTAATGTAATTGACATGGCCGTGGGTATCATTATCGGTGCTGCTTTTGGAAAGATTGTAAGTTCCCTTGTCAGTGATATCATCATGCCTCCCCTGGGTTTGGTAATTGGTGGTGTCGATTTTAAAGACTTACAATTTGTGATGAAGGAGGCTGTAGATGGAAATCCTGCTGTGAGCCTTAACTATGGTAACTTCCTTCAAGTAACTTTTGATTTTCTGATTGTAGCTTTTGCCATTTTTATGGTGATTAAGGCAATGAATGCTGCCAAGAAAAAAGAAGAAGCTGCTCCAGCTGCCCCTCCGGCTCCTTCCAAAGAAGAGATCTTGCTTACCGAAATCCGCGATCTTCTTAAGAAATAAATCGGAACGGTTATAAAGAAAATCCCACCTGGAACAAGTCTAAGTGGGATTTTTTATTTGGTTGGAAATTGTTAAGCAAGCCACAGACTAATTCCGGTTAGTAACCGTTCCATCAGCATTTTCTTCGGCATAAATGGTATACAATTCTCCAAAATCAACTACCGTAGTTATGCCATTTTCAGTCACTTCGGCCAGGTTGTCGCAAGAACCATCGCCGTAATTGGTAACAAAATCATAAGTTTCGGTTCCATTTACATAATGAATCTCTTCGATTCCCGAAACTGGTACCCAGGTATCTGTACATTCGTAATTGTAAACCAATGGAACAGAGATATAATAGGAATACTCATAACCCGCCGATTCGCTAATGTAGGTATATTCACCTTCCAGTAAAGTATAGCTTGAGTTATCCCATTCGTTGTTGTAAAGTGAGGTGTAGGAATAGCTATCGCCATTGTCAAAAGTTACAGTCATGTTCTCATTGCCTGTGGAAGTTCCGGACCAATTGAACACAATACCCGGAGAAACAGCAGAATCGCTATTCACGTCATCGTTAGTATATTCGAAATAAGAATCGCCGCTCGAGGTAAAGGAATATTCCGAAAAACCATTCATCTCCATGCCCCAGCTATAATAATTCTCATAAACAACCTTCGAATAATAATTATTCTCCGTATTGCTCCAGATATAGCTTATTTTTCCACGCATCATTGAGCCATATTCTTCGCATCCATCGCCGTAATCGTAGACGGTAGTTATTGTGCCATCGCCATTGTTAATTTCAGTGACAGTAGCACAGGTCCAGTAGTCCCAAAAGTCACCATCGTCAACAGGCAAACTGTCTATTACAACCGAATCGCCGGTATTCGATTCAAGACTCAACGCATTGCTGTTTAGTTGGCTGGCCGCAATCACATCCATAAAATTGTTCATCTGTCCGGACGTAGCCTGTATGGCAGCCATTTTTGTTTTTATCTCGAGGTAATTTTTCACCTCTTCGCTTTGGGGTGCATCGTTACTTGTTTCCTTTTTACAGGAAGTAGCAGCAAGCGCAAGGAATGCAACCAGTAAACCAATTCGAGTCATTTTAATTTTCATATTCATTGTTTTTAATTTGTAGATTGGTTATGTTGGAAATCTGGATCTAAGATGGGTAAGCCAAAAAAAGGTTGCGTGACTTTTTAAAAAGCAATCAAGCTTATTTATTTTGCCTAAATTTAATCGAAACCAAAATGCATTTATTTTCAGTGAAATAGGCTTTTTTGTTTATTTTGTTTGAATTCATAAAATTTTCTGCTATGAAGAAAATACTTGATGCCATGAGGCAAGAGCTTACAATGCTTGCCGACGATAATACCCGAATTTCAGGAGAACGTTTTTTTAAGGAAGCAGTTAATTTATATGGCGTTAAAACAGCAATAGTAACCGCTTTAGGTAAGAAGTATTTTAACGAGGTCGGGCACTTGCCAAAACAAGAAGTGTTTTTGTTATGCGAAGAATTGTGGAAATCGAACTACATGGAAGAATCGTTTATTGCCTGCAATTGGTCTTATGCGATGAAAATGCAGTTTGCACCTGATGATTTCGAAATCTTCAGAAGGTGGATTGATACCTATGTTTCGAACTGGGCTTCCTGCGATACCTTTTGTAACCACACCCTTGGCGAGTTCATAATAAGATATCCTTCATACCTTGCATCACTCAAAGAGTTTACTCTATCAGAAAACAGATGGATGCGAAGGGCGGCAGCTGTTTCTTTGATTGTGCCGGCCAGAAAAGGCATGTTTTTAAGCGAAATAATCGACATTTCCGATAGCTTGCTGCTTGATAAAGACGATCTGGTGCAGAAAGGTTATGGCTGGATGCTGAAGGTGGCCAGTCAGGTATATCAGCAAGCTATTTTCGATTATGTGATGAAGAATAAGACCCTTATGCCCCGAACAGCACTAAGGTATGCCATCGAAAAAATGCCTGCAGATCTCAAAGCCATAGCAATGCGAAAATAGACTGTTGATTTTGGAATACGCGAACCGGTCGGCGAAATGAAAAGTTGCCGATTGCGGGGAGATTTTCTGTGAAGTTACACGAAAGTTGAAGCGGGCACAAACCTTGAATAACCTACTATCCCGGCAATTTTTTATACCGCATGTTGCCAACTGGTGGTTATTAAAAAGCAAATTCAAAATAATCATCCGTCTCAATCCGCAATCTAACTTTTGCTTTCATTGCTTGGAAGACTTTCATTATAGTTGAAACAGAGGCACTATGGTTTCCATGCTCCAATTTTGAAATCTGGGAACGTTTCACACCAATCAGTTCTCCAAGCTGTGATTGTGTCAAGTTATTTTGAATCCGTAATTGTTTAATTTTTTCTCCAATCAATTCCATTTTCAAATCAAACTCATATTCTTCTCGCTCAGGAGTTCCCATTTCTCCAAAGTACTTATTTTCTAAATCCTCAAGTCTTTTATAATCTGTTGTTTGCATAATCACGAGTTTTTTAATAATCCTTTGAAATATTTTTCTTTTATCATTTCAGCTTTTTCTATATCCTGTTTGGGAGTTTTGTTTGTTTTTTTAATCAATCCATGTGTACAAACAATCAATGTTTCTGAATCACCCGAACTATCCCAAAATGCAAAAAGTCGAAAAAACTTATTGCTATCTTTTACTCGAAATTCAAAGATATCTTTCGAGCTTTTCAATTTCTCAAACCAATCTCCATAGAACCGCATTTTCGTTTTACGAATCGCATAGAATAGCTTCTTTCTTGCAGATACCTCAATATTTTCAACGAATTTATCTGCCTCAGGTAAAAGTATTACTTCAATCGGCTTGACCATTTATCTTTTTTGTACAAAGCTATTAAAATGTTTCCATATTTAGAAACAACCAGAAGTATTTATTTTGTGTAGGATGCTACTTCCACTTGTTGGCAACTGAGAAATATTAAGAATCCAGAGTTTCTTTAGGTTGGTTAATTAGGGTGTATTTATTCATAGCGGAAACTTACCTTACATTGAAAAAGGGTTGCAATTCCAGACAAAGGATAATTTTGTTTTGAAACCAGCTATATAAATTAGCAGGGGGTATAACCGTTTTAGATTATTCTCCCTTCAATGCAGCTACTTCTTCAAAAATTACTTCTTTCATCGCATCAAATTCTTCGCGGTTAAAAAGGCGGGTAAGATAGAGTATTCGGCCATCGGCACCGACAATGACATTTCGTGTAACGCCAGCCTCTTTTTCGGCATATAGCTGAAAGATTGCAGCCCCGGGGTCGAGCGAGAGAGGATAGGTAATTTGTGTTTTTTCGGAAAACCATATTACTTTTTCTAGCGGTTCATCGCGGTCAATGCCAAACAGTGCAAAATGTGGGTTCGTCTTCAATGGCTGCCATATTTCGTTTTCAATAAAAGGCATCTCCTGCCGACAAACGCCGCACCAACTGGCTGTAAATTGAAGCATTACAATTTTTCCTCTCATATCGTATAGCCTCAGTACTTCGCCTGTTGTGAGTTGCATCTCAAAATCCGGTGCCAGCTGGCCAATGCTAACCAGGTAACCCGGGTCATCCTCTTCTTGTGCCGGTAAACTTATAGCCAAAAGGCTTATCAATAGAAAGCAAAATGCTCGCATAGCGTATAGGTTAAGTGTTGCCTAAAAGTAGTCTGACTTTTGTGAATTGAAAAGACTTGTTATTTTTTCTATCAAGTATTTTTATTTCGAAGCATTTATTGTTGAAGCATTCATATATAGCTAAGAATCATAAATTCAATTATCAAACCGACAACAAACGACTATAAGCGAATATAAAACGACTATAAATGCTTATCAACCGGAATTTCTTTGGTGAGGGTTGTAGGTTTGCTTCAGAAATTATCTGAAACGATAAGGACTACTAATCAATAAACTCATTTAATCTTAAGTATTATGAAAGACTTGAAAAACAAAGTACAATTAATCGGCCATTTAGGCGGTGATCCTGAAGTGAAACAACTGGAAAATGGGAAAAAAATGGCCAGGTTCAGTTTGGCAACCAATCAGATGTATTTCGACCAAAAAGGCGAAAAAGTAGAAGACACCCAATGGCATAACATAGTAGCCTGGGGCAAGGACGCTGAGCTTGTGGAGAAATTTCTTGCAAAAGGTTCGTATGTTACCCTCGAGGGTAGGCTGGTGTACCGCAGTTACGAAGACAAACAGGGACAAAAACGTACCATAACCGAAATTGTGTTGAACGACTTGCTTTTACCTCCGAAGAATTCCTGAGGCAGAACTCACCCTAAAAATGAAGTCCGGACCGCAGGGAATTTTGCAGTCCGGACTTTATATTTTCAGGAAACTAATACCTGGTAGGGTTCCACAATTTCCATCCCGCGCTTTATGGCTGCGGTATTGGCAGGTATGGTGTTATGGTAACGTTTGGGCAACGATTGTTCAAGGCCTTCCACTACATGGTCGAATTCCAGGAAGTTGGTGATTTTCAGATAAGCACCGAGTACAATCATATTAAATACTTTTAAATTGCTCATGCGGGCCGCTTCTGCCGCTGCTTCAATTTTGTAAATTTTAATGTCGGCGCGCCCGGGGTGGCGGGTAATGCCGTTGGTATCGTAGAGCATCAGACCACCCGGTTTAACTTTCTTCTCGAACTTATCGAGCGATTGCTGGTTTAGGATGATGGCTGTATCGAAGGCATTGAGAATGGGCGAGCTGATGCGCGATTCGCTCAGAATAACAGTTACGTTGGCTGTTCCTCCGCGCATTTCGGGACCATAAGAGGGCATCCAGGCTACTTCGAGGTGTTGCATAATGCCCGAGTAGGCCATAATTTTCCCCATCGACAATACTCCTTGTCCGCCAAAACCTGCTATGATTATTTCTTCGTTCATGGTGATTCTATTGTTTGGTTACCAGCTGACCATCTACTTTAATATCGCCAAGCGGGTAAAAAGGGAACATGTTTTCTTCCATCCATTTGTTCGATTCGACGGGTGTCATTTTCCATCCAGAATTGCAGTTCGATACGATCTCGACTATGGAAGTTCCTTTTTTAAGTCTTTGGTTTTCGAAGGCCTTTTTAATGGCCATTTTCGCCTTACGTACGTTGGCAGGTTTATGAACCGACTGTCGGGTAGCATAATAAGTGCCTGGCAATTGGGCAACCAGCTCGGTCATTTTAATAGGGTTTCCCATCAGCTCTACATCTCGGCCATAAGGACTTGTGGATGATCTCATCCCGGGAAGGGTAGTAGGCGCCATTTGTCCGCCTGTCATTCCATAGATGCCATTGTTTACAAAAATAATGGTAATGTTCTCGCCCCTGTTGCAAGTATGTATGGTTTCTGCAGTGCCAATGGCAGCAAGGTCGCCATCGCCCTGGTAAGTAAATACAAATTTATCGGGCCAGCAGCGTTTTATACCGGTTGCCACAGCGGTTGCCCTGCCATGAGGCGACTGGGTCATGTCGATATCCATAAAGTCGTAGGCCAGTACCGAACAACCTACCGATGCAACTCCGATGGTATCTTGTTGAATGCCCAGTTCTTCTACCACCTCCATGGCAATACGGTGAATTACTCCATGCCCGCAACCAGGGCAATAGCTAAGGGTGCGGTCGGTGAGGCACTCGGTACGCTTGTACACGAGGTTTTCGGGTTTTATAATTGTATTAATGTCCATTGTCTACCTTACTAAAAATTCGTGAATAGCGCATAAAACCTGTTCGGGCGAATGAATCATTCCGCCCAATCGTCCATAGTGCGATACGGGTACTTTGCCGTTTACAGCCAGTCGCACATCTTCTACCATCTGTCCGGCACTCAGTTCTACGGATAAAAATCCTTTCACCCTTTGTGCCAGCATGCCAATAGCCTTTTCCGGGAAAGGATAAAGGGTAATGGGCCTGAACAGGCCAACCTTAATGCCTTCTTCCCGAGCCAGCTCAACAGCTTTCTGGCAAATACGGGCTGAGGAACCATAGGCTACCAGAATATATTCGGCATCGTCGCATTGTATTTCTTCGAAGCGCACTTCCTTCTCGCGAATGGTTTTGTATTTTTCAATGAGGTCGTAATTATGCTTTTCCATTTTAACCGGATCGAGGTCGAGCGAGGTAACAACCCTTTTTTCTCTGTTGTTGGATTTACCTGTAACCATCCATGGCTCGTTGAAGGCGGTTTTACGGGGTTGTTGCTCGAATAGCTCTACTTTTTCCATCATTTGGCCAATCACGCCATCGGACAAGATCATGGCCGGGTTGCGGTATTTTTCTGCCAATTCAAAGCCAAGTTTCACAAAATCAGACATTTCCTGAACAGAAGCAGGAGCCAGTACGATCAGATGGTAATCGCCATGTCCACCTCCTTTGGTCGACTGAAAATAATCGGCCTGAGATGGTTGAATGGTGCCTAGGCCGGGACCCCCGCGTACTACATTGAGTATCAGACAGGGTAATTCGGCTCCTGCCATGTACGAGATGCCTTCTTGTTTCAAACTTATTCCGGGGCTTGAAGAGGATGTAAATGCTCTTTTTCCTGTGCTGGCAGCACCGTATACCATATTAATGGCGGCAATTTCACTTTCGGCCTGAAGCAGCACCATGCCGGTGCGCTTGTGGGGTTGCTGAAGAGCCAAATATTCCATTACTTCAGACTGTGGAGTTATGGGGTAACCGAAATAGGCATCGGCTCCGGCCCGAATAGCTGCTTCGGCAACAGCTTCGTTGCCTTTCATTAGTTTTAATTCTCCCATGTGGAAGGTTGTGTTTTTATATGATTAAACTTTAACCCGATAGACAGTGAGCACCCCGTCGGGGCATACGACAGCACAATTGGTACACCCTGTGCACTCTTCTGGTTTTTCCATGTACACGTAATGATATCCTTTGCTGTTGACCTGGGCTTCTTTATTTGCCAGTACTTGCTGTGGGCAGGTTACAATGCACAGCTCGCAGCCTTTGCATCTTTCTACTTCCACCACCACTGTGCCTTTCAATTTTGCCATTCTTTGGAAAGTGTTTTTTTTGGTTTAACATTTATAAGCCAGATGCTTACAAATGATCACCAAAAGTTAGGGTTTATTTTGAGCTGTCAATATTATCAAAATTACTTTAGAAATCCATAATTTTAGGCCACAAGTTACAAGCTTTCAAAAAGAGCTAAGCGCTGGTGGAGGGTATCAAACTTTGTCTGATCGACCATCGATACGCTGATCCGAACACCGGCTTTGCCTTTACTACCAGTTATTCTAAGCGAAATGGTTCCCAGGCCACAACGAATTAATCGTGTTATGAGTTCGTTTTCGTCAAGCCCCGGATAAGTAATTGTGAAGTAGAAACCATCGGCAATATCCTCCATTCCATCTTTGTCGTAAAGTATCTCAAAACCATTCTTAATAAAGAGTTTCTTCATTTCATGGGCCCGAAACGCATATTCTTTGAGTGGTTCGATAAAATTGTAGCTGCCATTGTTAACTGCCTGCAGCATGCCTGCTAGACCATACTGTGCGGTATGGCTTGTTCCTGCAGAAATTACATATACACCATCCATTACCAACGAAGGACCCAACTTGTTGTTGTCGCCAATGCTGAGCAGGTTTGGGTATTCGCGGTTGTACAAGGCATCGGAAACCACCAGCATACCAACCCGTTGACCGGCAAAGCTAAGAACCTTGGAACTTGAAATGAGCAAAATATAGTTGTTGGTGTATTTTGCAATAGTTGGCTGGAAAGGGGGTTGGCCGGGTTTACTGTAATCGTGCCTGAAGTCCATGCCGAAATAAGCTAGGTCTTCGGCAACAACGATATCGTGACGGTTGGCTATTTCACCAATAGTTTTTAGTTCATATTCTGTAAGGCACACCCAGGTAGGATTGTTAGGGTTGGAATAGATAATTACCGAAATGCCGTTTTTTGCACAGATGTCTTCCAGTTTTTCATACAGCTTGTCGCCCCTGTAATGATAGATATCTACACTGAAGACAGGTAGGTTCATGACATTGGCCTGTTTTTTCTGAACCGGAAAACCCGGATCGATAAAGAGCACGCCCTGCCTGCTTTTTTCGCGTTTGGCAGCCACCATAAAGGTAATCATCGAGCCCATCATCGATCCTGCTGTCACTATGCAAGAGCGTTCGCTTACTTCTACATCGAGAAAGTTTTTTACAAATAGGGCAATTTCTTTTTTCAACTCCGGAATGCCATCGATTTGACCGTATTGTGCCGATTTTCCTTGCTTCAGTGCAGCTATTTCACTTTCTATTCCGATAGCAGGAGTTGGTAAGCCGGGAATACCCATGTCCATTCGAAGCATGGAAATACCGGTTTTGTTTTCGAGGTATTTTATTAGAGCAACCACTTCGCGTATGGAGGCAGAAGCAAGTTCCCTGATGCCTGAATTCTCGAGGGCTTCTTCCACTAACCGGGCAGAAATGGGCAGGTTTTCTTGTGTCATTCGTTGGAAATTAAATAATTATTCGTGCATCGACGGCAACAATCTGGTCTCCGCTTGCTATCAGAGGGTTAAGGTCTATTTCTTTTATGTCTTGATATTTTTCAAACATCCGGGAAAAGGCAGATATTACTTGTGCAAATGCCTCCCGATTTACTGGTGGCATGTTGCGGTAACCTTCGAAAAGTTTAAAAGATTTTAATTCGCCCAATAAATCATAGGCTTCGTCGAAGCTTACGGGTGCTAAAAAGGAAACCACATCGCGTAACAGTTCCAAAAAAATACCTCCGCTTCCGGCATGTACCGAAAAACCCACACCATCGTGTCTTTTGGCACCCAGGTATAGTTCGGTACCCCGAATCATTTCCTGAACCACCATACCGGTCGATCCGGGTATGCGAAGGAGTTTTTCAAAACTTTCTTTGAGCTGTTGTTTATTGGTAATATTAAGGATTACCCCGTTTACTTCAGTTTTGTGTAAAATTCCCATCACCTTGGCAACCAATGGAAATTCCATTTTGCTGCATTTATCCAGGTCAGCTTCGCAATCTATCAATTCTGTTACAGTGAGAGGAATACCGGCCCATTTGAGGCATTCGAGGGTTTCTTCTTCTGATAATGCCCTTGAAGTGGTTTGTTTTTTAAGTTCTTTTGCCGGAGGGATGTAAAGATGAGCTGGATATATTTTTGGTGCATGAAGTACTTTATCGAAAGCTTCAGCGAAGACATATTCATCGATAAAGCAGGTTTTTCCTGTTTTCAGAAAATGAGTAATTTCTTCCTCTCCGCTTTGTACGGATGGTAACACCGAATAAACAGGTTTTTTTGCCCGATCAATGGCCGCAGATAATGCCGAATAGGTTTCAAACAAATCTTCCATACCTGTTTTTCCATAAATCACTATCAGCGCATCGATGTATGACAGCGAATCGAGTATTTCGATGGTAGCAGTTAGCTGTTCCTTATTGGCTGTTGCCAGTAGATCAACCGGATTGATGGCTGAGGCACCCCGATGCAGGATGGATAGTATTTTTTTCTGACTTTCTGAATCAATTTCAGGAACCTGAATTCCTGCTTTTTGAAGACGGTCGGTGATCAATACTGCCGGGCCACCGGCGTGGGTGATGATGGCAAGGTTATTACCATTTGGTTTTTTGTGCGAAAGTATACAGGCAGTATTAATAAGATCCTGGCGGCTGTAGCAAGGAATAGCGCCTGCTTTTTTTATTAAAAGTCCGAAGGCAGCACTGTCTCCGGCCAATGCACCTGTATGCGAAAGGGCTGCTCTTGCACCAGCCTCCGAATCGCCAGGTTTAGCGACTATTACATCACATCCTTTGCTGCGTAACGAATGGATGTGCTTATAAAAAAGTTCAGGTTTACGTATTTGTTCAACATATACCATTTTAAGGTTTGAACTGGTGAGAGGATCATACGCATGGTCCCAATAGGCCAGCACTTCTTCCACACCAATTACTGCTGAGTTTCCTACCGTAAATACATTGCCAAACTCAAGGCCCTGTTTTGGAGCGTTCTCAAATAAAAATACTGCCAGAGCTCCTGATGCCGATACAAAATCGACACCTCTGGGTTTTATAGCCGGAGGGGGCGAAACAAAAACAGCTTTATACTGGCTGTTCATCACGCCAATGCAATTAGGGCCAATAATGTCCAGCTGATGCTGTTGGGCCAGATTTTTTAATTCCTGCTCCAAAGCTTTTCCTTCGGCTCCCATTTCAGCAAAGCCAGCAGAAATAATAATAAAGGCTTTAGTGGCTTTATTTTCTGCCATTCCCTTTACTGTCTGCACACACGTAGCTGCAGGTATGGCCAATATGGCCAGATCAGTGGGAGGCAGTTCCTCGATACTCTGGTAGGCTTTTAAACCCTGAATAATAGTTTCATTTACATTCACAGGATACACCCGGCCTTTGTAACCACCTTGCACCAGATTATGCACAAGCCCGCCACCAGGTTTGCCGAGATTATTCGATGCTCCTACAATGGCTATACTCGAAGGATTTGTCAGCGCAGTATTTATCATCAGATGATTTTAAATGGCTACCTGCCAAATTAGAAAAGACAATACTTAAAAATGCTAACATTTATCAAGCAGGATAAAAATCATATGCTCAAGGTACTTTCTCAAAAAAATATAAAATTTTCCTTTCTGAATGGGTATCGTAATAATACAATGCTTGACCCAATGATTTGAGAAATATCTAAATTGGCTTTTTATGAATAACATAAAAGGAATTCCTAATTTTAATCCACGAAACAAACCAGAACTAAAACCTTATCAATTTGGAACTCATCGATTGTTGCAAAAACCTTCTATTGAGCAGGCGCTCAGTATACCCAAAAGATTTTATTCATGGAGCAAAGATCTCTGATGAAACCATCGAAGAGATGCTTGCGCTCGCCGTTTGGGCTCCAACCCATAAACTTACCCAACCCTGGCATTTTAAAGTATTTCGCAACGATGGGGTGAAGCAGTTTTTCGAAAAGCAGGCAGAAATTTACAAGGCCATCACACCTGCCGATAAAGTAAGCCAGGGAAAGCTGGATAAATATGCCGAAAAAGCAGGGCAGGTTTCACATGTAATTGCACTAATTGTAAAGCATGATAGTGGAAATAGGATTCCTGAAATTGAAGAAGTGGTAGCTACGGCTTGCGCTCTGCAGAACATTTATTTGTCTTTGCCGGCCTTTGGTATTTCGGGTTATCTGAGTACAGGAGATGTATGCTATACACCACAAATGGCAGATTACCTTCAACTCGAAGCAGGCGATAAATGCCTCGGTTTTTTCCAGCTTGGTGTGGCGAAAGATGGTATCAGCCAAACAAACCGGAAACGCACCGATTCAAAACTCAAAACGCAGTGGATTGGTAAAATTAAGGGTTAGTGTCTAAGGTTTTTCATCCTCTTCCTGAGTCTTTTGCTTCCTATCGGCATATCCAAAACGGTCGGAGATCATGCCAATAATTTCGTTGGCTGTCGATTCTATGGGTTTGTTGGTAACATTAATGGTTGTAAAGCCTCCTTTTTCGAAAATGAGTCCGGCATACCTTAGTTCTTCGCGTACATTATTCTGATCGATGTAATTGGCATTGCGAATGTCGCCCATTTGCAACAACCTTTTATGCCGGATCGAAATCAGGTGACTAAGGCCAATGCGTAATCCAAATACCCTTCGGGGATCCACTTCGAAGAGTTCATCGGGAGGTTTGATACCGTTTACTATTGGCACATTGGCTACTTTCCATCCAAACATCGACATGTACACACTTAAGGGTGTTTTTCCGCAGCGTGATACTCCGGTGAGGATAATTTCTGCCTGTTTCAGCCTTTGTGGATTCAGTCCATCGTCCTGGGTAAGTGTAAAATCAATTGCATCGACCCGGTCGAAATACTGGTAATTAATGCGTCGGTACAATCCCGGAACACTGATCGACTGCAAACCATGTTCTTCTTCGAGGTAATTGGCAAGCGGGCCCATAAAATCAATCTGTCGAACACCTTGCTTTTCACATTCATCAATAAGCATGCGGCGCAGGGTTGTGTTGACCATGGTATGCGTCAGCAAACCACCTTCGTTTTTTACCTGTTGCACCAGATCAATTATCTTTTCTTCAGTTTGAACGTTTGGAATAACCTTAACAGGTATTTTATTGTCGGGGTATTGTATGATGAGCGAATGCACCATGGCATGGCCGGCAATTCCTTTACCCCCGGATGCAACGTATATTGGTGCTATGTTTTGCTTGTTTTCCAATTCCATATCTTTTTGTATTTGCTCGAAAAGTTAGTATGAAATTAATTTAATTTGTGTGATAAACTCCATTTTTCCAAAAAAGGGGTTTGATTTTCATTCTTAAAACCTTGATTTTAGCTTCTTATTACATTTATATTAAATAATTGTTATATAATTATTTAACTAGAGGTAAGTGCTTTTTAGTATTGCTATAAAACCTTGTATTGAATTCATATTTTTTTTTTAATGGTGTGTTTTTTATCAACTTAGAGTTATAAAACCATCGGGAATGAAACATCCATGATAAATATGTTTAACACACATGAGTATGTTTATTGGCTTTGCCGGGCCCTTCGGGGTTCATGGATGTTCCATCTGACCATTAAAAAACAAATTATAAACAGATGAAAAGAATAGTCGGTTTCGTGGGTTCAGTTGTACTCATCTTTTTTCTTGCCCAATGCAAGCAGGGAACAACAACAATACAGTCGCAGAACAACCCGCCTACCTGGTCGGAAGATGCCATTTGGTACCAGATTCTGGTAGAACGTTTCAGAAATGGCGACACCAACAACGACCCCACAGCTGAGAGCCTGAGAGGCACTTATCCACACGAAGAAATCGCCTCCTGGGAATTAACCCCCTGGACCCAGCAATGGTATAAACCTGATCCCTGGTTTGGGAGTTTATCGGACAGCAGTTTTTACAATTGTGTTTCGGCCCGGCGCTATGGAGGCGATCTGGCTGGTGTAATTGAAAAACTCGGTTACATGGCCCAACTCGGTATCAACGCCATTTATTTTAACCCGCTTAACGATGCCCCCAGCCTTCATAAATACGATGCGGCAAGTTACCATCATATCGACCGTCATTTTGGCCCGGATCCAGTACTTGATGCCTCTATAATGAAAGCAGAAAATCCTGGCGACCATTCGACCTGGAAATGGACTACTGCCGACAGTATGTTCCTGCAGCTAATTGATGCCTGCCATCAGCGTGGCATTCGGGTGGTGATGGATTATTCCTGGAATCATACCGGGATGAATTTCTGGGCATTTCAAGATGTGATGGAAAAAGGAAAACAATCGGCTTATGCCGAATGGTACAAGATAGAAAGATTTGATGACCCGGCAACGAGCGAAAACGAATTTTTGTATGAAGGTTGGAGCCATGTGCGTGAACTTCCCGAGTTTAAGCGCACCATTACCAATGAGCCACCTAAATATGCAGTCGGATACCTCGAAGGTAATTTCAACTCCGAAAGTTTAAAACAGCATATTTTCGATGTATCAAAACGCTGGCTCGACCCGAACAACGATGGTGACCCTTCGGATGGTATCGATGGTTTTCGGCTTGATGTAGCCGGTGAAGTGCCTGTAGGCTTCTGGAGCGAATACAGAAAGGTGGTGAAAAGCATTAACCCCGAAGCTATTTTGATTGGTGAAATCTGGTGGGAACAATGGCCAGATCGTCTGCTCGACCCAGAACCCTGGTTGAATGATGCCTTCGATGCTGTAATGAATTACAGATGGTACAGAGCTGCCCGCGGTTTTTTTGGCCAGCAGGCCGATGCACTTTCTCCTTCTCAGTTTGTCAAACAACTCAATTTTCTAAACCAGGGTATTTCGGAGGCCAATCAGAAAGCGATGATGAATATGTCTTCCAGTCACGATTCACCGCGTCTGTCCACATCGCTATATAACCAGGGAAAGTATAAAGACAGAGTTAAACTAATTGATAATAAGGATTATAAAATCGACAAACCTGATTCGGCTACACTTCAAATACAAAAAATGCTTCTGACGCATCAGTTTACCTATGTCGGAGCTCCACAGGTTTGGGCAGGCGATGAGTCGGGGATGTGGGGCGAGGATGATCCCAGCAACCGGAAACCTCTGGTTTGGGAGGACCTTATTTATGAAGCCGAAAATATTCATCCCCTGCTGGGCAACACAGCAAAAAGTGATGCGGTGGAGGTGGATATGGAGCTTCGTGCTTTTTATTCGAGTCTGATGCGTTTGCGTGCAACACGACAGGAACTCAGAAGTGGGGATGTGATTTTTCTAATTGCCGATGACAACGCATTGCTGTTGGCTTATTCGCGAAAACTAAACGAACAGGAAACCCTATGCGTGTTCAACCTCTCTTTTCAAGAACAAATGATTGAAATACCGGTGCGCACAAGCATGGCCTATAAAAGTGTGTTTCAATCTGAAATGGTTTTTTCGGGGCATGCTGATAAACTTAAAATAACTGTACCTGCCCGCACTGCAATGGTTTTGGTGAATTAGTAAAGCATTATTCTGTATTTAAAAAAAGCAATGCTAAAGGTATTCAGGTCTGATTTATATTTCAACTCTGTAAGGTAGTTGTTGCATTGTTTATTAAGGTATTTTGAAAATAAAAAGTGCTACATTTGTGCCACAATAATTATTTTAATATGGACGAAGGCCCGTATCATAAGAAACGAAAGTATTAATCTCCCTGTAAGGCCGTGAATGCTCCTTACAGAACAAATTGTAAGGAGGCAAGTCTGTGATAAGAATCTTTAAAACGTTTGGCGGCTATGTCGAAATAGCTGCATTGGAAAAAGGATGCTGGATTAACGTTATTAATCCGTCTGGCGAAGAACTAAGAAGAATTTCTGAGGATTTTGGATTACCTGACGATTCCATCAACGATATATTAGATATGGATGAAAGGCCGCGGATAGAATTCGAGGACGATTGGACGCTGGTTATTTTACGGATTCCGATTGAAGTAAAAGATAATGGACTGCCTTTCGCTACTATACCACTTGGTATTTTTTTTACCGATGGTTTTACCCTTACCTTATGTTTACAGCATAATGAGGTTTTACCTATCGGGCAACCTCCGATATTAAGAGAACAGTATCGACATATTAGCGATAACATTAATTTTATTTTGCGTTTGTTTTTGCGTTCTGGTAGTTTGTATTTAAAATACCTCAAACAGATCAACCAGATGACTTCTGCAATTGAACAAGACCTTGAGAAATCGATTAAAAACAAGGAATTGAACAAACTGTTAAAGATGGAAAAATGCCTTGTTTATTTTATTACTTCCATTAAAGCCAATGAGATTGTGCTGGCAAGACTTCGAAATTCGAAGAAAATAGTTACCGAAATCAACGAAGATTTACTGGAAGATGCCATCATTGAAAACAAGCAGGCATTGGAAATGGCACAGATTTATTCCGATATTCAAAGTGGAATGATGGATGCTTTTGCTTCGGTAATTTCAAATAATCTAAACGTAGTGATGAAGCAGCTTACACTTATTTCTATCATATTAATGATTCCTACTTTAATTGCCAGTATTTTCGGCATGAATGTTCCTAATTTTATGGAATCGGCCCCATGGGCCTTGCCGTCTATTATAGCAGGTTCATTGCTGCTTTCGATAGGCGGGGTTCTATTGTTTCGGAAACGTCAATATTTTTAGGATTTTGGTTTGCTGGATTTTATTATTTCAAAGTTTCTTCTATTGATATAATTGTAGCCTGTCGGGCAATGAGTTTCCATCCATCGGGGCCTTGCTGCCACACATTTGTAAACCTCCTGGTGATTGTTTTGCCGGCATTATCGCTTGTGCTTTTCGGTTCAATGGTTTCTGCACCCATCACAATAGCAGTATTCCCGAAAACTGAAATTTTATCAATTTTCCGGTCGAACCTTGTATAATCTATCTTGCCGGTGCGTAACCGCTTCATGACCTCGTGATAGTCCACCAGCCTGTTTTCAGGATTATTTACCATTAAGCGTTCAGACATAATATTTGCAAGGCTCAGGGTATCGCCCTCCAGAATCGCTGTTCTTTCAAGTTCTTCGAGTTGCATAATGGTGAGTTCAGCTTCTTCCTGTGCAAGAAGGGTAATGGACATTAAAATCCAAAACATGCTGATGAAAACTACTTTAATATTTCGCATGGGTTCGCTATTTTTTTTTACCAGTAATTTAAATTCGAAAAGTTTAGGTTTCCGGGCTAAGAGCTGCCATTTTTTCAATTAGTTATACATCCATTCTGCGGCTTCGGCTGGCCTGTAAGGCTTGCTTTTGTAAAATGGCTACAATTCTGTTATTGAACCGCCTTAATCGTGAGTTCTCGAAATACCGGATTACTTTGTACAGGATATCGAAGTACAAGAGTGCAAACCATACCAGAGTGTTAAGCCAGATAAAGGCAATATTAAACCAGAAGGTATCGATGTATGTATTCCCGATTTGTTTCTTTGGAGCATAGAAGTGAGCCCTGCCGTTAGTGGAAAATGGCAGCGTAAAGATGGGGTCTTTATGTTTAATCACATGGTTATCGTACACAAAAAAGTGTTGAAGTTCTTTTTCATTCCGCACAATACGCGACAATTGAGCATTGGCATACAGGTTTTTAAAATTATTAAGGCCCACACTCGGGTCTATAGTGTTGTTTAGCTCCATGAATATCCGATCGTGCTGCTTCATGGCCGATCGGTATTCGTTATGGTAATGCTGCCACAGATTGTCGAGCAAACCATTGATTTCGTGATAAGTCAGTTCAGAAAAATTTTCGATGGTCAACTGGTTCTCCAGATTTTTAATGGTGTTCTGGTCCAGAATTTCGAGCTTGGCAATTTCGTTCCTGAGTAATGTAATATCTGCCTGAACCTGAGCATATTGTTGCCGGTTGTTAATATGAGTATTTACCGAGTCGAGATGGTCTTTTAAAAAAGGTACAAGGTACGCCTTGATAAAGAGGGAGGAGCTCATTTTCATCTCGCTGTCGAAAAAATACTTTTGAAATTTATTGTCGCGGTACTGACTTACCACAAGGGCTTCATATGCCCAGCGCGATGTCATGGCATCGCCCACAGCTGGGACATTTTTGAAAGATTGAATCTTAGGGTTCAGGTTGTTAAAATCTACGACTACGCCGCTAAAAAGCAATTGTGGCACCAAAATTAAGGGAACAAGAATATAAATGGTCACTACAGATTTAAAACCCGATGAGATATTCATGCCAACCATATTCGCCCAACAGGCTGCTGAGAACAAAACGGAAAAATAGCGCCAGTTCATATCCCTTATTTCGAGTACATAACTGCTTATCAGAACAAAAACCAAAGTTTGAAGAGCTGAAATTAGAAATAGCACCATCGTTTTAGAAAACAAATAACTCCACCGGCTAAGGTTCAGAAATCGCTCACGTTCCACTAGTTTTTTGTCGCGGTAAATTTCTTCTGCACTGATAATAAGCCCCAGAAACAGAGCCACAATAACAGACATGAATATAAAAGCAGGAATATTCTGGTTGAGCCCATACGAATATTCGGTTATCGTGCCAGCGTAATCGCGCGAACTTCGTGTGTATATGGTAAGCAAATAAGCCAGCACAGGAGCTTCGGCGAGTGTAATTAGAAGGTACTGCTGGTTTTTTAATTTTGCAAGCAGATCGCGTCTGAAATAGAGCTTAATCTGCTGCCAGCGTTTAGGAGTACTAAAATTTGTTTTCGGAGGTTTGTCGGGGTGCTCACGTTTGATGTTTCGTATAATGGGGTCGATACGATTCATATAAAGCTCGTACCATTCCTGGGGAGTTGTTTTCCGGTTGCGCGTCAGGCGGCCGTTCACATCAACCATACGACCCTCTACATTGCGCAGAATCTGTTCAGAGTTGATGTTACCACAGGTAAGGCATTCGCTGTTATCGGCATCGACATATTGGTTGGCATGTTTGAGGTAACTGATGGCATCGAGCGGGTTGCCGTACCAGATTACACGGCCTCCCTGGTCTACTACAAGAAGTTTATCGAGAAGTTTGAAAATATCGGACGAGGGTTGGTGTATGTTGGCAAACACCAGTTTGCCTTTAAAGGTTTGTCGTTTTAACAGGTTGATAACCTTTTCGGAATCCATCGACGATAGGCCCGAAGTAGGTTCGTCCACAAAGAGTACGGCAGGTTCGCGCAACAGCTCAATGGCAATGTTCAGGCGTTTTCGCTGGCCACCACTCAGAAAAGTATTCATCGAATCACCTACCCTGAGGTCGCGGGCTTCGACCAGGTCGAAGTCGACAAGGGCCTGTGAGATTATTTTGTTTATTTGCAGGGCAGGAGTGGTGCTAAAAGAGAATTTGGCAGCAAAATAGAGGTTTTCATACACCGTAAGCTCCTTAATCAGAAAGTCGTCCTGGGGAACATATCCAATAAGACCTCTAAGTTCTTCTGCATCTTTATGGATGTCGTAACCGTTAATTTTAATGGATCCGTGGTGTGGCTTAATTATACCAGCCAGAAGCTTTAGAAGAGTCGATTTGCCACTACCGCTTCCTCCAATGATGCCTATAAACCGACCCGATTCTTCGTTGAGGTTAAACCGTTTAATTCCATTTGGGCTGTTACCATACGAAAACTCTATTTCGTTGGCGGTAAAAACAAATTGGGTTTCTTCCGATTTTTTAATGAATTTACTGGCTACCCAAATATAATAGATAGCCCCAAATCTTTGGTTTTTAATTACCGATCCGGGCGCCCAAATGTATGATCGCCTGGCTTTAAGGTTGTGTCCGTTGAGTAAAAGTACTTCATCGCCTGTATATCTGAATACCAATGTGTTGGTGGAGGGTATCAGCATTACTACAATATGCCCCCGCATTTTGTCGATGTATAGGTGCTTTACCTTTTTATTTTTAGGGGGCGCTGCCGAATTTATAAACAACAAGTTTTCGGCATTGGAGATTCTGTCAAGGTCGTCGAATGTAAAATGCCTGGCATCGAGGTAGGCTTGCTCAGAAATATGCAGGTTTTTTGCAACTCTTTCTGTAAACTGAAACTGATATGCTGAATGTTGCCCTCCGCTGCTGATAAAATCCAACAGGTAGATAAGAATATAGGTTTTCTGGTCGCTTTCAAGTTCTTCGTTGAGCTGGTTACACAGCTCGGTAACAGCTTTGGTTTTGATAATTCCCTGTTCCATCAGCTCGTCTTCGCTGGCAAAGCTTAAGTCGGGGTGATATTCTTTCAGGTATTTATCAAAGGCGTAAAGATATTTTTCTACCAATGAAGCAGCAAATTGTCTCTGCAGGTATTCCTGCACCACATCGCGCTTTATGGTAGGTTCACCCTTTTCATTGACGTAAGCTACAAGCGCAAAAAGCCTCATTAGTGCCTGAAGAATCGACTCGTTCATGAATGGGTGTTTATTTTGTAGATCGAATTTAGGAATTTTTAAACTGCCTTCAAAGAAACTCTTCTTTTCTTCTTGTGGATGTTTATGTGGGTATCTCTATTGTAAAAAAAAGCAGGTGATTCTTTCAATCGAATCACCTGCCAGATGCTTTTTTTTCCTTCCTGAAAGGGAAACCTATTCTACCATTGTGGTACGAATGGTTTTTATGTTACTTGTAAGAGCAGTAAGTTGTTCCTGAGTTAGGCTACCATCGGTTTCGTCATAAAGGGCTTTTAGTTTGATGAGCGCCGATTGCAAAGTTTGAATGTATTGGTTGCTGGAAAAACGACCGTTTAATTCGATGAGCTTTTCAAGTGGTTTGCTCTGGTTGTAAATAATCTTTACCATCTCGGTATTGTTGTAGGTATCTTTTGAGATATGGGTTGCAACATACAAACCCTCGATGTAAAAGCCATTGGCCATTAGCACAGCAAGTGCCGGATCACTTTCAGCATAAAGAAATTTGTAGGTATCGTAAAAGACATCAGTAGTGATTTTTACAAGTGAATCGACATCGGCAGCTTTTTGGCGTGTTTCTTCGCTGGTAAGTGTTTTATAGTCGATTTTAATACCCAGGTCATCCATCAGAATTTTGAGCACTTTGGTATAATTGTCGATGTCGTCTTTTTTATCAAATACTGTAGCGTAAGAAAGGTCGGCTGCATAAACTCCAAGGTTCACTGCTTTTACATTGCTGCTGAAATACTTTTCGATGGAGGCTACCGGGTTAAGAATGGTTTTATTGTATTTGGCCCCTATGTTTTCGAGCATTTGGTATACTTCCATAGGCTCGGGCAAAGGGAACACCATTTCTTCAATGCCTTCTTTTACTTCCTGTTGGCTCAATTGCTCTTCTGTTTCAACAACCGATTGATCTTTACCAGATTGTTTACAGGAAAAAAGCAGGGTGGCCGCTAAACAAAATAATAGGGTGGTTTTAAGATGTTTTTTCATGATAAATAAGGTTATAACCATTTGTAATCGGCGCAAAGATACGATTTATTCTTATCGCTGCAGAAAGAGAAATTAAAAAATGCGAATATTTTGCCACTGCATATACATTCCGATGACAGATTCCAATTGCTTTTTTTGCCTCAAACCAAATTATCTACCGATTGCATTAGTCTATGTCTTTCACAGGTCGATTTTAATCTGTTCTCATACCGATTTTTAACTATTTTTGCAGCATGGGCACACGTTCGGAAACCGATTTTATTGGCACACTAGAAATTGACAATGATGCACTTTTTGGTATCCATTCTGTAAGAGCAAAAACCAATTTCCCGGATACAACCAGGTTTCATGCCGAGTGGTACCAGGCGTTGGCTACAGTAAAAAAGGCTTGTTACATCACAGCCGGCGATTTTTACACCAAAGCAAGTCAAAAGCTGAAGTTCGAAAACTCACCAATTAAACCAATCAATGCTGAGGTACTAGATAGTATGATTCTGGCTGCCAGTGAAATTGAAAAAGGAGAGCATTTCAATCACTTTATAGTGCCGGCAATCCAGGGTGGGGCAGGGACAAGCATCAACCTCAATATTAACGAAATAATTGCCAATAGGGCACTACAGATATTGGGAGCCAAACCCGGACAGTATTCCCTCATTGATCCAGTGGAGCATGCTAATATTTTTCAATCGACCAACGATGTCATTCCTACTTCGTTAAAACTTACACTGATAAAATTGCTCGCCGAACTGGAAAATTCTTTAAACCGATTAAGGCAGCAGGTGGAATTGATTGAACGTCAGGGGCAGCACCAGCTTCGAAAAGCCTATACTCAAATGCAAGAGGCGGTGCCATCGTCTTTTGGTCGCTTGTTCAGCACTTACAGCGAAGCTCTTTCGCGCGACTGGTGGCGGATTTCGCGATGCATCGAACGTATTAAGGTAGTAAATCTTGGCGGCAGCGCCATAGGTTCTGGAATTACCCTTCCGCGCTATTTTGTAATGGAGGTGGTGCATACCCTCCAGCATATAAGTCGTCAGCCTCTTACACGCAGCGAAAATCTATACGATGCCACCAGCAACCTCGACTCTGTGGTAGAAGTGCATGGTATTTTAAAGGCCTTGGCCGTAAATTTCGAAAAGATGGCATCAGACATCCGTTTGCTGGCTTCTGATCTGCATCAGCCTGCAGAGTTGTTAATTCCTCAGAAACAAGTAGGAAGTTCCATCATGCCGGGGAAGGTAAACCCTGTGATTCCGGAATTTGCCATCAGTGCTTCGCACCGGGTTTATGCCAACGATGTGCTTATCGGCACACTTTCTGCGCAGGGTTGCCTCGAGCTGAATGCTTACCTCCCGGCAATAGGCCATGCTGCCATCGAGAGCCTCAAATTACTAATTGCCACTGCCAACACCCTGAACCAGAATTTATTTATGGGATTAACAATACAAAGCAAGTCCGCCAGCGAAGACTTATACCGGAGTGCTTCAATTACAACAGCATTGGTGCCTTACCTGGGTTATAACAAAGCAGCCGAAATAGCTCAAAAAATGAAATTATCACAAAAGAGTATTTTTGATCTTAATCTCGAGCAGGCATTTATCGATTCAAAACAATTACAGGATATTCTTAGCCCCGAGAACCTTTTAAAGGAAGGATTTTCTATTCGGGATCTGGGCTTTTCTGACGAATAAAATACGATGACAAAAGGGAGGGACAACAAACCACATATTGGTATTTATGGGCGACGAAATAATGGCAAAAGTACGCTGATTAATCTGCTGGCCGGGCAGGATGTAGCCATTGTTTCTGAGGTGGCAGGCACTACTACTGATCCAGTAAAAAAATCGATTGAGATACAGGGAATTGGTCCCGTGGTACTTGTTGATACAGCAGGCATTGACGACCAGGGCGAGCTGGGAAGGATGCGAATATCGAAAACGCTTAAATCACTCGAGCACATCGATATGGCCATCTTGGTGATTTGTCAAAACCGGTTCGATTCGGTGGAGAAAAACCTCATCGACAAGTTTTTGCATTATAAGATACCTTATCTTGTGGTTCATAACAAATCTGATCTCGAGCAGCTACAAGCCAGCACCGCTGCTGAAATTCAGAAGTATACCGGAAATATGCCGCTTTCGCTGAGTACCCTTCAACCCGATGCGGAATTAATTCGCATGTTGTTCGAAGCGCTCAAGGCCAACACTCCGGCAACTGCCTGGCGAAAGCCTTCGCTCCTGGGCGATTTACTAAGTTATGGCGATATTGTTCTGCTCATTACTCCAATCGACATCGAAGCTCCCGAAGGAAGGCTCATTCTACCCCAGGTGCAGGCTATACGCGATATATTGGATAACGATTGCACGGCCATCGTAGTGAAAGAAAGGGAAGTGGATGCATTTTTACGCACCACGGGAATAAGACCTGCTCTGGTTGTAACCGATAGTCAGGTATTTCTGAAAGCCGATGCTTCCATACCCAAAGAGATACCCCTAACCAGTTTCAGCATATTGCTGGCCAGGCAAAAGGGCGATTTTTACAAGTATATCGAGGGAACCCCATTTATCGACAAGCTAAAAGACAACGACCGTGTGTTGATGCTGGAATCTTGCACCCACCACGTCTCGTGCGACGATATAGGCAGGGTGAAGATACCCAGGTGGATTAGCAATTTTACAGGAAAGAAAATTGAATTCGATGTGGTAGCCGGATTGGATGCCCTTTCCAGGCCTATTGAAGATTATGGGCTGGTGATACAATGCGGTGGTTGTATGATTACGCAGAAACAACTGCAAAACCGGTTAAAGTCGGCCATTGAACATCATATACCCGTAACCAACTATGGCATGGCCATTGCCTATGTGCAAGGTATTTTTAACCGGGCAGTGGCTCCCTTCCTGAAAGACAAGTATGGAAAGCTTGATTACCTTTAGTGGCAGCAGACTGCATAAAAGAATGTATTAATGCCATGTTTTCGTTATAGCATCCTGTTTATTTATCAGAAAAAGAAAAATTTAATTATCCTGAAGAAGGCTTAATCTGAGAGAAGTTTTATTTTAGCAGCCTATTAAAGTGAACATATAAATCTTTCAGCATGAACAGCTCCGCCAGGATACTGATGTTGGTAACCATATTTGCCGTTTCGTTCATCACCATCTATTATTTCATCAAAGTACTCTTTTCGAAATCGACAACAAAATCAGAGGGTGTTCAAACCTGGTCGCGCATTGGTCTTGTATTGGCTATGGCGGGAAATGCGGTAGGCTTTGGTAATTTTCTGCGCTTTCCGGTTCAGGCAGTACAAAACGGTGGTGGTGCCTTTATCATACCCTATCTTGCTTGTTTTTTGTTAATGGGCATACCCCTGTTGCTTGTCGAATGGTCAATTGGCAGGTATGGCGGACAATATGGCAATCATTCAACCCCTTTTATGCTAAACAGCCTGAGCCGACAACGTATATGGAAATACATAGGCGTGTTTGGTATTTTCAGTAACATCGGCATTGCAGCCTATTATTGTTTCATGGAGTCGTGGACACTTGCCTACATCTTTCATTCGGCCATTGGCACTTTTAAAGGTCTTTCGCAAGGGCAGGTAGAAATGGTTTTTAACGATTATATCAGCTTAAACAAAGCCACCCTTATACCCTACGAAGCCATAGTTTTTTATATTATTTGCTTGTTGCTCAATGTTTACATTCTCTCTCGTGGAATAAAGGGTATTGAAAAGGTGGCAAAAATTGGCATGCCCCTGCTGATAGGTTTTGGTGTAGTTTTGGCCATTAAAGCCGTTACTCTCAAAGCTGGACACAGTGGGGCAATACACAGCGGAACCACCGGTTTGAATTTTCTTTGGACTCCTTCCTACACTTCTATCTGGAACCCCAAGGTCTGGCTTGCAGCAGCGGGGCAGATTTTCTTCACACTTTCGGTGGGTATGGGTTCTATACAATGCTACTCTTCCTTTATCAACAAGCGCGACGACATTGCCCTTAACTCCATGTCGGCTGGCTGGATGAATGAATTTGTTGAGGTAGTTGTTGGTGCAGCTATCATCATTCCCATTTCGGTTGGATATTTTGGAATCGATAAAGTGAAAGAACTGGTTGGTTTGGGTGGTTTGGCCCTTGGCTTTAAAGTGATACCTTATTTGTTTAGCCAATGGGGGCCTATTTTATCGGTGGCAGCCGGGGTAATGTGGTTCATGCTTCTTTTTTTTGCGGGCATTACCTCTTCGCTGGCCATGGGCAAACCCTGTGTAAGTTTTATGGAAGACGAATTTAAGTGGAGCGAAAAGAAATCTGCTTGGAGCTTTGGCTTGTTAATACTTCTTTTAGGGCTTCCAACGGTATTTTTCTTCAATTATGGGGTGTTTGACCAATACGATTACTGGACAGGAACTGTATCGCTTTTTGTGTTTGCCATGATGGAGGTAATTCTATTCTCATGGGTTTTTGGCATGGAAAATGGCTGGGCCGAAATAAGGCGTGGTGCCGATATTAAAATTTCGATTGTTTTTAAATACCTGCTCAAGTATGTGACCCCGGTTATGCTTATAGGGGTTTTTCTGGCTGCGCTTGTCACCCCGGCACAGAACGACTGGTATGGTGCTTTTTCTTCGTTCCTCAGCGGAAATGGCTGGCCACTCGACAATGGTTCTATCATACGCCAGATTAACAACGCCGAGCTCAGACAGCAGCTGGCACAGGCGCAATTGCCTGCAGAACAGGAATTTTTGCACACCAAGCTGCAACTGATTGTAGGTGCAAAAGTTTTGTTGCTTGCTGTATTTATTGGTATTGCCGCACTGGTATTTATTGCAAGCCGCCGCCGTCGTCGCGAGGGAAGGATTTATTAAAATAGATGGCTGGAGTTGGAGACTTTATTTTCCGGGCAACAGAATGATAACCCTTGTGCCAGCATTTTCTTTGCTTTCGATGCTGATTTTCCCGCAGCTGATGGCAACAAATTCTTTACAGAGTATCAATCCAAGTCCTGTTCCCGGCTCACCTTCTGTGCCAATGGTTGAAACCGACTTATCTATTTGAAACAAGCCTTTGAGCTTCGATTCGGGTATACCTGTTCCATGGTCTTCGAACACAATTTTAACCTTTTCGTTCTCTTGCATAGCTTCTATGCGGATAGTGCCCTGACGGTGCGAAAATTTGATGGCATTCGAGAGCACATTCAAAAACACGGTATGCACCATGTTGTTATCGACAAACACTGTTAGTTCGGGACTAATGTCCGTTACAATAGCAAGTTCTTTACTTTGAATTTTACCTTCGAGCACCTGAATGCTCTGCCCGATAATATCAAAAACCTTCAGATGAATGGGGTTGGGTAAAATACGGTTGCTTTGAGTGCGCGACCAGGTAAGCAGGTTCTCGAGCAGATTATAGGTAGTCTCGGCCGATTGATAAATTCGTTGCGCATATTTGAGCCTTTTTGCTTCATCAAGTTGGTTGAACCGTCTGTAAAGCACTTCAGCCGAACCCAATATATAGTTAAAGGGTGTTTTCAAATCGTGCGATAAAATAGAAAAGAATTTATCTTTCGCCACGTTCGATTTTTCAAGTTCCTTATTGGTTTCTATTAGGGTATCGGTTTGTGCACGTAATTCTTCCGATTGTTCTTCAACTTTCTGCTGGCGTTCTTCGAGCTGGGCATTCATGTCGTTTAGTTGCATGGTGCGGGCCAATAATTGCTCATTTATCTCGTTGAGGGTAGTTTTTTGTTTCTGAAGGGTTTCGTTGGCCTCTATCAGTTCTTTGGTTTGTATCTGTAACAGTTTATTGCTTTTGTTGAGTTCAAAGGTGCGTTCCTGCACGGTTTGTTGCAGCATCAAACTAATGCTTTTTTCTTGCTTCAATCTGAAAAAGAACCATGCTCCGGTTGCTAATATGGTAAGAAGAATCACTAAGAGTTTAAATGCTACTGTTTTCCTGAATGGTGGAATTATTTTAATCTGCAGGGTTTTTTCCATTGGGTTCCAGACCTGGTCATAGTTAGAACCTCGTACTTTAAAGGTGTAGGTACCGGCATCGAGGTTGGTATAGGTTGCACGTCGTTGGTTAGAGCGCACCCTTATGTACTTGCGATCGAAACCCTCGAGCATATATTCATAAGCATTATTTTCGGGATAGGCATAGTGCAAGGCTGAGAATTCGATGCTAAACATATTCTCCTTCGGGCCAAGTCTGATTTGTTCGATATGATTCACCGATTTCGTAAGCAGCACCTTTCCATTGACTGTATCGCCTGCAAAAACTGATTGATTGAAAATTCTGAAATCGGTAAAAACAACCGGAGGAATGTAAGTGTTATTTTCAATGCTATCAGGGTGAAACTTACTATAACCCTCTGTACCACCAAAATACATATAACCCTTAGCGTCTTTATAAAATGCACCCCAATAAAATTGGTAACCCTGCAAACCCTGGTTTGGGCCATATTCTTTGAAGCTTATACTTTCTCTTTCGAACTTGGTGATACCATGGTGTGTGCTTAACCAAAGATTACCCGATTGGTCGGAAAGTATGCCATACACCACATTATTCGACAATCCGTTAGCGGTGGTATAGGTCCTTATCTCCTGGGCTGCATTGTTTTTAAAATGAAGCACAAACATTCCGCCGCCATAGGTACCACACATTATTTTATCCGGATAAATCTTTGGGTTGTAATGCAGGCTGATGATGCGGTTATCAGGCAACTGAATTCCCGAATCTGAATTCATTGTATATTGAATAATCTCAAATTCATCGTCGAAGATGCTTTGCCTGACATGTTTTCGCAACATGTAATTCAATCCTCCATAAGTTCCAACCCAAAAATTTCCTTCAATATCCTCTACTATGCTTCCACTTTGAATCCCATATGGGGTAATGGTGTTTTTTAGGGTATCGGAATACGAAAATCGCCGCACCTTACCGTTTTTCGGGTTGAATATATCGAGTCCCAGGTCTGTTCCTACCCAGATGTTGCCCTGCGAGTCTTCGAAAAGGTCGAGAATTATGTTGCTCTGAAAAATAAAGTCCCCTTTTTCGTTTTTATATATATTTTCGAAATGGCTTGACCCTTTGTTGAGCTTAAAAATTCCAAAGCCCCAGGTACCTACCCACATGTTTTTTTCGCTATCGTGTAAGAGTTTTGTAATGGATGTGTTTTTAAGATTAATTCCCTTATATTGACTTGTGTTGATGTTGTAGAATTTATTTTCATGGGGATTATAAATATCTATACCCCCATAAACCGTAGATACCCAAAGGTTACCATGGGCATCTTCCGAAAAACCTCTTATTACTTTTAGTGGAGAGTAATTTTGATTATTGCGACTACTCCGGAAGGTTTTTATTTGTTTAATTTGAGGATAAAAATAGTTGATACCTCCCGAACGGGTACTTATCCAGATTACCCCAGCCTTATCTTCATAAATATCTCTGGTATGGTTGTCGGTAAATCCACCGTAAATAGTCGTCCCTTAAAAAGTCACTTTTTACGCTAAAGGATATTTTGAGATCAAAATAATATCAAAAGTTCTTTGAAAAATTGTTTCAATATATTGGCATAAAATATTCTTTAGATCTGCTTTAATTCTTAAGAGCATTTTCTTCAGATTAAAAGCAGTTCCTGCCATTATTGTGTTGACTTTGTCACCTAATTCACCCTTAAGGTAGTTGCGGATCATACGATGATCATGTTTCAAGTGGCCTATTACGGGTTCTATTCCGGCTCTGCTTCTAAAACGTTTTCTGGCCTGTTGTTTCTGATATTTTGTGGCAGAAGAAGGTAAATGTTTTGGAGTATGTATTTGTGTGTCTGCAACATATTTCCTTCCCCGATAACCCCTGTCAACAATGGCTACTTTTGGGCTATAAGCAGCAACCCGTTGAATTTGTGCTAATTGTGGATCCAGGGTATCTCCATCGTAAATGTTTTCATTAAATGCCAGGGCTCCAACTATTATCCCACTCTTACGGGTTTTTACAATACTACTTTTATTTCCGAATTCGTAAGGTTTTGCTTCCTTTCCTTTTGCTATGCATTTTACATGAGGTTCATGGATGCTGTATATCTTGTTCTTTGTATCTCTTTGTTGTTGTAGTATTTGTTGAAATAGTTCGAGCCTTGGACCATAAAAATTAAGTTGATCATCAGTCATTTTTCTTTGCAAATCTCGTACAAGCCGACCGGCTATGGTTTTAATCTTCCTGGCGGCTGCCATGGCTTTCTTTTGCGTTTCGGATGAGTTCGAAAACGTTGATCTATCATTAATTGCTTAACTGTGCGTTTATAGGTTTGCCTAAGTGGTATGTCGGCAGTTTTAGCGATTGTATTGCACTTATCTATGATTTTCTTATGCAACTTGGTATCGGTCGGAAAGGTGATATTTTTTTCCTGTACAGTAGTATCAATCAGCACTTCTTTTTCTTTGGCTTCTTTGCCAAATATGTCAATGGATAACTTCAATAATCTTTCGGCTCCTTTTTCACCTATCCGCTTTCTGAAATGCACAAACTCACTGGGATCGAATGGTTTATCAGTCTGAAAATTAGTTTCTCCGGTAAAATATTGCCAATAAGGATTTTCAACCCATCTATCCACAATATTCTCATCACTAAGGTTATAGATGTACTTGAGAAGGACAAGCCCAATCATTCTTCGTAAAGGAACTGAGGGTCGTCCAAATTCCGTGTAATACCCTTTAAAATCATTCGTCACTGATTCCCAATCAATTCTGTCTGCCAAAACGCAGATTTCATGATCCAAATTAATAAACTGTTTCAACGGGGTTCTGAAGATGCTCAATTGAGGATGCCTTTCTGTTTTTGCCACCATTTTGCAAAGCTTTTCAGCAAATTATCAAATTTCTTGCAAATTATATCGCCTTTCTAGGGAAAATTATCAACATAACATGTTAATATACAATAACATAATGTCATTTTAAGGGGTGACTATTTAGTCGTCCCTTAAAAAGTCACTTTTTACGCTAAAGGATATTTTGAGATCAAAATAATATCAAAAGTTCTTTGAAAAATTGTTTCAATATATTGGCATAAAATATTCTTTAGATCTGCTTTAATTCTTAAGAGCATTTTCTTCAGATTAAAAGCAGTTCCTGCCATTATTGTGTTGACTTTGTCACCTAATTCACCCTTAAGGTAGTTGCGGATCATACGATGATCATGTTTCAAGTGGCCTATTACGGGTTCTATTCCGGCTCTGCTTCTAAAACGTTTTCTGGCCTGTTGTTTCTGATATTTTGTGGCAGAAGAAGGTAAATGTTTTGGAGTATGTATTTGTGTGTCTGCAACATATTTCCTTCCCCGATAACCCCTGTCAACAATGGCTACTTTTGGGCTATAAGCAGCAACCCGTTGAATTTGTGCTAATTGTGGATCCAGGGTATCTCCATCGTAAATGTTTTCATTAAATGCCAGGGCTCCAACTATTATCCCACTCTTACGGGTTTTTACAATACTACTTTTATTTCCGAATTCGTAAGGTTTTGCTTCCTTTCCTTTTGCTATGCATTTTACATGAGGTTCATGGATGCTGTATATCTTGTTCTTTGTATCTCTTTGTTGTTGTAGTATTTGTTGAAATAGTTCGAGCCTTGGACCATAAAAATTAAGTTGATCATCAGTCATTTTTCTTTGCAAATCTCGTACAAGCCGACCGGCTATGGTTTTAATCTTCCTGGCGGCTGCCATGGCTTTCTTTTTGCGTTTCGGATGAGTTCGAAAACGTTGATCTATCATTAATTGCTTAACTGTGCGTTTATAGGTTTGCCTAAGTGGTATGTCGGCAGTTTTAGCGATTGTATTGCACTTATCTATGATTTTCTTATGCAACTTGGTATCGGTCGGAAAGGTGATATTTTTTTCCTGTACAGTAGTATCAATCAGCACTTCTTTTTCTTTGGCTTCTTTGCCAAATATGTCAATGGATAACTTCAATAATCTTTCGGCTCCTTTTTCACCTATCCGCTTTCTGAAATGCACAAACTCACTGGGATCGAATGGTTTATCAGTCTGAAAATTAGTTTCTCCGGTAAAATATTGCCAATAAGGATTTTCAACCCATCTATCCACAATATTCTCATCACTAAGGTTATAGATGTACTTGAGAAGGACAAGCCCAATCATTCTTCGTAAAGGAACTGAGGGTCGTCCAAATTCCGTGTAATACCCTTTAAAATCATTCGTCACTGATTCCCAATCAATTCTGTCTGCCAAAACGCAGATTTCATGATCCAAATTAATAAACTGTTTCAACGGGGTTCTGAAGATGCTCAATTGAGGATGCCTTTCTGTTTTTGCCACCATTTTGCAAAGCTTTTCAGCAAATTATCAAATTTCTTGCAAATTATATCGCCTTTCTAGGGAAAATTATCAACATAACATGTTAATATACAATAACATAATGTCATTTTAAGGGGTGACTAAATAGGAACGAAACTAATTTGTTTGCGATTTTCTAATACCACCAGTCCACCAAAGGTGCCTGCCAAAAGTTCTCCCGATTTATTCTCATAAATTGCAAACGTTTCATCAGGAATCAAGGTTTTAAAGGTTTGATTGGCTGGTTCGAAATAGCATAATCCCTTGTTCGTGCCAACATAGATGATACCATTGAGAGATTCAAACACAGTGTGAACTGTATTGCCTGGAAGACTGCCGGGTTCTGAAGGCACATGGGTGTAGTGTGCAATTAGTTGGCCAGAAGCGTTTATTACCATAATACCTGCTTCCTCAGTTGTCAGCCAGATATTCTGATTTTTATCGATACACAGGTTAAGGATCCTGTTGTTGGGCAGGCTGTTTTTATTGTTGGGTTGGTGAAAAAAATGTTGAATTTTTTTGGTTTCAGGATTGTAGGATACAACGCCTTCCAGTTGGTTGCAGATCCATAGTGTGCCATCCGGAGCTTCTATAATTTGCCTTACTCTGGTGAGTGTTTTTTGCAGGGGCCCCTTCATGGCTATTGGGTGAGAAATAAACCGATCGAGCACAGGGTCATATTCAAAAAGTCCGCTGTTGTTGGTTCCAACCCACAAGCGACCCTTCGAATCGACAAATACCTCGTAAATAAAGTTGTCGCCAATGTCGTGTGCTCCTGTTCCACGATAAAAAACACGTGTCGAATAGCCGTCGAAACGTACTAAGCCATCGTCGGTGGCAAACCAGATAAACCCGCTACTATCCTGGGTTGTAGCGCAAGTAATGTTGCTTGGTAGCCCCTGAAGGTTTGTAATCTGTTTGAGGCTTACATCATCAAATGCAGATTGGTTATAGCCTTCCAAAAAGCATATAAGCAACATGCCCGTTGCAAAAAAACACCTCCATAAATTAGAAATTGGCATTTAAGAGTGAGTTTATCTCTTAAAGATAAAAAAAAAGTTGAACTTATTTCAGGCTTTATTCCGAAAGGTTTTTAAGCTTCAATTCAACAGTTTTCTGATTCTTTACAGCATGGCTAAGCATGGTTTTTACCAGAATTTTTTCATTCTCCTGTAGTTCTTTTTCATGGTCTATATGGTTCTCGTACCATGCGGCAAAGAATTTGTTTTCGCTTTGGATGCTTTTTTTCTGTTCTTTAAGGGCTTTAAGGTTTTGTTGCCTTATTTCGCTTTGCAACTCGTTGTGATTGGCCAGTTTCCTGGTAAAAACCATGGATTGTTTGTAAACCTTTATTAAGGTATCGATACAGGCGTTGTGAGTCTGAATAATTAGCTCGTCCTTAGGTGTTAGCTTATTTATTTTTGAATAAAGCGTTGCCTGTTCTTTTAAACTCTTTTCCATGAGGCCAGTGTGAGCATAATAATCGCGTGCTGTATTTTGCAAATCCGATTTGGCGGCTTTTTTGTCTCCGATAAAATCTTCGATGTGGGCATAAATTGTTTTAAGCGAATCGACATAATCGAATATCAGAGGTTCGTCTCCTGAAAGTACCATGTAGGTCAGTTTTACCACATTGAATTTAAACTCTTTATTGGATTTTGCAATGCTGTCGTCAATGCGGGCATCCAACTGTGCATAATTATCGAGAATAGAAAAAAGCGAATCCATTTTTAACCTTAAATGGTTTTGATCTGCTTGCAACAGGTTAATTTCTTTGTGGGCCGAAAATATTGCCAATGTATCTGCAAAGACGGGTACATTGCTGGTTTTTGTGCTGTCGAATGGTTTAAGTTTTCTTATTTCTGCCCTGCCAATATTTATCTGATAGGTATTCATTTTTTTTGTATACGACGATGCTTTTCCTACTATTGCCTTTTCGCCCGAATGTTGGCTTTTTTTGGCTTTGCTGGTTTTTGACTTGATGCGGTTCGTGAGTCTCTTCTGGTCCCTTTCCAATGTTTTAAGTTCGGTGTTTCTGGCACGGAAAACGGAGTCGCTTATAGTCCGGTGTTTTTCGGTCGCCTGCTTCATGATACCATAATCGCGGGAATAATTTTCAAATTGCCATTTGTTAGAGGCAGTGATTTCTCTCTCAATATCGTAGTTCAGTGAATTAAGGTAATAGGCATAAGCCTTGTTGAAGTGATTTAAAGGGTTTATTTCTGTAGCCTTTGTTCCATCCTCCATCATTAGTTGAAATTCGGTTTTACGTCTTATTTTTTCTATTTCCAAATTGTAATCGGGATAAGCCAGGGGTATTCGTAAACTATCTTCTACAAACTGGTTAAAGGCTATAGGTGCAGGGTTAAAAAGCCATTTCGGATCGATGGGGTAATGGGTTTTTACAAGCGAATCCAAGGGTATATTAAAATAAGAAAAATCGACATCAGGCACAAAATAAACCTTGTTGTTCGCGTAAGGCAATCGAATCATGTTATAGAGTACTTTCCTGAATGCCGGAGGGCGCTTTGCCAGCCCCCCGCTACCCCAGGTAGCATCGGTGTGTATCCAAACCGAGTCCGTTAAGCTTACGTTCCAGGCATGGTTCGACTTTATAAAAGGTTTCTGCTTATTGTAGTCAAAACCTTTGGTGTAACCGCTTATTACATATGTTTCAATGCCTACTGAGTTACACATGGCACTATAAAGGTTTGCATAATCGTCACACAAGCCCTTTCGGCTTTTTATTGTTTGTTGGGGAGAGTCATCGGGGTTTTCAGATTCGTATAAAGCTTTTACATCGTAGCGTATTTGGCCGGCAACCCAGTTGAAAATAGTTTTTGCCTGTTCAAACTGCGAATCGGCAGTATCGATTATTTGCAATGTATATTCTCTAATATCGGTTTGGCTTTGCAGCGTGGTAGTAGATGAAAGGCAGAATAAAAAAGACAACAGGACAATAAATTTGCCTCTTTGAATGCATTTGTAAAAATTGCAGTCCGTTACTTTCAAGTTCTGGAAATTATGAGAGAATGAATAGATTAAAATTACAAAACCCTTATAATCACACAAATATTGTTATTAACCAGAAAAAAAGTCATCTTACTGCATGAAGAATATTTTTTGCAGCAGTAAGATGACTTAGTCTTGCTCCATTATTTAATATTGTCTAGTAGTCCGTATTGCGTCCCGATTGTTCGATGAGTGTTTGCAACAATTTGTTAAAGTTTTCCGAAGATTTCAGCTCGTCGATACTCTGATGCATACGGTATTTCCAATGGTGGCGCACGTTGCTGGGCTGATTAATCTGCTCGCGGTGTGTTTCTTTCCATCGCAAATCCCCATCCATAGCCAGCAGGTCCTGTATCGGAAAGGTTGTCCACATGGCAGGCGAGTATAGGTGTTGGGTAATCATCTGCTGGCATAACCAGGGTTCGGCAAAATAGGGTGCTTCGCCAAAATTGCCCAGTTCTCTGTTGAAAAACTGCTGTATGGCTTCGCGATTGCCTTCCCACCATCCGCGAATGGTAGGCATGTCGTGGGTAGAGGTGGTGCAAACCGACATATAGGGTGCATCGGCCGGATGGGCGTATATTTTCTTCGGATTTTTCGACATCCGTTGAATTTCGAGGCTTAGTATTCCAAGCTGTTTCATTACGGGTGGCACACATTCGGGCACCATACCAAGGTCTTCGCCGCAAACCAGCATTTTACTTGCTGAGATAATAGCTGGTAACTTTTCCATTCCCTTGTGATACCAGAAATCGTCATGTCTTTTGTAGTAATAATGGGTATATATTTGGTTTAACCTTTCTTTGGTGTAAGCATCCAAGTCGGCATACGACGAGGTAAAATGAAATGCTATGCGCGGATGCCATTCATTTTCGCCCGTTTGAACGAAGAGCACATTGGCAATAAGATCGAACAGGCCGTTGCGGATTTGTCTGTCTTTGTCAGTCAATTCTTCTTCTTCAATATCTTTTAAGAAATACTGATTCACCTTTTGTTGGGTATTAAAGGCTTCTTTCATTGTATAGCTTCCAAGGCCGCTGCTATCGAGGAATTTCTTTTTCACCTCTTTTACCCAATCGCCAAAAATCTGATACAGAATATGTTCATGGATGTAGGGCATTACCAGGCGGTTGTAGTCGAAATGGATGCCGTACTGCTCTATCTCCTGCGCACTCATGGGTATAGATGGGTTGAAATAGCCTAGCAGTCCTTCTACTGCGTGCAGAGGAATTTCCCATATTCTGAAAAAACCTAAAATATGATCGATCCGGTAAGCATCAAAATACTCTTCCATTTTGTGGAGTCTTTTTCTCCACCAGCTATAACCTTCTTTTTGCATAGCTCCCCAGTTGTAAGTCGGAAATCCCCAGTTCTGCCCTTTGGCTGAGAAATCGTCAGGGGGAGCTCCGGCTTGTGCGTTGAGATTGAACAGATGGGGTTCGGTCCAGGCTTCAACGCTGTTGGGGCTGATACCTATGGGAATATCTCCCTTGAGCACCACCCCTTTTTCATGGGCGTATTTGCTTGCTTCGCTGAGTTGTTTGTCGAGATGAAACTGAAGGAAATAATGAATGCTGATATCGTCCCAGTCTGGAGAATCAGGGCTGCAAAGCTTTTCAATATCTTTTTTCTTGTAGATACTGTGCTCGCTCCATTTTCTGAAGTCTGCGGTATCATTCTTATCACGCAGGAAGGCATAGGCGGCATAAGGTACCAGCCAATCTTTGTTCTGGTTGAAGAAAGCCTTGTATTCGGCAGACGTAAAAAATTCGTCTTTTACCTGGTCGAATATTATTTTGTAATAGCGCGATTTTAAATCCAGCACCTCGGGGTAATTTACATCGGTTTCTTTATTGAGGCGCACACGGTGTTCGTTGTATTCGGCAACAATTTTTTTATCCTTGGGGGTTCCTAGTTTTTCGAGGTTGAGGTAAATGGGATGCAGCGCAAATACCGAAATGGATTTGTAAGGATAGGAGTCGAGCCAACTGTGGGTGGCAATGGTTTCGTTTACCGGCAACAATTGTATCATCTTAAGATCCGCCTGTTTGGCCCAATCGATAAAGTCGATAAGGTCTCTGAAGTCGCCAGATCCAAAACCCTTGTCGGTGCGCAAGGAGAAAACAGGTACAGCTACGCCGGTAGCTTTCCAATTGCCAAGCGGATAGCGGAAACGTTCGTCGGATTGAATGTAATGGTATTCCTTTTCTTTTTGTGGGAGGGTGTTTAATTCCCTGTCATGGCCTTCTTCGAGGGTTACGGCCATTTTTTTCTCTATGTTGTAAATGCCATATTTGTAATGCAAGGGTTTTTTAATTCCGGAAACATCAATACTTCCTGTCCAGAGCGGAAAGTCCTCGCCGCAACCCAAAACAAAAGGATTTTTAATATCCCAATCGCCCAGCTGTGGTGTATTGCCCAAAACGCAGACCCTGTATTTATTGCCTATTCGCGGAACCTGGATTTTGAACTGAAGAGTTTTTTTTGCCGAAGCCAGGTTGATTGATTTCGCTTCAACTGTGGGCCTCATTAACACTTTTGAAAAGGCCGAAGTATATAGAACCTTTTCTTCTACCGAAGGCAGCCGCCAGGTTTCGTTGGCAAAACATACAGATTTATTTGTTTCGCTGCGTTTGACGGTCCTGTTAGGTCCATCTTCCCACATTTCGAAGCCAAACTCATCTTTCAACAGGTATTTGTATTCGGGATCTCCGGCTGATTCCTCGATATTGATTTCTACCTGCCACAATCCATAATGCAGATAGTTCATAGGCAGGGCGTGGGCACTATTCCATTTTCCCATAATTTCCGGCGAACCACAGAGATAAATCTGTTGTCCGGGATTGGTAAAATAGTGAATCGAGAATAATATTTTCATCGGTAGGTGTTTTTAACCGGCTTTTTTCCGGAAAGATTAGTATTAAGTAAACAATAATTAAACCCAACCTTAATATAGGAAAAATATGCTTACCTGATGCTGAGCTTTAGACGAAACATGAAATTTTTATCAGAGGCATAGCATCATGTCGATGTTGGTACCATTGTATTCGAACTGTCCGAGTTCTTTAAAGCCAAGTTTAGTGTAAAAGTGAATTGCATGGCTGTTGCTTGCCTGAACTCCACCCCAAAGAAAAATTCGCTTTTGTGGGTTTGCTTCCGGTAATTGAAGCAGGGTATATTCAAAAAGCAGGCGGCCAAGCCCTTTACCTTGCCAGTAATCGGCCACAGAGGGGGCAAAAGTATAATCACCTGGCTGGGGCTTAAGGCCATAGCTTTTAAAACGATCGGCTTCAAAATCGAGCCAGCCCGATTTTAAAATAGTATAGGCTTCAATAAAGAGGGTATGTTCATCGATGGCCAAAAGGAGAATGTATTCCGGGTTTTCAATTAATTGGTAAAGGCTATCTGTTTCAAAGGGGTGGGGTTCAAAGCGCTTACGGCTCTCTGGGCTCAGCGAATTTAAATAGCCCAGAAGATTGAGAATATCGTCGTGGGTTGCATGCCGAAGCAAAAAAGTATGATCGTGAAGGTGAATATGCATAGCAATTCTAATTTAGTTAAATGCAAAAAAGCGAATGTAAAGATATAAGGAAGCACAAATGGTAGAAATGAAAATTACGGGTATTCCTACCTTCATGTATTCTTTAAATCGCAGCGGATAGGGTGTTTTTTGGGTTAAGCCAGCAACAAGAATATTGGCTGCTGCTCCTATAAGGGTGCCATTTCCACCAAAACAGGCTCCCAGCGATAAAGCCCACCAGAATGGGTCGATGTTTGTTTGCAATTGTTGACCAAAACTTTCAATTACAGAAATCATGGTGGCGGTAAAAGGTATACTGTTAATGATGGTTGTGGACAAGGATGATAACCATAAAATTAATTGGGTTGTGAGCGCCATATTTCCCTGTGTGAGACCGAGCATTTTATCGGCAATAATGTCAATGATGCCTGTTTTTTCAAGCCCGCCCACAAGTACAAACAGACCTAGAAAAAAGAATAAGGTAGGCCATTCTACTTCTTTCAGAATTTCTTCCGGATCCTGATGGTTTACCAGCAGAAGTATAAATCCACCACCAAGGGCTATGGTGGCAAGGCTTACATGATGAAAATGGTGCGTTACAAAAGCCAGTATAATGATTGAAAACACAAAAATGCTTTTCATGAAAAAAGGTCTGTCGCGAATTGTTTTTGCTTCGTCAAATGCCATTATCTTACTGGTATCGACTACTACTGATTTTAGTTTTTTATAATAAACAAGGCGTAAGTATAGGAGAGTAAAAACAGATACAACAACTACTACAGGTGTGTTGATATATATGAAATCCATAAATCCAAGATGGGTGGCACCACCAATCATAATATTGGGTGGATCGCCGATAAGGGTCGCAGTACCTCCTAAATTCGAAAAAATGATTTCTCCGATAAGAATAGGGGTGGGGTTTATTTTAATGGTATTGGCTATGGCAAAGGTGAGGGGTACAATAATCAGCACTGTGGTAACATTGTCTAAAAAAGCCGATAAAAAGCCTGTTACAATAGACAATACCACCAAAATTCTCCATGGATCGCCTTTAGTAAACTTAACCCCTTTTACGGCAATCAATTCAAATATCCCCGATTTGCGCATTACTGCTACGGTAATCATCATACCACACAGTAGTCCCATTGTGTCGAAATCAATGTAATTTACCGCTTCTTCCTGGCTTAGAATTCTGAAAATTAGTAGTAAAAATGCCCCCATCATGGCAGTAATTGCTGTAGGAAACTTTTCGGTGGTAATGAAGAAGAAACTCAACACAAAAATGGACAGGGCCAAAACAGCCTCGTTTGCTTGAACGGATGATATAAAATCGGTAAGCATAGCTACAAATTAAGTGTCCAGTGCCACACACAATATTTCAATCCCTGTGATAAGACCAATTAAGGTTTTTCCTTCAACTACAGGAAGAAGTGAGCCTTTGTTACGGTAAAGTAGATCGGCTGCATACGACATCGAGTCGCCTGGTGCTACTGTTGGATATTTCGAATCGATAAAGAGTGTAGCCTTATGGTCTAATATTTCTTGCAGCTGAGTGCTAATCTGGTCGAGGTCGGCCATGAAAGAAGTGTTGTAAATGGATTTGATGTAATCGGGAATAGCTGCATCAAGAATTTTTTGCTCGGTAATGCAGCCAATGTATTCGCCTAATGCATTTTCCACAGGAAGAACACTATGCCGCTGAAGTCTCATGGTACGGATTACCCTTCGCAAAGTGGATTTCTCGTTGACCGATGAAATATCGCGTAGTACATAATCTTTTACTCTTTTCATAGCAATGAATAATAATAAATGGGCAATGGTAAGGAGTTTAAGAATTATTTATTCTACTTCTTCCAGGCTTATTCTTGATAAGTTCTTTTTTATTAGCGTCACATCTCGAATTTCTTTGTATAAATCTTCTACATTGGTTAATCCGGCTGCTGAGGCAAACCTCAGGGTTTCAGTAAGCGAGCGGTCCTGAAGGTAAGAATGAATAAAACCGGCCAGGTAGGCATCGCCATAACCCAGCATATTGGCAATTTTAAGGTTTTCAGGTCTTATTATGTAAGATTTTTCTCTTGTTACAGCCACCACGTTCTCTATGCGATGAATAAATAAAACAAACGCTGTTTGGCTGCTTTGGGTAAGTATTTTCCTGCCAGCCTCCAGAAAATTAGCAATGCCGTCGATGGGTTTCCCAAATAGCTCGTGTTTACTTCGCATGTCGGGACAAATCAGAAAGGGCGATACGGTTAATAGCTCCTCGGTGTAATCGGGAGAGGTATGAACCAACACCTTCTTGCCCTGGTTTTGAGCGATAGCTATCAGGCGCTTATATACCTCTACCTGCGCACCTTTTGGCAGAGAGCCAGCAATTACCACAATTTTCACCCGTTTCAGGAGCTGTTCGAAATTCTCTATAAAAAAGTCGATGTCGTCGGTCGAAACTTCTTGTCCGAAATCGTTTATCTCGGTGAGTGTTTCATGCTGAAGATCAAGAATAGAAATGTTGGTACGTGTGAGCCCTTCGGTAAAAATAAAACTGGTGGTGATTCCTGTTTGCCTGATTTCGTCGCACAACATATGCCCCGAGTACCCGGCAGCAAAACCCGATGCAATTACCTCGTTGCCCAGCATTTTTAGGGTGAGGGCAATGTTTACACCTTTTCCACCAGGGCTTAGAATGCTAATCTCCTCCTGTCCTAGTCGATGTAGTCTGTGGGTGGCAAAATCGTTAAGGATTAGTATCTTGTCAAGTGCAGGATTAAGCGTGATGGTGAGTATCATTGGTTCGATTACTTGGTAGTTGTACTAAAGTTATTGAAAAATAACGATTTTTCAGCCATCAAAGTCAGCTGCTTTTATAGTTGCTCTTCAGCAAGGGTTTTACCGATAATACCCCGATCTGTCGATGGCGCGGAAAACCGCCGGTGGCATGAAATGGCGAACGTCCTTTTTTTCTTTGAAAGCCTGCCGGATAAATGTCGAAGAGATTTCGATTTGTGGTGCTGCCACGAGACGAATATTTTCATGGCCCCTGAGGTCGTTCTCATGAAAAGGCTGGCGTGGGTAAATATATCGTTGGTAATTCTGAATAAGTTGATCTGCATTTTTCCATTTATGAAAGCTGGACAATCCATCGGAGCCCATGATAATTACAAACTTCAAATCAGGGTGTTTTTCCTTCAAATAAGCCAGTGTATCTATGGTGTAAGATGGTTGCGGCATACGAAACTCAATGTCGCTTGCTTTGAACCGAAGGTCGTCTGCTATGGCTTCTTTAACCAGGTCGAGTCGGGCATAATCACTGAGCAGGCTTTTTTTTTCCTTAAGTGGATTGTGTGGGCTTACTACAAACCAAATCTGGGTAATGTCGGTAAATTCGACCATGTAATTGGCAATGGCCAAATGACCTACATGAATGGGATTAAAAGAACCAAAAAAAAGCCCGATTTTCATGAAGAAAGCAATTTTCTCAGTTTCTGCATCCTTAATTATTCAAAAACTCACGCACGAGGGTGGTGGTTTCTTCGATGGCTGTCTCCAGATTTTCGTTTATCACGGTATGGTCGAATCGCCGGGCATAAGTCATTTCGAGTTTAGCTTTTTTCAAACGCTTTTGAATGCTCTCCTCGGTTTCTGTTTTGCGCTGTTCGAGCCTTTCTGCAAGGGTTTCCAGGCTTGGGGGCTTTATGAAGATGGAAATGGCTTTGGTGCCATGCATTTGCTTGATATTGCTTCCACCTACCACATCCACATCGAAAATGATGTTTTTACCTTCTTTGCTGATACGATCGATTTCTGATTTCAATGTACCGTAATATTGTCCCGGGTATACTTCTTCCCATTCCACAAAGTCGTTTTCATCGATACGTGTTTTAAATTCATCGATGGATAAAAAATAGTAATCTTTTCCATCGGTTTCGCTCTGACGTTTGGGCCTGCTCGTGGCCGACACAGAAAACTCCAGTCTGAAATCAGCCTGATCACGAAGGTTTTTGACGATGGTCGATTTTCCTGCTCCCGAAGGGCCGGAGAGTATCACTAATTTACCTGCCATGCCTTTAAAATTTATAGTATGTTTAATACTTGTTCCTTTATCTTTTCCAATTCATCCTTCATTTCTACCACCAGTTTTTGTATCTCGTGGTGACTGGCTTTTGAGCCCAGGGTATTGATTTCGCGACCCATTTCCTGGGCAATAAAACCTAATTTTTTACCTATGCCTTCCGGACTTTCAATTACTTCGCGGAAATAGCGACAATGATTTAGCAAGCGCACTTTTTCTTCCGAAATGTCGAGTTTTTCGAAATAATAGATCAGCTCTTGTTCGAAACGGTTGGTGTCGATCTTATCTGGGTCGATGTATTCTTTGAGGCTGGACTGCATTTTTTCGCGAATAGCCTGCACCCTTTCTTTTTCGTAAGGCTCAATGAGTGGAAGTCTTTTTTCTATGCTATCAAGGCGCATAAGCATGTCTTTTTTCAACGCCTTTCCTTCCTGAAGCCTGAAAACATCCACTGCATCAAGGGCTTTTTCGAGGGCCTTCAAAATACTGTTCCAGTCTTCTTCGTTCAATTCGTCTCGGTCTATTTTCAGGGTTTCAGGCAGCCGCATGATGGTGGCTAAAAGAGATTCGTTACTTTCGGTACCCAACTCAACAGCTAGTTGTTGGAGCTGTTCGTAGTATTTGCGTGCCACTTGCAGGTTAATGCTGGCTGCATTTTTCGCATCAGTAAGTTCTACGTTGAGATTTAATTCTACTTTGCCCCTTTCAAGACGGTTCGAGAGCATATTTCTGATTTCAATGTCTTTATCCCGGTAACTCTGAGGAACACGGGTGAAAATATCCAGCTGCTTACTATTCAAAGATTTTATCTCGATACCAATTACCCTGTCGCCCAATTCACAAGTTGCCTTTCCAAATCCTGTCATCGATTTCAGCATATTCTCAGTATTAATTTCGTTGCTATTTTGTTTCTTTTATTCTTTCGGCTCGAAGGTATTTTTCCTTGCTTTTGGCTTTAAAACAGTTAAAGTAATAAAAAGAGATTAGATATAAAAATCAGTTAATGGGTGGTTTCACAATCACCTTTTTTTTCCAGTTTCCACTGCGGTAATAAATGTAAGAAAATATGGTGCCAACAGACCATGCAAGCGGTACAGCCAGCCAAATACCTATTTCGCCCATATTCTTTGATAATGCTGATGCAAAGGGCACTCTGATAATCCACAACGAGAAAAGTGTGATAAACATGGGTATCAGCGTATCACCGGCACCACGCATCACGCCGTTAAGGGCGAACATTACCGAAAAGATGATATAGCAACTACTTACCACAACAAGGTACTGCGAACCTACCTCGATTACCGACTCTGTATTGGTAAATAAACCCATGAGTTGCCGTTTAAAAAGAATTACCACCAGTGTAACAGACAGACTTATGACAATTGATAAAACCAGTGTAGCCAATAGGCCCCGTTTGACGCGTTCGGTCTTTCCTGCACCCAGGTTTTGGCCCACAAAGGAGCTGAGTGCCTGGCCCAGTATCATGGAAGGAACCATGGCCAGGCCATCGATGCGACCAGCTACCGAATAAGCTGCCACTACCTGGGTACCAAAGTTATTCACGATACGGTAGAGTGCTAACATGCCTAGCGCTACAAATGTTTGTTGAAATCCAGAAGGCAAGCCAATTCGCACACTGTGGCGGAATATCTCGGGATCGAAGTTTAGGGTAAGCAGTTTTACACGAACCAGCTTATGGGTTTTGTTCAGGTAAAGGGCTGCACCAAAAAAGGTGATACCATGTGCAAATACGGTTGCAAGGGCAGCACCCCTGATTCCCATGTGAAAATATTTAATAAAAACGATGTCGAGCACGATATTAAGTACCGCTGCAAAAATCTGAAAATACAAGGGTGTTTTGGAGTCGCCAATACCTCGCAATACGGCACTTATGGCATTAAAACCAAACAACAGAATGGTGCCGGCTAAAAAGGTACGCAGGTAAATGGTTGCCTGTGGCAATACATCGGCCGGGAGTTTTGTAATTTCGAATACTTTTCGTCCGAAGCTCATGCCAACTATGGTGATTATGATCGAGGCAATGAAAGTAAATACAAAAATGGTGTCAATGGCAGCACGCACTTTATCGAAATCTTTCGCTCCATAATATTGCGAGATGATAATGGTTCCGGCTGTAGCAATACCTATTACAAAAGAGATAAGGGTAAAAATAATGGGAAAAGAAGCTCCTACGGCAGCAAGCGCCTCGTCGCCCAGCAGACGGCCCACAATAATACTGTCGAAAATGGTATAAGTTTGCTGAAACAGGCTGCCCACCAACATGGGGACTGCAAACAACACAATGGCCTTACTTTCGCTACCCTGGGTTAAATCTTTCATTAAGCTTGTTCAATACAAAGCCCCGAAGGAAACTGCCTGCTGATGCAAATTCCTGCAAGAAGGGCGAAAGTAATTAAAAATATTGCACTTTTACTTTCGAAATAATTAAATGCGATATGCACCCGGCTGAAAGTTTGATTGAACAAATTGAGCGTAAAAACCAAAAAATCTTTACAAACTACCTCGACCAAATTTTTAGCCTGGTTTGGCTTCCCTCGCACAACCGGCAACATCACGATCGTGTGTGGCATTTTACGAAAGAAATTCTTTTAGCTTACCTTCACAAAGGAGCTACTTTTAGTCATGATTTTATCGAAGCCCTTATGCTAGCTGTCTATTTTCACGATACAGGACTTACCCGAACCCTGTCTGCAAAACATGGCTTTGAAAGTGCTTCAATTACCAAAGATTTTTTGGCTAATCAATGGCAGAGAAGTAATCGTTATGAGCATGAAATGTTGGATGCCATTGTAAGACACGATGAGAAGGATTATGCTTTGGTTCAAGAGGGTGAATCGGTTATTCCGACTATTTATTCGATTCTCACTGTAGCCGACGACCTCGATGCTTTTGGCGCTGTTGGATTGATTCGTTACCTCGAAATCTATTGCCTTCGAAAAATTGAAAACAATCAGTTAAAGCCTGCCATCCTTGGCAATTTAGAAAGTCGCTTCGCTTTTGTAAACCTTATGTTTGCCCCATTGCCAGCACTTTCAGCAATCCATGAGGTACGTTACCAGGTGGCTTGCGAGCTTTTAAAGGAAATGGACGAACACGATCTTTCATTTTTACAGCAACAAATTGATAAAAAGGTTGATTTACTGGATTTCAGCACCTTTAAATACCACCATTCATCTGTTTTGATCAAAGCATTCAAACATGTGGTGGAGGAAATGAATTATTTTCATTGAATTGCATTGAAATGTAACTTATCCCGACCTGAAGAAGTATACAAAGCAGTGAATTTTTACAGGTTCTTAATTCCCTTGTCTACAGGAAGTATTTCATTATAAAATGCAGGTCAACACACAAATAGAACAGCAATTTGATTTAGCTATGCTCAGCAGCAAGCTTGCTGATATGGGCCTGAACGAAGATATGATTGGGCTGGTAACAGCACAATTACTTGAATCTTTTGGGACCAGTGAGCTGGAGGATAAGGCAAATTCCAATGAACCCCAAGCTGATACTTTTAGTGCTTTTTCCTGCTATCCAGGATTGGTATTGGTATTCGACCATTCGTTTAAGGCGGTGTACCAGAATAAGCTTTTTTTGGGCAAGGTAAGAATTACTGGACAAGGCTTGCTGGAAATTCTTCAATTTATAAACAGCCCTTCACTCATTTCGGAGGCTGAAGAGGTATGGAAAACCGGGAAGCCCCATAAAACCAGTCTTATTAATCCGATTAATCTGAAGGTAGTGGATGTATACCTTAGTAAGTATGCAGTAAAACAAACTGAATACCTGGTTGCTTTTCTCGAAGACATAAATCTTGTATCGTTGAGAACAAAACCTGCCACGGTAGCCACCCGAAAAAAGGAACCCGAACCAGTCAATCAATATCAGCTTATTGCCAACAGCATTTCCGATATCTTTTTTATACTCGATAGGGAGTTGCGGTTTACTTTTGTGGCTCCCTCCATCGACCGATCGCTTCAGTATAAATACAACGAACTGATTGGTAAGGGCTTCGACATGCTGATCCCTCAGTGGTCAGGCAACACCCTCAAGAAAAATCTCGATACAGTACTGGCACTGCGACCAAATATTGCCGAACCTCAGCGTTTTACCATTCAGCTCTCGGGGAAGTATGGCAAATTAAACTGGTACGAAGTGCAAATTACCGGCATTTACAACGAGCTGGATGTGTTGCAGGGCTATAATGGCGTTTGCCGCGACATCACCGAAAGATTGAAATACGAAGAAGCCTTGCGGTTGGCTAAGAAAAAGGCGGAAGAAAGCGACAGGCTCAAATCGGCTTTCCTTGCCAACATGAGCCACGAAATACGGACCCCGCTGAATGGCATCATTGGTTTTTCTACCATGCTTTCGAACCCCTTGCTTGCAGCAGAAAAGAAAGATCAGTATGCAGGGTACATCATTTCCTGTTCGAAGCAGCTGCTAACGCTTATCAGCGATATTATTGATATTTCGAAAATTGAAGCCGGTCAGCTAAGTATATTTAAAACTCCGGTGAATGTGGTGAAACTTATGCACGAATTGCATGAAACCATTCGTGTTGAAAAAGACCGCCTGGAGAAACATGACATTCGGCTTAGGATGGTATTGCGTGAAAGAGAACTTAGCCTTTTTACCGACGAAGTGAGGTTGCGCCAAGTGATGATTAACCTGCTATCGAATGCTTTGAAATTTACCAAAACAGGAAAAATTGAGTTTGGCTTTCAACTCATCGAGAAAGGTACTTTTATACGATTTTATGTGAAGGATAGCGGTGCAGGAATACCGCATCATCTTCAAAAAGCTGTGTTTGAGCGTTTCAGACAGGGCGAAGTCGACAACCAGGCCAAAGTAACGGGTACTGGACTGGGACTTGCCATTTCAAAAGGAATTATCAACCTGATGTGCGGAAAAATGGGATTGTTGTCTGAGCCTGGCAAAGGTTCCGAATTCTTTTTTGTACTTCCCTATACTGCTCCTGCCGATTGCCAATAGTTTTCTTCCGAAAATCAAATCATAGTTTCTATTTTACTTCGAAGTCGAACATAGTTTCTCCTTCGAGTTTGCCAGTAAGCCTGTCGCCAATTTGCACCGGGCCCACTCCTGCAGGTGTGCCGGTATAGATAAGGTCGCCAATCTTTAGGGTGAGGTATTGGGATACATGCGCAATGATGTCGTCGATGCTAAAGATCATCTCGTCCGATTTTCCGTTTTGCACTAACTGATTATTCTTGTACAATTCGAAATGGATAGAATCGCGGTTGGGGAATTTTTCCATTTTTTTGAAACCTCCTAGTACCGCTGAGTTGTCAAAGGCTTTGGCTTTTTCCCAGGGCAAACCCTGTTCTTTGCATTGTTTCTGAATGTCGCGGGCTGTAAAGTCGATACCCAGGCCAATTTCATTGTAATACCTCGAAGCAAACTCTTTTTCGATGTGTTTTCCAAGCCTGTGAATCTTCACCACCAGTTCTACTTCGTAGTGCACCTCATTCGAAAATTCCGGAACAAAAAACGGTTTGTTGTTCATCAGAAGCGCACTGTCTGGTTTCATAAAAAACACAGGTTCTTTCGGTAGTGGGTTGTTGAGTTCTTTGGCATGTTCTGAATAATTCCGGCCGATACAGATTATTTTCATGAGCCTGGCAATTTTAGGTGTATAACTATTAAAGTTAGGAATGATGCTGATTACTTATTCCCTGTGAATGCGCTTCTAAGTTTTATTTTGGTTAAAATATTTTTTGTGTACAAAGGGAAATCGTTACCAATCATCCATCCATAATATCCCGGATCTTTTTCGAAAACATCCACTACCCGCATGCCTTTGTATTTTCCAAAATTAAAGCATTCTTCGCCCTTATCGTTGAAGATTATTCTGCCTGCAAAATCGGCATTGTTAGTGTGGCTCGAGAACTCCGACAGTTTATCCATATCGTTTTCGAGGTCAGGGTAACGGTCGAGCTGGGCTTTTAATATTTCGTAGGTAGCGCGTGTATCGGCTTCGGCACTGTGGGCACCTTCCAGCTCTTTTTCACAAAAGAACCGATAGGCAGCGCTCAAGGTGCGGGGCTCTTTTTTCAGAAAGATCACCTGCACATCGATGAATTTTCGTTTTTTGAAATCCACATCCACATCGGCGCGAATCATCTCTTCGGCCAGCAGCGGAATGTCGAATTTATTCGAATTGTAGCCAGCCAGGTCACTGCCTTCCATTACTTTGGCAATGCTTTTAGCTATTTCGGCGAAAGGAGGTTTGTCTTTTACATCTTCGTCTTTTATGCCGTGGATATCGCTGGCTTCTTTTGGAATGGGAATGGTGGGGTTTACCAGGTAAGTTTTCGATTCTTCCCGGCCATCAGGGAATACTTTCAGGTACGAAAGCTCCACAATACGGTCGCTGGCTACGTTGATGCCGGTAGTCTCCAGATCGAAAAAAACAATAGGGTTCTTCAGGTTTAGTTTCATGTGCTAAGAAAATGAAAGAGAGTTCCGGTAAGGGAACTCTCTTTGTATTGAAAGGAACAATTTCGTCAATTATTTATCATCATCGGCATCAGCAACATAAGCACGTCTTCGTTGTCGCTTTCTTTTTCGAGTGGTAAAAGTATTCCTGCCCTGGAAGGATCAGATAGTTCGATGACCACATCGGCCGAGCCCAGGTTTTGTAATATTTCAATTAAAAAAACTGATTTAAACCCTATTTCAAGTTCATCGCCTTCGTACTGACAAGGAATGCGTTCGAATGCCGAAATAGAAAAATCAATATCCTGTGCCGACACTGTTACCTGGTTGCCACTGAGTTGGAGTTTAACAAGGTTACTGGCCTGATTGGAGAATACAGAAACTCTTTTAAGGGCGTTGAAAAGCTTTAACCGGTCGATAATTACTTTATTAGGGTTATCGGTTGGAATAACGGAGTTGTAACTAGGATAATTGCCTTCGGCCAAACGACAAACCAATTTGTAGTTTGATAATGTAAATGAGGCGTTTTTGTTGTCGAATTCCACCATCACACGGCCATCTTCTTTTGGAAGAATGTTTTTAAGCAGCGAGGCTGGTTTTTTCGGAAGAATAAAGGAAGCATCGCTGTCCGATTGCACATCTGAGCGTTTGTACCTTACCAGTTTATGGGCATCGGAAGCTACAAAGGTGATTTCTTGCGAAGAAAGTTCGAAAAAGATACCATTCATAACTGGCCGCAGTTCGTCGTCGGCAGTGGCAAACAGGGTGCTGTTGATGCCATTGAGCAACATAGCTGCTCCCATCTGAAAACTGGCCTTGTTGGTGCCTTTTATGACAGGTAGCTGGGGGAAGTCGTCGCTATTTTGCCCGGGTAAATCATATTGTCCGTTTTCCGAGCTCATCACTACTTTCAGGGTATCGGGATTGATGCTGAAGGTAAGAGGCTGGTCGGGGAACTCCTTGAGGGTGTCGAGCAATAATTTGGCAGGAATAGCAATGCTTCCGGGTTCGGAGGCATTTTCAATTTCCATACTCGTAATAAAAGTCGACTCCAGGTCAGAGGCTGTAAGTTCGAGTTTTTTTCCCTCGAGCCTGAACTGAACATTGTCTAAAATGGGTAATGTGTTTTTACTGCTTATTACCCTGCTCACATTTTGCAGGTGGTGCAATAAATCAACGCTTGAAACAACGAATTTCATTTATAGTCAGTTTTTTATGATTCAAAAAATATGTACTTGATACTAAAATTACAAGCTTTCAATATTACAAAATTTCTTGTTGAAACTATGACTGCAAGTTTACTTTTTTAGAAAATAGTCGCGTTCTACCAGCAGGGGGTCGTAATCGGCAAAATTGAGTTTTACCAGCAATCGGTTGTTCACAACCGCAGCAAAAAATGTCGTTGAAGTCTGGCCAGTTTGCTGGACGGTGAGCGAAAAACCATTCAGGTAAACTGCCTTCGAATGGCGGTCTTCGATTACAAGCCGGAATAATTCTTCGGAGGGATTGGGAATGAAGAGGCTGGTGTCGAGCGGTGAATACTGGAGACCGGTAAAAAAGTGAAGATAATCCTGCAAGTTCTGGCTGTCAATTGGTTCCGGTATCAAGGTTCCTGCGGAGGATAAAAGCTTCATGCTATCTGTTTCTATTGAAAATCCAGCTTCTGCTTTGCCCGGATATTCAATCCTGATGCGTTGGATAAGCTCCGGCTTAAAACTGATGAGCAAACGGTTGTACCAATCTTCTGCGCTGCTGCTTGCCAGTATGGGTAAGAGCAGGTCGGGCCACCCTTTTACCTGAGCGTAATAAAGCTTACCCTGTGGTGTTTCTATGATATTCTTCTGGTTGAGCGTGCCGAACTTTAATTGATAGACTTTTTTGCCATTCGCGTACAACTTCAGCATCCTCATTTCTTTTGAAAGGCTATCATTATATGTGCCAGCCAATGCCGATTGCAACTGAAGGTTTTCGAGGGCTTCGAGCAGTTGGTTTACCTTAGTTTGTTGGGCTTCTGTTTCCAATTCTGCCATCCAGATTTGGTTAGACAGAAAAAGCTTTACCTTTCTACCCTGACCTTCTATTTCAATAAGGTCTATAGTTTTGTTGGATTTCTCAAATTGTATTGAATCATTGCGCTTTAAGGTGCTGCTTTTTTGCTTCAAACCCAGGGCCGCAGCAGCAAGCAAAGTCAACAATAACCAGGGTATATATTTTTTGACTGAAATTGGCATCAGGGGCGTGTGTAATAGTAGTTACGAAATGCATTGTAGGCTAATCCACCCGCAATTACAAGCAACACAGGTATAAGTAGGTTGATGAGTTGCCATTTGAGGCGTTCGCTGGCCATTTTCGATTTATTGAGCAGGCGCAATTTAAATTCTCTGCCACGCAGTTCCAGCAGGTTCGAGTCGTCGGTGAGGTATTGCACACTGTTAACCAGAAATTCTTTGTTGCCAAAGGTTTGTTTGGTAGCCCTATCGTATCCAAGGGGTAAAGCGGAATAGCCTTTTTCTGTTTGCACCAGTTCGTTACGCACCATGTCGGCATCGGCTACTACAATCATTTTAGTTGGCCTACTTTTTTGAAGACTTTGTGCGGGTGGTGTTGCAAAATACTCATCGAGCATCCGGTTTTTAAACACCGATTCGAATTCGCCCTCGAGTAAAACGGCAAGAATCTGGTTAGGATTCGCCAAATCGGCAGGCTTAAGTGCTGTGTTTACCTCGTGAAGTGTGATGATGGCTGGTGTTTGCAGCAAACCGCTCATGGCAGAACTTTGCAGCAGAGGTGTTTTTTTTATTTCAGAGCGCCCTTGCAAGGTATCGATGGCAGAGGCAAAGCGCAACCACACCGGGTTAATGTTTTTCACAACCGGATGGGTGCCTGCAGGACTCACCACAGGGTAATAGACCCAAGGAGCAAGCTGAAAATCGGGTTTATTGCCGGCAAGTGCCAGGTTAACAGGTAGCATGCTGCACTGGATATCGCGCACCAGCATGGGGTTTATCCGCACTCCATAGCGAAAAAGCATGTCTTCGAGGTTAAGCTGGTTGGGTAATCCCAGAGTATATCCAACAGCCAGGCTGTCGAAGTTCACATTTACCGCATCCAATAGCCACAATACCCTTCCCCCTTTCATAATATATTGGTCGAGCACGTATTTGTCGGATTCAGAAAACCTTCCAGCAGGCCCGGCAATGACTACACAGGAATAGGGGTCGAGAATACCTGGCTGGGCATTTAGAGTACCACGGTCAACCTGGTAAGATTTGGCCAGCTCCTGCATCAGGTCGGTGAGTAGTTCGTCCGACCACTCGCCATGGCCCTCGAGAAAGGCAATTCTTTCAATTTCTTCGGAAGTAATGGTTTTTATGGTGCTGATAAGGGTATATTCAAGCGCTTCGACCGAGTTGTTCAGGTTTTCGTCGCCAGAGCGTGTGGGGTCGTTGAGCAAGAGATTAAGTGGAATCTCCATGCCGTTGTAATTCACTGTAGCCCCGGGAATAATAAGTTTTTCGGTAAGGCTGCCGTCTTTTTTCCGATGATGGATGTTTACAGGTCGCAACCCTATGTGGTAGAGTTCTTCTATTACTGCGTTGCGCTTTTCCGGACTGGTTTCGTCCAAGGGGTTACTGAATTCGTATTGCAAATTCGCACCTGCATAAACCCTGAATTCGTCCAGCTGGTCGCGTATGCTTTTCTGAAAAGCTGTGAGCTGAATATTCATTTCACCCTCGAGGTAAACCCTGATAAAAACCATCTGATCGAGGTTTTTAAGAATAGTTTTTGTTTGATCGGAGAGGGAATAGCGCTTTTCTTTGGTGAGGTCTATCCTGAAATGCAAGCCACTTCCCACTATATTGAGCAGAAAAATAACGGCCAATGCAAAAAGAATTCTGATAATAGCACTCGTCCTGATCTTCTTTTTCATACGCTGTTACTTGAGATTATCGGTATTGATAAGTGAGTTTTGTGTCGGCAATCAGAATAAAAACAGCAATCACCGAGAAGAAATACAACATGTCGCGGCTGTCGATTACACCCCGGCTAATGGATTGGTAATGGGCATCGATTCCCAGGCTTTGAATAAGACTTCCTGCGCCACCCAGTGGGAATAGCATGGCCAGGTAACCAAAACCGGCATAGAGTATGAAAGACAGAAAAACAGCCAGAAGAAAGGCCACAATGGTATTTTCGGTAAGGGCAGAGGCCAGAATACCGATGGAGGCATAGCAGGATGCCAGCAGCAAGAGACCAATAAAAGATCCCCAAAAGGCACCATGGTCGATGTTACCACGAGGATCGCCAAGGGCTGCAACCGAAAGATAATATACCAGCACTGGCAGCAGTGAAAGCAAAATTAACACGACTGCAGCAGCGTATTTCATCAGAACTATTTGTAAAATAGTGAGCGGGCGGGTTAATAAAAGGTCCATTGTGCCGGCCTTTTTTTCTTCAGCAATGCTACGCATAGTAATAGCAGGTACCAAAAAAAGAAAAATCCATGGTGCAATGTCAAAAAGTGGACCCATGCTGGCGATTCCGGAATCGGGTATGTTCAGGTTGCCCGGAAAAACCCAAAGAAACAATCCGCTAACCAGTAAAAAAACCACAATCGCTACATAGCCGGTAAGTGAACTGAAAAAGCCTGCTATTTCTTTTTGTAAGAGTGCCAACATAACAATTTATTTTAACGGCCGTAAAAATACATTATTTTTGCACGCCTCACGAAACAGAATTATTAAGCACATTATTTTCATGCAGCCATTGGTTTTATTCAGTTCCCGGATTTTGTTGTTTTGTTTGTTATTCGCAATGGAAGGAATTAATGTTTCGGCGCAGGCAGACAGTGTTTTTAATGGTTGCAGGCTGGAGCTTAAATACCAATATGGGGCTGTATACCCACATCACTCCAGTGTGGAGTATGTGCTGGGAAATAACATTCAGGGTTTCGAGATAAGCCTTTCTACCCAATCAACCGGCAGGCATATGTGGGAACAAATCTATCGTTACCCACGCTATGGAGTGGCCTACAGTTTCCTTCAACTTGGTAATCCTGAAATATTAGGTAATCTCCACGCCCTTTTTGGTTATGTCGATGTACCTTTCTTTCAACCTAAGGGCAAATTCTCTTTGAATTACCAGGTCGATATAGGTGTGGGCTATTTTACCGAAACTTACGAACCCTATGAAAATCCTTTGAACATGGTGGTAAGTTCACCTTTCAATGTATACATAGGGCTCGATTTTACAGGCCGTTATAAACTCGGAAAAAATAATGAAATCAAAGCTGGTCTTGAACTGACACATTGCTCCAATGGAAAAACCCGGTCGCCCAATATGGGCATGAACAGCGTGACCCTTTCGGCTGCCTGGCTCTATAGCATTAGTCCGGAAAGGCCTGTTACCCGCCTTTATTTGCCTGAAGGGTATCGCAAAAACTTTTTTGAACTGTTGGCTAATGTCGGCTACAAGCGCGACGACAATATGAAGCCGGAGACCTACCCGGTGGCATCGCTGATAGGCGATTATTATTATGCATGGTCGCCACGGTATGCTGCTGGTGCCGGCGCCGATTTTTTTTACGATGGCTCCCTTGCACAACACCAGGAGTTTTTCGATGGGGTTACACCTCGCGATAATTCAATAAATTACCAGTATGGACTTCATGTTGGCTTCAGGGTGCGCTATGGGCGTTTGTTTATGCTTTTGAATGCAGGGCATTACATTCATGCCGATTATGTGCGAAATGGCTATGTATATAGCAGGCTTGGTATGCGCTATGCCCTCACCGACCAGTTGTTGTTTAACTTAACCCTGAAGGCACATTCAACTATAGCGGATTTTATCGAGTGGGGTATAGGTTATCGTTTTAATACAAAAGGAAAATAATGTATATGATAGGCAAAATGCATAAACGCAATAATACTTTAGAAAAAAATAATCAAGCTGTCCATTTCAAATTAATTTTGAAGCGGATGAAAAAAATGCAGAAAATATTCTTATTCATGTTAGCCGCATTAGCCATGGCGGCCTGCGAAAACGATAACTGCTTTAAACCGGCAGGAAGTCACACCCAACAAACAACCTCATTCAGCAAACTGAATATGATTGTGGTAAAGGGTGTTTTCGATATCGAGCTGGTGCAGGATACTGCTTTTTATATAGTAGCTTCCGGTCCCGAACAGGTTGTCAAAGGGGTAGATTTTGAACTTTTAAACGATACACTCACCTGCTATCACTACACAGGTTGCTTTTGGCGCAGCGACCGGACCAGACCACATCTGCAAATTCACTTCTCCGACCTGCAGTCACTTCACATCGATGAGTCGTGTTATCTATACTCATCTGATTCAATTCGCGATAATTTTAAACTATCGATTGGGACTAAAGTTGCAGAAGCTGACCTTCTGTTCAGTAACACCGAGGTTTATTTTTACATTCACAAGTCTTCGGGGGGCAGGTATACCTTCCGTGGAAAAACCCAAAAGGCTTTTCTAATGAATTTCAATACTGGTTTGTTTGATATGTCGGAGCTCGAGTGCCAGAGTGCCAAAGTGCTAAATTACTCCATAATCGATATGAAGGTCAATGTAAGCAATCAATTGTCTGTGCAGATTTATAATTCCGGGAACATCTACTACAAGGGGCATCCCGTATTGATTGTCGATACGCTGGCCTCTACGGGTCGGGCTCTGCCGGCTGATTAAATGCGTATCTTATCTTGAACACCCGTAAGGAATTGCTCTCGTCTTCCTTTTCTGAAAGTTTTTTTGCCTTCAGTAGTTTTTGCTTGGTTGAGTGAGAGTGCAAATGCCAGCCACATGATCAGCATGACTCCGGGTATGATCATACGATTCGAAAGAAACAAGCCGGCAAAATTAAATAGCACATGTTGTTCTGGATCGGATGGGTTGTACAGGACTTTTAGTTTTTCTCCTAAAGCATAATGGATGTTTTCGGGCGCTTCAAACTCAATATTTTGGTTTTGGGCATTAAAACACACCACAGCAGCAAAATCTGCCTCTTGCTGCGGTCTTTTAAGAAAAACATTACCTTGCAGGTAGCCTGCAACCTCGCCCCGGGTTACCTCACCAAACACTATCAGTTTCCAATGAACCGAAAAGGGGAGGAGTAAAAATAACAGAGTGATAATCCAGAATTGCAGTTTGGTTATTCTCATTGAACTAGCCAGCCTTGCGTTGGGCATAACCTTCTTTTATATACCGAAAGGGAACCATAAATAAAAAGCCATAGTTCTTCTTACCACGGTGATGGTCGAAATGTGCTTTTACGATGGCTTTGAAATACCAGTTGGTGGGGTCACCAAAAAGAGAAATTCGTTTATGGTAGAGCACATCGTGATAAAGAAAATAGGCGAGTCCGTACGCGGCAATGCCAATTCCCAGCCAGAAAATTACAAACAAACCATGCAAGGCACCCAGGTAAATGAACAAAAAGCTGGGCACAGCAAAAATAAAGGCAAACAGGTCGTTGAGTTGCATGGTATGTTTTTTAGGTGAATGATGATCTTTATGCAACACCCACAAAAAACCGTGCATTACGTATTTGTGCGTAAACCAGGCTACAAATTCCATAAATAAGAATGCCGCCAGTATAAGCAGAATAGCCACCATTGTTTTCATTTTTTTGTTTAACAAAGTTAAATGTACAAAAGTTCATCCTAAACTTTAATGTTTTGGATTATACCTCAGACCTGAAACGAATTTTTGCCGATGTTTTTTACGACAGGGGAATTTATCACTCAGAGTATTCAAAAAATAGGAATCACTCGGTAGGTTTCGACCTGAATTTCGAGTTTCACTTCCTGCGTTTGCCAGTACCCTTGCTGATGGGAATTCGCTATTCTCATTTACTCGATAGAAACACCGATGTGCTGGAGCTAACCCTGTTTCAGATAGCTTTTTAATCGATATAAGAAAACTAAAATAATTATTTACATGTGAAATGCTTCGTGTGCAGGTATTATTTTTTCTTATTTTTATCCGGTCTTACCAATTGTTTCGGAATGTCAACGCAAAGAATTGGTTTATCAGGACTGAGGTATCGGAGTAATTTTTTCTTCGGCATACCAGGGTGAACGACTTATACGCTAATCTGTTGAGCTATGCAATTAAGGATGTGGCTTGGTGTTTTTGTATTAATGGTACCCTCTTTGGTTTTTGCCCAAAACAAAGTAAGTATTTTGATTGAGGCTTTGCCACGCACTACTCCTGTTGAGGATACCCTTTATATCTGCGGAAGTTTCAATGACTGGAATGTGAAGGATGCGAATTATGTTCTTCACCGGCAACTTGATGGGAAATATGCTGTAAGCCTTCAACTTGATACAAATTGGTTCGAATACAAATTTTCGCGCGGTAGTTGGCTTAAAATAGAAACCAACGAAAAAAATGAATACCTGCCTAACCGGGTATATTCCATTGAACAGGGCGGGTTGGTATTGGTAAGGATTCAAAACTGGCAAGATCTTGGCGGCATTCAACGTTTCGAGTACCTGGTGTTTTTTCTGTTTGCCGCAGCTTTTTACGGATTAGCCTTGTTGTACATTGCTTACCGTATTAAAAAGCGAAACCCACAAAAATTCACGGCATTTTTATTACTATGCCTGCCGGTGATATTTGTTTTGCTCGGAGGTGTATTATACAACCAGATTAATCTTATCTGGCGTTCGTACCTGGGTATGTTGGCCCACCTTATGCTTTTTGCCTGGGGCCCATTGTTGTTTGTGTCGCTCAAGGCGCTGCGTTCTCAACTTTTTCCGGTAAGGCTTTGGGGGCATTTTATACCCTTTGGTATTGTTGTGCTCTTATCGGTGCTAAGATTAATGAATTTCAAACCCCTTGCTTTTCTTGCCTCAGAAATTAATCCCTACCTTACATGGGGTAGTTCCATCGTTATCTGGTCTGGTTTTGTGGTGGTGGTATTCTATCATGCGATGGCCTGGCGTTTTTTGCTGTTAAAAGGGATAAAGAATACACGTTTCGAATTTGAGCAGCGGCTGGTCAATACCGTGTACTTTATTAGCACAGCTGCGGTATTAATTCTGGCCCTCGATTATTTTTTGCTTTTATTTGAAGTAAAACTCGCTGGATTGGCCAACTTCGAAATTGTGTTGATGTGTCTTTCCCTTATTATTCTGGCCTTGTTCTATTACCTCTGGAAATATCCCGATATACTCAAAGATAAACCGGTTCAGTTGGTTTCGGAAGAAGATGAGCAGATCATTCTGCTTTTAGAAGAAGTAATGAACACAAAAAAACCTTACCTGAACCCCGAACTGAATATTGCTGAGTTGTCAGAACTCATGGAAACCAGAGCGCATATCCTTTCGCGGCTTATCAACGACCGGTATCAGAAAAATTTCAGAGACTATATTAACGAGTACCGCGTAAACGAATTTATCAAACAGGTAAATGCCGATGAAAACAAAAATTATACCTACCTGGCCATTGCTTTTGATGTAGGATTTAATTCAAAATCGACTTTTAACCTTGCTTTTAAAAAATTTACCAATACCTCACCCCGGGATTACTTTAAGCTCGATAGATAGTTAAGTGTCTATTAAACAGCTTGCAGCATAGTCCTAAATTACAAAATCACCCCACAACCCCAGCAGGCTATTTGCCCTAATTTTAAAAATCAGTCGTTTATCGTTTGATTTCATTCGATATTTCCACCGGATTTTTTGAAAGGCCTTTTCATGTTTAATCCAACCAAATTTTAACTAACTAATTGAAAACTAAATGAAGAATTTCTACAAAACAATGAGACTTACAGCCGCTTCACTGTTGCTGTTTGCACTCTTCGGAATGGCACACGCTCAAAACGATGCCATGATGCAGGCTTTTTATTGGAATCTTCCGGTAGATGAAGCTAACAAAAACGGTACCTGGTGGGATAACTTAACTGCCAAAGCCAGCGAATTAAAAAATGCCGGTATCACCGGTATCTGGATTCCCGCACCCTCGAAAGGTAACTGGGGTATTGTAGACATGGGTTATGGTATTTATGACCACTACGACCTTGGCAACTACTACCAGAAAGGTACCACAGAAACCCGCTTTGGTTCGCGCGCTGAGCTGGTAAACATGATTACCACCATGCACAGCACTGCCAACGGTAAACCCTACATGAACGTATATGCCGATGCCGTGCTCAATCACGTGTATTCCGACGACAGCAACGAGGAAGCCAACCCAGCTGTAAAAAAATACGTGTTCGACCAGGCTTACCGCAATGGTGTACAGTATGTTCCATACCCTACCAACGAAATTAAATGGGTGATACCAAATGCTGCTGCTGGCGATTACTACATTAAAATAAAAGGATACTACCTTAACTGGGGTGCCAGCTATACAGAAAGAGCCTACGATTGCCAGATTGATTATACCGGATCGGGTTGGAATTCAACCTACACTTGGGAAGCTGAACCCAACAATGGTAACGGACAAACCAATGCTTTTGGAACTTCAGGAAGCACCAAGCGCGGTTTTGCCGGATCGTCCAGCGACATAGATGAATACAAGATTACCCTCACAAGCACTAAAAACATTGTAATTAAGCTTACTGCCCGTCGTCAGCCTAATGGAAACTGGGAATGGGCCGACCAGGTAAACGGTTACTACCCTGTTGAGATCTGGTACAACGGCACCAACCTTGCCAACACTACCTTGCAGGCTCGCACCAACACCAAACTTACCTATCCGAACCACACCGGTACCGGCGAGAAAAACTACTCCTGGACTTATACCGATTTCCACCCGGTCGACAACAACGACTTTTTAACCGGATGGGACTGGAACGGTGGCAACTCTGCTATTATTCCCAACACCAAAGGTTTTGGTAACGATTTTAATACCTACAGCACTACCGTACAAACCCGCCTGAACGACTGGGGTTATTGGATGGCCAATACAATAAAAATTGATGGATTCCGTCTCGACTTTGTTCGTGGATTCCAGGTAGATTTTATCGCCAACTGGATTAAATTCCTTCCAAAACTCAATGCCCAACAGCGTTTTATCGTAGGCGAATACTGGGGTCCAGATTCACGCATTAAAGAATGGGTTAACGCTGTAGCAGCAGCGGGCGCCGATGCCGATGGTTTCGATTTTCCACTTAAAGGCACTCTTACCGAAATGTGTAACGGCAACTCGGGTTGGAACATGAGCTGGCTCAACCACGCCGGCATGGTGCGCAATAACTCAGGCAATGGCCTTAACGGTACCCAGGTGGTAACCTGGCTCGACAACCACGATACTGGAAAAGAACACGACAAATGGGTTACCAAAGACTGGAAAATGGGCTATGCCTATATTTTGACTCACGAAGGCCGCCCTTGTATCTTCTATCCTCATTATTATGGTGTAACACTAATCGATAATCACGACCCGAATGTAAAGGTAACCATACCTACTACCCTTAAAGACGACATCAACAAGTTGCTTTTTGTACGCAAGACCTATCTGGGTGGTGGTTTATCGGTACTAACGGAGACCGGAAACCCTTATCCCTCATCGGCTACTTCAAATGTGTATGTAGCCCGTCGTGGAGGTAATGCAACCAAGCAGGGAGCCATTGTGGTGATTAACAACAGCAGCTCTACCATGGGTGTATGGGTAACCACCACCGTATCGGGTATGGCCAATTGGACCAACAAAGTGCTGAAAAATGCACACACAGGTGCGACAACTACCGTTTACAGCGACAGCCGCGTTTGGGTCGAAGCCCCGGCACGTGGTTATGCCGTGTATGTATTGTCGACAGACTATGTAGCATACACTGCTCCGCTCAAATCGGCCGAAGCAGAAGAGGAAATGAATGTGGCACCGGCCAACTTTGCCGTATCAGTATTCCCCAACCCTTTATCCAGCAACTCGGTGGTTGAACTTAACCTTACCGAAGCCAGTCAGGTAAACGTAGCCTTGTACGATGCCCTTGGCCGCAACGTAGGCAATGTGCATCAGGGAATGCTCGACAATGGTACCCACAGCTTTGGTCTCGAACAATTTATGCTCCCCAAAGGAACCTACTTTGTGCGCGTAACGGCCAACAACAGTGTAAGCACCAACAAATTTATCGTACTCGAATAAGCTCTTAAGTTTTGTTTCAATAAGAAAGCCGCTCTCCGAAAGGGGAGCGGTTTTTTTTTGTGCCCAAACAGAAAATTGCCCATCTGAAGCCGTTTTGAAAAATGCAATTAATAAACTATTTTGTTAGGGCTTTAAAGGAAGCAGAAAAAGCGACACCTGATTCAGATTAAATGCCGGGTTACATGGTTTGTTCGGATAAAATAGAACAAAAAAAATGCCTCCCGATTTATGGCTGAGAGGCTTACCAAATGTTTTCACAACGGAATAATCCTTATTGTGAATTGCTTCATTTTGAATTGGAAAAATACAAAATAAACCGTTATAAACAAGCATTATGAAAAAAATTCTTGGACTTGATTTGGGGACAAATAGCATTGGGTGGGCTTTAGTAAATGAAGCGGAATCTGAAGCTGAAAAATCTTCAATTTTAAAACTAGGCGTAAGGGTAAATCCTTTAACCGTGGATGAATTAACCAATTTTGAAAAAGGAAAGAGCATTACTACAAATGCCGATAGAACACTAAAAAGAAGTGCAAGAAGAAATTTGCAACGCTTTAAACTACGACGGGAAAATCTCATTAAAATACTAATCGATAATAAGGTACTATCAGACAGCACCACACTTTCAGAAACAGGAAACAAAACTACTTTTGAAACATATAAATTGCGCGCTCTGGCAACAACTGAAAGAATATCTCTTGAAGAATTTGCCAAGGTTTTGCTGATGATAAATAAAAAACGAGGATATAAAAGCAGTAGAAAGGCAAAAACCCAGGATGAAGGCGAGCTTATCGATGGGATGGAGATTGCGAAAAAATTATACGATCAAGATCAGACTCCCGGACAGTTTGTGTTCGAATTATTAAAAGAAGGGAAAAAATATATACCTGACTTTTACCGATCCGATTTGCAAAATGAGTTTGACCGAATATGGAATTTTCAGAAGCAATATTTTCCAAACATTCTGACAGACGAATTCAAATCACAAATATCAGGAAAAGGAAAACTTAATACTTCAAAAATTTTCCTTGGAAAGTATGGTATTTATACAGCTGAAAACAAAGGTGTTGATAAAAGATTGCAAAGTTATATCTGGCGTGTCGATGCGTTAAGTGAACAACTATCAGCAGAAGAACTTGCTTTAGTAATTTGCGATCTAAACGGCACTATTACAAATTCCAGTGGTTATTTAGGGGCAATTAGCGACCGAAGTAAGGAATTATTCTTTCGTAAACAAACGGTGGGTCAGTATCTGATGAGCCAACTTGGTAATGACCCCAATTTTAGTTTGAAGAACAAAGTTTTCTACCGGCAGGATTATCTTGATGAGTTCAACATAGTTTGGGAAACTCAGGCAAAGTTCCATAAAGAACTAACCGATGAGTTAAAATCAGAGATTCGTGATGTGGTTATTTTCTTTCAAAGACGATTAAAAAGTCAGAAAAGCTTAATTAGTTTTTGTGAATTGGAAAACAAACAAATACTGATTGAAACAGAAGGAAAGCGAAAAACTAAAACTATCGGGTTAAGGGTTTGCCCGAAATCGTCGCCTCTTTTTCAGGAATTTAAAATCTGGCAGATTTTAAACAATATAGAAGTAAAACAAAAAAGAGGGGGCGAAAAAAGGAGGTTAAATCAGGAGGAGAAAGAAATATTATTTGCTGAATTATCCATTAAAGAGAAACTTACAAAAGATGCGGCTCTAAAAATACTATTCAAGAACAATAAAGAATTAGATTTTAATTATCCGGTTATTGAAGGAAACAAAACTCAATTTTCCTTTTTTAAGGCATATCAAATAATTATTGAAAACACAGGACATGGTGAATATGATTTTTCATCAATGGAAACTTCAGAAACTATTGAGCTGGTAAGTGGTGTTTTTGAAGGACTTGGGTATAAAACCAATTTTTTAACTTTCAATTCAGACCTTGAAGGGAAGGCTTTTGAGCAACAGCCTATTTATAAATTATGGCATTTATTGTATTCTTTCGAAGGAGATAACTCGAAAATGGGTAATGAAAATCTAATTAGTAAAGTACAGGAACTTACCGGTTTTAATAAGGAAGCAGCTATAATTATGGCGAATATTTCTTTTCAGGACGATTACGGTAGTTTATGTACGAAGGCAATGCGTAAGATACTGCCTTATCTGAAAGAGGGCAATGAATACAGCCTTGCCTGTAATTATGCAGGTTACCGGCATTCGAAAAGTTCGTTGACAAAAGAGGAAATAGAAAAAAAAGAACTAAGCAACAAACTTGAAATTTTACCAAAAAACAGTTTGCGTAATCCTGTTGTGGAAAAAATTCTTAATCAGATGGTCAATGTGGTAAACTCGGTGGTGGAGAATTTTGGGAAACCCGACGAAATAAGAATTGAGTTGGCACGGGAGCTTAAAAAAAGCTCAAAAGAACGCGAAGATTTAACCAAAGCAATAAACAAAACAACTGCCGAGCACGAAGAAATAAAACAATTACTTACTCGCGAATTTGGGTTTACCCATATTAGCAGAAACGATATAATCAGGTATAAACTTTACATCGAATTAGAACCTCGTGGATTTAAAACCCTCTATTCAAATACATACATTCCCCGAGAGAAATTGTTCAGCAAAGAATTTGATATAGAACATATCATACCACAATCGCGCTTATTCGATGATTCATTTTCGAATAAAACGCTTGAAGCTAGAAGTATTAACATCGAAAAAGGAAATGAAACGGCCTACGATTATGTTCAAGCTAAGTATGGCCAGGTAGGTGTTGATATTTATTTAGAGACAATAGAAGAATTGTTTTCTGCACAAAAAATATCTAAGGCCAAATGCAACAAACTTAAAATGAAAGGCGCAGATATCCCAGAAGGATTTATCGCAAGAGATTTACGCGATACCCAATACATTGCAAAAATGGCAAAATCAATTCTTGAAGAACTCGTTAGAAATGTTATATCCACAACAGGTTCGATAACAGACCGCTTAAGGGAAGATTGGCAGCTGATAGATGTAATGCAGGAATTGAATTGGGATAAATACAATAAACTTGGTTTAGCAGAAATAATCGAAAACCGGGAGGGACATAAAATCCGGCGAATAAAGGACTGGACAAAGCGAAATGATCACCGCCACCATGCTATGGATGCCCTCACCATTGCTTTTACAAAATTAAGCCATATTCAATATCTGAATAACCTTAATGCCCGAAGCGATAAGGCGGGTAGCATATATGGGATCGAGCAAAAAGAACTCTATCGTGATGAAAACGGGAAAATAAAATTTAAACCTCCAATTCCATTGCACGAATTCAGGGCTGAAGCTAAAAAGCATTTGGAGAATACTTTAATCTCGATTAAAGCGAAAAACAAAGTTGTTACAAACAATATTAACATTACAAAGGGGCAAAACGGGGTAAATAAAAAGACTCAGCTTACGCCCAGGGGCCAGCTTCATCTCGAAACTGTTTATGGAAGTATAAACCAATACAGTACCCAGGAGCTAAAAGTTGGCGCTGCCTTCAATGAAGAACAAATTTCCAAAGTTGCCAAAAAATGCTATCGTGAAGCTTTACTGGCAAGACTTCGCGAGTTTGACAATGATCCAAAGAAAGCGTTTACAGGGAAAAACAGCCTCGATAAAAAACCACTATGGATTGATAAACTCCAGACACAGAAGGTTCCTGAAAAGGTTAAAACTGTCGGCACTGAAATAGTTTATACCATTAGAAAAGAAATATCGCCCGATTTAAAAATCGATAAAGTGATCGATTCAAAGGTAAAGGCAGTTTTAGTAGCCAGGTTGAAGGAGTTTAACGGCGACAGTAAAAAGGCTTTTACAAACCTCGACGAAAATCCGATATGGCTCAATAAAGAAAAAGGCATTGCGATAAAACGTGTAACCATAACAGGAGTGAGTAACGCCCAGGCATTGCACGATAAAAAAGACAAAGACGGTAACCTGGTGCTTGATGAAAAGGGCAGAAAACAACCGGTAGATTTTGTTAACACAGGCAACAACCATCATGTAGCTGTTTACCGCGATGAGAATGGCATTCTGCAGGAAAATGTAATTTCGTTTTTCGAGGCTACTACCAGGGCTACACAGGGTTTACCAGCAATTAACAAAGAGTATAATAAAGATAGAGGCTGGCAGTTTTTGTTTACAATGAAACAAAACGAGTATTTTGTTTTCCCCAACCAGCAAACAGGCTTTAACCCCAATGAGATTGACTTGCTTAACCCCGAAAATTATAATTTGATTAGCCCAAATTTGTTTAGGGTACAGAAATTCTCTGTCAAAAACTATGTCTTCAGACACCATTTGGAAACAACAGTTGCAGATTTCTCATCAACTTTAAAAGGGATTACTTGGTCAGATTTCCGAAGCTCTAAAGGTTTGGATAAAATCGTTAAAGTTCGAGTCAACCATATTGGCCAAATTGTATCCGTTGGCGAGTATTAGTTCAGAAAAGTTTGAATTGAAATGGCAACCAAACAAGAACCCATCGTTCCCGGCCGTTACTACCATGTTTTTAACAAATCGGTAGGCGGCGAGTTTTTGTTTAAAAACCACGAGAACTACAGGTATTTCATGGAAAAATACCGGAAATACGTGTCGCCTTTTGCCGAAACGCTGGCCTGGTGCCTGATGCCCACCCATTTTCATTTTCTTATCAAGCCGCTTGGTGGCGACAAGACCTGTGGAGGATTTGAGGCTCCGGATATCAACCGCGAGGGTAGAGAAACCCAGATCCCGAATAAGACCTACGAGGGTTTTGAAACCCTCGCAGGTCTTGCAGGCAAAGGTTCTGAAACCCTACCCAGCAACACTTACGAGGGTTCTGAAACCCTCGTAAGTGTTGCAAACTTCTCGAAAAAATTTTCGCACCTGTTTAACTGCTACGCCCAGGCTTACAACAAGCAAAACCATCGCTCGGGTAGCCTCTTTAAAAACCGGTTTAAGCGGGTATTGATAACCGACGAGGAGCATTTGCGCACCGCCATTGTTTACATCCACCTCAACCCCTCGCACCATCAGGTCGAAAAAAACTTTAAAAATTGGAAATATTCTTCTTTCAATGCTCTTGTTGGCACAGGCCAAACACTGGTAAAGAGAGAAAAGGTATTGGAACTTTTCGAGGGCAGAGAAAATTTTATTTTTTGCCATCAACAAAAATATGAGTTTAATACCGGGCTTTACTTCGATTAACTCCTCACAGGGGTCTAAAAATTAGCTGCTATGATAAAACGTACACTTTGTTTCAGTAATCCTTGTTACCTCTCGAAAAAAGATAACCAGCTAATGTTTGAACCCGCCGATGGGGGCGAGAAGAAAACCATACCCATTGAAGATATTGGCATGCTGGTGCTCGACCATCCACAGATTACCCTGAGCCATGCCCTGCTCATGGCACTTATCGAATGCAGCGCTGCTATTTTAAGCACCAACGCCCAACACATGCCCGAAGGGCTTATGCTGCCCATGACCGACCACCATGCCTTTACCGAAAAGGTAAAAAAGCAGCTCGAGGCCAGCGAACCCTTGCGCAAAAACCTTTGGCAGCAAACCGTAACGGCCAAAATACAAAACCAGGCTGCCCTGCTCGGGGTTGTTGGCATAGAAACCGAAAATATGCAGTATTGGGCCGCGCAGGTGAAAAGTGGCGACCCCGACAACTACGAAGCCCGCGCGGCTGCCTTTTATTGGGACAAGCTTTTTGTGCACATCGAAAAATTCCGCCGGCACCGTTTTGGCGATCCCCCCAATAACCTGCTTAATTATAGCTATGCTATTTTACGGGCTGTGATTGCCCGCTCGCTGGTGGGCAGTGGCATGGTGGGTTTTGCAGGCATACACCACAAAAATAAGTACAACCCTTATTGCCTGGCCGACGACGTGATGGAGCCCTACCGGCCCTTTGCCGACAGGCTGGTGCTGGAGGTACTGGCAGAAGAAGAAAACATCGAAGAGCTTACACCTGCCCTGAAAAGGAAATTGCTGACACTTCCGGCCGTCGATATTTTTATCGACGGGCAGAACAGTCCGCTGATGGTGGGGGCGCAGCGAACCACCGCCTCGTTAATGCAATGTTTCGAGGGGGTTGTGAGAAAAATTGTTTACCCTGAGTTGTCTTGACCCAAGAGGGTTTCACCTTGAGCTACGAGGGTTTTGAAACCCTCGTAGCTCAAGGTCAAAAATAAATTTCGATGGACCAAAAATCTTTATCCCGTTTAAACCAATATAGAGTTATGTGGGTATTTGTGTTTTTCGATTTGCCAACTGATACAAAAAAGGACCGGCGCGAAGCCTCCTTGTTTCGGAAGCGCTTGCTTAAAGATGGGTTTACTATGCTGCAGTTCAGCATTTACATACGCCATTGCAACAGCAGCGAAAACGCCGAAGTGCACATGAAAAGGGTGAAGCTTTTTTTACCTCCCCATGGCGAAATTATTGTGTTTACCCTTACCGACCGGCAATTTGGCATGATGGAAATGTTTCGCGGGCCATCATTGGCTAAGCGCCCCGATACCCCCCAGCAGCTCGAGCTTTTTTAATTTTTTTGTGAACTGATTGTATGCCTCAATTTTATTACTTACTCTACACCTTATAAAACAAAAACCGCCCCTGTATGGCAGGAGGCGGTTTTGATAACACAGCTTTTTTCAATTGTAAATTCAGCCTTAAATCTCTCACAGCTTGCTTGTTAAATAGGGGTCTGCTGTGTCAAAGATCGTTAAATATCAAAATGAAAGCAATTCACAACCGGTGTGCTTATATGCCTGCCGTCAATTACGCTGTGTCAAAGATCGTTAAATATCAAAATGAAAGCAATTCACAACTCGATGGATGTTCTGATTTTTTTCTCGACGGCTGTGTCAAAGATCGTTAAATATCAAAATGAAAGCAATTCACAACTGAAATCAATCGGTCTGGATGCTCTCTTTGGCTGTGTCAAAGATCGTTAAATATCAAAATGAAAGCAATTCACAACTATAATGTCTTGATGGACAAATTCGTTGATGCTGTGTCAAAGATCGTTAAATATCAAAATGAAAGCAATTCACAACCAATAGCCAATCTCTTTAGCTGCAATTTCAGCTGTGTCAAAGATCGTTAAATATCAAAATGAAAGCAATTCACAACTAATAGATTGTGAGCGTCTTCAAGTGCTCTGCTGTGTCAAAGATCGTTAAATATCAAAATGAAAGCAATTCACAACCGGCTTTTTATTATTTAAAACCTGATAGACGCTGTGTCAAAGATCGTTAAATATCAAAATGAAAGCAATTCACAACAATGAACTCGAACAATAAAACAATTGCAGAGCTGTGTCAAAGATCGTTAAATATCAAAATGAAAGCAATTCACAACGATGGCCGCGAGGCCATGGGTGGTTATACAGCTGTGTCAAAGATCGTTAAATATCAAAATGAAAGCAATTCACAACAGCTAATTCCTTGCCACCAAGCCAAAACAAGCTGTGTCAAAGATCGTTAAATATCAAAATGAAAGCAATTCACAACACAATCCACAAACAGTATTTTTCAATGGCAGCTGTGTCAAAGATCGTTAAATATCAAAATGAAAGCAATTCACAACACGTTATGAATGCATTTGAAATATCATCAAGCTGTGTCAAAGATCGTTAAATATCAAAATGAAAGCAATTCACAACTGTATTGTTGTAATGCTAAAGCTACCCTGGGCTGTGTCAAAGATCGTTAAATATCAAAATGAAAGCAATTCACAACCTTGACGACTTTCATAATTACTATAAAATAGCTGTGTCAAAGATCGTTAAATATCAAAATGAAAGCAATTCACAACACCAAGGCCGGAATGAGCGATATTTGGATTGCTGTGTCAAAGATCGTTAAATATCAAAATGAAAGCAATTCACAACCACATGAAAAAAATGTCGCTCGGTATATGCGCTGTGTCAAAGATCGTTAAATATCAAAATGAAAGCAATTCACAACGTCTGGTAAGTTTCGGTTTTCTAAAAGGTTGCTGTGTCAAAGATCGTTAAATATCAAAATGAAAGCAATTCACAACTGCAGCCATGCTGTTACCTTATTCATAATTGCTGTGTCAAAGATCGTTAAATATCAAAATGAAAGCAATTCACAACTGCAGCCATGCTGTTACCTTATTCATAATTGCTGTGTCAAAGATCGTTAAATATCAAAATGAAAGCAATTCACAACGAAAATGCTATCAATAACAGAAACGATCCGGCTGTGTCAAAGATCGTTAAATATCAAAATGAAAGCAATTCACAACGAACAACATACATTAAAAGAAAGTGTGAGTGCTGTGTCAAAGATCGTTAAATATCAAAATGAAAGCAATTCACAACGGAAGAGCGTAAAAGAAACCCATTAATATCGCTGTGTCAAAGATCGTTAAATATCAAAATGAAAGCAATTCACAACTATTAATGCACGTGCAAACAATAGATTTGGCTGTGTCAAAGATCGTTAAATATCAAAATGAAAGCAATTCACAACCCCCCTTATAATATACAATTCTAAGGGTATGCTGTGTCAAAGATCGTTAAATATCAAAATGAAAGCAATTCACAACGCAAACCCCCAAGGGCTTGACCTTGCGCGTGCTGTACCATCGACCGTTAAATATCAAAATGAACCGACCCTAGGGAGCTCACAACCGGCAGGTGGGTGGCTGAGTGGGAGCGGAGTAAAGCAATTCACAACGCTTGTGAATTTCACATAGCACTATGTTTCGCTTTGTCAATAATCGATCCCTAACCAAAATAAACCTTTTTGTTTGGCCAATTATACTATTAAATAGTTCAAAGGAGTGCCACTTTATCAATCTGGCCTTTTTCTTTAACCCCCGATATTATATCAGACCGCTTAGAACTTTTAAAAAACCGTCGAAAAACTAACCAGGGGAGGAAGATAGTTTAAGTTTTGGTTTTGCCGGGTCCACAACAAGCTTTCGGGGTGAAGGGCAAACCGGCTGTTTTCGAAAAACGGGTATTTGTGGCCCAGGTCGGTACCCGGATGGTTTTTGTAATACCGGTTCAATACCGAATAGCCAATGGTGGCAAAAACAGTTGGTATCAGCACATTCATACTTTCTTCTTCTGGCTCAATAATGACCACCGTGCCCAATCCAACCAGGAAGCTTCCTGCCGAGGCCCAGATAAGCCTGCGTCCCTGCTGGCGGGTAATGTGGTAATTGCGGTGGTTGAGAAGGGCCATGCCCGAACCAAGTATACTGGTTGTTGTTGGTATTAAAATGGCTGCATTGCTCTCGGGTTCCAACAACAACAATATGCTTGCACCGTATAAAAAACCCAAAGAAGTGGCATTGGTTACCGAAACAATGTCGCCCCGCGTGTAATCGATTTTTTGCCCCAATTTATCGGCGGTATAATAGCCCAGGGGAGCCGAAGCCAGCATGGTAATGCCATAGGTGCGGGCATTTTCGGCTCCGGTTGAAAAAACAATGGCTGCAGTAGTTAAAGGAGCGATGTAGCCAAAGTACTGATACAACGATACCTGTCCTTCTGTCCAGCCTTTGTTTTTACCCAGAGTAAAGCCAATCTGGCCTAAGCTCACGCTGGCAAGCAGTCCAAGGCTTTTTGTAATCTTTTCTAAAGTCGCTGCGTTGGGTGCAGGGTTTTCTCCACTGCCAAAGGCATCGTTGCCAAAGAGCGCAGCTCCCAAAAGGAAGCCATGACCAAGACCTACCGATTTGCCATGCGATTTCAACCACAGCGATTGGTTGTTGATGTCTTTATACCCTGGAGCTACCAAAGGAACCAGTATGCTACCGCCGGCCAGTAAAAGGGGCAGACCGCTTCTCCAACTTTCGTTTTCCACATCCAGTATTCCTACCAGCAAGCCGCCATAAATTCCTCCATATATTCCTGAATACACCATGTGTTTAATAAGCAGGTTTGGGTCGCGGTAAGTTTTTGTTTCGGGCGAAAAGGCTAATTGTTCTGGCAGGCCGGCCTCGGCGTACCAATTTGCTTTTTGTTCGAAATACAGCTGTTTTTCTTCTGCCGATAGATTCTGGAAATAGTTCTTCAGGTATTCTTCGTACTGGTTCAGCCACAAGCCTTCTTTCTGACCCAGCGCAATGCCATTTAATTGTTTCTCTTTGATACTGCGGTATTCGGTTTTATTGATCTCGTGCCACAAGGCCCGGGCAGAGTAGAGTTCGAGGTTGTCCTGAGCTGTACATACCCTGATGGCCAACAGACTCAATAGGATTACCAGACCGGTTTTGTTCATGCTATGGGAGTTTGGTTACTCAAAGTTAGTGTTTTGAATTACCAAAGTAAAGCTTAGCATGAAAGTAATAGCCGTATATCCTGATACAAGAATGTATCGAACTTCTTTAGAGTTTTCGATTGAATCTGGAAAAGGCATTTCGAATGGACTCTTCGTTTTTTATTTGAATTAATAAGATGGATGGGCACCAATGGAAGTTTTCAGCAGGCTGCTTGTTGGCATGGTATTGACATCTTTGCTTTTAGACAATTCGAAAAAGGCTATGATATCGTTGAGCTCGTTGGCCAGATTAGCAAGTGATTGCGCATTGCCTGAAAGTTTTTCGGCTGCATGTGCGTTTTGTTGGGTAACGCTGTTGAGTTGCTGGATAGAGAGGTTCACCTGGTTTACGCCATTGCTTTGTTCCAGGCTCGAGGCGGCAATTTCCTGCACTAACGAACCCGATTGGTTAATTTCGGGTACCAGTTCATTAAGTAATTTCCCCGACTCTTCGGTAAGTTTTACACTCGATGAAGCAAGTGAAACAATTTCGTCAGCAGCTGTCTTGCTGCGTTCGGCAAGTTTGCGCACTTCAGCGGCCACTACTGCAAAACCTTTACCATACTCGCCGGCACGTGCTGCTTCTACTGCTGCGTTTAAAGCTAGTATGTTGGTTTGAAAGGCTATGTCGTTGATTATTCCAATTTTTTGGGATATCTCCCGAATCGATTGGTAACTTTCGTTCGATGCTTTGCTTACCTGTTCTATTTTCAGCGATATCTGCTGGCTTATTTTATCGGCTTTTTTCGCATTCTCGCTGTTGTTTTCGATATTGGAAGCAAACTGCTCCATGGTTGAACTGGTTTCTTCGACAGAGGCCGCCTGTTCGCTGGCTCCTTGCGAAAGGGTTTCTGATGAATACTGAAGCTGCTGACCTGAAGAAAGTAATTCATCACTGTTGTCTTTAATACTCGAAACTACCTGGTTGAGGGCCGCTGCGAGCTGTATTATGGATTGATTCAATACACCCAGCTCATATTGGTATTTCTTCCTGTCACTGTTTAGAGAAAGTTTACCATCCGATAGCTGCTGGATTTGCGAAATAAACTTTGCCAACGGTTTCTTAATGGTTCTGTTTAAAAAGATATACGTGAGTGTTCCAATCAAAAAGGTCAGTGGCGTGCCCCAAAGAAGGTGTTTTGTACCCATTAAGCCAAGCATAAAATAGAGGGTTGTACCAAATATGGTAAACAATACCGAGTAAAAACTGATCGTAAACATAATGGATTTACCAAAAATAAGCTTGAGAATGATGGCACTTGCAGGTATACTTCCCAGGGATACAAGCAAAATAAGCATGTAAGCGTTCATGTTTTTGTTTATTAGTATTTTTTCCGACCAACAGACTTTACGTGAGACTAAACAAAAATATACAAGGAAGGTTTATTCTAAGATTTTCAAAATAAAGGCTTCTCACAACCTTAATTATGCTTTTCCCAGATGCATATCAATGTATTTACCTCTTCTAAGTAGTATCAGTATGCTATTTACTAAGAGTTAAACAGTGCAATATGCTTCACAATTTCACCAGTAAAGGGCTTGAAGATGGCAATAATTGACATCCGGGGAATATTAATTCCGGAAGATAGCAGATTATTATTACCAGATATGTTTGTTCAGTAACGGTTCAATTCCATTTCGCGGTAATTGCTGATGCTTACCTGACGAAAATAAAAATGAATGATATCAAGATAGGTATAACCTACCTGTGCCATTTCCATGGCTCCGATCTGGCACATACCAATGCCATGGCCAAATCCCCTTCCATTAAAAGTGACGGTTTCTCCGGCAGTTTGTAAAGAAAAATAGGTAGAGCGAAGCTTAAATTGATCTCTTATTTGCCGCATGGTAATATCAGGATTGCGATTAAAGTATTTCTGTCGATTGGTAAAGGTATAGTTACCATATTCTGCCGGGTTTGTAATTCCTTTCGATTGCAGAAAACTATGCCATTCACTCTTCGAAACTTGCTTTTGCCAACTGGCATTTCGGTGATTCTGGCAAAAGGGGTCTTGTACACTTTGAAGGTAGGGCAGGTCGCTTTGCCAATAGATACCAGCAGCACTGGTTTGTCCCCCACAACTCGAATGAAAGGGTGTCATGGCCAGCACCGAATCCCGGTCGATCAAAACCTGCCCTTCGGTAAGGCTTGTAGCGCGGTAAATATCTGGGTTTCTGGCGCTTCTACCGTGGTAGGCCTGGCAATGGACTTCGTCGCAGAGGTTAAATCCCTCTTCGGCATGTTTATTAATGTTTTTAATGGTGTATGTGCGCACCAAAACTCCCTGGGCTTTGTAATATTCCAGGCCGGCATTGATACCGCTTTCTGCTTCAATTACTGCCGCTATATACTTTTCGAGGTTGATGTGGTTTACCACTTTTAACTTGTTTCCGGAAATTTCAAAAATCAAATCATCATTGTATTCGCGAGCCTCGGTGGCAGGGTTTACTCCGCGTAAAAGCATTACACCATCGGCATCCTGGCTGCTCAATCGTATTTTTTTAAAAAGCCCTATTTGTGCATATTGGTCGCGCAGCTCAATTTTATCGCCCACAAGGTTGATAAAAAATATGCTGTTGCGTTTGTATTCAGCCAGTTTTTCGTCTTCGCAACTGAGCAGGTAGTTTCCCTGACGTACCGATAGGGTATAGGTAGTTACATTTTTACTGTTAAAAAGGCTGACTTGAATGGTTTGGGCAATCAGGTAACTTTGCCAGCAACACAGCAATACTGAAACAACAATTCTCATTTGCCACCCTTTAAAAAGTGAACCATATGCCTTGCTGTTCGCTCCGAGGTGCCTGGTCCGCCAACCTGTTCGGCAAGGCTGTTGTATTCTTTGAGCATTTGTTCGCGGTAGTCCTCATCGTAAAGAATTTGTGCAAGTTCTGATTTGATTTTTTTTCTTAAGTTGTATTGAAGAAATTCCTTTACAATAGGTTTGTCCATGATCAGGTTCACCAGCGAAAAATATTTTACCTGAAGCTTTACAAAGGGACTAAAAATGGCATACGACAAATGGTTGAAGCGATAAACAACTACTTGTGGCACTTTGAAAAGGGCTGTTTCGAGGGTCGCTGTTCCGGAGGTTACCACAGCGGCTTCGGCAATAGAGAGTAACTGGTAGGTTTGGTTCATGACCAGGGTGGCCTGATGGTCTTTTAGAAACGGTGCATAAAAGTCCTCGCTGAGTGAGGGTGCCCCTGCCACAATAAATTTATAATCCGGAAAGCAATCGGCTGCAGCCAACATATCGGGCAGGCATAGTTTTACTTCCTGCTTACGGCTCCCGGCAAGAATTGCCACGATGGGCTTATCGTTTAAGTTATACCGGTCTCTGAATTCCGATTCGTTTACCATATTTTCGGCTCTGAAATTACCAATGGAATCGCTTAGGGGATTCCCTACGTAAAAAGTCTGCTTATAACCTCTTTTAGCAAAATATTCGGTTTCGAAGGGCAGAATGAGGTACAATTGATCCACCCAGGCTTTAATCTTTTTAATACGCGATTTTTTCCAGGCCCATACCTTGGGTGAGATGTAAAAAAGAGTGGTAATTCCATGCTCTTTGGCAAAACGGGCCACCCGAAGGTTAAATCCTGCATAATCAACCAAAATCACTGCATCGGGCTTCCAGCTTAAAAGGTCGCTGTAACAAAGGGAAAAGTTATTTTTTATATGTCTGAGGTTCATCAATACCTCAATGGCACCCATGTAAGCCATTTTGCTGTAATGCACTACGATGTCTGCACCTGATTCCATCATTTTATCGCCACCAAAGCCACGGAACTCGGCCTCGTTGTCGAATTGACTGATACTCTTTATCAGATTACTGGCATGCAGGTCGCCCGATGCTTCACCGGCTATAATGTAATATTTCATCCGTATGTATTTGTAGGAATTATTGAAAGTTCCAGACCCTCATGCGCTTCAAGCAGGATAATTTCCTCATTTTGTCGAGTAGGAGCCTTAAAAGTCATTAAAATATAAATTGAATTAGTATAAGGGCCCCGGTTAAAAACAAGGTGGAATAAAGCACCCCTTTGGCCAGTAAATTCATGTCGTTCCAAATAAAAAGGAAAAATATCAGGGCATTGGGGAAAATACATCTGCTTAACAGCATGGGAAGCATTTTTAAAACAATCTGCTTTTGGTCAACAGCTATAAATCCAAGGTTTTTGGGGTCGAGCGGTCGTAAAATTGGATAAAGTAAGAGGGGAATTAAGAGGCCAAGTGCAATGCCCAGCCAGAAATAATCGTAACGGCGCAATCGGTCTAAAAATCCCATTGATTCATGAGTTTAATTGTTTCGTAACTGGTCAGGTCGCTATGCACAGGCACAATGGAAACATACCTGTTTTTCAGAGCCCACTCATCGGTATCGGTGGCTTCAGGTTCGTGGTTATGGTATTCGCCTGTGAGCCAGAAATACTCTTTTCCAACCGGGTCCAAACGCCTGTCGAATTCTTCTTTCCAATACCCCATGGTTTGACGGCAGATTTTTATGCCCAATATGTCATCGTAACCTCCTTCCGGAATGTTCACATTTAAACAAACACTTCGGGGAAGTCCGTTCTCCAGCACCATTTCGGTAATTTGCCTTGCATATTGCCTGGCGGCTTCGAGGTCAGAATCGCGGCTGTAATTGGCATGCGAAAACCCTATCGAGGGTATATGGTTGATGCTGCCTTCCAGGGCTGCACCCATGGTACCCGAATACAAGATACTGGTCGATGAGTTACTTCCATGGTTGATGCCCGAAACCAACAGGTCAGGCTTACGGGTGAGAATCTGGTTTATGGCAAGCTTTACGCAGTCTACCGGAGTGCCGTTTACGGCATACATACTATATTCTTCTGATTTTTTAATGGTGCGTATGCGAAGCGGATGCTTGACAGTGATGGCATGAGACATTCCCGACTGGGGTTCTTCGGGTGCTACTACAATGATATCTCCTAAATCCATTAATGCTTCTACCAGCGCGGCAATGCCCCTGGCGGTAATATCATCGTCGTTTGTGACCAGAATTAATCTTCTGCTTCCCGCAACCATCTTTTTTCTTGCAAAGATAATTTTTTTCGCTTTGATTCCAGAGTACTTCCGAGCTCATTGCTTAGGATTTGCTCAATATTTATACTGAACTGGTAAAGTAATCCTACTGGCTGTTACCTATCAGGCATTCTTTTAATCCTTCTCTGGTCAGGCTGCTTTTCTTTCGTGCCTGAAAGTGCAGCAGGAAAGTAAAAAACATTATTTTTGTTGCTTCCTGATTAAAATACTCCTTAGAAATTGGCGATATGAAGATTTCCTATAATTGGTTAAAAGATTACCTGCACACTGACCTGGATCCTGAAGAACTTTCGAAACTCCTTACCAGCATTGGTCTTGAAGTGGAAGGCCTTGAAGAATATGAAGAAGTAAAAGGCGGGTTAAAAGGTTTTGTGGTAGGCGAAGTGATGCAATGCAGCAAGCATCCGAATGCTGATAAACTTAGTCTTACCAAAGTAAATGTGGGCCAGGGCACTTTGCTCGACGTAGTGTGTGGGGCTCCCAATGTGGCTGCCGGACAAAAAGTGATAGTGGCCACTGTGGGTACTGAGATTTTTATGGGCGATAAGAGTTTTACCATTAGCAAGAGTAAAATCAGGGGTGAGGAATCGGAAGGAATGATTTGCGCCGAAGATGAATTAGGACTTGGAAAAGGACACGAAGGTATTATGGTTCTTGAAAGCTCCGCTAAACCAGGTACTCCTGCAGCTGAATTTTTCAATATCAAGAGCGATACAGTTTTTGAAATAGGTCTTACACCCAACCGCATCGATGCCGCTTCGCATATGGGAGTAGCCCGTGACCTGGCAGCCAGCTTGTCGCTGACTAAGCCGGTGGTATTGAAAAAACCGGAGACAAATGGGTTTAAGCCGGGCGATAACAAGGGTCAGATAATAGTTCGAGTAGAAGATACTCAAGCTTGCCGTCGGTATGCTGGTATTACTATCCGGCAGGTGAAAATTGCCCCATCTCCTTCGTGGATGCAGCATCGCCTGAAGGCTATCGGTATCAACCCCATCAACAACATTGTCGATATTACCAACTATGTGCTGCATGAAATGGGCCAGCCCCTGCATGCCTTCGATGCGGATTCGCTGGCTGGTAAAACCATTGTTGTGCGAAAAGCCCGCGAAGGAGAACTTTTTGTTACCCTCGATGGCACCGAACGAAAACTTTCTGCCAGCGACCTGATGATTTGTGATGCCGAAAAACCCGCTTGCATGGCAGGAGTTTTTGGTGGTTTGCATTCCGGAGTGAACGAGGCAACTCGAAATATTTTTCTCGAAAGTGCCAACTTCGATCCGATATCCGTTCGAAAAACTGCCCGCCGACACCTACTGAATACCGATTCGTCTTTTCGTTTCGAGAGGGGAGTAGACCCTGAAATTACCACCGAAGCGCTTCGACGGGCAGCCCTTCTGATTGCAGAAATTGCCGGTGGCATCATAGCTTCAGAAATTACCGATATATATCCAACTCCCATTAAGCCCATTCAACTGAGGGTGCATTACAGCCATATCGACCGGCTTATTGGTAAGAAGCTCGACCATGGGCTGATTAAAAAGATACTGGAAAGTCTCGACATTCAGGTGTTGGCCGAGAAAGACGATGCACTTGACTTATCCCTGCCACCCTATCGTGTAGATGTAACCCGCGAGGCCGATGTAATTGAAGAAATTTTGCGCATTTATGGCTACAACAATGTGGAGTTCCCCGATAAAATTTCAGCCAGTTTATCGCCTTCGGTAAAGCCGGATAATGAATTAATGGTCAATAGGATTTCTGATTTTATGGCCGCCAATGGTTTCAACGAGATTATGTCGAATTCCCTCACGCGAAGTGCTTACTATGCCAACCAGAAAACCTATCCGGCCGGGCTTGGTGTAAAAATTCTAAATCCCTTGAGTTCAGACCTCGATGCGATGCGCCAGACTTTGTTGTTTAACGGCCTTGAAGCTATCAACTACAACATCAACAGGCAAAACGGCAATTTGCGCTTTTTCGAATTTGGACGTTGCTATTCCCTCTCAGGCAAAACAGAGGATTCCAATGCCCTCAAAAAATATTCAGAAGAGCAGAGATTGGCTATTTTTCTGACCGGAAACAAGGCAGAGCCTTCGTGGTTTGCCCCAGATCAGAAAGCAAGTTTCTACAGCCTGAAAGCCTATTGCGAAAAGATAATAGAAAAAATGATTGGCCAGACCACTGCCTGCAAGGTTAGCCCGCTCGAAGAAAAAGAAGATCTGTTCCAGGGTGGTTTGCAGTATACAGTGAATAACAAAACATTGCTTGAAGTGGGTACTGTTTCGCCCTTGCTTGCCCGCCAGCTCGATATTGACCAGGAAGTACATTTTGCTGAGCTCCGGTGGGATATCTTACTGAAACTGTCCGGTAAGCCCGTTCATTTTAAAGAGATGCCCCGGTTCCCTGAGGTGCGGCGAGATTTGGCCCTCCTCATTGATGAGCAAACAAGTTTCTCACAGATTAAAGACCTTGCCCTGCAAACCGAAAAGAAACTCCTCAAAAGAATTAACCTGTTCGACTTTTACCAGGGAAAAAATATTCCGCAAGGCAAAAAGTCATACGGTGTTAGTTTCTATCTGCAAGATGAGCAGAAAACACTTACCGATACCGAAATCGAGCGCATAATGCAGAAAATGGCCGATAAAATGAGAGTGGAATTGGGAGCTGAGTTGCGGTAAATTAATAAATATGTATCAGTTACAACTATTAAAAGGAGATATCACTTCACTACAAGTCGATGCCATAGTCAATGCAGCCAATTCCACGCTTTTAGGAGGTGGTGGTGTCGATGGCGCCATACATCGCAAAGCTGGCATTGGTTTACTCGAAGAATGCAAAAACCTGGATGGTTGTGCCACTGGCGAAGCCAAAATTACCAGTGGTTACAACCTGTTGGCAAAATTTGTAATTCATACCGTAGGACCTGTGTGGCGTGGAGGAGGTTTTCAGGAAGAAGCACTGCTGCAGAGTTGTTACTACAATAGTCTGCGCCTTGCTGAAAAGTTCAAACTCAAATCCATTGCTTTTCCGAATATCAGCACGGGCATTTATGGCTTTCCGAAAGACAGGGCGGCTATTATTGCCATAGAGACAGTGAAGGAGGCGGCCATGAGTTTTACGCAAATTGAACAGGTAATATTTGTGGCTTTCGACGAGGAAAATTACGATATTTACCAAAAGCTGCTGACTTGATAGCTTGTAGATAATCTGACAGCTTATCCATTTCAGGCTTAAGTTTTTCTTACAATACCAATTACTTTGCTGAAAACCATCCTAATATCCGGCTTTCTTATTCTTGGGATCACAGGTCAAAGCCAATGTGTTTTCAGAAATACCACCTTTGCCACCGGCGAGTCTATCGAGTACGAAGTCTATTACAACTGGGGCTTTGTCTGGCTCAATGCCGGATGGGTGCGGTTTCAGGTAAAAGATACCCTTTTTAATAAGTACGATTGCTATCTGCTCGATTCCTACGGATCGAGCCATAACTCATACGATTGGCTTTACAAAGTGCGCGACCATTATCGCTCTTGTCTTCATAAGGAAAGCCTTCAGCCGCTGTATTTTCATCGAAAGAATTACGAAGGTGGTTACGAAGTTGATGACCGGTATGTATTCAACTGGAAAAAAAAAGAAGCCTATGCCTATACCCAAAACAGCAAAAAGGCCTTCTCTATCGATACTGTAACTTTACCCGCTTGTACCTTCGACCTGCTCTCGCTTATATACTATGCCCGTAACGTGGATTTCGACAACATGAAAACAGGCGACAAACTTCCTGTAATTACCATTATTGATACTACTGTTTACAACCTTTATATCCGATATCTGGGACGAGAGAAGATTACAGACCGGAACGGAAAAGAATTTGCCTGCATCAAATTTTCGGCTTTGTTGGTAGAAGGCACCATTTTTAAGGGGGGCGAAGATATGTTTGTATGGGTTACCGACGATGCCAACAGGATTCCTGTGTTGGTAGAATCTAAGATTTTAGTGGGGTCGGTAAAGGCCTATCTGTCTGGCACAAAAGGTTTACGGCATCCAATTAAATATTTCTGATACTATGAAGCGATTTGTCTTTCTTTCTTTAAAGGTTTTGTTATTTGTATTTTCAATCCACGCCCAGGATGCAGAATATCTGATTTATGAGTACAAAGAACATCAGGACAAGGTAAATACCCTGGCTTTCGATGCATCGTCAGGCAGGCTGGCTTCAGGTGGAGAAGATAAAAGCATTGTGGTGCGTTTAATAGGTTCTGATAGTCCTTCATTGCAGCTGACTGAGAACTATTACCCGGTAAAGGACCTTGAATTTTTTGGTTCCGAACAATTGTTTGTTTCGTCTGGTAGCGACATCAAACTAATCAACCTAAATGGTGAAACAGTGGCCTTATACCAGGGTTGTGCCACCCACATCTGGTCAATCGATTATGCACCTGAGCGTAATAAGCTAACTTCCGGTTCTTATGACCGTAGGGTGAAAGTATGGGATGTAGCTACTATGAATATAGACTTTGAGCTGACTGGTCATGAAAAAACTGCTCTTGTGTCTGTGTTCAGCCTCGACGAAAATTACTTAGCCACCGGATCGAGAGACCAGAGTATAAAAATATGGAATGCTCAGAACGGCTTGTTGTTGCATACATTCGAAAAACACTCCGGAAACATTTACGACCTGCAGTATCATCCCAATACGCGCTACCTGGCCTCAGCATCAGACGATAAAACCATTCGCTTATGGGATGTGGATCAGAAAGAGTTGGTAAAAACATATGCGGGACATCAGGGAGCTGTGATGGATATTGCTTTTTCGCCGGATGGTTTTTTTCTTTATAGCGCCTCCATAGACGGCACTGTTATCATCTGGGAGGTAGCAACAGGCCAGAAGCTTTACAGCTTTGTCGAACATACCGGAAGTGTCAATGCCCTGGCAGTGAGTTCCGATGGAATGATGGTAGCCACCGCCGGCGACGATGGAAGGGTGATTTTATGGAAATCGGCAGCTGTGATTGCAGTAGACACCTATTATAAAGATAAACTTGAAAATGAAAAGGCAGAAACCCCCCTTTTTCAAGCCCGCCAGAAAGGTGAATCGAAAGAAGCCTGGCAGCAGAGATTGCAGGAAGCCAGAGTTGCTGAGAAGCTGCTGATTGAGAAGTATTATCAGCAGTATACCCAAAGTAAGAATAACAAGAATATCCCTTAACAGGAAGCAGTTACCTCATTGAAGAACATGATTGCAGAAGAAAAAATGGATATGCATTTTTAGAGAATTCAATGCAACACTGCACCGATAATTGAAAATTGGATGCTGTGCAGCGAGATGCAACAATTGACAATCTACCCAAAGCCAATAACTGTTCCGATGTCGATAAGCTGATTTCTTTTGCAAATATGCAGGCAGATAATAAATTCCATTCTGAAAGATTACACTGCTTATAAAACATGGTGGATTTAACAAGGAAGCGTGCAGATTATAGGAAGTTTTTATTAAATTCGTTAACTGTCTGTATTCTTTACAACGAAATGATGCTTCCAACAAAAGCTAATGAGTTGATTGTAAAGCAAACTGTAAAACAAGTCCTTCAGCCATAATTGTTCTGCAGGGCTAGTTGATCAAAGCGGGTATAAAACATTAAGGATATGATTCAAATGAAAAGTTTTTTTGTAGTCCTGGTCGGCAGCATTCTCAATCTTCTTGCTACGATGGCTCAGGTTATTCCTTCCGATGCTCCGTTTTATCACTACACCAGCAAAGAAGGTTTATCGCAGCAGGTTGTAAGGGCCATTATTCAGGATACAGAAGGGTTTATATGGGTAGGTACCGAAGATGGGTTGAATAAGTTCGACGGATATGAGTTCAAGCAGTTTCGTAGTATACGTAACGACGATCAGTCTCTTCCCGACAACTTTATACAAGCCCTGGCCCCTGCTAACGATGGTGGGGTATGGGTGGGCACCAATAGCGCCGGACTTGCTAAGTACGATGCCTCAACCAATAAATTTATCCGGTTTCAATACCAGGCAGATAACGTAAACAGTATTTCCGATAACCGTATCGAATCTATTTACGAAGACACTACTGGCACGGTTTGGGTAGGTACTAATGGCGGTGGCCTTTGCCGTTTGAATCCTAATACAGGCCAAGTTAATCGATATATGTATTCCGGAAAGCCAGGGACTATAGCATCAAATACAGTATTAGGTATCCTCTCCGACCGGCAGGGTGCACTTTGGATACGTACCAATGAGAATATCCAAAAATTCGATCCACTCACTGAAACTTTTAACACTGCCAATGCCACAGTGTTCACTCCATCTACCGATATCCGAAATTCTTTTATACTCGATCAAAATCAGGATATATGGACCTCGGTTGGGGCAGTCTTACTGCGTTACAATACTCTTACAGGGCAGGAGGAACTGATACCTTTCAGTAATTTCACAGCCGAAAATCTATTGCTGCTCGATGTCGCTTCGCTTAACGACAATTACCTCTGGGTTTCCAGTATGGGCGAGGGTATTTTCCTTTTCGACAAACGAAATTACTCAGTGGTCAATTTCAGGCACAACCCTTCGAATCCGGCCAGTCTTGCCCCCGGTGGCATTCTTGCATTAATTCAGGACAAGACCGGCTCCCTCTGGCTTGGAAGTAACAGCATTGGAATAAGTAAGCTTAACATAAACCGGAAAAAATTTCAACATTTCAAAAACGATCTAAGCGACCCAAACAGCATCAGGGGAAATACAATACGGGCACTTCTGGTCGATTCGGATTATACCATCTGGGTGAGTGTTAACTCCATGCTCGACAGGCTTACGAGAGATTATGTTACAGGTAAGTATCAGCGTGTAAACGACAATCGTTTCGACTTTTTTAACTCTAATATTACAGTTCTTTTCGAAGATTCCAAACGCAATATCTGGATAGCAAGCTGGGGTCAGGGAATGGTCATGCTCCGGGGCGGATCGCCGGAGGATGTCATTACATTTGGAACAGACAATAAGGATGTGACACTAAGCGAAAACATTATTCAGGCAATCTACGAAGATCGTCATGGTAATTTCTGGATTGGCACTGAAACTTCACTTGATTTATATAACCCTAACACCGGCATGGTGCGTACTTTTAGGCATAACCCCAATAATCCCAATTCGCTTGCACCTTATGGAGTGCAAGCCAACACCATTGTTGAAGATGCCTTTGGAAATATTTGGGTAGGCACCTGGGGAGGCCTAACTCAAATGGTACCAAAAGATAAGGAAATCAATTCCTTTGATGTTGATTACACTTTTATTCGTTATTTGAACGATCCTGAAAATGAAAATTCTATTAGTGATAACCGCATTATTTCTCTCTATTATAATCGCAAGATAAACACTAACGAAATCTATGCTGGTACTTACGGAAGCGGTCTCAACCGCATTAAGTTTGGAGAGAAAGGAAAAGAAACCCCACTTATAAAAGTATATACACGATCAGAAGGTTTGCCCAATGATGTAGTGTATACCATGCTTTCTGATCCAGAAGGAAAAATCTGGTTAAGTACTAATCATGGACTGTCCTGCTTCGATCCAGCTACCGAAAAATTCATTAATTACGATGTCAACGATGGATTGCAAGCCAATCAGTTTTTCTGGGGAGCTCGCGCTATAGGATTAAATGGAGAGTTGTTGTTTGGAGGCATCAATGGATTTAATATGTTCAACTCTTCTGAAATAGTGCAAGACGAGACTAAGCCGGAAATAGTTTTTACTGACTTAAAAGTAATGAATCAATCCTTGCAGGTAGGCCAGAAAGTAAATAAAAATATTATCCTGAAGAAAGGGATTAATCAGACCAGCAAAATTGTGCTTACACACCGCGAGAATGTTTTTTCAATCGAATTCTCCGGACTGCATTATGCATTTCCCGAAAACAACCGGTATCGATATATGATGGAGGGTTTCGATGAGGACTGGATTGAGGTTGACAGTAAAAAACGCTTTGCTTCCTATACCAACCTGAATCATGGAAAATATACTTTCAAGGTAGATGCCTCTAATTACGATGGAATCTGGACAGAAACCCCGCGTGAACTAAGAATTGTCATCCGACCTCCCTTTTGGAAAAGATGGTTGTTCAGAATATTTGTACTAATCGTGATAGGTTTAATAGCCTATGAATTTTACAACCGCAGGCGGGCCATGATTGAACAAGACAAGCGACTGCTCGAGGGTAAAATTAACGAAGGAGAAAAACTGATTGCGGAGAAAGTGCAGGAAGTTGAGCTTCAGAAAGAGCAAATCAGAAAGCGTGATATAGAAGAAGCCGAGATGCGGTTTGCCAATCAGGGTATGGCGCATTTCTCCGAAGTACTTTCTTCCAGTGAGGATGACCTTCACAAATTATCGAAAAGTATTGTATCAGAAATGGTAGGATATGTGGGCGGTGTAATGGGGGTAGTGTACCTTTTTCAAGAAAACAGCGAAGACGGAATTCTCGAACTTTATGCATCATACGCGGCCGATGCCGAAACACTCAGCAAAACACACATCCACATTGGTGAGGGTTATGTAGGAACAAGCTTTCTCGAAGGAAAAACCATTAGTATTGACCATGTACCTGAGACTTATGCACGCCTTGGTTCGGGACTTGGATCCGTTTCGCCTTCGCATATCTACCTGGTTCCCATAATGCAACGCGATAACAAGCAAGGCATACTCGAAATAGCCACACTCAAAGCACTAGAACCTTACAAGGTGAAGTTTATGGAGAAAATCAGTGAGAATATGACTTCCATAATCACGGTGCGAAAAGCAGGAGAAAAATTAAACTATCTGCTCGAACAATCGCATCAGCAAACAGAAGAATTACGTTCGCAGGAAGAGGAAATGAGGCAGAACATGGAAGAGATGCTGGCAACCCAGGAAGAGACAAGTCGTCGCGAAGAAGATTGGAAACGGGAACGCGAAAAGATGTTGCAACGCGAGGCAGAACTGGTGGAAGAGAATAAGAAGCTCAAGCAGATGATTGACGAAAAAGAATCTACTTGATTTCTGAATTTAAATTGAATGATGTCTTTTTTCTCGAAACAGACTGCAACTTATTCCTGTTTACTCCCAGCTTGTAATAAGGTAATTAAGCATTGTTAACTTTTTTAGGAAGTCAGCAATGGTAACTTATACAATATTTAGCTATATTTCTATTTGTATTAAAAAACCTTCACATGCTCAAGCGCCTATCCATATTCAGTATACTTGTTATAAGTGTGCAACTGATTGCTGCCCAGTTAATTTCACCTTATGCGGCTTTTAAACGCTATACCAGCGAAGATGGTTTGTCACAGCAGGTTGTCCGTTCAATTGTTCAGGACCAGGAAGGATTTATATGGATTGGTACCGAAGACGGCCTCAACAAGTTCGATGGTTACGAATTCAAACAATACCGAAACATCCGAAACGACCAATCCTCCCTGCCCGATAATTTCATTTATGCTTTATGCCCTTCTGCCGACGGTAGTTTATGGATTGGCACCAACAGCAGTGGTATAGCCCGCTTCGATCCGGTATCGAACAGCTTTAAAAATTGGCCTTCCGATCCGGCAAATCCAAATTCATTGAAGGCCAACCGAATTTATACCCTCTACGAAGACAGTGAAGGGATATTATGGATTGGAACCTATGATGGTGGTTTGTCTCGCTTTGACCCTAAAAGTGAGGAGTTTACAAACGATCTTGCCGATGGAAAATTCGAAAGCCTGGCCTCTAACATGGTTACAGGAATACAGCGTAGCAACGATGATACCTTATGGGTCAGAACCAGCGATGCACTGCAGGTATTATACCCAAAGTATTAACACGCAATGCATAAGAGGAAATCAATGAGCTCGTAATTTACTCACTGGACCACAAGTGTATTGTTTTTTAAGACAAGAGCAAGTCTTATGTTAATATTTCAGATTTTATTGAGCTTCATAGAATGGAAAAATCTGACAAACAAACAACTAAAGAAACGCTTCGATGGGTGTATATCACGATTAGCAATGCAAAACGAAGCTTCCTAGGCAATTATCATAAAACTAAAGGAAAGTATCTGCAATTATATCTAAACGAATTTGTTTACAAATTAAAAAGTCGATACTTTGGGAATAAAATTCTTGACAGGCTTGTAATTGCCAAAATTAATGGGTTAAGATAGAATTAAGGATATAGGATTTAAATATTAAGCAAATGAGAATTAAACCTGTTTTTATTTTAGTTTGTGCATTATTAATCGTGCATACAGAGAAGGTAAAATCTCAAATTCATGACTATAAGTTTAAATATTTTACAGCAGATTTAGGATTATCTAATAATCGAGTTTCAGCCGTATTACGCGATAGTAGAGGATATTTGTGGATAGGTACCGAAAATGGATTGAATAGATTTGATGGAATGAAAATTACCATTTATAAGAACAATGAATTACTCAATAATTCATTATCTAATAATACAATATTGTGTATTTATGAAGACCATTTAAGTCAATTATGGGTTGGGACCAATGATGGCCTCAATTTATTTAACAGGAATACGGAAACCTTTAAACGATACAAAACCGAATCAGCAAATAGTATTAGTGGAAACTCAATAACAAACATTTATGAAGATGAAAAAGGGAATATGTGGATATCGACCACAAACGGGTTTAATAAATGGGACAGGGAAAAAGATACTTTTGAAAAGTTTTATCCATCAGAAAAATCTAATATTCAATCGAATATAATAGATTGCATAAGAATGGATGCTAATGAATTTCTTTGGCTTGTTACAAGAGATAATAAGCTTTGGTGTTTTGATACACGATCCTTGCAATTCAGTAATTTTACTGATTCATTATTTACTTCAACAACCGGATTACTCAAAAAGCTATTGATAGATAATTCAGGAATGATTTGGATAGGGACCGAAGGAAACGGGCTCTATTCATTCGATCCAATTAATAAAAACTTCCAACAATACAATACCAATGGAGATGGAAAAGGAACGAATGGCAAATCAATTAAAGATTTATTTTTGGATGGCGATCGCTTTCTCTATATAGCAGTTGATCTTGGAGGTGTTAATAAGCTTGATATAGAGACTAAAACCTTTTATTACCATGTGTCGGACGAAAAAAAAGAAAATACTTTAAATACTAACGCTGTCTGGACAGTCTACAAAGATAATGAGGGTATTCTATACGTTGGTACTTCAGTAGCTGGGTTAAATATTTACAATCCACTGGAAGATCGGTTTAAAACTTATAAGCATATTGCAAATGATGAAAATTCACTGATTTATAATGTTGTATTTAAATTTTTCGAGGATTCGAAAGGATTAATATGGATTGGAACAGATGGTGGAGGTGTAAGCGTTTTCGATCCGAAATTGAAAACATTTAAAAATTACGAACATGATCCTAATGACCCTTACAGCTTGAGTGGTAATGCCATCTTGTCAATTTGCGAAGATAGAAACCATGATATCTGGCTTGGAACATGGGGCGAAGGTTTGAATCGCTTTGACAGAAAAACCGAAAAATTTTATCATTATACATCAAATCCGAATGATCCTAATGCCATATCAAATGTGAATATTATTAATTTGTTCTTAGATAACGATGGAAATATTTGGATATCTTACAATACGCTTGAGCTAGATGTATTTAATGTTCAGCAGGGTGTAATAAAAAAATACAGTGCTAACGCTTCTGATCCAGCTTTTGTTTTTAATAGCTTTGTTCATCGTATTCTTCGACAAACCAATGAAAAACAAGGCTTTGCAACAATCAATGGGTATTTTGAGCTCGATGAGGTTACTAATGAGCTTAAAGAAGAAAAACGATTGACAGGATATAAATTAACAGATGTATATCTTGATAAAAAGGGAAATTATTGGGCAGCGACATTAGATAAAGGATTAATCATATCGACACCCGATGGGAAAATTGAAGAGCATAATGAAACAAATGGTTTTTTGTCTAACTCGGTTTCTGGTATACTCGAAGATAATCATGGAAATATGTGGATTTTAACTGCTTCTGGTTTAACAAAATATATAGTTCAAACAAAGCAATTCCGTAATTTCACCATTTCTGATGGCTTACAAGGAACACAATTTACAAGATTTGCCCGCTTAAAGGATAAAGATGGAAATATTTATATTGGTGGTTATAATGGATTTAACGTATTCAATCCAGATGATATAAAGGTAAATAGTGTTATTCCACCAGTCTATATCGATGAATTTCAGATTTTTAATGAATCTGTAAACATCAATACTCCCAATTCTCCATTAAAACAATCTATTACAGAAACGAAAGAAATTGTTTTATCCAATAAGCAATCTGTATTTTCATTTGGTTTTTCAGCTATAAATTTTACTTATCCTGAAAAAGCTCAATATGCTTATAAAATGGAAGGATATGATGAAAAATGGAATTATACGAACTCTTCACGCCGATATGCAACTTATACAAATCTTGATGCTGGTGAATACGTTTTTAAAGTAAAAGCATCAAATAGCGATGACATTTGGAATGAAATAGGAACCGCAATAAAAATAAAAATATTGCCTCCCTGGTGGGCAACCTGGTGGTTCAGAATTTTGGTACTAATGCTTCTGGCCTATATTGCCTATAAAATTTACGAGCGCCGTACCGAAGGTGTCAGGCGCGACAAGGAACTGCTCGAAGGAAAGATCCGTGAAGGGGAGCTGATTATTGCTGAAAAAGTAAGAGAAGTTGAAAAGCAACAGGAAGAAATTAAAAAACGAGATATTGAAGAGCATGAACTTAGGTTCTCTAACGAAGGACTTGCCAAATTTTCTAACATTCTCACTTCAGCCAACGATAATTTTAAAGACCTCTCGCGACAAATTATCTCCGAGCTGGTATCTTATGTAGGTGCTTCGATGGGAGTACTTTATATTTACCACGAAAACAGCGATGGCGGTTACCTCGAATTGTTTGGATCTTATGCAGTGGATATTACCGAAGGTGATAAACAAATTTTGAAAGTGGGAGAGGGTTATGTGGGTACCAGTTTTGCCGAGGGAAAAACAATAACCGTAAATAATCTGCCACCAGGATATGCAAGATTTACCTCAGGCCTTGGCGAAGTTCAGCCTGGATTTCTTTACCTTGTGCCAGCCATGCAGCTCAATAATAAGCAGGGGATTATTGAAATAGCTTCGCTTGAGGAACTTGAAGCATACAAAATTCGATTTATTGAGAAAATAGGCGAGAACCTTACTTCAGTGATTTCCATACGCAAGACCAGCGAGCGACTGAACGAACTTCTTGAACAGTCGCATCAGCAAACTGAAGAGTTGCGGTCGCAGGAAGAAGAAATGAGGCAGAACATGGAAGAAATGTATGCTACCCAGGAAGAAATGAGCAGACGTGAAGAGGAATGGAAAAAAGAACGCGAAGATCTGACCCAAAACAAGGAATCGCTCGAAGATGAGATCAGAACCTTAAAGGCCGAGTTAGAAACACTTAAAACAAAACGATAAGTCATCCACAAAAAAACGCCCTCTTTAGAAAGAGGGCGTTTTTTTATGCTTTTATCAAAGGCCTTATGAAAGTTTTGCCAAGGCTTTTTTCATGCGTGCCATGGCCTCTACCAGGTTCTCGTCCGAGGTAGCAAATGAGATACGGATGCAGTCCGGATCGCCAAAAGATTCGCCCGGAACCGTGCCAATGTGTCCCTCGTTAAGCAGGTACAAAGCCAGGTCGTTCGAAGTGTTGATGGTATGTCCATTGTATTTCTTTCCGAAATACGAGCTAATTCTTGGAAAAGCATAGAAAGCACCTTCAGGATTGGTCACTTCAACACCGGGCATTTCACTTAAAAGTTTAATCACAAGGTCTTTTCTGCGTTTGAAAGAAACAAGCATCTCCTTCACACAACTCTGGTCGGCATTTAAGGCATGGGCTGCAGCTACTTGTGCCATAGTGGCAGGACCTGTTAAAAGCTGCCCCTGCAGTTTAATTACAGCTTTGGCAACCCATACAGGGGCACCAATATAACCAATCCTGTAACCGGTCATGGCATAGGCTTTCGATACGCCATTGATTACTACCACCCTGTCCTTAATGGCGTCAAACTGTGCAATCGATTCGTGTTTACCTACAAAGTTGATGTGTTCATATATTTCGTCGGTAATCACAAATACGTTTTTATGTTTTTCAATCACTTTTGCAATGGCAGCAAGCTCTTCTTTGCTGTATACACTTCCGGTTGGGTTAGAGGGGGAACAAAGAAGGAGGGCTTTGGTCTTAGGGGTAATGGCGGCTTCGATTTGTTCAGGAGTTACCTTGAAATCGTTCTCAAAGGCACCTTTAATGATTACATTCACGCCTTCTGCAAGAGTTACAAGTTCTACATAGGTAACCCAATAAGGCGATGGCACTATTACCTCGTCGCCCTTGTCAATAAGTGCTAAAATTACCTGCGCCAGTGAGTTCTTGGCTCCGGCAGATACCACTACCTGATCGGGGGAATAATCGAGGTTATTTTCGCGTTTGAATTTTTGCGATACGGCTTTAAGCAATTCCGGTATTCCGGGTGCCGGCGGATAAAATGACTGGTTGTTGTCGATGGCATCTTTGGCAGCCTTCTTAATGTGATCGGGGGTATTAAAATCCGGTTCACCAACGCTGAGGTTTATCACATCAATACCTTTGGCTTTTAAATCGCGTGTGGCCTGGTTCATGGCCATTGTTGCCGAGGGTGCCATTGCACTAATCCGTGCTGCTACTTTTTCCATATCTGTATATCAATTTTTAGGTTAATTTTTTCAGGCTTAAAGTTTAATCTCTTGCGCGAAGGTTTTGTTCTGAAAAGAAAAATATTTCATTCCCTGGGCAAAAATACAGTATTTTTCATAACGCATGGCTTTGGGTTTATGTTTAAAAGAAAAAAGCCTTGTTTTTTATTACAAGGCTTTTTTGGCTACAGGAAAAATATTTACTAAAGCAATTCGATGCTTCGTTTTACAAATTTCGAAAGGTCTTCTCCTTTAAGCATGTTATTGGCCAGTAAAGCCAGGTCGATGATTTGTTTTACCATCTGGCTCTCTTTGCCGAATTTAGATAGTTGTTTTTCCTTTTTATCAGTAAGCTCTTTAATCTTTTTCTCCAATTCGGCTAAGCGGTCTTTATCGGCCTGGCCTATTTCTTCAGCCTTTTTATCTTTATTGGCAGTATCCAAATCGGCTTTGTTGGCTTTAATGGAGTTGAGTTTGTCCTCTACTTTTAAAAGCTCTGCACCTGTTTTTTCGGCCAATTGTTCGCTAATTTTTAACACCAGAGGATGATTGCCATTGACAACCAGGTTATAGCTGTCTGGCAATGAACCATAAAAATTCATGCCTCCCCCAAGTGCAGACATATCTTTCATACGGCGCATAAATTCGCTCTGCGTAATGGTTACCGGGCTATCGTTTTCCGACATACCTTCGAACATAACCAAAAAATTGGCTTTTTCGGGTAAATGACTTCTGAAAACTGGTGTAAGCCAGTCTTGTTGTTGTGCCGATAGCTTAATTTCTGTACTGGCTTCTTTTTCAATTAGCTTGTCTACCACATCGGAATCAACCCTTACAAAGCGGCTTTCTTTAAATTTCTGCTCGAGACTGTTTATATAATGGGCATCGAACTGCCCATCCATTAGCAACACATCATAACCTTTGTTTTTTGCCGCTTCGATAAATGTAAACTGAGCTTCGGCATCGGTGGCATAGAGGTAAATAAGGCTCTTGTGCTTATCGGTCTGGTTTTCTTTTATCTTTTGCTCATATTCTTCAAAAGTGAAATATTTGGCATCGGTGTTTTTGAATAGGGCAAATTTTTCTGCCTTTTCGTAGAATTTTTCATCCGAAATCATTCCATAGGCAATAAACAACTTCAAATCGTCCCATTTACTTTCGAATTGCTCACGGTCTTTTTTGAAAATATCCTGCAACCGGTCGGCTACTTTTTTAGTGATATGATTGGATATCTTTTTTACATTCGAATCGCTTTGCAGGTAACTGCGCGATACATTCAACGGAATGTCAGGTGAATCTATCACTCCATGTAAAAGGGTCAGGAACTCCGGCACAATGCCTTCTACCGCATCGGTTACAAATACCTGGTTACTATAGAGCTGAATTTTATTGCGTTGTACCTCAAAATTGTTTTTAATCTTTGGGAAATAGAGAATACCCGTTAAGTTGAAGGGATAATCTACATTCAGGTGAATATGAAACAGTGGCTCGTCGGTAAAGGGATAGAGGTCGTTGTAAAACTTGTTGTATTCCTCTTCCTTGAGGTCGGCTGGTTTTCTGGTCCACAAGGGGTTGGTTTCGTTAATAACCCTGTCCTTTTCGAGTTCAACTTCTTTCCCGTCCTTCCATTCGGTTTCTTTACCAAAAGCTATTTCCACCGGCAGGAAACGACAGTATTTTTTGAGAAGATTTTCAATACGATTTTTCTCGAGAAATTCTTTTGAATCTTTATCGATGTATAAAATTATCTCAGTACCGCGTGTTTCTTTTTCTGCACTTTCCAGCGTGTATTCAGGCGATCCGTCGCAGCTCCATTTAACCGCTTTGGCACCATCCTGGTATGATCGTGTGATGAGTTCTACACGGTCAGACACCATAAAGGACGAATAAAAGCCAAGGCCAAAATGCCCAATGATTGCGTTTGCCTTGTCTTTGTATTTTTCCAGAAAATCTTCGGCGCTCGAAAAAGCAATCTGGTTGATGTATTTCATCACTTCTTCTTCAGTCATACCAATACCCGCATCGGAAATGGTAAGCGTTCCTGCATTGCTGTCGAGTGTAATCCTGATGGTTAAATCATTAAGCTCACCTTTATAATCGCCGGTATTGGCAAGGGTTTTAAGTTTTTGTGTGGCATCTACTGCATTCGAAACCAGCTCGCGCAGGAAAATCTCGTGATCGGAATACAGGAACTTTTTAATAATTGGAAAAATGTTCTCGGTGGTAACACCAATAGTACCCTTTGACATAGTATTTATTTTTATAGTTTATTCTGGCGCGCTTCTTTTCAAAGGGCGTGCCACCTCTGGGACTGTGACAAAGAGGCAGGAAAAAGAGAACAACGGATAACTAAAACTGAAAAAATATCAGAATGTCGGAAGTATATCGGTTTTATGTTTCCAGATTCCTTCCTCGAAAACCAGGCCATCGAAAGAAAGGTCGGGTCCATAAAATTGAAATTGTCCTTCGAGCGATAGTTTCGCTGGCGATAGATGGTCGAAAACAATCATCCGGTCGGCTTTGCTGTATCGCAGCATCATCTGGGCGCGCTCGTTGTACTCAAAAATCAGGCGGTTATGCGGCTTACCATCATAAAAAATAGCCTTCGGCTCAAAGAAAGGTAAGCCCTCCACGGAAAATCCGAGCACTTCGATCAACTTGCGGTTCGAAAGTAAATGGTTGAAATCATAACCCAGCAAAGTGAAATACTCCTTACCCTTGTAGCGTGTCGAAACAATCTCGTAATACAGGGCACCAGGCCAGAAAAGGCTGGTGGCTTGTCCTTGTGGGCTTTTGTTTATGAAACCAGGTTCTTCAATAAATAGGGTGCTTTTATACCTTTTTTCTTCCTTCAGATAATACTGGGCAATACAAAAGTAATGATGATATCCTTCGGGTTGCGGAATATTCCATGAGTAGATGATCAGCTTCTTGTCTATCGAAGCAATGCGGCCAATAAAAGGGAGTGAATCGAAATTGAATTGCTCAGAACCGGGTGAAGAAACCACCTGAAACAGCGAATCTCTGAATACAAGCTCTGCTTGTTGCTTTTCCGGGCCGTCCGTTTCCTGCAACTGAACATACAACAACTTAAGCATGCGCTGCCTGGATGCAAAATAGATACTATCTGCCAGTTGGGCTGTGGAGATTGACAAGAAATAAAATAGCGAAAACAGCAATAAAATAAACCTGTGCATAAGTAAGTATGATGCCTTAGTTAGTATAACTAAAAAGCCACTGATTTATTTTACGATCAGGTTGATATCGCCCATTAATTTGTCTTTGTAAGACTTGCCAATGGGAATAGTCTTATTGCCTTCTTTGGTGTTTATAATAATTGAATTGTCTTCGATGATATTTATGCTGCGTGTATTGACGATAAACGAACGGTGTACCCGGGTGAACATATTAGAGGGTAATTTTTGTTCGATCGACTTCATTGTAAAGTGAATGGTGTATTTATCGTTGAATGTGTTAAAAATCACATAGTTTTCAAGGGCTTCTATCCACAATATCTGTTCGTATTTCAGGCGTACAAGCGCTGAATTTTTCTTGATAAAGATTTCGTCGTCTTTGGAATCGACTTTGGTTTTAAAACGCACATTGGCCTTGTTAATTGCCTTGAAAAAGCGGCTGTAGGTGACAGGTTTTAAAAGGTAGTCTGTCACATCGTAATTGAAAGCCTCGAGGGCATACTTTTCTTTCGATGAAACTATGATAATCTGAGGTGGGTTCTGAAGCGTATCCAAAAAATCGATTCCACTCATTTCCGGCATCTCGATATCGAGGAAGATTAAATCCACATCTTCTCCCGTATTAAATGCATTGATGGCATCAACGGCATTTTCGTATGAGTTTAGAAGGTTCAATTGTTCGGTACGACCTACAAACTCTTCAATTACGCGCCTCGACATTAAGTCGTCATCAATAATAATACAATTCATATTATTTTTGTTTCATCTGTATATATTCCATCAGTAAGGTCAGACTAAAAACTATCTCTTTAGTTTGTTTGCATGTTAGATTTGCAAGCAAAATGTGGTTCATCAATCTGAATTTATACTTCGTCAATCAAAAACTCAAATATATAAAAATTCTGAGATATCAGACTTAAAAATAATTCACAGGCTAAATTGTTATTCTTCAGTATGCTTGCTAAAATAATGGCGTATAATTCCATCGGCATCTTTTATAGCATTCTTGTACCATTGGAGTAGAATTTCCTGCTGCTCCAACAAATTGAGTTGCCAGTCTATGTGATTATCCATGCGAAGTCGCTTACAAAGATTGTTTAAGACAATTGCTGCAGAAACCGAAATGTTCAGGCTTTCGGTAAAACCAAACATGGGAATGGTGAGGTATTCGTCGGCAGAGTCCAGAACCTCGGGACTTAGTCCATGGTGCTCGTTGCCAAAGAAGAAGGCAGCCTTTCCCTTTTCTAAATCAAATGCATCGAGGTTTACCTGGCTATGGTGCGGGGTAGTTGCCACAATTCTGTATCCCTTTTCCCTTAACTGTTTCAGGGCTTCGCTTGTATTGTTTTTGTGCTGGTTGTATCGGTAGATATTAAGCCATTGATGCGAACCCAAGGCCACATCGGGGTTAATACGGTAATTATTGTTGTTTTCGATAATATGCAAATCCTGAATTCCAAAACATTCGCAGGAGCGTATTACAGCACTTGCATTTTGAGCTTGGTAAATGTTTTCGAGCACCACCGTAAGGTAGCGGGTTCGAAAATCAATAACTCTTTTAAAGAGTTCAATCTTGTGTTCGCTTACAAAGCCACTCAGGTATTCAATCAGAGGGGTAATCATTTGTATGGGAGCCTAGAGGATTATGGTAAAAAAAAAGGGAGCGCAATGGCTCCCTCTTCTAAATCTTTAGGGCAAACTAGTTAACAACTTCACCCAGTTCGCTACCAGCTTTGAATTTTACAACTTTCTTGGCTGAGATTTTAATTTCTTTACCTGTTTGAGGGTTTCTTCCAGTTCTGGCGCTTCTTTCAGCAACAGAGAAAGATCCAAAACCAACTAAAGCAACACGGTCACCTTTTTTAAGGGCTGCGGTTGTAGTTGAAATAAATGCATCAAGAGCTTTTTTTGCGTCAGCTTTTGTAAGACCAGCAGTGCCAGCGATTGCATCGATTAATTCTGCTTTGTTCATGTTAAACAAATTTAGGGTTAGTAATATTTTTTTACAGAAGTAAATGTATTTACAAATATAGACTTTTTAGCATGCCCAGCAAATTTAGAACTACTTTTTTCGCCCGCCAGCGTAAGATTTCCGTCCTTTTTATGCTTTTTCAATGTTCATTTCTTTTGATTTTTAGCTTCCTGAGGGTTGAATAGTGTACAATTCATGTTCGTTGTAAGATGTTGATATACAAATTGTAACCCGCTGTAGAAAGGAAAAGAACGCTCTGGTCAAGGGCTTGCTGATTAAGGTCTTTTGGCTGTTAATAATTTTTCTTTCCAAAAGGCTTGTATTTACTGGCTTTTTTTGGTTTTTGCGCCAAAATTTTAACTCAGCGATTTATTATACACCTGGCTTTGAGATTTTTTCGGGAAGTGCTTGAGAGAATAAAAAAAAGTACTACTTTTGCGCCCGGAGAAATGGCAGAGCGGTCGAATGCGGCGGTCTTGAAAACCGTTGTACCGCAAGGTACCGGGGGTTCGAATCCCTCTTTCTCCGCCAAGAATAAAAAACCCGGCTTAAAAATGAGCCGGGTTTTTTTATTTTTCTTGTTGAAGTAGCCTTCAATGCAAATTGTAACTTTCTATTACTTTTGGCAGAATCCTGCTTATTGCGCTTTCGTTTAATTGCTTCAGGAAAATCAAGAAGTCTGGTCCTGGAAATTTTGCAATTGGTAGAATTTTGAATATTCGCCTCCGAGTGCCAGTAGCTTGTCGTGCTTCCCTCTTTCTACTATCTCCCCTTCGCGTAAAACCACTATTTCATCGGCATGCACAATGGTCGAAAGCCTGTGTGCAATGACTACCGAGGTTCGGTTGGCCATAAGTTTGATCAGGGCATCTTGCACAAAGCGCTCCGATTCGGTATCGAGTGCCGAGGTAGCTTCGTCGAGAATAAGAATGGGTGGGTTTTTTAAAATCGCCCGGGCAATACTTATTCTTTGGCGCTGACCTCCGGACAATTTGGTACCCCGGTCGCCAATATTGGTTTGGTAGCCTTCGGGAGTTAGAAGAATGAATTCATGCGCATTGGCAATCCGGGCTGCTGCGATTACGTCTTCTTCGCGGGCATTGTCTATGCCAAATGCAATGTTATTAAAGATAGTGTCGTTAAAGAGGATGGGATCCTGGTTTACAATTCCCATCAGTTTGCGCAGTTCGTGCAAGCGAATGTCTTTTACATTAATACCATCAATACTGATTTCACCTTGCACTACATCGTAAAAGCGTGGCAGCAAATCGACCATAGTTGATTTACCCGAACCGGATTGGCCTACCAGTGCAATTGTTTTGCCTTTTTCAATGGTGAGGTTGATGTTCTTAAGTACAAATTCTTCACCATAACGGAATGATACATTCCGATATTCGATTTTCTGATTCATTGCAGCATTGGTAATAGCATCGGGCTTGTTTTGTATGGCCGAAGGAGTTTGAAGAATTTTGTCGATGCGCGACATCGAGGCCAGTCCTTTTTGAATGCTGTAAAAGGCAGAAGCAAATGCTTTAGCCGGGTTGATGATATTAAAAAACAGGCCCAGATAGACTATAAACTCTTCAAATTTTATGCTTTCGTCGTTGCTGAGTATTAAGCTTCCTCCGTACCACATCAGTATAACAAATACTGTGGTACCAAGAAATTCGCTGGTTGGACTGGCCGATGCGTGCCTTATCATGAGGGAATTGGCAACTTTGCGAAATTCTTCGTTCTGGCCGCCCTGGCGGCGTTTCATGTATGCTTCGGCATTGAAGCCTTTGATGATACGCAAGCCTCCGATGGTTTCATCGATGGTCGAAAGTATTTCGCCCATTTTGTTTTGGGCCTTTAAAGAAGAACGTTTCAGGGTTTTGCCAATATAGCCAATAAGGGTTCCGGCAATGGGTAGCAATATAAAAATAAACAAAGTCAGTTGCCAGCTGATGAAAATCATCATGGCAATGGTGATTAAAATAATGATCGGGTTCTTGAAGAACATATCGAGCGATGACATCACCGAAAACTCTAATTCTGCCACGTCGCCTGTTGTACGGGCAATAATATCGCCTTTGCGTTCGTCGGAAAAAAAGCCTAAATGCAAATCCAATATTTTGTTGTACATCATGTTGCGTATATCACGCACCACATTGTTTCGTAACAATACCATCGTGACGCTTGCCAGAAATGTAAAGCCTGTCTTTAAGAGTACCAGAAAAATAAGTACAATGCCAATTATGATTAGCGTCTTTTGTTCGCCATATTGAATAGCAAGATCGGAAATAAAGGTGTAGAAATTATTTTTCAATGCATCCGTGGGAATATTCCATGGAATAATCGAGAAGTCTACTGATTGGTATGTGTATACGACCTGGGCTTTGTCGAGCAGTATATTCAAAATTGGAATCATGGTAACCAGAGAAAAAACCCCAAAAATGGCCCCAAAGAAATTCAGGAAGATATTCAGAGCGATCAGCTTTTTGTATGGTGGCAGAAACCGGCCGAAAATTTTTATTGCATCCCTCATAAGGTAATTCCTGTATAATTAAATGGAGTAATTTGCTTTAGCTCTTTTTTAACCTGTTCGTCAATGTCAAGCGATTCGATGAATGTGCTGATTTCCTGTTGTCCGATTTTGCGGTTAGTTCTCGTAAGGTCGCGCAATGCCTCGTAGGGATTTGGATAACCCTCGCGACGAAGAATGGTTTGCAGGGCTTCAGCTACTACAAGCCAGTTGTTCGCTAGGTCACTTTCTATTTTTTCCGGATTAAGAAGGAGTTTCTCCATTCCTTTTCGGAGAGATTTTATTGCAATGAATGTATGCGCCAGGGGTACACCTATGTTTCGCAATACTGTCGAATCGGTTAAATCGCGCTGAAGACGCGAAATCGGCAATTTAGAGGCCATGTGCTCAAAAAGTGCATTGGCAATGCCTAAATTGCCCTCGGCATTTTCGAAGTCGATGGGGTTTACTTTATGCGGCATAGCAGAAGAACCTACCTCGCCGGTTTTTATTTTTTGTTTAAAATAATCCATCGATATGTAAGTCCACATATCGCGGCATAAATCGATAAGTATAGTATTGATTCGTGATATATTCTGGAAGGAGGCAGCCAGGTTGTCATAATGTTCGATCTGGGTAGTGGTCTGAAGCCTGTCGAGACCCAGCACATGGTTTACAAAGGCATTTCCGAATTCTGCCCAGTCGATGTGCGGATAGGCCACACAATGCGCATTGAAGTTGCCGGTAGCACCGCCAAATTTTGCCGAATACGGAAGCTGTCGTAACTGGGCCAGTTGTGTTTTCAGACGCTCCACAAAAACGAAAATCTCTTTTCCTAAACGTGTGGGCGAAGCCGGTTGCCCGTGTGTTCTTGCCAGCATTGGAATATCTTTCCAAAGCTCTGCCAGAGTAATGAGTTCAAGTATGGTTTCTTCCATCAGCGGGAAATAGCCCGATAGAAGCGCCTCTTTGTAGGACAGAGGAACAGCAGTGTTGTTGATATCCTGAGAAGTAAGCCCGAAATGCACAAACTCTTTATAGGCTTGTAGGCCGAGACGGTCGAAATGTTTTTTGATGAAATATTCAACTGCTTTTACATCGTGGTTGGTTGTGCGTTCAATTTCTTTTATTTCCAATGCATCCTCTGCTGAAAAATCGACGTAGAGTTTACGGAGATCTTCAAATTTCTGACGGTCAATGCTTGTAAGCTGTGGGATTTTATATCGGCAAAGGGCAATAAAGTATTCTATCTCAACCCGTACTCTGTATTTTATCAAGCCGAATTCCGAAAGATATACCGCCAGTTCCTCGGCTTTTCCGCGGTATCGTCCGTCAACAGGACTAATGGCTGATAATTCATCCAATTTCATACGCTCCTTATTTTATTTTTCTTGCTGCTGAATTTGTGGCATTAACCCAATTCGTGCAACTTTTAAATCGATCACTGAATAATGTGTGTAATGGTGAACAAGCTGCTTTTTGGGCAAAGGTATGTTCCACTTTTCACAGCCTGCAAAGGTAGAAAAAAAATGGGCGGTTTAAGTTTCGTAATTAAAAAAGCGTTCGTGCCTTTTACTTGTCTTTAAGGTAAAAACGAATGCTTTACTTGCAGGTTCATCGACTTTGCTTAATTTCGTCGTTATAAAATTCTACTATGAAAAATTCCTTTTTCAGACCTTTGGGCATTGCATTGTTCCTGAGTCTGCTCTTTGTTCCTTATTTAAAAGCACAGTCCGACACTTCGACCGTGGTGTATGTGTTCGAAATCATGGACGAAATTGCCAAGCCGGCATGGCGCACTACTCAAAGAGCCATGACAGAGGCCACAGAAATGAATGCCGATTATATTCTTATTCATATCAATACTTATGGCGGACGCGTTGACCTGGCTGATTCCATTCGCACCAAAATAATTAACTCACACATCCCTGTAATGGTATTTATCGATAATCAGGCTATCTCGGCCGGTTCGCTGATATCCATTGCCTGCGACAGCATCTTTATGCGTCCCGGAGGCAGCATAGGGGCAGCTACTGTAGTGAACCAGACGGGCGAGGTAGTACCCGACAAATACCAGTCATTTATGCGTTCTACCATGCGTGCTACTGCCGAGACTCATGGAAAAGACACCCTTATTCAGGGTGAGGATACAGTGTATGTATGGCGACGTGACCCAAAAATTGCCGAGGCTATGGTCGATCCGGCTATTTATATAAAAGGTATTATCGATACCGGTCAGGTATTGACTTTTACTGCCGAAGAAGCCATTCGTAACAATTATTGCGAAGGTCTTGCCGAAAATATCACCAGCTTGTTGGAGAAAAATGGTTTGGCACAGGCAAAGGTTGTTTACTATGAGAAAGACACAACCGAAAAAATAATAGGCTTTTTACTGAGTACAACAGTACAAAGTATTCTCATACTTCTCATTATCGGGGGTATTTATTTTGAACTTCAAGCACCCGGAATAGGATTACCCCTGGGCCTGGCTGTGCTTGGAGCTTTGCTCTATTTTGCCCCGCTTTACTTCGAAGGATTGGCCCAGAACTGGGAAGTGATTGCATTTGTTGTCGGCCTGATACTGCTTGGGGTCGAAGTTTTTGTGCTACCTGGATTTGGCATTGCAGGTATTGCAGGTATTATGCTTGTGCTTGTAGGACTTACCATGAGCCTGGTTGATAATGTTATTTTCGAATTCGAGGGTATCAAAGCATTTAACCGATTGATGGTACATATGGTTCGGATTATATTTACCATACTGGCTGCCTTCGGTTTGTCGCTTTATTTCAGTAAAAAGGTTGGTACTTCGGGCTGGTTCAAAGGTATTGCACTCGAAGCCTCTCAGCCATCGGATCAAGGCTATGTGAGCATCGATATGCACCAGAAAGAAATGGTGGGCAAAACAGGAGAGGCCTTTACTGTACTCAGACCTTCCGGAAAAGTGAGTGTTGACTCCGAATTATTCGATGCAATATCGGAAATAGGCTATATTGATAAAGGACAGGCAGTGAAGGTGATTCGCGAGGAATCTGGCCAGCTCTATGTAGTTAAAGCCTGAAACAACAACTCCTAAAACCCAAATCTGTTTCCATGAGCGCCACAAGGGTAATTAAGCTTTTACTTCTGTTTTTTGTGTTGTCCTTGCTTATTGCGGGTATAAAAGGCCTCGATATTTATCACAAAGCTTTTACCCCTAATATTCAGGTGAAGGACTCACGCGAAACCTATTTCTATGTGTACACAGGTTCGAGCTTTGCCGAGGTTTTTGGGCTGCTTAAGAAAAAAGAAATGCTCAAGAATGAAAAAACTTTCGAATGGACAGCCCATAAAAAAAAGTATCCCGATCACATTAAACCCGGACGTTATCTGGTAAAAAACCGCATGTCGAATAACGAACTGGTTAACCTTCTTCGTTCGGGACGTCAGGAACCTGTAATGCTTACCTTCAACAACACCAATACACTTAAAAACCTTGCCGACCGGGTAGCCGTTCAGTTGGAATTTAAATCCGATGCTCTATTAGCACAAATGTCAGATACAAGTGTTTTGAATCGTTACGATTTTACCACGCAAACACTTCCGGCAATGTTTATACCCAATACCTACGAGATGTATTGGAATACTACGCCTGAACAGTTTATGGAAAGAATGTACCGCGAATACAACCGGTTCTGGACTCGTTTAAGGCAGGCAAAGGCCGAAAAGTTAAACATGACAAGGGTAGAGGTAATTACACTTGCTTCGATTGTAAACAAGGAAACTTCTTTCGATAGTGAAAAACCGCGTGTGGCAGGTTTGTATATCAACAGGCTTGAAAAAGGCATTCGATTACAGGCCGATCCAACCCTGATTTTTGCCTGGGGCGATTACTCTATCCATCGTGTGTTGAATTATCACAGGCAAATCGATTCTCCTTACAATACATACCTAAACGACGGCTTGCCTCCTGGTCCGATTTGCATTCCCGATATTGCTTCTATCGATGCTGTGCTTAACTACGAAAGGCACAATTATATTTATATGTGCGCCAAACCAGACTTTTCAGGTTACCATAACTTTGCTACCACTCTCGAGGCTCATAACCGTAATGCTGAAGCATACAGGAAAGAACTAAATAAAAGAAAGATATACAATTAAAGAACAACGAAAATTTTACTTGTCAATTCGATTAGTAAGCTGGGTTACCCAATAAAAACAATTTATAGTTCAAAACACATTTGCCGGTGATTTGAATAAACAGAAAAGTGTAATTTAGTTTTCCGAAGAAGACAGCAGGCTATTGCAATCATTTACTTAAAAATCAGACCTGATTAATGGATAAAATAAAATTTGGAAATGATGGATGGTGGGGTATAATTGCTAAAGACTTCACCATTGCAAATGTTGCCAAGGTGGCCTATGCGGTAGCTCGCTGGACAACAAGTAAACAACGTGATTCGGCTGTGGTGCTGGGTTATGATACCCGTTTTGGCGGGGAAATGTTTATGGAAGCGATGGCAAAAATAATTGCTTCAAAAGGTGTTCAGGTATACATTTCCGAAAGCTTTGTTACATCGCCCATGGTATCATTAGGCGTTTTAAAGCTGAAAGCTCAATGTGGCATTGTAATTACGGCCAGTCATAACGCTTCACCCTACAATGGCATTAAGCTCAAAGGTGCTTATGGAGGGGCCATGCTAAAGAACGACCTCGATAATATTCAAAACCTCATTACTTCTGATTATGAGTTCGACCTCGAAATGCTGAATTGGAATTACCTGCTCGAGCAAGGCAAAATCCAATACATCAACCTTGAATCAATTTACCTCAAACACATACACGATAGTTTTGAAATTTCTGCCTTGCAACAACCTTCAACACGCTTTGGATTCGATTCGATGTATGGCAGTTCGCAGCAGGTTATGCGCAAGCTCTTTCCTCAGGCAAAGCATTTTCACAGCCAGGTGAACCCCTCGTTTAACAACATGCCTCCTGATCCCTTGTATCGGAATTTGCATGAATTAGCCGAACACATTCTTCAGCAGAAAGACATTGATGCAGCCTTTGCTGTCGATGCCGATGGCGACCGGCTGGCTTTTTTCGATAGCCACGGAAGTTATATCAATAGCCATAAGATTTTTCTATTAATCATCCATTACCTGGTCAAATACAAAGGCCTGTCGGGTAAGGTGCTGGCTGGTTTTTCAATGACCGGAAAAATAGAAAAACTCTGTGCTCATCATGGAGTTTTTGTGCAGCGTACTAAAATAGGCTTTAACTATAACGCCGAAATTATGCTGAATGAAGAAATTCTCGCCTCCGGACAGGAAACAGGTGGATTTTCTCTTGGAGGTAATTTGCCTGAACGGGACGCTGTGTGGATGGGTATTCAAATATGGTCGTGGCTGCACGAATGCCAAAAACCACTTGATGAACTATTGGCAGAGGTTGAAGCCATTACCGGGTCTTTTGCTTTCGATAAAACCGATCTGGCACTCAACCGCAACGAACGTAATAAAATTCTCGATTGCTGTAAAAATGGACTGTTTACGGAGTTTGGTTCCTGCAAAGTATTAAAGACAGACGATACAGATGGGTATAAGTTTTATTTTTCCGATGATGAATGGATATTACTGCGCCCCTCTACCATTCATCCCCTGGTAAGGTTGTATGCCGAAGCACCCAGCCACAACAGGGTCAGGGAGCTTATTCAGGAAGCTGTAGTGCGCATTAATAAAGAATTATAGAATGATGTTTAGAAATAAAATACTCCTTTCATTTGGATTTTTGATTTTGTTTTCGTCTTTGTTACCTGCACAAGAGGAGTTTATCCCACAAGTGAGTTTTGGTGTGCAGGGAGGTTTGAATAATTCCTTTGTAAACTTTGTTCCTGGCAAACGCGACCCTGAAATAACCTATCATTCGATAAATAGGCCTATGGTGGGGGCTTACCTGTGTTTTATAGCCGAACCATATGCCGGTATTCAGGTTGAACTTAATTTTGCAAACCGCGGTTGGAAGGAAATAATGGACAGCAGTTATACTTATGTACGCACGGTCGATTATTTTGAAATACCGCTGCTTACGCACCTTCGGTTTGGGAAGAAACATTTTCGGTATGTGTTTAACCTGGGACCTTACCTGGGCATTCACCGCAGCTATCAAGAGAGTTTTGAACCATTCGATGCTCAAACAGTATTGCCTGAACCAGACACCAATAATTATTTTGGTAAAAGGGTTGATAACCTTCTGGAACTTGGTTTTGCCCTCGATGCCGGACTGGGATATCAAACCTCAGCAGGGCTTTTTATGGTAAAGGCCAGGTATTCGCATGGGGTAACCAGTATTTTCACCGAATATCCCGAAGGGCAGTTCCGCTCTTCGCCCTGGCGCAATTTTTTCGTGGGTGTATCTTACCAATACAATATCAACCTGCGTAAAAAAAAGTAGCTACTTGAAAATTACCTCGGGTTCGAGGGAAATACCAAATTTATCCATCACCCTGGAAACAATTTCGTACGAAAAATCAGCAATTTCCTTTCCTGTAGCATTACCATAGTTTACAATCACAAGGGCTTGATTCGGATAGGTGCCTACATCACCTTTCCGGATTCCTTTAAGTCCAGCCTTGTCAATCAGCCAGGCCGAAGCCAGTTTATAATTGCCGTTGGCTTGTAAATAGAAGGGAATGTCAGGATAGATTTCCTTCAGGGAATTAAGTGTTTGCGCATCGACGATAGGATTTTTAAAGAAACTTCCGGCACTGCCCAATTCTTCTACTTTCGGTAATTTCGACAAGCGGATGAAAGTGATAGCTTTCCGAAGGTTTTGAATATTGCGCTCACCCATGCGATTGAGTTCCTCCTCCACCTGGCCATAATGGGTAATAAGTTCCGGTTGCTTTTTTAGGCTGAAACTTACATGAGTTATCAAATGGCTCGAAAATTCAGGTTTTTTAAAAATACTCTCGCGGTAGCCAAAAAGGCAAGCTTGGTTTGAGAGACTAAAAGGTTTGCCTGTGAGATAGTCCAAACCTTCGACCAGTGTAATGCTGTCTTTTGCTTCTACGCCATAAGCCCCAATATTTTGCACTGGTGCGGCACCTACATTTCCCGGAATGGCTGAAAGATTCTCCAAACCACCCCATCCATGGCTAACACAGTATTCGACCAGATAATCCCAATTTAAACCGCTTCCGCAACGAAGGCTTACCATTTTCTCATCTTCAGCTACAATGTCGAGGCTGTCGAATTTCGGATGCAGTAAAACTCCCCCAAAATCGCCGGTGAAAAGAATATTGCTCCCACCGCCAAGGATATAGATCATGTTTTCTTTTACAAGTTCATGCCGACTAAATGCTTCTATATCCTCTGGTTTTTCAAGTTCGACCAGGTAGCGGGCTTTTACATCGAGGCCAAAGCTGTTGTATGTTTTTAGCGATGCATCGGGTTTTATGGTCATTTTGTGTTTGTTAAACTTTAAACTGCTGCAAAACTAAGCATACTTTCAAAAAACCAGTCATCTGATTCAAACATAATGAATCTAAGTATTTCCCTGTTTGTTTTCAGTAAGAAATCAACCTATATGCAGCGCGGAGCATTAAACCAAGCTAAAAAAAATTAGATTTGTGTTAATTTCTTACCAAAACAAAAAGAGGCTTTGCTTAAAATAATTTTGGCAGTTAGCAACGATCTGGTTACCGATAACCGGGTTTACAAAGTGTCTGAAAGTCTCAGAAATATGGGTTTTCAGGTAGGTCTTGTAGGTAGGTGCCTGCCCTATTCGGAACCATACCTTCGAACCGGGGTTCAGGTAAATCGTTTTAAGCTTTGGTTTAACCATTCTGCCCTTTTTTATGCAAACCTGAATTTGCGTTTGTTTTTCTACCTGATTCGGGCAAGGGTAGACATTGTAGTAGCCAACGACCTTGATACCCTACCGGCCTGCTGGTTAGCGGCTAAATTGCGCAGAAAAGTATTGGTATTCGACAGTCACGAGTTGTTTACAGAAGTGCCAGAACTTACCAATCGTCTCATAATCCGGAAGGTATGGTTGCGGCTGGAAAAAATGCTCCTACCAGGTGTCGATTTTGGCTATACAGTTTCTCCTTCTATTCAGAATTATTATGCGCTAAACTATAGGAAAAACTTTCAGTTGGTGCGCAATGCCGCTTTCTATCGCAGTAATTTTTTATTCAATAAAAAATCGGAGGAGACAATAATTATATACCAGGGGGCACTCAATCAGGGACGCGGACTGGAACTTATGCTCGAAACCATGCCGTTGTTGCCTCATATGAAACTCTGGATTGTGGGTGTTGGCGACATTGAGCAGGAACTTAAGAAAAAGGTTTTAGCCCTGCATTTGGCAGAGAAGGTCATCTTTTTTGGACGTGTGCAGATTGCCGACCTCTTTCAATATACATCCAAAGCGCATATTGGTATTTCACTGGAGGAAGATTTGGGACTCAATTACAGGTATTCCTTACCCAATAAATTGTTCGATTATGTTCAAGCCCGTATTCCGGTTGTAGTGCCGGATCTGCCTGAGATGAGAAATCTGGTGGAAAGCTATGAAATTGGCTATGTGTTAAACGAACGCAGCCCTGAGAAACTGGCTGAAACCATTCTTCGGGCTGAGCATGATTATTTTGAGAAAGATTCTGATCGCGAAAAATTACAGCTTGCTGCAAGAAAATTATGCTGGCAAAACGAAGAAAAGGAGCTTATCGCTTTATACCAAGAGGCTTACGAACTAGCAAAACAGCGTAACGGCCAATCGAAAAAATAAACAGTCGGTACAAGCCATAAAAAATGGGTATTGCCAAAAGTCCCCAAATAGCAATGGCCAGCATATTTAATTTCCAAAGTTCAACTAATGCCATCCAGAAATTTTCGCGGAAAAGCAACATAACTTCTGAAAATGAATAGTTGGAGGTACCCGAACCTACTAAATAATTTCCAAGTTTGAAGAAGGGAACAAAAAGGGCAATTTGCAGAGGATGTACCAGATAATGAACCGCTTGGGTAATCACAAAATCAAGTTTCATGGCATAAGCCAGAATGCCTACCAATATTGTGGTAATTCCATAAAATGGCATCAAACCAATGGTTATTCCAAGTGCCAGCGAAAGTGCCAGCTTTCTGTGCGATAATCCGTTTTTTAATGCTTTTCGAATGGGGAGTAAAACCTTTCGCTTCAATAATCTCATCATACAAGAACTCTGCTTAACTTGTTCGGGCTTGTGTACGGCCAAATTTTTGTTTGGTTACCTCTATCCCTTTAATAATTGCCTAAAATTAGACTTTTTTATTCAACTCAACAAATATCAGCTATGGCATGTTTCTTTCGATGCTCCTTCTTAACTATTTATTAACAATTATGTTCGATAGATTTAACAGAAAGGTTACTTTTGCCACAAAAAATTGTAGGAAATATTGAACGTTTAAAAAATGTAGTTTATGATCAAAAAGCTTTTGGCCATTGTATTTGTGGCAGGTATGATAGGTGTTTCCTGTTCGAAAGAAGAAGGAAAGGGTGGAACCAACACCATTAAAGGGAGTGTTACGGTGTGGGAATACAACAAAGACTTCACCCAAAAAATAGGGGAGTACCCTGGACAGGATATCGATGTTTACATTGTATATGGCAACGATGAAATCTATGGCGACCGCTTTCAGACCGGAGCCGATGGAAAGTACGAATTTACATACCTGCGCGAGGGAAGCTACTCGGTTTATGCTTTATCAAAAGATACCAATAATCTTTTAACCAACGAATTAGTGCCTGTGGTTAAAACATTGGAGGTTAGCGGAAAGAAACAGGTGGTTGAAGTTCCTGAAATTATTGTGATTGATTGATATGATGAAGCGATCCCTTTTAGTTTTTGTTGTTCTTGGCTTCACTTTTCAGGTATTTGCCCAGGAGAAAGATTTTCGAACCTGGTGGTCTGCTGAGTTTAGCACAGAACTCTACGATAAAGTCGATATTTCGGTAGTTCCTGAAGTAAGGTTTATCGAAAACAGCAGCATGTATGCGGCCTTTCTTACCGAAGTGGATGCATCTGTTCCGGTTACAAACTATTTCAGAACAGGCATCAAATACCGTTTCGAACAGATCCAATCCGAGGAAATGTATATTGGGCAGAGGTTCTCAGTATTTGGCAGGCTTAGGGCAAACCCCGGAAAGTTTACACTCGATTATCGCCTGGTGTTTCAGCGCGAATACATAGGCATGCAAACCCGCGAAAACGGCAAGGAACCTGACGATATGCTGCGCCACCGCTTTTCGGCTTCGTACAGTAAGAAAAAATGGAAGATTGAACCTGAGGTATCGCTGGAGATTTTTGATCAACTTGGATATGGATCACTTGCCTATGCAGAAAAACTTCGTGCAAGCGCTGGGGTAAATTATAAGGTTAATAAAAAGCTTAGCCTATCCCTCGACTTTAAATACCAGCAGGAATTTTACCAGAACAATCCTCTTCAGGCCTATATTTTATCTACAAGCATCAGCTACCGCTTGTAGAAAGCCTTACACCCTTGATCCGACTTTTAAGGACATTCAATATCACATAGTAAAGAGAAACAAAAACAGGCAAGCCTAAAGAAATCCAGCTAATCAGGGCCCAAAGATGCAGGTAAAAAATTTCTCCTAATTCGAGGTGACCTGCTGATTGTAAAATCGACCAGATTTTATAGTAAACTGGTTCATAACCCGATCGGCCTGCCAGCAAGCTCCCGGTTTTTAAAAAGGGAAGGTATAAAATAAGTTGAAGGGGATAAATCAGGTAATTCGAGAGCTGGATAAGCAGAATGTTGAGCCGGAAGATAATAGCCAGAAGTGCCAACAAAACTGTAGATAAACCTAGGATAGGCATAGTGCCCAGCACCAATCCCAAGGTAACAGCCATAGCAGCCTTTTGAGGTGAAATCCCCTCAAATAAAAGTAACTTAACCTTCTCCTTAAAAAGTCTGTAACGTTTCAATGACATGCCTAATTGTAAATTCAAACCTATTACGAAGTTAGTGCGCCATTGTATTCTCCGGGTTAAGCCAAGTTTATCTTATTGTTAATCTCACGGTTGTAAAGCAAGAGAGGAGGTTACTGATTAAGCTTGAATGACCGAGGAGATCGATTCTGCGTCAGTCACATTTTCTGTATTGAATATCAATATATTGCTATTCTCGTTAATCTGGAGGAAACGTTTTAGGTCTAGCAGACTTTTTTCTTGCATAAGTGCCAAAAGAGCACCTAGACCAGAAGCGCCCGATTCGCCGGAAGCCACATAAGGGTCGCCTGGCATGGGTGCATTAAGGTATTTAATAGCATCGATGGTAAAATGGTCCGAGATAAGCATAAAGGCATCGGCTCCCTGCTGAAGTATTTCAAATGCAAGTAGTGAGGGCGTGCCGCAATTTAAACCAGCCATAATGGTTTTCTGGCTTTTACGGGTAGTGGCCAAAGACTTGCTTTTTATCGATTCGTAAATACAATCGCTCTCAAAAGGCTCCACGCACACAATTTTAACCGATTGGTTGTTCAGATATTTGCGAAAAAAATGAACTACCGCCGAAGGCCAGCTACCTACCCCAGCCTGAAGAAATACAACATCAATATGGGGTTTACTGAATCTATTGGTTTGATTCAGAAGTTCCTGCATTTCGGTGTAATAGCCAGAAGTAATGGTTGCCGGTACATCGAGGTATTCTTTCCAGGCTGTATCCTGAATGAGTTTGAAATTTTTTTCGCGTGCAAAATAGGCTGCCTCTTTCACGGCAGTATCGTAGTCGCCAGCACTTACAATTACTTTTCCACCTTCGCGTTCAATGGCTTTTATACGGCCTGGTTTGGTAAAGTGTGGCACGAACACAACCGATTTGTAACCCTTATGTTTAGCTGCCCAGGCTACTGCGCGACCGTGGTTTCCGTCGGTGGCGGTGCAAATACCAATTACCGGCTCGCTTTGGGTAAAATGATGCACAGCATAACTGGCTCCCAGTATCTTAAGTGCTCCGGTGCCAAATCGTTGCCCTTCGTCTTTTAGGAGCAATTTCCCGATGCCGCATTTTTTTGCCAGGGTTGGAAGCTCTATCAGGGGAGTGGGTTTATAATCTGCTAAAGTCTGATGATAATGGTAGGCACTTTCAAAATCATTCAACACCGGGGTGGTGTCTTCCGTAAACACTGGTTGATAGGCAGACCGTTGATTTATGAGGTATCCGGTTGCGCTCATGGTTTTCAGATCTTGGTATGAAATAAAGGTAAGAATCTATTTGCTATTTTACTAACTCCACCTAATGAGGAAAAGAAAAGTATATCAGAAAATTATATCTTCCTTAGTTCAATTAAAACCAATTCCATAAATACTTTAAAGCCCCAGCAAGAGTGTTTCAGGATTCTTTCCCGCTAATAGCATAGTTTGTGGCGATTCAAGCATTTCCTTCACTGCTACCAGGAAACTCACCGAATCGCGTCCGTCTACCAAACGGTGGTCGTACGAGAGGGCAATGTACATCATGGGACGTATGACCACTTGTCCGTTGAAGGCTATTGGGCGGTCTACTATGTTGTGCATGCCCAGTATACCCGATTGAGGAGGATTAAGAATAGGGGTCGATAGAAGACTTCCAAAAACACCCCCGTTGGTGATGGTAAAGGTCCCGCCACTCATTTCTTCGGGTGTGATTTTAAAGCTTCGGGCTTTTTGGGCCATCTGCGCGATGAGTAGTTCAGTTTCAGCAATACCCAGGCTTTCCACATTCCGAAGTACAGGAACCATTAGCCCTTTATCGGTTTGCACTGCAATGGCAATATCCACGTAGTTAGGCATTACCATTTCATCTCCCTCGAGGTAAGAATTTATTTTGGGGAAACGCTGAAGGGCAATGGCACAGGCCCGTGTAAAGAATGACATGAAGCCAAGCTTGATTCCATACTTATCGACAAAGTTTTTCTGGTATTTCTGCCGCAGGTCCATTATGGCAGTCATATCCACTTCGTTGAAAGTGGTGAGCATGGCTGTTTCGTTTTTTACAGCCACAAGACGCTGACTGAGTTTGCGACGCAGGGCACTCATTCTTTCGCGGCTTAGTTCCCTTTTAATCTCGCCGCTCCCCTTGGTTGGATTTGTCGATTGCTCGATAAGATTCTCGATATCCGATTTACTTATTTTCCGTAATCCTTTTACTACATCGTCTATCGATAAATTGTTTTCCTGCATAATTTTTTTTGCAAGCGGAGTAACCTTGGTATGCGAAGACTCTGCCACAGGCTGTGATTGCGAGACAGTAATGGCTTCGCTAACTATAACTGATTTACTTTTATCGGCAACGGGTTCTTGTTTTTTCGTTTTTGCAGCAGGGCTGGCAGGGGTTGCTGCTGCCGTTGTATCAATGGTACAGGCTACGGAGCCAACGGCAACACTTTTACCTGTTTCAGCCAGAATTTTAATGCTTCCGGCTTCTGCTGCCAACAAAGGAAGGGTTGCCTTGTCGGATTCTATTTCAGCCAGTTCCTGGTCTTTTTGAACATAATCGCCATTTGCTACAAGCCATTGGGTAATTTCAACTTCCGAAATCGATTCACCTGGGCTGGGTATTTTAATCTCAACAATCATGCTTGGAGGATTTATATTCTTATTTTTCAGGATATTTGAATGTTAAACCGCTTAGAATAAAATAAATTCTTTTATTTCAATCGTTTTACCTCTGGAAGTTCTGGTTCCATGAAATATTTGTATTGTTTCAATATTTGTTTTTGCAAACTTCCATCGGTGCATTGCAACCCGCAATAGGTGCGGTTGAGTTCACACACACATTCGCGGAAAACTTTTGATATCAATTCTGCTTGTTGTACCTGGTGTATTTTGTTCAATCCGGTTGCAGGGCTTCCACTGGCCTGACGGCAAATGGGCGATACCTCTATGTTTTTAAATTCGTCGCGTACATGTCTCCAGGCACCCATGTTAATAGGTTCTTCCTGTAACCAAAGGTTTAGCATGGAGTTTTTATATTTAGCTACTATCTTTTCAACTTGTTTCGTTGGAAAAGGGTGAAGTTGTTCGATCCGTACCAATGCTATGTCGCGGGCTTTGTGTTTTTCCTTTTCTTCGAGCAGGTCGTAGTACATTTTTCCGGTGCAAAAAACAATGCGCCTTACCTGTTCGGTGTCTACATCCGGGTCGTCAATTACCTCCATAAACGAGCCCTTTGCCAGCTCATCGAGGGTACTCACACACTTTGCGTGCCGCAGCAGACTCTTGGGTGTGAAGATGATGAGCGGAATCCGGAAGTTACGGTGCATGTGTTCACGCAAAATATGGTAAATGTTGGCAGGTGTAGAGGGCTTCACAATTTGCATGTTATTGCGGGCTGCCAACAATAGAAAACGTTCTACTCTTGCACTGGAATGTTCTGGACCCTGTCCTTCGAAACCGTGTGGCAGAAAAAGTACCAGTCCATTCATTAAGCCCCATTTCTCTTCTGCAGAGGCAATATACTGGTCGATAATTACCTGTGCCACATTATGAAAATCTCCGAACTGGGCTTCCCAAATGGTTAATCCGTCGGGTTTGGCAAGTGCATAGCCATATTCAAAGCCCATTACACCGTATTCATTCAGAGGTGAGTTATACACGAAGAATGGAGCTTGATCCGGGGCTAGATTTTTAAGCGGCGAATATTTCTGATCGGTATCTTCAATGACATGTTCTGCATGGCGATGGGCAAATGTACCACGTATCGAATCCTGACCACTTAGCCTTACAGCAAATCCTTCTTTTAAAAGCGTGCTATAGGAAAGTAACTCGGCCATGGCCCAGTCTACCTGGTTTTCTGCCAGCATTTTCTTACGATCATCGACCAGTTTTATGGTTTTTTTGATAAAGGCCTTATCGGCCGGCAAGTCACAGATTTTTTTTCCTAATTCAAAAAGCATATTTCTGTCCAGATGCAGTTCATAGCTTTTATCAAAATCTTCCTGTGTGGCATATTTATAGCCCTGCCATAAATCGTGCATAAACTGAGGGATTTTTACCTTGCCCAGTTTTTTCGACAAGCTTAATTTCTCCTCGAGTGCAAGCTCGTATGCTTCTTTAATGGCATCTACTTCGCTTTGGGTGTAAACACCTTCGTCTATGAGTTTTTTTGCATAAATCTCTCTCGGGTTCGGATGCTCGGCAATAGCTTTGTAAAGCGTAGGTTGAGAATATCGGGGTTCGTCGCTCTCGTTGTGCCCATGTTTCCGGTACGAGAGGATATCGATATACACATCGGTATGAAAGGTGGTGCGGTATTCGATTGCCAGGTTAATGGTGTGCACAAGGGCTTCGATATCGTCGCCATTGATGTGAAAAATCGGGCATTTGGTTACTTTGCCAATGTCGGTGCAATAGGTGCTGCTACGGGCATCGAGGTAATTGGTGGTAAAACCAACCTGGTTGTTGATTACAATGTGAATGGTTCCTCCATTGCCATAGCCTTCGAGGTCCATCATTTGGGCTACCTCGTAAACTACTCCTTGCCCGGCAATAGCTGCATCGCCGTGAATGAGTATGGGTAGAAGTTTGCTTTTATCTCCGCCATATTTATGATCGACCTTTGCCCTGCAAATACCTTGGATAATGGGCCCAACCGTTTCGAGGTGGGAGGGATTGGGTGCCAGGTGAAGCGATATCTCTTTGCCGTTTTCGAGCATTACTTTGTTGCTGTAACCAAGATGATATTTTACATCGCCAAGGGATATGCGGTCTTCATAAGCTTCGGCAACAAATTCCTGGAAAATATTTTCTGCAGGTTTTTGCATGACATTGGCCAGCACATTCAGCCTTCCTCGATGGGCCATGCCAATGAGGTATTCTTGCACACCTGCATTAGACCCGCTTAACATAAGGTAATGCAAAGCAGGGATAAGGGCCTCGGAGCCTTCGAGCGAAAAACGTTTCTGACCCACAAACTTTTTATGGATAAATTGTTCAAAGCCACAAGCCTGGTTTAAAAGTTGAAATATTTTCTTTTTTTCGTTGGCAGCAAATTGGGTTCTGTTTCTAGTTCCTTCAAGCTTTTTTTGAAGCCAGCCTGTTTTTTCAGGATGCCGGATAAATAAAAACTCCGATCCGATTGAACTGCGGTAAGTATCGTTCAATAACTGAAGGATATCTTTCAGTGGAGCCGCCCCAATTCCAATTTCTTTCCCAGCCTGAAAAACGGTATTTAAGTCAGCTTCGGAAAGGCCATAATATTCAAGACTCAATGGAGGAAAATACTGCCGCCTTGTGCGCACTGGGTTGGTTTCGGTAAAGAGATGGCCACGCCTGCGAAAGGCTTCGATAAAATTTATGACCTTAAACTCTTTGTCGATGTTGTCGGGGACTGCCTCGGTATAATTTTTTCGTGCAAATTCAAAGCCCAGAAAAAAACTTTGCCATTCTTTATCAACCGAATCGGGATTTTGCAGGTACTGCTGGTAAAAATCGTCAATTAATGATGGATCTAAAGCCCCTAAGAAATCGAATTTGCTCATTACAGCGATCAGATTTTTATTTGTGTTTTGAAGATAGTATAATTGCCATGTTTTTCAATGGTTCTTGGCCAAAATAAACACTTTTAACAAAACTGCCGGCAATTTGTTTAAAAGTAAGGCGGAAACTTTCTTTGGTGCTGAACAATCCAACCAAAATCCTGTTATTGTTAACCAAAACACAGAGGATTTTTTTTGTAGTAAACTTTAATTAATCATTAATTCAATACACGTGAAAATAGGTGTTTTAAAAGAAAAAGAACCAGAAAAGCGGGTGGCGCTTTTACCCGAAGCTGTGAAAGCCTTGTTGGAGCTCAAGGCAGAAGTGCTGGTGGAACGCAGTGCCGGATCAGGAGCCTTTGTATCCGATGCGGAGTACGAAAAGGCTGGAGCACAATTAGTCAATAGAAACCAGCTTTATAAAGAGTCTGACTTAATAGTAACAATCAACCCGCCTGAGGTAAACGAATTGAAGTCGGTCGATTCCTCAAAAATTCTGATTGGAGCCCTAAACCCCTTTCATAATAAGGCTTTGATTGATCAATTGCAAAGCTCCAAACTAACTTCCTTTAGTCTTGAGCTGGTGCCAAGAATAACCCGTGCGCAATCGATGGATATTCTTTCTTCGATGGCTACTGTGGCAGGCTACAAAGCGGTGCTCGATGCGGCCTATCAGCTGCCGCGGTTTTTTCCTATGTTTATGTCGGCTGCAGGAACCATTAAGCCGGCACGTATGCTGATATTAGGAGCCGGAGTGGCTGGCTTGCAGGCCCTTGCCATTGCACGAAAACTTGGAGCCATTGTCGAAGTTTTTGATGTGCGTTCGGCGGTGAAGGAAGAAGTACTCAGCCTAGGAGGTAAATTTGTAGAAGTGGCCGGAGCCGTCGAAGATGCCTCTGCAGGTGGATATGCCATTGAGCAAAGTGAGGATTTTAAGAAACGCCAGGCCGAACTTATTCAAACTCATGCCCGTAATGCCGATGTCATTCTATGTACTGCCCAGATACCCGGCAAAAAAGCCCCTGTTCTGGTTACCAAAGAAACCGTAGCCGCCATGAAACCGGGTTCACTGATTATCGACCTCGCAGCTTCTACCGGTGGTAACTGCGAGCTTACCGAGTTTAATAAAGTGGTGGAGGTACACGGAGTTAAGATTATAGGCAATTCAAATTATACCAACCAAATGGCGGTTGATGCCAGTGCCATGTTTGGCCGGAATGTAGTGAATCTGCTCAAACTATTCATTAGTGAGCAGGGCGCACTTAAGCTCGATTTTTCTGATGAAATTATCAAGGGCGCCTGCCTTACCCACGAAGGCGAACTAATGAACGAACGTGTTAAATTATCCTATAAAAACTAGTGAGATGGAACTGATACTTGAATTTTTAAAAAATTACCAGCAAGAGATATTCATTATTGCCCTGTCGGTTTTCCTCGGTATAGAGGTAATCTCGCATGTGCCCTCTGTGCTCCACACTCCTCTGATGTCTGGTGCGAATGCCATCAGCGGGGTAATTATCATTGGTGGAATCATTTTGTTGGGACATGTCGATTTAAACTCATTCAATGCAAAACTTATCTTGGGTATATCGGCAGTTTTTTTTGCCACGCTCAATGTGGCAGGTGGGTTTGTGGTTACCGACCGTATGCTCGAAATGTTTAAAAAGAAAAAACCTAAAAACTAAGGCTACTTATTTAATTTCAACTAAAAGATGAATCATAACGAAATAATACAATTGTTGCTCGAATATAGTTACCTACTTGCAGCCATTATGTTTGTAATTGGGCTTAAATTAATGAGCAAACCCGATACATCGCGTAAAGGAAACTTTTGGGCTGGTGCAGGAATGGTGCTGGCTATGCTTACCACACTATTTTTTTACCAGAATGAACAAGGTCAATACATTCCGCTCGCGAATGCCATTCTGATTGTAGTAGTCATCTCGCTGGCTACTGTAGTTGGGTCAATCATTGCACGAAGGGTGAAAATGACTGCGATGCCGCAACTGGTATCCTTTTACAATGCTACCGGCGGACTGGCTTCTGCACTGGTATCTTTTATCGAGTTTGGCAACCCTGAGAATTCTTCGACGTTGGTCACCATACTCGGGATGGTTGTCGGAAGCATAGCCTTTAGTGGAAGCATGATTGCTTATGGAAAGCTCGATGGCAAGGTAGGCGATTGGTTTTACAAATCTCTTACCTATATCAACCTCTTGTTTCTGGCCCTCATCATAGTGGCTGTGGTACTTATTTCAATCGATCCGGCACCCTCGTCCAACATGATGGTTCTGTTCTATCTGTTGTTTGCACTTTCGCTTATTTATGGAATCAGCTTTGTAATGCCCATTGGCGGTGCCGATATGCCTGTGGTTATTTCCCTGCTCAATTCCCTTACGGGTATTGCCGCAGCCATGGCAGGCTTTATTTATGCCAACAATGCCATGATTTTGGGTGGTATTCTGGTAGGTGCAGCCGGTACTATACTTACCATTTTGATGTGCCGTGCCATGAACCGTTCACTTATTAATGTCATAATTGGTTCTTTTGGAGGAAGTCATGCCTCTGCTGGCGATAAGGTAGCGGGCACTATGCGCGAGATATCTTTGTCCGATGCATCAGTTTTACTGAACTACACCCAAAAGGTGGTGATTGTGCCTGGTTATGGTCTTGCTTCTGCGCAAGCCCAGCATATTTGCAGCGACCTCGACAAATTACTTAGCGACAGAGGTGTGGAAGTGAAATATGCCATCCACCCTGTGGCAGGGCGTATGCCGGGCCACATGAATGTATTACTCGCCGAAGCCGATGTGCCCTATGATAAACTGGTAGAAATGGACGACATCAATCCCGTGCTACCCCAGACGGATGTGGTAATTGTGATTGGTGCCAACGATGTGGTAAATCCTGCCGCCCTTGACGACCCCTCCAGTCCGATTTATGGGATGCCCATTATCAAAGCCCACGAAGCCCGCAACATTATTGTGATGAAACGGGGAATGGGAAAAGGCTATGCTGCCATCGAAAATTATCTTTTCTACAACGATAAAACCCGTATGCTTTTTGGTAATGCCAAGGAGACGCTGCAAAAACTTGTAAGCGAGATAAAGAATTTATAGTTTTAGCATACAACAAAAAAGAGCGTGCCCCAAATCTTGAGGCGCGCTCTTTTTTATGGTTTCTAAGTCTTATTCTTCTGCTGACAAAGTAATGGTTCCCAGTTCGGTAACCATTCCATTACTTACCACCACATTCGTAAGTGTGGTATCGCTCCAACCCGAATCGGCATCAATGGCCACCTGGTAGTTTCCTGCAGTTAGTCCACCAATAAAAAACAATCCTGTAGAATCGGTAAAGGTACTTGCACTATCGGCATTGATAATGGCAGTTATTACGGCATGCACCGAATTGGCCAGATTTCCTCTGATGGCTCCGTCCTGGGCTTCGAGATAGGCCCTGATTACCGGCTTAAGGTTATAGTTTCCTGAGTTTCCGGCTTTCACAACCGATTTCGAAGCGTCGAAATCGAGCAAAAGCTTGTAGGTAATACCAGCCTCAAGCGTATCGTGTACATTGATTTTTAAGCCCGATTGCTGTGCACTGGGTGTATTCAGGGCTATTGTGTCGCCATCGATGACCACCGAGTTGTTCTCTCCTAAAACCAGCCTTATCTGACCAATCTTGCCTGCATCCACTTCCGAAATTGCTATCAGGGTGTCAATTCCTCCTGTAAGCTCAAGAAGGTTGTAAATTCCGGTTTGCACATTGCCAAGGCTTACCCATCCTTCTTCGTCTTCTGAATGGTTAATGCGCACGTCGATTACTTCAATCAACACCGCATCGTATTCGGCTGGTGAATCGGTAAGGCTCACTTGAAGGGTAGCTTTTCCAGCTCCATTATCATCATTCTCTTTGTCGCAAGATAGGGCAAAAACAGTAATTGCCACGAGCATTAAGAATATTGAATTTTTCATGATTTAAAATTTGTTTGAAAGGTACAAAAAAATAGCAGTAACAAGGACTTGTGTTCCAAATTATTAGTATGTTAGTATTTAGTATTTTAATAATATTCAGTTTAAAAATGTTTTTCGGAAATTTAGAAACTTTTCTTTCCCGACTGTGTATAAAGGAACAGCCTTTAAAAGCTTAGTGTGTATGACATATTTTCAATCGATTAAAAGGATAGTTTCCCTGAGTTTATTTATTTTTTTATGGACCTTTTCAGCCTATGGGCAGGATACCACTTGGTACACACTGGCTTCGGGCAACTGGGACGACCCCACAATCTGGACACTTGACCCCTCGGGTTCGCTGCCCAAAAATCCGGGCAATTATACTCCTACCACTGCGGTTACAGGTACCAGCCATCGGGTGGTGGTCAATTCGGGGCACAATGTGCTGGTTACTACCAATAGTAAAAACAATGCCCGACTTACTGTGAACGGTCGAATTGAATTAAATGCTACCACCGGACATAGTTTTGGCGAAATTCGGGGTGGTGGTAAAATTGTGCTCAAGGCCGATAACTTTCCGGCTGGAGATGCGAGCCATTTTGTTTCTGCTGGTCTTGGACAGGGAACTGTGGTGTTCGACTCGGCCAACTATACCTTGTCTGCTGCCCGTACTTTCTATGATGTAGAAATAGAACTCGACAATCCTACCGATTCCGTCATTCTTTTAAATAATTATACCATCAATGGCAATTTGTCGCTCGTTCAGGGACGGCTTAAAATCAACAACAACCTATCAACTGCACTGCTCGACCTGAATGTGGCAGGCAATGTAACAGTTTCTGCCGATGCTTCCATTGGCGTAGGCACCGGAAATGCCTATGATGGGGCACAGAATTATAACAACCGTTTTCACGATTTTTACATCGGGGGCGATTTTGTGAGTTATGGAGCAGTGAGATTAACCAACCAAACAGTGCCCGATTACTTAAACCAGACAACCACAGGGGCTGTAACCCTTCATTTTACAGGAGCAGCCGACAATTACTTTAAAGTGTACAATACTACCGACGTGTACAACTTGCATGTAAACAAGGGCACCGACAAAACTTATGAGCTTTCTCTTTATGTGCACAATAAAGCTTATTTTGCTCTGTTCGGGCCCAATTCAGCCGCTTATACTCGCACCGTGGCACATCCGCAACACGACAAAGCCTTGTGGGTGCAGGCAGGCACTTTACGTCTAAAGGGCGAGATTGTGATACCCTCTCTTTCTGAAGGGGGCAATGATTGGTCGATTGGTGCCAATGCGGCCCTGGTACTCGATGGCGAAAATGTGCAGGTTTACACTACTGCCCAGACAGGATTTTCATGGACTGGCTTTTCTCATACGCAACCTTTGAATATTGATGTAAATACTGGTAACCAGGGAGTTTCGGTCTATGGCGACCTGGTGGTTGAGAATGGTTTCTTTTCTACGGCTAACAGTGCCGGCCTCATCTATCGCCCCGAAGCTGCAGGTTCGGTACAAATCAGCGGAGGCGAAATCTCTATTTCGCAACTCCGGTTATCGGGTGCAGCCGGCACAGGTTATTACAGCTATGTGCAATCGGGGGGTATTTTCAGGGCCCGGGCCAATGGAGAAATTTCCGGTACAGCAGCCCTTTTCAGCCTGAATGACCCGAATATGTATTTTAGCATGTCGGGTGGTCAGCTTTTTGCCCAGGCACAAACCGGGTATGTTTATGGGGCTATCGATATTCAATGTGCCGAAGGGAATTATTATGTTACAGGGGGCGAGGTGATTTGCGATGTAGGTGCTTCTACGGAAGTGTATATCATTCCCACGGTGTACAACTTTACTATTACCAATGCCACTACGGTGGTGCAATACAGTCCGCTTAAGGTGCTGAACGATTTATCTGTTGATGGGACGTCAACATTTTCCGCAAATTCCTTTGATCTTTTTATAGGGGGTGATTTTATTTTTTCTGATGGGGCAACTTTTAACCATGGTAATAATACAACCTATTTTACAGGAGCCGGAAACTCTCTGATAAATATCCTTAATACAACTACACCATCTGATCTTGTTTTCTATAATTTAACCATAGAGAAAGATAAAGTTAATCCTTCTGGTTTCTATACAACCCAGCTATCCAGTTCAGGTCGTTCCGAACTTGCTGGAGCTGCTGCAAATACAGCTTTAACTGTCTTGAATAATATCAAAATAACAAGGGGAAGCCTGAATACCTATCGATATACTCTTGCTTTGAATGGAGATATTGAAATAGTGGATGGCGAAATTATTGCTGACGCCGCTTCGCCTGGCAGAATTGAACTTACCGGTGGATCTTCTCAACATATATTAAGTGGATCTGCTTTAAAGGAACAAAGTTTTGGCCACATAGAACTCGATGATGCAAATGGAGCAATTCTTCAGAGCGATATTAATTGTGCCAATGTAACTTTAACCAATGGGATGTTTGTGCTCGATATTTATAATCTGACTGTAATCGGCACTATATCAGGATATTCTGCAACAAGATACTTTCAGACAGCCGGTAATGCATCAGACAAAGGACTAACCGTATCATTTTCACTCACAGGAAATTATGGAGCAAATACCCTTGTTGCAACAATACCTGTTGGTTCACCAACAGGATATTCCCGTGCAGAAATATTCATCGATGGTTATAATTTTGGGGCAACTTCATATTCAGGAACTGTAAGAGTAACACCAGTAAATTCAATTCACCCAGGTGCTCCTGCTGGGGCATTAGCTTATTATTGGGTATCAGAACAATCTGGCTTTGATGCTGTTCCTGTTGGGGAAGTTATTTACCGTTTTTATCTTCCAACCGGACTTACAAAGGCAGGTCCACATAGAGATCATGGTTTGATTGGCAGCGAATGGTATAGAACAGATGTCGAAGGTCCAAATAATATTGTACGATTCAATCACACAAGCTTTGGCTTTGTAGATGGTGAGTTTACCAGTGGAAATGCCGGACAGTTTAATAACCGAAGGACCTTATATAGTGTAGGTCCCCAATGGATTGTTGGTACCGCTGCTATGAACTGGCACGCTCAATCGACGTGGTCGCTCACTTCACATGATGGGCCACCTCTAAGTGGAGGAGGGCCGGGAGGGGCACTTCCGGGTGCAACGGATGTTTGTGTTGTTGGAAGGGGACATCGAATAAATGCCACCTCAGCAGGTTTCACTATTGGTCGGCTAGAGTTTGTGCATGATACAACTTCAGGGGCTAATGGTTTTGAAGATATACCACGGGTTCAAATTAATGGAAACTTTAACTTTGGTTTTGGAAAAGTAGTTGGTACTGGAATGTTCACTCAATGGTGGGGTAATGCAAATAATCCAACAGTAACAGGTGATTTTGGTGAATTCGCAGACCAAAAATATAGCTGGTACCTATTTGTTGCGGAAAACGATAATGTGGTGATGCCTACTAGTCAGGTTATATTTCCAAACCTGGCAACCGAAACTAATACTGCAGGCTTTCGTTTGATATTTCCGCAGGATATTTATGTCAAATACAACCTAAATCCACGAGGTAACTCCATTTTATTGTTGAACAGCGGTGCAGCTGGCGATATCAGTGTTGCAGGTAACTGTTATATTGGTGATTGGGGTGATGCAAAAATACAGTTTCCTACCTCAGGTGTAAATCGTATACTTTCAATCGAAGGCGATCTTGATTTTACTAAGTCGGCTGCAGCTTATGTGCCAACAAGTTATCGCGAGGTGCAGGTTGTAAATACTACTCCAACAAGCCTAGAACATCAGTTAATAGTTTTTGGCGATATTATACAAGGAGTTGGTGTGCTTGATTTGTATAATGGAACCGGAACTGCCAATAATGCAGTATTAACTTTAAACGGTGAAGAAAATAGCACTTTTAGCAAAACTGGTGTACCTGCTACAGACCTTTATCGCTTGGTTATAGAAAAACTTGTCGGGTATTCCTTTACATTCAATAACGACTTTCGATTACTGGGACCCACAAACGGGGGTTCAAAGGCCTTGGAGCTAATTAGTGGTGACCTAATTATATTAGGTTCAGGTACCGATATTACTCTTACAAGCGGAGGAGCTGAATTTGCCATCCCTTCAACCAGCAGTCTCACGGTACAAAATGCTACCGTGCGTGCCTCGGGAACCAATACGGGTATTTTTCTCGATGGTCTGATGCGTGTGGGCGATAACAGCCAGTGGTTGCTCAACGGGGGATCGAACAACTACATCCGGTATTCAGCCTCCGGGTCGGCCAGCATTCAGATCGACCAGGGTACCCTACGTGTGGGTTCGCAAATACGCCGCAATACCATTACCGACGATGGAATCCTGACCTTTGCACAGAACCATGCCAATTCAACGGTGGTGATAGGCGAAACCAATGCCCCCGAAAACCGTCGCGGATTGTTGGAGGTGCTGAACACAGGCAGTAGTTTTACTCAGGCTGCAGGAGCTAACATTACCATTGTAAGGGCACAGACAGCCCCAGCAGCTCCGGCCTTGTACCTCGATCCGACTAACACAACAATTGGTATCGGCGCTACCATTACCTTTGGAAATGCCACCACCCCTGCCGCACAGAGCATGAGAATTTATTCAGTGCCTGCGCTTCAGAATTTAGTAGTGAATAACAGCAGCGGAAACAATCCAACAGTAATTCAGAACATTGTTCCACTCACTCTTTTGGGCGATCTCACCATTCAGTCGGGGGCTACTTTTAATGCCAACGGTTTAAATCTTATTCTCGGCGGAAACCTCTATAACAGCGGTAATTTTGTACCTGCCGGAAATACAACTTTTTTCAGTGGTATTAGTAACCAGCGTATTGTGGGCAATACTTCATTTTATAACCTCACCAAAACCAGTTCCACCGAACTCTGGCTAGCCCTGCGGAATGCAGCCATTACGGTTACCAACACCTTCGATATACAGGCAGGTAGCCTGCGCGATAGTTCGAACACGGTTACCCTACTGGGCGACTGTAACTTCGATGGTACCCACCTGCATGGTGCCCAGGGCGGAGAAGGTATTTACTTTAATGGCACTACCGAGCAGGATCTGACCGGTTCTGGTGTATTTGGAAAGATTACCGTGAATAACCCCGCGGGTGTATTTTTACCTCTGGGGAATAACTTTACGGTTACTGACACCCTTAAGCTTAGCTCAGGCGTGTTTGCCATTGGTCGTAACCTGCTTACACTCACGGTAAATGCGGTAATCGAAGAGGACAACCCGTTTTCTGCTACCAACATGATTCAGACCAATGTGTCGTTTACCGATTATGGAGTGCGTAAATACCTGCCTTCGGGAGCTCGCACTTTTGTTTACCCTATTGGTTCGGGTGGAAAATATACTCCGGTAACGTTCGATATCAGTGCCAATGCGAGTGCAACAGGTTATATTACTGTAAAGGCTGCCGATGAACTGCACCCAAGCATTCAGGAAGACAGTGAAGCCCCAAGCCCCGAAATTGTCGATGCCGATAATGTCTTGCAATACCATTGGGTTTTAAGGGCCCAGGATATTACAGGATTCAGTGCTACAGCCTATTTTAATTACGAACCCGGCGATGTTGAGGTGACTGCACCTTATGACGTTTACGACTATATCACCGCCCGCCTGTTAAACGACGGTTCGGGAAACTGGAACAAATTCGACGATGTGGACAAGGTGGATGAAATCAACGAGTGGCTGGTATTCGATTTTACAGGTGTTGATGACAATCAGATCAGCGGTGATTATACTGCTGGTGTCGATGGTTCATCATTTAATGGAGCCATTCCCGACCAGGTACCTGCCTACGAGACCAATACCTCTGGCACCTGGCCTACCGGAACGATCTGGACCCCCAATGTAGCCGGTGGTCCGCGTGGAGCCATTACACGTATCAATGCTACTCATACGGTAAATACTCCATCTAATTTTGTTTCATCTTATTCAACTGCTGTGTTTGGCAGGGTGGAGGTAAACCTTACCTACGGGCATCGTTTTGGAGAAGTAACCGGAACAGGTTCCATCTATACCCAAAATGGTAGCATTCCTGCCGGGGTATATGATCAATTCTTTTCGGCAGCAGGAGGAACTATTGAGTATGGAGGCACTACTACCTACGAAACCATGGCCGGACAGGCACTGATGAACAATGTGACCTTCAGTGGTTCTGAATTGCGCCGGCTACCTAACAATAACATTGAGCTCAATGGCGATTTCCGCATCGATGGCCTCTCTTCCCTTACTGTAAAAAATGAATACAACAAGGATATTTCCCTTCGGGGCGACCTGATCAGGGTCAACGGTGCATTCGATGCCGGCACAGACCTGGCGAACCGCATTTCGTTTATTTCGACCGTAAACCAGAACATTACCGGTTTCTTCACAGGTGCCAATGAGTTGCATTCGATGGTAGTAAATAATCCGGGAGGAATCACCATCTCATCCGGTACGGTAAACATAGCCGGCACCCTTTACCTTACAAACGGCATCGTTACTACATCGGCCACCGATACCCTGCGGATTGGGGTAACATCGGCCATTTCTCCGGCAGCCGGTTCTGCTTCTGCCTTCATCAATGGTCCGCTTACGAAAGTAATGAGCAGTGGTGACGATTTCAGTTTCCCGGTAGGTAAATCCGGAAATTTTGGCTTGATGGATGTGTTGGACATCACTGGCATTACAGGGGTGGATACCGATGTGTCGACTGAATATTTTTTCAGCAACCCGCAAACCACCCTGGGTAGTGCTTTGGGAACCGGAGTCAATACGGTTAGCCAGACCGAATATTGGTCGGTAGACGTAGCAGGGGGTGCCCAGGCTGAAGTAAAACTTTACCTCGATGGCTCCAGCGATGTGGCCAATGCAGTTTCGAACCTTTCCGACCTGATTATAGTCGGATGGAATGGTACTCAGTGGGTTCAGGTAGGAGGCACTTATACCATTACCGGAACAGCAACCAGTGGTAATATCGTGTGTAATTCCAACATCAATTACAATACCTATCAATATATTACTCTTGGTTCGAGCCAGGCAATAACCATTATTACTGCCTCTATCGTGAGCGGCGATGTGGCTATTTGTTCCGGAGCATCGACCAACCTTCTGCTTGCCTTTACAGGTGGCACAGCACCCTGGACCTATACACTCAACGGGTCGACATACGTAGCTGCAGCCAGTCCGCATATGCATACTGTGACACCTGCAACTACTACCACCTATACACTCACGGCTGTGAGCGATGCCACTCCCACGGCGGGTATTGTGGTTGGAAACACAGATGCAGTAATAACAGTTAATGCAACGCCCATTCCTACGCTCAGCTCGTCAGAAAACCCATCCTGCGAAGGCACAACACTTGTGTTTACAGCGGGTGGTGGGGTTAACTATGCTTTTTATGTAGCAGCCCTGGAAGTGCAATCGGGTACCATTGCCACCTACACTACGGCTACCTTGCCGGTAGGTACAACCACAATTGATGTAGTTGTTACCAGTTCGGCAGGGTGTAATTCCAACCTGGGGGTTGTGCCTGTATCGCAGGTGATAAGGGTAGTGCCAACTCCGCTTATAAGTGGAGCAGCCGTGTCGTGTGAGCAGTCTGTCGATACCTACACCACTCCGGCTAACGCCAATACTTTTTTATGGTCGGTAACAGGTGGAAGCTTGCAAACAGCGCAAGGCTTAAATTCCATGGATGTTCTGTGGAGCAACCTGGTTCCGGCAGGTACCCTCTCCAGGGTATTTACAATAAGTATCGAAGAGACCGATGGGGTCTGCATTGGTACCGACTCTTTTTCGGTCACAATAAACAGGCTTCCGGTAACCGGACCGGCACACCACATTAGCAACACATGGGAAAATTAAAGCCAGAATGCAAGAAATGAGTAGATATATCCTGCATATAAGTAATATTACCCATACATGCGAGGGAGATTTACGTTACTTTTATCTTAATAGTTCTGAGAAAAAATAAAAGTTAACAGTTTAGTAAAAAAAAAGAGCTGAATAATCTAAAATATTCTTTAAATTTAATTAGCGCTGTAACCTTTTATTGTTCACCCAGTAAAAAGGAAAGAATAATAAAAACAGTAAATCATTATTGTTGAACCAAAAATAGGTATTATGAACAAAAGAATTACACAAAAAGTCCTTACCGCAGTGGCCATTACTTTCTTTGGCCTTAGCGTGAATGCACAAATCCTGACTGACTATGTTGAGGCAGTAGTAGGTGGACCTGAAGAAATTGACACGGTAACAACCGGTGTAACTATGCGTTACTATGTGTTGCCCGACCCTGTTTTTTCTCCAAGTTACGATGCTGCCACCAATACTAACCTTGGTGTAAACCAACGCTGGACCTGGACCTCTGCCCAAGCAGCTTTTACTAAAGCTGCAGCGAACGAAAACTTTATTCTGTTTACAGCTCCTGCCGCTGGTAATTACACTACTACTGTTGTAGAAACCAACACAGGCTTATCCTGCGACGATGGCGGACAAACCATTACCATCGAAGTGATTCCTGGTTCTACTGTTACTTTTACAGCAGCAGATGGAGGTGGAATATTTGGTTCAGCCGCTGCACCATTTAATCTTTGCGAAACAGATCTTCGTTTAGGTACCGACAATGCACAAGCAACCTTGGCTAACGCTGTTCTTGCTGCAACCCCAAGCTTTCAGATACAATATGCACTCACTGTCGATACTAACCAAAATGGCGATGGTACCTGGGGTAACATTGCTGCTCTAACCCAACCTTATCTGGGAACTGCCGGTAATCAGCAAGCGGTAACAGGTACTACCCATGACCTTACTTTGCCTGCGGGTGGATTTGTGTGTATTACTGATGGAGTTGATTATCCTACCCGTTATACCTATACCATTAGCGGTGTAACCGACCGCATTAGCCGTAAAGGTGATTATATAGCAAACCCAACTCAAGCAGCTACTGGATGGACTTGGTACGATACCACTGCTGAAACTCTTGTGATTACAGTCAACCCAGTACCGGTTACCGGACCTATTTATCACATTTCGAACTTGTGGGCTAATTAATTCCCAAAAAAGCAAATCGTATTCATAATACATTTCTCATTTTGGGCTTAATCAGACACATAGCACTTGTTATTACCTTATTAAGCATACTATCTGCCAAAAGCACCGGACAGTCCTCAGATTTGGGGACTGTCTGTGCTCAAAGCAGACATTTGTATGGTGTTACCGGCTTGCCTGGTTCTACCTTTATCTGGGCCCTTTCTGGCGGTATTATCGTGCAGGGAGGTGGCACAGATTCGTTGTTGGTAGAATGGGGATATGCCACCGGTAATTTTCAGATGGAGGTAGTAGAATTGTCTGCTGCAGGTTGTCTCGGACTTCCTGTAATGGGCGATGTAGTAGTGCAGGCCCCTGATGTAGACCTGGGTGTTGATAATTACGAGATTTGCGAAGGAGAATCGTACGACTTTGATGCTTCCGGCAGTTACTTTGGAGTGCCCACCTACTTATGGCACGATGGAAGTACCAATTCATTCTATACAGCCGATACTACTGAAAATATCTGGGTATTGGTAACCGATGGCCTGGGATGCACCCGCTACGATTCGGTTGAGTTTGTCTCCAACCCCACACCAGTAGTAACCCTGGGCAACGATACGGTTTTTTGTAACGCTGAGGAGCCGTTGGTGCTTGATGCCGGCGATTTTGTTACCTACAACTGGACCACCAATACCGATAACTTTGTTAACAACCCCATTTATATTTATCAGCAGAACGAGTACACCGACACCATTCGTATTAGGGTAACCAACGAATTTGGATGTGCCGGGTACGATACTATGCTGGTATTTCCTTGCAGTCTGGCCCGTATCTTCGATGGTATGATCAATACTTTTACTCCCAATGGCGATGGTGAGAACGATACCTGGGTTATTTTGCGCGACCATAAAATGGATCAGTTTCCGAATGCAGTGCTGGAAGTGTTCGACCGCTGGGGTCGATTGGTATACCGCTCCAAAAATGTGGCTGGAGAGCCTTGGGATGGTACCTCAAAAGGACGACCCATGCCTATGGATGCCTATTTCTTTGTATTGGAACTAAATTATGCCGGATTTGAGGCCATTACCGGCACTGTAAACCTTGTTCGCTAAAAAATGAAACAACACACATGTTGTTTAGTCAATTTTAGAAGGGAGAAAGTAGTGTGAAAATACAGCATTTTAAATTTACGCTTATAGTCTTGGCTGCTTTTCTGTTTGTGCCGGGAAAAGGGCAGCAATTTCCTGTGTATTCGCAATACTGGACCAATAAATTTTTGTTAAACCCCGCTGTGGCTGGCCACGAAGGGTATACTTCCTTTAACCTTACGGCACGCAAGCAATGGGCCAACCTGAAAGGTTCACCTGGTACATTGGCTGTATCCGGACAAACCCGGCTGGTGCGCAGCAGTCATATCTCGCGGGGTAAAAATGTGGTTAAGCGCCGCAAGGCTATGACCCGTGGTGGAAAAGTAGGAGTAGGTGGCTACATATTTACCGATAACCTGGGTGCCTTTAACAAAACAGGCTTTCAGGGTACCTATGCCTATCACATCGGGATGAACCAGTCTCAGCTTTCGTTTGGGGCCAGTCTTATCGGCTTGCAATACCACCTCGACAAGGATAAGATGGAAGTTGAAAATCCTGATTACCTTCTGGATATCACCAGCACCAATGGCTATGTGATTGATGGTAATTTTGGTTCGTATTTCTCTGCCGAAGATTTTTATGGTGGTTTCTCAGTTCATAATCTTTTCGAAAGTTTCTTTAAACTCAACAACCGCGATGGTTCGGATGTAAAACTCGAACGCCAATATATGCTTATGGGTGGTTATCGATATGAGGTCGATCGTGCGCTTTTTCTGGAACCCTCTTTTAATTTGAAGTTTAGTGAGAATGTGGCAACTCAGCTCGATCTGAATCTTACGGCCTACTTTAACGAGGACTATTGGGCAGGAATGGCCTACCGCACAGGTGGCGGATCGTCGGTTTCCACTGAAAGCCTCAATGGCCGTGGTGCTGCCATCATTCTGTATGGTGGGGTGCGGGTCGATAAATACTTTTTTGGGTATTCGTTCGATTACAGCCTAAGCAGCATTCAGAAATATAGTTATGGTTCGCATGAAATTATGGCTGCTGTTCGTTTTGGCGACAATGCCCGCCGTTACCGCTGGTTGAACCGGTATTAAAATTCCATTTACTTTTCTTTGGTTGCCAACTATGTAATATCCTCTTTTTGAGGTTGAAGAATATTCTGGCTATTTTTCTCCATCATTTAACTCTACTGGCAGCTTGTTTATTATCCTGCTTAGCAATACCAACACCTTTTAAAAGATGGATAGAAACCTTAAAAAACCGGATCCTTTCGGGGCAATTGACGGGTATAAACTGTGTATTTGGTGGTGTAATTATAAAGATAGAAATCATTCGTACCATTTACACGACGCTCATTCTCGAGACTCCCTCCCGGCATGTATTTGAAAACAGTATAGAAGTGTATTTTTTCATTCGCAGGCAACAAATAAGTATTAATCTTTTCGAGCTGGTTAGCAGCGTTGTAAATGTAATTGTGCCAGTACTTTATTGAATCCTGATTTTTTGAGATGATTGTTTCGTATTTGTTGGTTAGAAGGGTGTCGTTGTATTCAAAATTAAATATGGTTTTATAGGCAGAATCAGCCAGGTGGTTGGTTATTTCATTGCGAATTTCCTGCATTTTGTTGTAGGTAATTACCTCAGTTTTAAGTGAAACCCCGCCAGCGTTTTGAGAGTGAATTGTCAGGGTGTTTTTTTTACGGATGTAATTACGCGTATCCATCAACGAGGAGGTTTTCGTATCAGCCTGGTATTGGTAGTGTTTTATATTCTGAAGTTTACCCTTTTTATAGTTGTAGGTATAATACTCAATCAGTTGTTCGAGTGGATTGTTCTTTTCCACCAGCCGAATAGTTTTGTCGGCATTGTAGTAGTAGTATAAAATGTATTCTTCAGCCTTGGTGTTTGCATTGAAATAGGACTCACGGAAGAGTTCGCCTGTAGCATCTCTCATTTCCAGTTTAATGGCTGCTTTACGCGCAGTATTGCGCCCATTGAATATCTCGTGCTGATAAATAGTTTTAACATACAGAGTAGAGTCGTCGGTGCCCGAAACCAATGCTGGAATTAGCACCAAAGCAGAAAAGAGAATAGAAAGTAGAAAGCTTTTCATAGTTATTGTTTTGAGCAGTACATGGTCAATAATTCCTGGGCTTTGGGATGTCCGAGTTTAAGAGCTTTGTCGGCATCCAGGCATCCCAAATCATAATTAGTGGCGGAAATGTAATAGGCGGCTCGCAGGTAATACACATCGGCAGTTTTGTAGTTGGTATTAAGACATTGACTAAGGTCGTTGATGGCTTTATCGTATTGTTTTGAATTTCCATAAGCATAAGCCCTGTTAAAAAGCGCTTCAGGATTACCCGGATAGGCTTCGAGCATTATTGTGTAGTGCTTTATTGCACCGGCGAAATTATTGTTCATCATTTCAACCACACCCAGGTTTAAATTTGCCTGAAGAGCCCTTTCGCCTTGCGGATTTGCCTGAATACTACTTCTAAAAGCGCCTTTTGCCTCTGTAGGTTTTTGTGCGCTAAGCAGCGCCAGTCCAAGATTAAAATATGCTTCGTGAAGTTTGTACTCTAGTTGAATGGTTTCTCTGAAGCTTGCAACAGCCTCGGCATAACGACCATTTTTTGCATAGGTGAGGCCTTTGTAATAATGTGCTTTGGCCAGTTTATTATCGAGTTTAAGCGCATTGTCAAAATCATTCAGTGCCCCTTCAAAGTCGTTCAGGTTTAGTTTGAAATACCCACGCTGATAAAAAGCCTCGGTGTTGGAGGGGTCCAGCTCAATGATTTTGTTGTAATCGGCCACAATGCCTTTGTAATCGGCCAGTTCGGTGCGGATGCTCAGGCTCGATTCGTAATACTCCACTTTATTCTGATCGAGTTCCTGTGCTTTTTTAAAATCGAGAAGCGATTCATCCAGTTTACCCATGCTTGCCTTTACTGCGCCGCGATAATAAAAGGCTTCAGCTAACATTGAGTCGAGTTCTATAGCTTTGTTAAAAGAAGCCAGGGAGGAATCAAGTTTTTGAAGTTTCAGGTAGCATTGCCCCTCGATGGAAAATGCCTCCGCCTTATCAGGAAATAATAGGAACATTTGCTGAAGAACAGCCATGGCCTCGTTGGTATTTTCCTGTGCGAGTTGAGTTTTTGACAGGTTCAGGTAGGCTTCGTAAAGCTGTTTATTTAGTTTAATGGCCTTTTCGAACGATGCCTGTGCCGAGGTAAAATCTTTGGCTTCGAATTGGGTTATCCCTTCCAATACATATTTGGTGGCTGTTTTTTCTTTGTACGATTTAATTGAAATAATTAGCACTACCAAAAGTGCAAGAATAAGAAGGGCTATAAGGTACCAGAATGATTTCTTCATATTACATTGTTTTTAAGCGATGGTATATAAAGATAAAAAAAAGCTGTCGGATATGACAGCTTTTCGAATTATTCCTGTGAAAAGGATTTTTTAGGGTCTTAAATAGTGCTTAAGCCGGGAATTGATAAACCACGGAGTTAATGTTCATACCAGCACCAACCGATGCAAGTACAATTTTGTCACCTGCCCCGATGCTTTGATTAGGCAATTCGCCCCGCAAGATAAGATCGAGCAGGGTAGGTACCGTAGCAACCGACGAATTCCCCAGCTTTTCGATGGTCATGGGCATAATGCCTTGCGGAATGTGGGTTTCGCCATACAGTTTAAATAACCTTACCAGTATTGCTTCGTCCATTTTGGCATTGGCCTGGTGAATGAGTATTTTTTTGATGTCAAGCAGCTTCGTGTTTGCCTTTTCGAGGCTTTCTTTTACAACCGGAGGAACATGAGTAAGTGCATAGTTGTATATTTTCCGACCGAACATTTTGATGTAAACTTTTTCCTGACTATGTTCTTCGTTGTAAGATTTGCCCAAAAACAGGTTGTAGGTTTGCCCGTTGGCATCTGTTCGTGCCGAATGTGATAAAATTCCAACTGGTACATCACTTTCACGGGCTTCAAGAATGGTTGCTCCGGCTCCATCGGCATAGATCATGCTATCGCGATCGTGCGGATCGGAAATGCGTGAAAGGATATCGGCCCCAATTACCAATACACGTTTGGCATCGCCAGAACGAATGTAATAGTTTGCCTGAATCATAGCCTGAACCCAACCCGGGCATCCAAAAATGATGTCGTAGGCAATAGTTTTGGGGTTATTTATTTTCAATATTTCTTTTACCCTTGAGGCAAGACTTGGCAGAATATCAGAACTGGTAGAGTTGTGCTTGAGGTCACCAAAGTTGTGCGCTAAGATGATGTAATCGAGGCTTTCTGCATCGATTCCTGCTTTTTCAATTGCTTTTTGCGAAGCAAAAGCTGCCATGTCAGAGGTGGTTAATTCAGGTTCCACATGCCGGCGTTCCTTGATCTCGGTTATCTGCGTGAATTTCTCAATAATTTCCGCTGTGGGTGATTCAATTTTCGAACCGCTCTCGTCGAAAAAATTGTGGTTTACAAAATCCGTGTTTTTTATTACGCGCTCCGGAATATAACTTCCAGTTCCAATGATGACGGAATAAATTTGATTCATTTAATAGAAAGACTTTTAATTATAGATGGATGCGAAATTAGTTATAATTCGCTGAACGAAAGAATTTATCTGGTTAATATGGGTTAAACGAGCTCTTATTAGGGATAAAAAAATGCGCTTTTATATTCCTGTTCTTCCTTGTTTTTATGTATTGTTAAAATGAGTATCGCTGATTTCATGGCTATTGCATATGTTTCATTCATCTCATTAGCTGGTTTCAAAGTTGGTGTTAATAAGCCTTCGCTTACAGTTTGAGTTTGTTAAAAACACCCGAGAATATACATTAGGGTGAAATTATGAATCTTCATTTTACTTTAATCAGCATGTGATTTTGGATCTTTTGGAGTAATAGCTCTATGTTGAGCGGTTTGGTAATAAAATCGTCGCAGCCAGCCTGCAGACATCTCTCTTTTTCTCCTTTCATCGCAAAAGAAGTCTGTGCGATAACTGGTATGCGGTTATTAAGGCTTTTTATATGCTGTGTTGCTTCATAACCATCCATTCCGGGCAATTGAATATCCATTAGTACAATGTCAACTTTCTGATTGTGGCAAATCTCTACAGCCGATTTACCATCGATTGCCCTGATAATATTGGCTTTGGTTTGCGATAAACAAGTGTCGAGTACTTTATAATTCAAGTCTTCATCTTCTGCTATTAAAATCGTAAGGTTGCTGAAATTGTATTTATTACGAATTGAATCAACCTCTTTTTTCTGTTCTTTATAGGTAATATTCACTTGCTTTTTAATCGATTCTACTGGAATACGAATCATAAACCTGCTGCCTTTACCGGGTTCAGAATTGAGCCATATTTTACCACCCATAAGCATCACAAGGTTTTTGCTGATAGTAAGCCCTAATCCGGCTCCTTTTATTGTCTGGCGCTCATTAGCCGATCTTAGCTGATAGAAGCGGTCAAAGATTAATTCGTGTTTTTCTTTCGGTATCCCGATTCCGGTATCGGAAACATAAAATGTAACCGATGCATCGGATGTTTCGAACCCAATTTCAATTTCTCCTTGTTCGGTATATTTAAAGGCGTTTTCGAGAAGGTTGGAGAGAATTTGTTTTAGCCGGCTTCCATCGGTATTGATAATATAGCTGTAATTGTCGGCAATATTCAGCTTAAACCTTAAATGATTGTGGTGTTTCTGGGTTTTTATCTGGCTATAAACTTTATACAAATCCTGCAACAATTTACTAATGTTGGTGGGTTGAATAAAGAGTTTTAATTGTTGCGATTCGATTTTTGCAATGTCGATAATATCGTCTATCAAGCTAAGCAGCGAATCGCCTGCAGTGGTAATATGATCGAGGTATTCTTCTTTTTGTTCGTTGTTTAAGTCTGGTTCGCGCAGGAAATTCGAAAAAGCAATAATGGCGTTCATCGGGGTGCGCAGTTCGTGAGACATATTGGCCAAAAAGGCCGATTTCAATTTGTCCGATTCTTCTGCAATTCTTCTGTCTGTTTCCAGCTTGTGAAGTTCTACGGAGCGCTTTTCGGTAAGGGTATCGAGATTTAATTTATGTTGCGCCAATCGCTTCTCGGCTTTTCGTTTCTGATAGTAAACCGATGTTACTATTATTAGGGCAAAGGCTACAATGAGTAAAATGCTGATTATGGCAAATAATTGGGTGATTCGCTGTTTAGATTTTACTTCAGCCTGAAGAATATTTTTATCCTTGTTTTCTAGTTGATAGAGCAATTCCAGTTCTTTTACTTTGCTTTGAGCCTGGGCTCTTAGTGCAGAGTCGTTTACCTGATTGTAAAGCTTCTGATAGCTTAAGGATTTAGGAATTTGCCCTGCTTGTTCTGCGTGTTTCGCCAAGTCACTGTAATTACTGAGTAAACCTTCGGTATGATTCAGTTTTTTTGCCAATTCGAGGCTTTTCTCAAAACAGCGAAGGGCTTCCCCTGGTCGGTCTGAATGCGCAGCTGCTGCACCCATATTGTTCAATGCCCACATGCGCCCTATCTCTGAGCCTGTTTTTGAAAAATGGGTGTATGCTTTTTCGAATTGCTCATAAGCGGTGGCATATTTCTTTTTGTCGAGCCAAACCAATCCTATATTGGTATAATTAATACCTATGCCGTTAAGGTCGTTTGTTTGAAAGTTACAGTCAATTGCTTTTTGGTAATAAGCAATGGCCAATGAATCTTGCTTTTGGGTATAACTCACAATTCCAAGGTTTTGATAAACCTCAGCCATATTAGCTGTTTTATCTAACTGCGCATACAAATTAAGCGACAGCTTGAAATTCTTTTGAGCCTCAGCGTAATGTCCCATCCTGCTATTAAGCAATCCAATATTTTGAAAGGTAAGCGCCTGCTTTTCCTTTTTGTTGGTTTTTTCAAACAAACGCTCGGCTTTCAGATAATTTTGAAGTGAAACCTCGTATTTGCCTAGATAATATTGAGTCAACCCTAATAAAAAATGGATTTCTGCCAAAGTTTGGTCCTGGCTCGTTTTATCGTAATAATTGCAAGCAGTATATAAATATTTCTCGGCTTCGTAATATTCCTGCACATTAATTTTGGCTTGTCCTATAAGTTGCGATGCATAGGCAAGTCTTTCTGGAAAATTATAGCGCGCTGATAGTTCTTTTGCTTTTACTGCATTGGAGGAGGAAAAAGTAGGATTGGAATCGATAAATTTTTCGCTGGTAAGAAGATAATAGTCTACACTGTCTTTCATATCGCCGCTGGTGCGACCGATTGGAAAACTGTCTGGATGGTTTGCGAACCCTGCAGGTTGAGCGCAAAAGAGCGATAGAGCTATTAGAATTTGCCTTATAATCATACCGGCAGGCAAAATAGAAATATTTTAGGGCTTATTCCCTAACTCTGCAGCGGAGATATTAACAGTTTAAGGAATAATATGAACCCCCAATGCGCTTTGATTTTGTAAAAAACTGTAAATCAAATGCATTAGGGGTTACAAGTTATTAGAAAAGTATTGTGCTATTTTTAATAATCAAACTTTATGGGGATAGTAAAACTAGTTTTAACTGGGTTTCCATTTTGGCTACCGGGAGTCCATCGGGGTGTATTATTCATTACTCTTATGGCTTCCTGGTCGAGCAAAGGATGTGCACCTCTGATTACTTCAACCTTAGAAACGGTTCCGGTTTCGTCTACTTCGAATCGTAGGTATACAGTGGCCGGAAGGCTGTCTTTTGGCATCATTGCCGGAATTTGTATCTGTTTTTGAATGTATTCTACAAAATGGCTTAAATCCCCCCCTTCAAACTCGGGCATTTTTTCAACCACCACAAAATCAAACGAATTCTCTTCGGCAAGCTCTTCGCTATAATAATTGTAGGTTTTACTCTCCTTCCTGGCAACACCCATACTGCGACTTGGTGCTGAAGCTGTGCCATAACCAACCACCGCCAGGTTACTAACGCCTTCTGGTAAGGGAAGTGGCTGTTTAACGGTACTATACTGCAGCGAAGCGTTGGAGACTTCGCTGTCGATGGCAATAAAGGAAGTATAGGCTGTAAGCAGATTGTATTTAAGCCCCAGTTCGGTAATGTTTGCCTGCAATTCAGGTTCGTTCGAAACCTGGGAGTAATCGGCCAGCAGACGAACTTTTTCCCGCGCCCAAAGGTACTTCAGGGCATGATTCTCTGATTTATTCATGTTTTCGAGGGATAGTGTTTGTGCATAGGACTGTCCCCCAGTGATGCCTTTAATATGAAGTGTTCCTGCTGTGGTTCCTTTGTATTTTCCTATTATTATCAATGGCCTTTCTGAGAACAAATCAGGCATTTTCTCGGGAAGAATATCATAGGCCTCGAATCCTTTAAATTGAAATTCGATGTTGGTAAGCACCGGCTGGCTGATGTATTTTTCAAACTTCCGGGCCACTTTTTTGGCTTCTTCCTCGTTCTGAGCAATAAAAGCCTCTCCATAACCCACATGTGCCATGCCTTCCATCAGGTAGCGGTTTACAGAAGAACCAATGCCAAAGGCAAAAAAGTTGGCTTTACCAAGATTTTGCCGGATGTACTCAAACGATTCCTTTTCTACGGATATATATCCATCGGTAAGAATTACAAAGGATCTTGAAAAATTTTCTTCGTAGTTCAAGCCCATAGCAGTTTGTAAGGCTGAAAGCAATTCTGTGCCACCACCTCCTTGCTGCTTTTCCATAAATGATATGGCTTTGCTGATATTTTCGCTATTTGCCTCTAACGATTTTTGGGAGTAAACACTTGAACTTCCTGCAAAGAATACAATGTTAAACTTGTCGCTTTCTTTTAATCCGTTAAGAAGGTTTTTTATGAGGGTTTTGGATACTTCTAACGGAAAGCCTGACATGGAACCGGATACATCTACTATAAACACATATTCTCTTGACGGAATTTGGGCGCTTTCTATTGCTTTGGGCGGCTGAACCATGGCTAAAAAGTAATTTTCGCCCTGAGGGTCGCTGAAAACCATTATTCCCGATTCAATTGTATTCCCTGCCAGGCGATACTTGAAAACAAAATCACGATTTCCACCCAGCGGGTCTTCAAGTTTCAATAAGGCACTTGTTTTGTCTTTAAATGTAAGCTTATGCTGGTGAGTGTTGCAAAAGGCTTCTTTCACTGGCATTCCGGCTGAGAGATTTACTTCTATATCCAGGGTTGAAGCTGTTTTCTGACCTTCGGGCAGATATGGGTTTGCAGTCCAGTTTTCGGATGAATTGTTTTCAGCCAGGCTTGCATTTACGTATCTGGGTCCTACCACCGTGGGATAAACAAACTCGTAGATTTTTTCGGTCGGAACAAGCAGTTCGGTATAGGATAGAATGACTTCCACAATAGCCCCGGGCATGATGTTGGCCACGTTCATCTGAAATACATTAGGCCGGTGCTCTTCGAGTAGGGAGGCTACTTTTCCTTCCTGCTGTGCCTGGTTATAGAGTTGACGGGCTTTCGTTTTGTCTTCTACCAAGGCCACAATCTCTCTTTCGCCAATTCTCATCACCATGCCATGTACCGCAGCCCTGGTCGAGGCCGGGAAAACATAGATGGCTTCGATTGGTGCAGTTCCTGTGTTGGTGTATACCTGTGTAACCTCTATGTTGGCTATTACACCAGCTATATTTACCTCTACCCGGGTCGATTTCAAGGGCATGGATTCCAAACCATCTTCATTGTTTAGTACCTGGAAATAGGGTGACAGGCATTTGTCGGTGGAGGATTCGTCGGATATAGGAAGGTCTACCTGTGCGCTTGTCGATTGGCTGCATAGAATTAATATTGGCAAGAACCAGCCAGATAAGCTGAGTATTTTTGAAATTAAGTTTTTCATTGCTTTGTTTTTGAGAGTAAGTTGAGATTAGTTGTTTAAGGTAAAGTTGATGGGTATGGTGAACCGGACTTTCACTTTTTTATCCCTTTGCTCACCTGGTTGCCAGGGGTCTGTTTTTTTGAGGGCTTCAAGCACAGCCTCAGACAAAGAGGGGTGAGGGCTTTTTATCACCTTTTCCATGATAATTCGGCCATTTTCATCTACCACAAATTCGAGGTATACACGCCCCTTAATGTTTGCATTCTGCGCTTCTTCGGGATAAATAACCAGTTTTTGCAGATGCTTCTGAAAAGCCGATTGATCGCCTTTGTGATAGCGTGGCATTTTTTGCACATTTACGAATGGGATATCGTCAATTTCCTTTGTTTCATCAGGGAATTTATAGTCGAGCAAGGCAGCATTCGGATCAATTTCCGGGTTCCAATCAATATTTGGGTCATCAAGCTCAGCCTCAGTATCTTTTATAATAATAATTTCCTTTGGCATGATTGGCGGAAGTAGCTTGGGTTGCTCTGGCCGTGTAACAGGCATTATTTCTTCAATAATTTTTTCGTTGTAGTTTGCAATTTCCAGGCTCTCAGCTGTGAGGTTCCTGCTTCCAGTTTCGAAGGCCAGAAGCAATAGCGATAGACTTACTAGGATTCCGATTTCGAAATATAGAAATCGTTTTTTCTCCAGGTTGGATTGAATGTTTTTCTTGCTTTTCATAACGGTAAGTATTAAGTGTGAAACATGATTTTACCTTATGATGCACGAACAGAAATTATTCCATAAAAGCAGTGAACTTTTTTAAAGTAGCCAGCCGAATTGCACTGTAGTTAATAGGAATACTTATATTGCAGGCGATATTCACCCAATGCTTCCGGATTTGATTCTTTATGGCACAATATATGATTTGGTTCAGGGAATAATTCCTTTCGCCTTGTTTATAAAAAGCCGGTCATCGAATAAATCTATTTCCGTCACCAGTTGCTCAGGAACCGACGAGGAAATTATTTTGGGTTACAGGCAGAATCAGGAAGAGTCCTGTATCAGTATTTTGTTCGACCGATACATTCATTTGGTATTTGCAAGTTGCATGAAATATCTTCGCAACGAAGACAATGCGCAGGATGCAGCTATGGAAATTTTTGAAAGTCTGCCCGAAAAACTCACTAAATTTGAAGTGCAACATTTCAAATCATGGCTTTTTACACTTACCAAAAACCACTGTTTAATGCAGTTGCGTAAGAAAAACTTATTGGATAGGATTGATAACTTTGAAAAAATTGCCGATTTTTCTGTGGAAAACATGCCGGTGCTGCATCTAGAAGAGGACGAAACCGATGAAATGGTTCTCAAAAAGTACTTGCACGAACTGAATGAGGAACAACGTTTATGTATTGAATTGATGTACCTCGAAGGTTTGAGTTATAAAGCCATTTCCGAAAAAACAGGTTATGAGCTCAATCAGGTAAAGAGTTACATACAGAATGGAAAAAGAAACTTAAAACAGAAGCTCGAAACTTATTACGAAAATGCAAACCGCACCCGCGATATTATTTGACCCGAATGGTTGTATCAGTCGGGTAGCATTATCGGCTCTGATTGATAAGAGGCTAACACAGGAGCAATTGTTGACTCTGCAAAAGCATGCGTCCACTTGTCCGCTATGCGCCGATGCCATCGAAGGTGCTGGCCAGTTTTCTTCCTCTAAGGTATATGGTCAAAGACTTGACAAGATGCATTTTGCCTGGCGAAAGAGCCGCCTGAAACCTAGTCGATCCCGCAGTTTGTATTATGGAGTTTCCACTGTAGCTGCATCCCTGGTAATTATTTTTGGAATTTATTTTATTCTTCGTTACGATAAACTGATGAATACCACACGTCAGACTTCGCCTCCGGTTGTTTTGGCTGAAGTGATGTTGGCTGATACGATTGGATCTGCAGCGGTAGCAGAAAATATTCGACCAGCAAGCGAGAAAGCACCTTCTCCATTGGTAAAAGCGAAAAGTGAGAAGAAAGAAATCGTTGTTGCTACCGCAGCAGACATTCTTATGCAGGAAGAGGAGGAAAATTCTGAAACATTCGCCAGCAATAGCAACGAAAGTGAAGAAATAGTATTGGAGGATGAGGAAATGGTGGTAGTGGGTTTTGGCACACAAAATGTTTCAAATAGCAAAACGGAAGAGTGTGAAGCTGTCAAGTCTATGGAACAAAGCCAGGTGCCAACTTCTGACATGACCCCGGCGGCGAAAAAGGAGAAAGAACCTTCGCGCCGAAGCGAACAATCCGAATTCAAAGCTTCAGACCGTGCATACTATGTAGCCGAGGTGATGCCGGTTTTTCAGGGCGGAAATCTGGATAGTTTCAGTCAATTTCTTGCCGATAGCATTCGGATGATAATGCCCGATACAAGCCTGGTACGGTCCATTATTGTAAGTTTTGTAGTAGAAGCCGACGGCAGTGTGAACAAGGTGAAACTTATTTCAGGAACTTCTTCCGACAGCCTCAATAAGCAAATAATAGAGTTTGTAAAGTCATCTCCAACGTGGACTCCAGCCTACCAGGGCGGAAAAGCCGTGGCCATGGAACAACAAACCGAAGTGAACATCCACAAACGCTAAAAATATAGTTTACCTCTTATTGTTCTTCTGCTTCGCAGGTTTGTAGGTTTGCTTTGACTTGGCAGGTTTGTATTTGTCGTTTCGTTTAAGTTCCGATCGCTCGGGCATCATGAGGTTGCGACGCTCGTGTGATGCTTTTTCTGCACTACTGCAAGAGGGCATAAGTTGAATAAGAAGCCAGAGTATCAGCAGGTTTTTTACTGATTTCATATGGTATAATTTGTGGTTTGGTTTTTATACGGCCAGCTTTCTGTTGGGTTACTGGTATGCAAGTATATTCTTTCGAAAAGGTAAATAAATCATTCTTGATGCTTACTTTTCCACCATCGAAAAAAAATAAGAGGCAACTATTTCTTATGGAGAATTGCAATACCTCAATAATGAGGATTTCAGCCTTGAGATTGTTAATTTTTTATTTTCGATTCTACCAACTCTAGTATTTCCTTTTCTAATTGTATTGTTTTGGATTCGAGTTGTTTACCTTCTGCCATCACTTTCTCCACAAAATCCTTGTCGGGGTAATCTTTTGCATTTATTTTCACATTTAAAAAGGCACCTAATACTCCGGAGCGTGCGGCCAGGGCAGCGACTCCAGCATCGGTTACCGAATTAGGGTTTCCCTTTTCGGCCATAGATTTTATTACCTGCATAGTTTCGAAAGCCAGATGCATCACTTGCAAGGGTACTTCGATGGCATATTTAGTGGCCAGCTTAATGGATTCTTTTCGCAAGGCAATTTCTTGTTCTGTCTTTTTTGGCAAGCTAAAAGCATCCATTATCTTATTAAATGCCTCTGTATCTTCATCAACAAGTTTTGTGAGTTTGTCCATGTAATATTTTCCCTTCTCGGCTTCGGCACTAAACTCTACCCAACGGTGGTCCCATCCGCGTTTATGTGCTGATAAATTTGCCACCATGCTGCCAAGAGCCGCGGCCATGGCAGCCATACTTGCCGAAATAGATCCTCCTCCCGGAGCAGGCGATTCAGAAGCTGTTTCATTTAAAAAGTCTTTTAAACTTTTGTCAACCAATTGATGGTTTTGCTCCGAAAGAAGGTATTCGATAATTTTTTTTTGCGGGTTAAAAGGGCTTAACTCCGACAATCCGAGCGATTTCACGGCAATTTTTATTATTTCACTGTCGGCAATTCCTGTCGAGCGTTGTTGCTTTTTCAGGAAGTATTTTCCTGCATCGAGCATGGCTTGCAGTGGAATTACTCCAATGAGTTCCGAACCTGTAACCCTTAATCCGCGGGCCTCTGCCCGCTGGCAGGCAGCCTCAAATACCTGGTGCATGGTGGTGACAGTGATGTCCGTTAGGTTAAACGATAACTGGGCAATGCCATATTCTTCGATGTACCATCCAATTCCTTTTACACATTTTAGCATGCCAGGCTCATAAACAGGGTTACCATATTCATCCTTTACAATAGTTCCGGTAATACCTCCGCCTTCTCGTTTAATCCGGCCTTTTTCTCTGATATCGAAGGCAATAGAATTGGCTCTTCGGGTAGAGGTGGTATTGAGGTTGATGTTATAGGCAATCAGGAAGTTTCTGGCGCCAATGGCTGAGGCTCCTGTTCGAGATACCTGGTTGTTGAATTCGGCAGGACCATAATCTGGTTTCCAGGCAGGGTCGGCAAGTTTGCGGGTAAGACCCTCGTATTCACCTGCCCGACAATTGGCCAGGTTTTTTCTTTTTTCTTCGCTGGCTGCAAATTCATAGCAATACACAGGGATGCCCAATTCGCGACCAACCCTTTCTGCCAGTTTGTGCGCATATTTCACTGTTTCTTCCATGCTGATATTGGCTACCGGCACTAGAGGGCATACATCGGTAGCTCCAAAGCGCGGGTGAGCACCTTTGTGCTTGGCCATTTGAATCAGTTCGCCTGCTTTTTTAATAGCCAAAAAAGCCGCTTCAATTACTACCTCAGGTTGACCTACAAAGGTAACAACAGTGCGGTTAGTGGCCTTTCCCGGATCTACATCGATAAGTCTCACACCTTCCACTGATTCTATTTGATCGGTAATTTGTTTTATGATCTGCATGTCGTTCCCCTCACTGAAATTGGGAACACATTCTATAAGTTGCTGGTTCATGTTCTATAATTTGTATCTGTATTATTGTCAGGTATTTATTCGTGTAATAAGATTTCCTTTCTTCCATACCATTTGAGGTTTAATTCGCCCTTGGTTGTATAGAATATCTTTGTAATCGCCGAGTTGAAAGGCAGCGATGTCAGCAAGGCTTCCTGTTTTTAAAATGCCTCGGTCTGTTAATCCCAGGGCCGCTGCAGCCCGGAATGTAATTGCCGAAAGTGTTTCGGCAGTATTTAATTTTTCGTACATGCCAAGTAAAGAGGCTTGTACCAGCAAATCACCCATGGGGGCTGAGCCGGGATTCCAATCCGAGCCAATAGCCAAACCAGCCCCGGCATCGAGCAAACGTCGGGCTGGAGCAAAGGGATCAGCCAAACCAATCGATGCTCCTGGCAAAGCAATGGCAATGGTGTTGCTCTCTGCCAACATTCTGATTTCTTCTTCTTCGGAAGCTTCCAGGTGGTCGGCACTCATAGCCATAAGCTGTGTAGCAATTTTGCTTCCACCAGCAGTAAACTGGTCGGCGTGAACTGTTAAATCGAAGCCCAGCCGACGGGCTTCAAGCAAGTAATTGTGTCCTTCCTCAGGTGAAAATGCGGAATCTTCGAGGTAAATATCCACTCTTTTCGAGAGCTTTTTAGCCATCACCTCTGGAAGAAGCTGCTCCAGCATCATGTTCAGATAATCAGACGACTTACCCCAAAAATCTTTAGGGCATATATGAGCCGCAAGGCAAGTAGGTACCAGGTCGGCAGCAGTTGATTTATTTGCAAGAGCAATTGCATGCAAAATCTTTAATTCCTGATCGACGGTAAGTCCATATCCGCTCTTGACTTCAATGGTAGTAATGCCATCGGATAGGTGTCGTTCGGCTCTTTCAAGTATCAGGCGCACCAGCTCTTCCAGGCTTGCCTGTCGGGTTTTTGTCACTGTATCCCAGATGCCTCCTCCCGACTTGGCGATTTCGATGTACGATTTTCCTTCAAGCCTCATGGCATAATCATGGGCGCGATTACCTGCCCAGCATATATGGGTGTGCGGATCGATGAAACCGGGTGTGGCAATCCAAGTTCCATTGATATGTTCTACTTCTGCAGTTTTTTTATGTTGTTTAATCAGCGTCTCGAAATTGCCAGTCTCCCTTACCAATCCATTCTCAATTAGAATACCGGCAAGGGGTATTGTTTCTAGTTGCTCATCGGCCAAAGCACCTTTTAAGGGTAGGTGGTTCATGGTGAGTAGCTGTTTGAATGGTCCGATAATTTTTTTTTCGGTTACTTGCATGGTATTGGTTTAATATCAGAAATCCAGGCCACACCTTTTCAGGTTGGCGGTGGCTTGTTGGTATCCTGCATCGTGATGCCTGAAGATACCCATGGCCGGATCGTTATGCAATACACGGCTAAGACACTTTTCGGCGCGCTCGCTGCCATCGGCCAATACCACCATTCCGGCATGTTGCGAGTATCCGATACCTACGCCTCCTCCATGATGAAAGGAGATCCAGGTAGCACCACCACTGGCATTGGCCATAAGATTAAGCAGGGGCCAATCGGAAATGGCATCACTACCATCGGCCATTCCTTCTGTTTCGCGGTTAGGAGATGCTACAGAACCGCAATCGAGATGGTCGCGTCCAATTACAATGGGGGCTTTCAGTACGCCTTTTTTTACCATATCGTTGAACAACAGCCCTGCTTTTTCGCGTTCTCCCATCCCTAACCAGCAGATACGGCTTGGTAAACCCTGAAAGGCTATTTTCTTCTGGGCCTCAGTAAGCCATTTTATAAGGTGCTGGTTGTTTGGAAAAGCTTCGATGAGGGCTTTATCGGTTTTGTAAATATCTTCGGGATCACCAGAAAGAGCTACCCAGCGGAATGGTCCCTTCCCATCGCAGAAGAGAGGCCGGATAAACTCGGGAACAAATCCAGGGTAGTCAAAGGCATTATTTTCACCACCTTGTCGGGCAAATTCGCGCAGGTTATTTCCATAATCGAAGGTTATGCTGCCTCTTTTTTTCATTTCTAACATAAGTCCAACATGGCGTGCCATACTTTTAAGCGACAGATGTTTATAGTGCTCCGGATTATCTTTACGCAAAAGTTGAGCCTCCTGAAGAGTTATTTCGTTTGGAACATATCCATATACCGGATCGTGGGCCGAGGTTTGGTCGGTGAGAATATCGGGGATGATATTGTCTTTTAAAAGTTTTTCCAACAGATTTCCTATATCCGAGACAAGGCCTATGGAAATGGCTTCACCCTTTTTGCAGGCTTCCAAAGCCCATTGTTTAGCCTGCTCGTAATTGTCTGTCATCTTGTCGATGTACTTTGTATCGAGTCTTTTGCGGATGCGCTCGGGGTCCACATCGGCACCAAGAAATACTGCGCCGGCCATGGTGGCAGCCAAAGGCTGGGCACCACCCATTCCGCCAAGTCCCCCGGAAACCAGTAATTTATGCTTCAGGCTTCCCCGGAAATATTTCCGTCCGCATTCGGCAAAGGTTTCATAGGTACCCTGAAGAATACCTTGCGAACCAATATAAATCCAGCTGCCCGCTGTCATCTGACCATACATGATCAACCCACGTTCTTTTAGGTTCTGGAAATGCTCCCAGGTAGCCCATGCTGGCACCAGGTTGCTGTTGGCAATAAGTACTCTTGGAGCCTCGGCATGTGAGCGAACCACACCCACAGCTTTACCCGACTGAACAAGAAGACTTTGGTTTTTTTCGAGTTTGAGCAGAATCTCCACAATTTTTCTTAATGCTTCCGGATTGCGCGCTGCCTGGCCCGTTCCACCATATACAATGAGATTGGCAGGATCTTCTGCAACCCCGGGGTCGAGATTATTGAGCAACATGCGCAGAGGTGCCTCGGTTTGCCAGCTAAGTGCATTTAACTGATCACCAGTGGGAGCCATATAATGAGGGTGTGAAGCATATTTTTCAATAAATTCCGAATATTTCATGGTCTTCGTTTTTGAATTCAATATGGTGGTCATGAGCAACCTTATTGGTAATAAAAGTTAGCTCTTTATTTTGTATAATTTGAATGGCCTTTTCAATATCGAGGGCAAATACCCTGTCTTTTTCGGCAAAGTCAATTTTACTTCTCACATGATCGTGTACCTTGTCGATAAGTATCCCCGATTTCAATGGTTTTCTGAAATCGAATCCCTGAGCAGCACAAAGCAGCTCAATGGCGAATATCTTTTCAACATTACCGACAATCTGAAGTGCCTTTCGTGCACTGATGGATCCCATACTCACATGGTCTTCCTGTCCGAGTGAGGTAGGAATACTGTCTGCGCTTGCAGGAAAACAAAGGCTTTTATTCTCACTAACCAATGCAGCAGTGGTGTACTGAGGGATCATAAAACCCGAATTCAGACCTGTATGGGTCATCAGAAGTTTTGGTAGTCCTTCGACCTTTTCCATTAACGAAAGGTAAATGCGCCGGTCGGCAATGTTGCCTAATTCCGAAGCGGCAAGGGCTGCATAATCGAGAGGAAGGGCAATGGGTTGGCCGTGAAAATGCCCTCCGCTGATGGTTTTTTCTTCACTAAATATTATCGGGTTGTCGGTTACCGAGTTGATTTCGGTAAAAAGTATTTCTTTTAAATGAAGCCAGGCATTGCGCGATGCGCCATGTACCTGGGGTATACACCTTAGTGAATAAGGATCTTGAACCCGGGTACAGTTGCGGTGCGATTCCACTATTTCGGAGTTTTGAAGCAAAGTGCGCATACGTTTTGCTACGTATTGGGTGCCTACGTAGGGTCGAAGGGTGTGTAGTTCTTCATCGAAGCTTTTTACCGACCCCATCATCGCCTCGAGGTTCATGGCTGCAATGATATCTGCCACATCGAGGCAGTGCTGCATGCGCTCGAGCACAGAGGCACCAAAGGCACACATAAATTGTGTGCCGTTGATAAGTGCCAAACCTTCTTTCGGACCAAGTTCCAGGGCCTTAACGTTTAATATTTCGAAGAGCTTGTGGGTAGGGAAGATTTCGCCCTGATAATTTACCGACCCCAGTCCAATAAGGGGTAAAAAAAGGTGCGCCAATGGAGCAAGGTCGCCAGAGGCACCAACCGAACCTTGTTCGGGTACACAGGGTATAATATCCTCTTCGATATGCCAGAGGATACGTTGGAGAGTTTTTACTCCCACTCCAGAATAGGCTTTAGCCAACGAATGAACTTTAAAAATGAGCATCAACCTGGCTATTTCGTTTGGAATGGTATTACCAACTCCCACGCTGTGGCTCATTAATAGGTTGTGTTGCAGGGTTCGGGTATCGGCTTCGTTTATTAAAGTGGTGCAGAGTGGGCCAAAACCTGTGTTGATGCCATACACCGTCTTTCCATGGTGTACGATGTTCTCAACTATCTTTCTGCTACGACTAACTTCAGTAAGCGTTTTTTCGGAAAGTATACCCTTGGTTCTTCCTCTTGCAATATCGAGTGCAATGCCTACGGTTAGCTTATCCTGTCCATAGTGAAATTTTGTATTTTTCATGTTGTTTCTTATGCCTGAGGTTTTGTTTTTTGCGTCAAGAAATCGGTTTATTTATCCGGGGGTTTATTCTGTGTGATGCTGCGAAAAGTTACTACTCCCTGCAATGTGCTCAAATGATAATTATTAGCAGATACTCAAACCTGAAAACAATTCGGTGTGCATGAGCGTTATATTCATTCAGAATATAAGAAAAAAAACATTTTTTTCGATGAAAGAAGATACTTTATATGCCTTAAGCGTCCAGAGTCCAAAGGGAGCAAGTATTTCGATGGATAAGTTTAAAGGTAAAACACTTTTAATTGTGAATACGGCTACACGCTGTGGATTTGCCCCTCAGTTTAAAGCTTTGGAAACATTGCATCAGAAATACCGCGATATGGGACTGGTAGTAATTGGTTTTCCGTGCAATCAGTTTGGAAATCAGAAACCCGAAACCAATGATTCTATCGAGGAGGCTTGCGAGATAAATTTTGGTGTGACTTTCCAACTTACCGAAAAGGTGAATGTGAACGGACCGGAAACACACCCTGTGTTTTTTCATCTGAAAAAGTCTGTTCCTTCGCTCTGGGGTAAACGTATAAAATGGAATTTTACCAAATTTCTAATAGGTCCCTATGGAAAAACTTTCAAACGCTATGCACCAACCGTGAAACCTGAAAAAATGGAAAAGGACATTCAGTCTTTGCTTCAAATACAGAAATAGCAAGTTATTTATCAATCCTTCAATTGCTGATTGTTTTCGCTAATCTTAATAAGTGGGAACGAGATTTTGAAATAGACCACTAGAATCCGCAGCACGATTATTAAAAGAATAGGAATTAGTTGAATAAATTCCGAACCAATCTGATATCGGTGCATAAAGTAAAAAATAGTACCTCCGAGTATACTAATGGTGGCATAGATTTCTTTACGGAAAATGAGAGGGACATCGTTTACAAGTATATCGCGTACTACTCCTCCGAAAGACCCGGTAATGGTTCCTAAGGCTACACAGCTTACTCCATTCAGGTTGTTTTGAATGCCAATTTCAACGCCAATGATGGTATAAAGTGCAAGACCCAGGGTATCGAAGAGAAACAGGGTTTTTCGCAGATACGAAAGATATTTTCGAAACACGATAGCAAAAACAGTTCCGCCGATAATGATATACACATATTCGGGGTGTATTAGCCAGAACACAGCGCTTTCATTAACAAACACGTCGCGCAATGAGCCACCTCCAACCGAGGTTGCAAAAGCAATGATAAATACACCAAAGGCATCAAATTGCTTGTTCATGGCAGTTAGGGCTCCAGAAATAGCAAAAGCAAAGGCACCGGCTACACTAATGTAATTGATTATTTGATCCATGGCGCGAAAGTAATTACACCCATTCAACCCGAATATGATCTTTATCGCAATATGTTAAAAATTGCAGGTTTGTATTTAACACAACAATTTAAACCTTGGCGTGCAAGATTTGTTACTACGCTGTGTCTAAGTTAAAATTTCTGATACTATTTATGATGCATTTAAACAAAATCATTCTTCTCTTTGTAGCTCTTTTATTTGTAGGGTATGCTTTACTAATTGCCCAGGCTCCTCAGGCTCAATTTTTTATTAACGGAAAGGTTGTGGAGGATGAAACCAGTCATGGGCTTGAATTTGTTAATGTTGCTGTTTACCGTTTACCCGATTCAGTTTTGGTGACCGGAACCATCACCAACGAAAAAGGATATTACAGCATTCAGGTCAATCGTGGAGGTAATTATTATCTATCGGCCGATTTCATAGGATACCAGAAGCAGATAATTAGCGACATAAGCTTTGTTCCAGGTAGTGAAGTTTTTAATGTAAAACCTGTTTCTTTGAAACTAGCCACCATTGGTATTGGCGAAGTGGAGGTATTGGGCGAAAGACCCTTTGTAAGCTACCAGATTGACCGAAAGATAGTGGATGTGAGCCGTAACCCTCTTGCCCAAGGTGGTACTGCGGTAGATGCTCTCGAAAATGTTCCATCGGTAAATATTGACATCGAGGGGAATGTTTTACTTCGGGGAAGTGGCGATTATACCGTATTGATCGATGGAAGGCAGAGCCCCCTTTCAGGAACCGATGCACTCAATCAAATTCCTGCAAGTTCTATCAGTCAGATTGAAATTATTACCAATCCATCGGCTCGTTACGACCCCGATGGTACAGCTGGTATCATCAATATAATTACCAAAAAAGGCAAACTGAGCGGACATACCCTGGTGTTGAATGCTGCTGCCGGAAATAGTCCCTCTCGTTCGGCAGATGTAACTTATTCTTATCATCACAATCGATTTACCTATACTCTAAATTCAGGTTTTAATGGAACCCAGATGCACATGGATTATTTCGATGAGCGCAGTACCCTCGAAAATGACTCTCTTGGAAATGAACAGACTTCTTACATCAATACTTTCCGCGATGGCTTGCATCAGCATGGTAGTTATTTTGTGAAAGGCTCGGTGGATATGAAAATCAGTGAGGCGAATCAGTTAACCCTGGGTGGCAACTTTACCAATTTTGTTTTCGGAAGAAGTTTTGACTCGCGCATCAATACAGTCTCTATTTACAATGAAGAAAACTACCAGCTCTCCTCTTCATTTTTTAGGGTAAACCCTAAGATTTGGCAACTTAATTTAGGCGATAAGCATGTTTTTAATAACAATACAAATCACTATTTGCAAGCAGATTTACAATATCAGTGGGGCGATAAGAAAAGCACCGACTCACTCACACGTTATGTGTCCGACGAAAACTGGCAAGCCATCGAACCGCTTCAGGCTGACCAATTGGCTACCACTTCAGAGAATTCAAAGGCTGGACGCTTAGAATTGACCTATGTTCGGCCTGTAAATGAGAAAATCAACTTCGAATCGGGATACACCTTGCGCTACAATGCCTATGTTCAGAACTATGCACGCGATACCATGTCAAACGGGAGTATGCAGCCAGACTATAGCCTGTTCGATACGGCCGATTTTAGCCGTTGGATTCAAGCAGGTTGGGCACTTGTAAAAGGTGAGTTATACGGCTTGCAATACAGCGCCGGTTTACGTGTAGAACATACCGACCAGAACCTGGCTCTACAGAAGGATAATTACCGATACAACTACAATGCTATTGGCTGGTATCCGAGTTTTTCGTTGGCCAAAAACTGGAAAGAAGGGCATACTTTACAGGGAAGCTATAGCAAACGTATTAACCGTCCGGCCGATTTTCAGCTCAATCCGTTTCCTGGTCTGAGCGATGGGTATGTGATCTGGAAGCCCAACCCAGAATTGAAGCCGGAGCAGGCTAATTCGTTTGAGTTGAACTACCAGAAATCGTGGCAACAGAATTTTGTGCTGATAGAGACATTTTACCGGAAAACTCTGGACGTAATGGAACGCATTGATGAAATTTCGGGCGATACCATTATCCGCACCATGATTAATCTGGGCAGCGAAACCGATGCCGGTGCAGAGATCGCAGCCAATTTTAAGCTTTCGAAATGGTGGACCATCAATCCTTCCGTTACGCTGTCTCAAAATTTTCTCGAAGGAACCTATCAGAATATTAACACTCAGGTATCTGGTATGGAAACCAGAGCATCGATCAACAATACATTTTTTCTGCCTACCAAAACAAGGCTTCAGATTATGGCCAATTACAATGGCCCAAGTACCGAGATAAACGGTACAAGAGAAGCTTCATCTCAGGTATCGGCAGCAGTACGTCAGGAGTTTTTCGACCGTAAACTGAATGCTACTTTTCGTATCAACGATATTTTTTCAACTCAAAAGCGCGAAGGGTTTACCTATACCGAAAACACTACTGTGTATAGCAAAGGGCAGCGCAAAGGTGCTGTATTCGTATTTTCGTTGAATTACCGATTCAATGCCAGCAACGATCGTCAGCGCGAGGGACGCACCAATGGTGGCTCTGAACAGGGAGTGGAAATGGAATTCTAAATACTGGGTGCAATTTGTGCAACATTCCTCTGCACCTGAAAATATTAATGAAAAGCTAAGAAAAAATCACCTAGATTGTTTTAGTTTTTTTGTTATTTAGCAGCCACATTAACCTTTAATCATTCTGAAATCAAAATGGGAAAAGTACTCATCATTGGTGCAGGAGGAGTGAGCAATGTTGTTGTCAACAAATGCGCCGCCCTGCCTGAAGTTTTTACCGAAATTGTGTTGGCTTCGCGTACAAAAAGTAAATGCGATGCTATTGCCGAAGGGGTAAAAAAACGTTTTCACAAACAAATTATTACCGAACAACTCGATGCCGACATTGTGGCGAATACAGTTGCTCTGATAAAAAAGCATAAACCCGATCTGGTTTTAAATGTAGCCTTGCCTTACCAGGATCTGGCTATTATGGATGCCTGTCTCGAAACCGGTGTAAACTACCTCGATACGGCCAACTACGAACCTCCTACCGAAGCTAAATTCGAATACAAGTGGCAGTGGGATTACCGAAGCCGTTTCGAAAAATCTAACCTCATGGCTTTGTTGGGTAGCGGATTCGATCCGGGTGTGACGAATGTGTATTGTGCCTATGCTCAAAAACATCTTTTCGATGAAATACATACTGTCGATATTGTCGACTGTAATGGTGGTGACCATGGAAAGGCTTTTGCAACCAATTTTAACCCCGAAATCAATATTCGCGAAGTAACTGCCCGTGGCCGGTATTTCGAGAACGGTGAGTGGAAAAGTACAGATCCTTTATCTGTAAATCAACCTTTCGATTTTCCTGGTGTGGGCGTACGTAATATGTACCTGATGTACCACGAAGAATTGGAATCGTTGGCCAAAAATATCAAAGGAGTTAAGCGCATTCGCTTCTGGATGACCTTTGGCGAAGCCTATCTGACTCACCTGCGCGTGCTGCAAAATGTGGGCATGACCCGCATCGATCCGGTCGAATACGAAGGGCACCAGATTATTCCACTTCAGTTTCTAAAGGCTGTTTTACCAGACCCTGGTTCTCTTGCCGAGAACTATAGCGGAAAAACTTCCATAGGTTGCTTAATCGAAGGAGTGAAGGATGGAAAGCCAGTGCGTAAATTCATTTACAATATCTGCGACCATGCCGAAACCTATAAAGAAGTAGGTTCGCAGGCCGTTTCATACACCACAGGCGTTCCTGCCATGATAGGTGCTAAAATGATGCTTACCGGAAAATGGATGAAGGCTGGTGTTTACAACATGGAAGAATTTAATCCGGATCCATTTATGGAAGATTTAAATAAGTATGGACTCCCCTGGCAAATAGAAGATTGGAAGCATTCGGTAAAATAAACCTCACTAAAGAACAACTGGCAGGGCTAAAAACGCCCTGCTTTGTTGTGAATGAGACCCGCATCGAAGAAAACCTTCGGGTGATAGACCGCGTGCAACAAGAAGCTGGTTGCAAGGTATTGCTGGCATTTAAAGGCTTTGCAATGTGGAACCTTGCCCCACTGGTGCGGAAATATCTTCCGGGTACATCAGCCAGCTCGGTGAGTGAAGCCCTGCTCGGACACCATGAATTTGGTGGTGAATTACACGTTTATTCTCCTGCTTACAACCAAACCGATATCGATACCCACTTGCAGCTTGCCGACCATATTGTATTTAATTCGCCGGCCCAATGGAATAAGTATCGTGCTTTGTTTGTCTCTAATACCCGGACAAAAGCCGGATTACGAATAAATCCGGAACATTCCGAGGTGTCAACAGCCATTTATGATCCTTGTGCTCCTTTTTCACGTTTGGGTACAACCCTGACAAATTTTAAAGCGCAGATTCATTTGCTGGAAGGTATCTCTGGTCTTCATGTTCACAATTTATGTGAACTCAACAGCGATTCTCTGGAACGCACCATGGAAGTTGTGGAAAAAAACTTCGGATTCTTTTTCGATAAAATCAGCTGGATTAACTTTGGCGGCGGGCATCACATTTCGCGCAGCGATTACGATGTTGATCACCTTATTCGCTTAATAAAAGGCTTTAAACAGCGACATAACCTGGAAGTTTACCTTGAACCAGGTGAGGCGGTTGCCCTTAATGCCGGAGTATTGGTTTCGGAGGTACTCGATTTACTTTCGAATGGGATGGAGATTGCGGTGCTCGATACCAGTGCTACCTGTCATATGCCCGATGTGCTCGAAATGCCTTACCGTCCTCAGATTGTGGGAGCAGGGGCTGCCAGGGAGAAGAAATATACCTATCGGCTGGGCGGACAGAGTTGCCTGGCTGGCGACGTAATTGGCGATTATTCTTTCGATGCACCACTGTTGCCAGGTAGCAGGCTTATTTTTGGCGATATGGCCCATTATTCGATGGTGAAAACCACCACCTTTAACGGAGTTAGTCTGCCTTCGATCTATATCTATAATTCAAAAGAAAATACAATTCGACTGGTAAAGCATTTTGGTTATGAAGACTATAAATCACGCCTGAGCTAAAAAGAAACTTGCTTGAGGATTTGGTTTTAGGTAAAAACAAAAAAAAGCTGTTCTGTTTGCGCAGAGCAGCTTTTTGTATTTTTTAGAGGATTTTTCTTAGTAACCCCGGTTCACAAGAACCGATTTGATGGTGCGGAAGAAAAGTTGCCAATCTGATTTATACGACCATTTATCGATGTACTCCATATCGAGTTTCATCCATTTTTCGAATACAACCTCATTGCGGTTCGGAATGATCTGCCAGGTACAGGTAATACCAGGTTTTACAGAAAGGCGACGCAATTGCCAGTCTTCGTATTGTGCTACTTCACTGGGCAGTGGCGGACGTGGTCCTATAAGCGACATTTCGCCCCGGAGCACATTAATTAATTGTGGTAGCTCATCGATACTGGTTTTGCGAAGAAATCTTCCAATTGCAGTTATGCGTGGGTCATGTTTCATTTTAAAGGTAGGACCATCGCTTTCGTTCATTGCCATCAATTTAGCTTTTAACTCTTCCGCATTTTGTACCATGGTTCTGAACTTGTAAATATAAAACTGGCGACCATGAAGTCCTACACGTTTTTGTTTGAACATAGCCGGCCCTTTCGATGTGGCGCGGATAATCAAGCTGATAGTTAGAAAAAGCGGAGAAAGGAAAAACATTAAAATGGCTGAAATCATAAAATCGCTGATCGATTTCCAGGCCCAACGCAGGGAGTTATTCGGAGTATTGATAAAAGTAAGAAAAGGAGTTTTTTCGAGATGCGTTAGTTTTACTTTAGCGTGATTTACAGGCATCACTTTGCTTTTTGCTTTAAAGGTAACTCCAAGTTCTTTACAAGCCTCAATCAGTCTGTCTACTTTCTCAAGATCTATGGTGTTTTTACAGTAAAGCACCTCGTCAATAATATCGACTTTTAAAATGTTTTTAATATTCGAGCGTTCCGGGAGAACCCTGATTAGAGGTGAATATGTACTACGAATGTGGCTTGAGTCGCTAAAAATAGCTACAATGCGATAACCCCATTCTTTGTGGTCGAGTATGCTGTCGATGAGTTCTTCGGAATCCTTGTCGGCAATTACTACAATGTTATGGATGTTATGACCATTGGCACGGAACGATTTCACAATGCGGAATGTGGTCATGCGAAGTGTAAACAGCGATATCCAGTTAATAAACGAAAAAGCAAGTACAAACTGGTGCGACAGCATTTCGAGATTAAACAAGTGCTTGTAGATCAGCAATACCAGAAGACCTACCAGGTTAAAATTGAGAATACGGAAGAAAATCGATAAGTAAGTCCTTGAACGTGGTATCTGGGCCAGGTTGGTTGTCTTTATTAAAATTGCCCAGGTAGGCAGTACAAGCAGCAAAAGGTAAATGATATCGGCATTAATTGTAAGTTTTTCACCATTTACTTTTGAAATAAGGTAGAGTGCGCCGAAGTAGGATACTACAGTAATAAAAAGGTCAAGGCTCCTTTGTATTACTTTTGCGTATTTGCGGATGAGGGCCTTAATTGGTTTCATAGTTTGGTTTAAAATCTACGTAAATCTACGTGGAATAGGGCATTTGGATAAAATATTTTGACAAATGCACCGATAAACCTGATTAAAGAAAGCGACTGCCAGTGAATGGATTTATTCGTTAGACGAATGTAATTTCAGAAAGGAGATTCTGAGGAGTTTTTTTTCGCTTGATTTTTGACTTGAATGCTTTGTATTTGCAAAAATCGGAGCTTTTCAGTGAGTCGAAATAAGTTGCTTTGACCATGGGTTGACAGTGATAGCTCATCTCACCGGGAGACAGCCCTAAAGCTGCACCACCGGTGAAATGAGTTACCTCTAGTCTTTCTTTTTTAAACCTAGCAGGTTAAGGATTTTCCATTTGAAAAAACCTCCTATGTACCGGGCATAACTTTTAAACACAGGCCAATAGGCTCTTATCGATTTCGCGTAATACTTATAAAAGAGCAGTTCTTTTTTAATGTTAAAATTCGATTTAATATCGACCAACGATTTCCAAAGCATTTTAAAGCTTCCTTTGTGAATGAGTCCTGTATTGACCACATCGTTCCAAATACGTATTTCCGGGTAAACTTTTAACCGGAAACCTGCCAGTTTAACCCGATAACTGTAGTCGCTGTCGCCGTGATAATGCGGAAAATCTTTTTCATTCAACCATCCTACCTGGGTCAAAATCTCCTTGCTAAGCACTGTGCCCATTCCTGTAAGCCAATCAACATCCCACACGTGGTTGTATTCTTCCGAATCGGGCTCGAAGAAACCATACATTCTGCGCTCACCGGTGTAAGGATCAAATTTGCATCCCATGGTCCAAATAAGGTTGGGTGGGTTGAGTACCATTACCTTCGAACCAATTAGGATGTCTTTCTCGGTTGTTTCGAGTAGTTTTTCAAGGTTCTGAAAATACGAAGGTTCGGTGACAATGTCGTTGTTCCACCATACCATGTAATCGGCCTTAAGCTCTTCCAGGGCATATTTACACCCTACATTTATAGCACCGCTCCACCATAAGTTGCCGTCACCTTTGCAGATGATCACGTTTGGATAATTGTCCGAAACCCATTCGGAAGTACCATCGCTGGATCCATCGTCGACCAGTATGGTAAAAAAGTTTTCTTTGTTTACATGTTCATACGATTCTTCGAGGCTTTTCAAACACTTCTTAGTGTACGCCAGGCCATTGTGAACGGGAATAATGATAGCAATTCTATTCATAGTTGATCATATTTTGTTTTTCGTTATAGGCTAAATCGATCTGGTATAGCATTAATGAAATCATCGATATGCTGAAAATAAAAAAACCAGCCCCTGTAAATATTGTCATACACATAATAAGGGTATATATTTTAATGTATAGCATATTATTCGGGATTTTACTCCGGAATATTTTTACGATAATAGCTATCTCGGCTACAATAAAAAGCACACCAAAACGAACAAACTCACCCACAATGCCAATATCTTCGAGGTAAAAGCCTAAATTGAGCTTGTAGTGCAAGATTAAAACTCCATAAATGTTCTTCTGACTATCCATACCGCTACCAAGCAAGTATCCCCAAATATCGTGTTTAAAATGGGTTAAATAGAACAATGCTGCTTTTACGCGGACGTTGTCTTCAAATCGCTCTCCTTGCTCAGCCGTTACAGCAAACATTTCACTAAAAATGCTTTCGAAGGCAAAGTAGAGAGGGATAAGCGAAAGACTTACCAATACAAATATTAAGAGTTTAGTCTTAATCATACGGTTAAACAAAATAAACATGATGGTGCCAAATGCTACGCTAAAAAGCACCTGGCGTGTGCCTTGCTGAATAAAGACACTAAATATCAGAAGCATAATTACCAAATAGCGTTTTTTATAGGTTTTAAAAAAGTAGTGCATGGATAAAAAAAGTGCAATGATTGCAAACGAATTACCAGGTAGAAAGATTCGTACAGTACCCCGATCGATACTCGCCCTTACATCGAATAACATCTGGGGAAAGACCAAATATTGAATGAACGAGAAGACTGAATACAACAAGCCTACCGCGAGAAAGACCTGCTCAATCTGTTTCGCCGACGGTTTGATGCTATGCAGCATAAAATAAAACAGAATAAAATATAAATGCCTTTGCGCCAGTAGGGTAGTTGCAAATGATTGATTGTAATCGCGCCATGGGGTAATGGTACTAAGCATTACCGCTATAAACAACAAGAGAATTTCGGTTCGAAAATGTTGAACAAGCCTTTTACTTTTATCAAAAAAAAACTGAACATAGAGTACTCCCACAATGATCAAAACACCGCCAATCTGAATCAGGTTAAAAAGGCTTTCTCCCAGGAAAATTAACCTGAAAAATACCAACGAACAAAGGACTACCGCTAAAACTATGGGGGTTTTAAACATTTAATTGTTGCTGGTTTTTAGCTAAGTAGGATTGATAAATTTTATGAAGTGCCATTGCGCTATTACGCCAGCTGTAATTCTCCTTAGCAAAATGCGTGATATATTCATGTGGTGAGGGCGCTGGTGGACAGAATAGCACAATGGCTTTTTCGATCTGGGCAGCCAGGTCGGCAGTATTTTGTTTTTCGAAAAGCAATCCGGTTTTCCCGAGTTCGATGTCGTAAGGAAAACCTCCAAAATTTGGAGCTATTACTGGCTTGCCATAGGCATAAGAAATAAACATAACCCCACTTTGTGAGGCTTCGAGGTAGGGAAGCACTACCATGTCGGCAGCCTTATAATGTTGTTCTACTTCGGTGTCTTCGAGGTATTTTGTTGTGATCTGAATGTCGTTGGAGGAGATTCCTGCTCTTATTTGTTCAAAGCTATCCTGGTAGTCTTTGCTAACTTTCCCGGCCACCAGCAGCTTTAGGTTGGAATGTTTGGGTTTTAGCGTGTTAAAAGCCTCAATCAGTAGCGGCAGACCTTTGTATTGGGTGATGTAACCAAAAAAAAGAAGCACAATGTCTTTCTCCTTCAATTCCATGGCTTTTCGGCACGACTCTTTTGTGAGGTCTTCGCTTAACTGTAAAGAATACACACCATGCCTGACAACAGAAATTTTGTTTTCAGGTATTTTAAACTCGTTTTGTAAGCGCAGTTTGATGTATCCGGTATGAACTACCAGGTGGTCCATTTTACGGTAAATACGTTTGAAAAGCCTTCTCATTTTTGGTGTTTCCTGGCTGTGTGGCAATACATCATGCACAGTATAAATCACAATCTTGCCCATTAGTTTTAGCAATGTGGGCAGCAAAATTCCATCGATGAAATAGAACCGTAACCATTGAATATGGTATACCTTCGAATCGGTGTGTCGAATAAAATGCAATAGCCTGAGATAATACCTGAAAATTCGTTTTACCTTCTCAATTCTCCCAGCTTTTTCGTCATGAGATCCTCTTAAGTTGTGGTAATGAATTCGCCTATTTATAGGATAGTTTAAATAGATATCCGAACCAATAAAATCGACCTTTAAGCCTTCCTCATCGGCCAGTGCATTGATCAGGTTCACAGTATAATCTTCCTGAAATCCGTTGGCAATAATTGTTACACGCATAGAAGTTTGCAAAATTGCTTGATTTTAGGATTTGGAAGTTTTCTTTAAGAATCGAACATTTAATAGTGCCTTTTTTGCATTGGCTCCCGGATGATAATACTTTTTATCGTAATAGTGTTTATACGATTGGCTATTAATATCAATGTCGTTTATTACAGCGGTAAGGTTTTCTATCTCGTTTCTTTTAAGGTTTTTAACGGTATTTCGGAATACTGTTTTAACCGACTTATTGTAACGCGCTATAAGGATGTTGATATTGGCCATTTTCATCAGGAAGAGTGTTTCGGGTACAATTCCTACTGGTGCCGAATCTATTACCACGTTGTCGTAATAATTGAGCAGCAACTGAATCAATTCCTTCGTTTTTTCGCTGGCAATCAACACGCTTGGGTTTGGCGGTACGGGACCTGCTGTGATGATATCAAGATTCGGATCATCGGTTTTGATAATCAGGTCTTCAATCAGGCTTTTATTAATTAGATACGAAGTAGTGCCAATCTGACTGTTCAATTTCATGGATTTACTGATGCTCGGGCGACGAAGGTCGTATTCAATAAGAATTGTTTTTTTACCAAAAGAGGCAATGGTACCCGCAAGGTTAATTGCAGTAAAGGTTTTTCCCTCGCCACTTAGCGAGGAGGTAACTACAATAATATTCTGATCGCGGCCTTTGATGAAAAAATCGAAGTTCATGTACAAGGAGCGGAACGACTCGGCAACGGCCGAATCGGCAGCGTTGCGCATTACATTGGGCAGGCCGGTATCGTTATGGTAAATGTTGCCAAGAATGGGTATATCGCTTATCGATTCTATATCTTCGTGTCGGCTGATACGGTTATTGAGCATATCGCGCAGGGTCAGGAAGGTGTATGGAAGGAAAATACCCATGATGATGGCAATTACCAGATTGATCTTCTTTTTGGGGCCAATAGGGTTGTAGCTTAATACGCGTGCTGGGTCAACAATTTCGTAGTCCGGAAAATTCGAAGCACGGATAATTTGCGATTCGGCTCGTTTCTGTAGCAAAAAGGTATAGATCTCGTCGTTTATCTCGAATTCGCGTTCAATGCCTTTGAGTTGGAGTTCTGTTCTTGGCATACCCGATATTTGTGCCGAAAGTTTATTGATCCGGTATTCGATTTCATTCAAACTGATTTTTAGGGTATTCAGGCTGTTTTCGACATTGTCGGAAATACTTTCGAGGGTTCCCCTTATTTGCCTGTCGATGTCTTCGAGAAAAATATTGTTGTTGGTTTTATCGTCCAGTAAACGGGTACGTTCGGCATTAAGGGTGAGTAAGTTACTGATGAGTTCAGTTAAAACGGGGTCGACAATATTCATGGTCGATGGGGTTTTGAGCCGCGAAATATCCTGGCTCTTCACCACATATGTTTTCAAGTATTCGTAATAGCGAATTTGCACTTCGGTTTGTGCCTTTTGTGATTCAAGTTCATTCAGCATTCTCAATACTTCCTGCCCTTGAAAACTTAAATCCATCACTTGGTTCGATGACCTGAAATTGCGAAGGTTAGCTTCTGCTTTTACGAGCGAGTCAGATATATCAGCAATTTGTCCATCGATAAAATCGATGGTGCTCAGGGCTACCTTATTTTTCTTTTCCACATTTACATCGAGGTATAAATTGGTCAGTTCGTTCAGAAAATCTGAGATCTTTTCAATATTGCCCCCTGTAAGGGATATTCGTATCAGAGTGGCCTGTGGCTTCACCAATTCTGCCCGCATTTTTTGCTGGTATTCCGCTGTTAGGTGGTTAAGGTTGTTCATTTGAAAATAAAATACCTTGCCATAGGATTGAGGTGTAAGTGCCTGAGTAGAGCTTATTTCGAACGAAAAATAGGGATGCTGCAAGCGTTCATTGAATTTTAGGGTGTCATGAATCACATAGCCTTCGATGATATTAAGCTGTTTGTTATCGATGTAATTGAATAATGGTTTTGCTTCTGATTTGCTGGTTAAGACATATCTTTTTTCGTCAAGAATTTTTACTTCGAACAGGCTGTATACTACCTGAGGGTGAGACTTGTCGAGAGTTACTTTAAATGGAAGGTTCGTGTGAACATCTTCGAGGTATTTGGTATTACCACCCAGGTATTTTTTTGGAAAACTGGAATATTTCCTATAATACGAGACCTGATAATTAAGGCGCATAAGGGCTTCGCGCACTAAACCAAACGAATTGAACAATTCAAGCTGGTTTTCCATGTCGGTTTGGTTGCCCATAAAACTAAAACCTTGCAATACATCGGGGCCAGAAAGGAGATTAGTTCGGTCTTGCTCCGAGAAGTAAATGGTTGTACTGTTGCGGTATATCGGTTTGGCAAGCATGTTCATTAACACAGCAAAAAACAAAAAGATACCCACTGTAACAAGGTATACTTTCTTATAATTTAAGAGGGTGTCAATTATTTTTTGAAAATCTGTACCGGTTTTAAGAATATCTTCAGATCGTTTTTCCATTTAATTCGGAATTAAGTTAAAGGTGGTAATAATAAGGGCAAGTGTTGTAAGAGAAGATAGGATTATGGACAGACTGTTGTAACTTCTTAAACTGGAATACTTTGCTTTAATAGGTTCTATCATTATCACATCGTTAGGCTGAAGGTAATACATTGCAGATTCTACAATGTCCTTTTGTGTTAAATCAAGTACATAAAATTTAATTTCGTCGTTCATCTCTCGCAAAAGTGTAACATTGGTAAGGTTGCCATAACTGGCCACGCCGCCAGCAAGCCCAAGTGCCTGAAAGCAACTTATTTTATCGTCGTAATACACATATTCTCCGGGTCGGTTCACTTCGCCTAAAATGGTGATGGTATTGCCAACAAACCTTACTGTAACAGAAATATTCTTTAAAAAACGGCTTAGCTGACTTTGAATCTCGGTTTGGGCCTCCTTTAACGTAAGATTGCTGACCATAATCGGGCCTGTAAAAGGAAGGTTAAGAAATCCTGAATCATTGACTGTGTAGCTGATTAAACGAGGGTCGACATTGGCAATGGAACTGTACCCTTCAGAAAACAAAGCTTGTGTCCGCTCGTCGGTACTGTATACTTTAATGTACAGGTTATCATATGGAAGTATTTCTTTCTCGTTATAAAGGGTATTATAGAGTAAACTATCGTTGTAAAGTTGGGGTTCGTGCACCAGTTTTAGTTTCTGATGAGGTATGCACGATTGCATGACCCATAAGATGAGCAAAAGCACAAAGCTATTGCGAAGCAGGTGGTTTGAATGTTTCATAGGGTTTTCTTCTATCATTGCCCGTAAATATATGAATTTCGTAGTTATAGCTTGTAGCTGTTTTTTAGGGAATTACTGATTTTTTACAGAATATTTTAAGCGTATTATGTACATGAAAAATACAAAGTTTCCTACAAAATAGCGCTTGAACAAGCGCTTGGGCTCGTGTATAAAACGATAAAACCATTCCATCTTTATTTTTTGAATCCAAAGTGGTGCCCTTTTTACCTTGCCGGCAATAAAATCGACAATGGCCCCACCTCCAATAGCCAGTTTGAGTTGGTTGAATCTTTCGAGGTTTTCCATGATCCATATCTCCTGTCTTGGCACTCCCATGCCCACAATTAACAGGTTCGCTTGTGAGTTATTGATTTCAGTTATAATTTTTTCATTTTCAGCTGAATCGAAATACCCACTGTGACTACCGACAATTTTTATCCCGGGGTGTTTTTTTTCTAATACCTCTTTGGTTTTTTCAATCACACCCGGTTGTCCCCCTAACAGAAAGAACTTTTTATTCTGATTATAAGCCATTTCAATAATTTTCGGAATCAGGTCGGTGCCATTCATATTTTCAGGTAGGCTGATACCGCTATATCTTGCTGCGAGTTCAATACCAATGCCATCGTTTAGTACTAAATCGGCTTTGTCAAGACAAATTTTGTAGGCTTCATTTTTTTGAGCCATATTAAAACAATGCGCATTGATAAAGAAAAGGGTGCGGCATTGTTTACCCATCAAAAAATCCGAACAAATTTCGAGACATTTTGGCGTGTCCAGTATATTAAGGCTAAGGTTGTAAAAGCTGGTTTTTTGCATAAAGTAGAAATAGGATTCTATTTAAGCCTTTCTATGACTTGATTTTGGCGCAAAGATCGAAAAATTGACTGGAAGGCACAGGTATTTTTGACGAATTACATGCTTTACTTTATGGATGTTATCTACCTAAAAAAAGTTATGTGAACAAGGATTGTTTTAATTATACATTTTTACTGCCTGCAAACATGTATCCCTTTATCCAATAGATAAGTCCAATTTTAAAGTTGACTATACTTTTCAGGAACAATTTCCGGTGCTCAGGGCCTGCTTTAAAAACCCGTTGGCTTATTCTGAAAAGTTTAATTAAAAACACCATAGGAGCAGTAAGTAAGGGAAATATTCCTTTATACATCGTGCTGTTATAGTATTGTCGTCTGTATACCAAAACGTACCTTCCTAAAAGTTCCTGGTTGCGGTAAAATTTCTTTTTGTCGGTGCGGAAAATATGATACACCATGGCTTGCGGCTGAAATTCCAGGCGGGCATATTTACCTGTCTTTAAACAAAAGAGGGTATCTTCCGACGCTCTTACCTCCGGAAACCCTCCTGCACTGTCGAATAGTTGTTTGTCGCAAAATAGGTTACACGAGGGGAAAAAGCTTCGCTCATTGGATACGCCAACAGGAAGGTATTCGTTAAACTGAAGGTAATATTGTGCAATGGCAATTTTATTGTTAAGCTGAAATTCGGGTAGTTTGTAACTTCCGCCACCAATCAGGATACCTCTTTCCGAAGCCTCGAGAATAGTCGAAATCCAATTCTTATCCGGGTAAGCATCTGAATCGATAAAAGCCAACACATCGCCTGAAGCTTGTTTTGCGCCAATGTTACGTTGTATGGCAGGTATTACCCTTATTCCGGAAGTAATCAATCGGTATCCTTTCCCCTTGAAGTTTTCAAGGTACTCTTTGGTAAGCTGATCATCAGAAGAATCGACCACAATGACTTCTTTGATACGTTCGAAATTGCTTAATGCAAAAATATGTTCGAGGGTGTAAGAAATGGTTTCAATAGAATTATAAGATGGGATAATGATGGAAATGCTTTTCATAGAGGATATAGTAGAGGTTTGATTGCTTGGCAAACTTAGGAAAGAGTTTAGTACAGATGCAAAGATACAAGAAATCCTCTCCCCGAAAATTTCGGAGAGAGGATTTCAGAATTGATTTTATATACAACCTGTTTCAACTGGTGAACAGGTATGTCTTTTCTTCGAATGCTTATTTTATTACCAGCGATTGCGATATCATCTGACTTTCAGAAAGTACCTGAACCAGGTAGTTTCCAGCAGGGAAACTAACATCTATGGTTTGAATTCCTTTAGCCATTTGCTGCTGGTAAACGATTTGGCCATTCATGCCTATTATCCTTACATTCGAATCTTCTTTTAAGTCTACAAAGAAGCTTACCTGAGCCGGATTGGGGAATACTTCCAGGATATCTTCTTTACTTATCTCTTTGCCAGCCGATGTATTTTGGTTGGCATAAAGTTTCAATTCAGAATAAGAGTTTACATTGTCGTTTGAAGTTCCCTGGCCAACCAGTTTAAAATAGTTGAATGTGGTTTCTGCCTTGGTGCTTGGAAGGTCGAATACCTGATAGTCTTCCGATAGGCCACATGATTCTTCCTGGCCCATTACAAGTTCCCAGTCTATTCCATCTTGCGAAGCATATACCTCGAAATAAGCATTGTTCTCGATACCGTTTTTTACACTTAGTTTGAAGTGATTGATTTCAACAGGGGTGGCTGTCTTTACAACGAGCCATTGTTCGCTTCCTCTGATTTGCCATGCAGTAGATTTGTTGTTGTCTATTACATTCTCCGGATAGTTATTGCCTTCGTAACCACTCGCATTCACCGATACAATTTGTATTTCGCTTAACTCGGGTTTATAAGGCAAAATGGTAATTTCAACTTCTCTCAGGCTGCTTATGCTACCGTCATTTGTTTCGATCTGGAATTTGTATGGCGTAGGCTCTGTTACTTCTGGTGCCAGGAAAGAAATAGACGGTGTTGTATTCGAAGAGATAAATACATTTTCTTCTGTTGACCAGTTAAAACTCAATGCATCGCCATCAGGATCGTAAGAGTCAGATGCATCTATGGAGGTTACATAACCGCTGTATGCATTGATGTCGTATTGAATGGTTACTACCGGAGCAGTATTTCCTCCACTTGTTTGAGCAGGATTTATAGTGATGCTTACCGTTCTGTTTGAAGTGGCTTCACCATCGGACAATGCCAGGCTTACACTCACAACTGTTGCTGCGGTTACTTCAGGAGCAACAAAAGAAGTGGAGGCTCCATTTGTGCTGCTCAGGCTTACTGATGGGCTGTTAGTCTGCCAGCTGTAAGTAAGCGCATCGCTATCGGCATCGAAACTACCTGCCGCATTGAGTGTTACAGTCTGACCGCTTTGTGCACTGCTCATATAGTCTAATACAATAACCGGTGCATTGTTGGGTGTAACTGTTGTAGGATTTACTGTTATTGTTATGTTTCTTGTCGAAACAGCCTCGCCATCGCTTACAGATAAGGTAATGCTAAGTGCTGTTGCGCTGCTCACTGTAGGTGCTACAAAACTTGTTTGCGATGCTGAGGTGGAGCTGAACACAATTCCATCGGCAGAGGACCAGGTATAAGTAAGGTTATCTCCGTCGTTGTCAAAGGTTCCAGATGCATCTAAGTTTACTGTTTGTCCACTTTCAGTTGTTTCATTGTAATTAATCAGTATAACTGGAGCACTGTTTGCCGGAGGCGGAGGTGGGGTTACACCTTCCATAATTGAAGTAATTGTGTGGGCTGCATACATCAGTGGAGCATTCCAGTTTATGGTTATTTCGTTGGTTGCCCAGCTTCTTTTATCGTCGATGTATTTCTTAGCCGGAAGCTCCGAAGGATAGCTTAATCCGTCACTTGCCCAGGGATTGGGACCTCCAACCAGAAATCCTGGCACTGGTTCGTCGATGTTGTCAGAACCAGATTGACGGTGGTGTATGTTTCGAGCGTAGTCTGTGCCAATTCCTGAAACAAAGGATTTATTAAGAGGGTTTTTTCCTAACAGATAATCCATATTCGCTATGGCTGCATCTAAATATCCTGAAGTGCTATCGATACGGTGTCCATCCAGTAACATCATGGCCTGATTTGCTACTATGGCATTGCTACCCCAGGTAAAATCCCAATCGTACATCCCCATGGAGGTATTGTAGGCTGACCGATTGTATTCGGCAGTGATATCGTTACACAGATTGATTAACTCCGATTCGTAAAATGTTTTGTCAGAGGCCGATAGTTGGCTGCTGTTGGTAATGAGCGATAGCAAACCGAGTGTGTTTGTTTTTTGCCAGTTTGGTACACTAATGTCATTCCAGTCGCCCTGTCTGATTCCAATACGGTCGTAGAACTGCGATTCGCCGGTAGTAATGTACAATTCTGCAGCCGCCCATTTGAATTCATCGGTAAAGGTATCGTCGGGGTAATCGCCGGTTTCAATGTAAGGGCTAAAGTTTTGGTTCATCTCATTCTGGTCGAAATGGATGTTGGGGTTGGCATTGGCCCAGGTCCAGGCACTGCGGGCAGCTGCCAGACAGGTAGCTGAAAATCCAGGCAATTCAGTTTCGAAATCGGCAAAAATACGGGCCGACATGGCCATAATGGCAGCAAAATCGAGGGTGGAAGCTGTTGATTTTTGTACAACATACCTTGCTGTAGTAGCATCTTCGGGCATGGCCCAACCATCCATATCCTGGTTAGTTGTTTTAAAGTATACGCCACCATCGTTAGGATCCTGCATGGACATCATCCACTCGATATTATAGAGCGCTTCGTCGAGTATATCAGGGATGCTGTTGCCGCTTTCCGGAATATTCAAATCGATATTGGTAAAATAATACGGCATGGTTTCGTATAGGTGCAAAAAGGTAAAGGTTGAAATGCCAGCATTCACAATGTATTTATTGTAATCGGCTGCATCGTACCATCCTTTTGAAGTGTTAATAAGAGTGTTGGCAGGTCTTTGAGGCGTAGCAGCAGAGGCATGCACAATAACCTGGTCGTCGGGATGTCCGGCAGCACGGTGCCAAATGCCAGCATACGTTTCGGGCAAATCGGTAGAAGCCCGTTGGTAATAGTATGCTTTGGTGCTTACAATGGCAAGGTCAGTGTACAAATCGCTACTAATAACAAAATCGTAGGATTTACCCAAATCCGAAACTACCACATAATAGTTGCCCGGTGAAGTATAGCTGCTAAAGTCGGCTATCCTTACATTCTCGTCGGAGTAGGACCAGTATTTAGCTGCATTTAAATTGCCGTTGAAAACAACAGTCTGGGTAGTGGCATCTACCACTGAGAAGGTTGAGCCAGATGTGCCCCTTACAATGGCTACTTTTTTGGCTGATGGAAAATAGCCCAGCTGATTAATCCGAATCTGGCTGGTAAGTGATTGCCCTGAAACCATTAGTGGTAGAAGGCTTGCAAGTAAAATGGTAAATCTAATTCGCATGGTTAGTAGTTTTGTGTTATCGCCTTGGTTTTTGTGGTTATTTGCTAACAGCGATTGCCCTTCTTTATTGTTGCAAACTTGGTTATTTTTTCAACAAGATTCAATTAAAGCAATCTATAATTTACAAAAAGTTATTGCTATTTTTTTCTGGTCGTTCAAATTATTCTGGTCTTCTTTTCTCGACATCATTTTGACCAATGTTACGATTATTTTGACGAAAGGTTTCTGTGCTGACTTTGTTAATAAGTAAAAAAATACGCTAAACATATTGATATGCAATAGATTATTAGGTGAATATTTTTTATATTTATTTTTCTTAGTTCGCAACACTTTGACGAACATTTATTTTTTGTACTCAAAAGAATTTTGTGGTCAACCACGGTGATTCGATTTAAGCTCAGAAATTAAATACCCATAAAACATTGTGGTTCAAAATACAAGTGCATTGAATACTCTTGCCTGTTTGTTTAATTCGGCAATGCAAAAAATAAGGGATAGGTAAAATGTTGCTAAATTGCTCGCCATAATGCTCAATCAACCTTATGAAAAAGATTATTGCTTTTTATAGGAAATGCCGCAGTTCAAAGACCAATTTCCTGCTATTGGTATTACGTGCTATGCATTTTAAGCTTGTGTTCAGAAAAACGATTCTGGTGCATCAACGGGTAAGTATTAGTGGGGTAAAAAATATTTCGGCCAGCGGTAAACTCGAAATTGGTACAGACTATGTGGGTTTCACACATAGAAGGGATATTACCTACCTTAATATCAAAGGAAAACTCAAACTGGCCGGACCTTATTCCATTGGCCGTGGCTGTCGGATTGACATTGAAAAAGATGGCGAAGTCTCCATTGGACATGGCGGGTACATCAATGCCAATACAAACCTGATTATAATGCATGGACTTAGTATTGGCAACGATTGTGTCATCTCCTGGAATTGTCAGTTTCTCGACGAAGATTTTCATTCCATCCACTACGAAGGCCGTAAAGAAGGTCGCCCCGAAATTGTATTGGGTAACAAAGTATGGGTTGGATGTGGCGTAAAAATTTATAAGGGAACCCATATTGCAGATGGATGTGTGATAGCAGCCGATTCGGTTGTGCGTGGCATTTTCACCCAGCCAAATGCTCTGATTGGTGGAAATCCGGCTCGCGTGCTTAAGGAAAATATCGGGTGGGAATAAATTTCTACTGTTAATTATTTCCTGCTTGTTATCCGTATCCACTTCATTTTAAGCAATTGTTTGATAAACATTGTCAGCTCTCGACGATTAAAGGTTTGCCGGTAGAAGTAGGAATAATCGCGGAGCAAGTCGGTGTTGAGGTAAGTATCCTGCAGCAGGTCTGCTGTTTTGCACAAAAAGATATCTTCTCCTGGTATGTTGTAAAACACATTGAGTTCGTGCGGCTTAAGTGAACGCTCAAAAGTCATCAGCGGATTTGCGCATTTCTTTGTGGTGAGCGCATAGGGTTTAGCAATGGTTTGAGGCCTTTTGGTTCCGTATAGGTCTACTTCGAAGTCAAAGTCCTTCATTTTTTTATTATGCTTTTTAATGGTCGCAGGAGTAATTTCGAAATAGGAATCGTAGACATTTTCGGCCTCTGAGAATGGAATAAAACGAATCTTTGGATCAACCGTTGCAAGCGGACTTTGGGCGTCGTGGTCGCGGTCGAAATAATGGGTTCCGGGGTCGTTAAAATTGGTCGAGAGCGATTTGTTGGGATAGACAAAAAACTTGTTAGTGTATACCAGGTAGCCGATAAAAAACTTTTTCCACGAACTTTTTGGCCAGTTAATTACTTCGTAAGGCATGCCAGTAATTTTCGACAAATCCGGATCGGTATTAAACCATTCCCTGAAGCCTTTCCATTGTTCGCGGCTCCAAGACTGGCCCCAGGAAGAGGCAATCTGCATAAAATACACATCCGAATGGTTGGTTACAGGAATAAAGGGGAGTTTATTGTTCCAGATGATATCGGTAAGCCGGTAGTTATAGAGCGAAATACCGGCAATTTTTTCTTCGTTGCGGTAAAACTGTTGTGCCTCCTTTACATAATCGAGGAAGTAAGGCGAAACAAACAAATCGTCTTCGAGGATAATTACATCGCCAAATTCTTCGGTAAGGTCGCCGCAACTGATAATATGCGCCTTAAGGCCTGTGTTTTTCTCCTTTACGCGAACTTCCTTAGGGCCGAATTTCCAATTATATTGGTGGGCATAGTCAATCACATCCTGATTTTTGCCTCCATTGTTGTCGATAGAGATAATCAGGGAAACATCGCCCTGTGGCTCGATCATGCGATCGAGCGATCTACAAATTCGCTTCAGTGATTCGATACGGTTAAAGGCTACAACAACTATTACAGGATTTGTCATCATTTTTTAATTAGTTTCGATTTTACCACTTTTAGCAGCTGCCCCAGATCGTTACGTTGATAATAAAGAATGTGGAGGGTAAGAAATATCAACAGGGCATAGGTCAACAAAGGGATATTAAGGTAAACGCTTATAAGTAACCCGCTGTATGCAAATAATTTAGGTGTCCAGAAAATGATTATTTCCTTAGTTTTAAATCCGAAAGATTTATAAAATCCGAGATAAAGGGTAGAGGGTACCACAATGGCCAGGTAAGCAATGGAATAGCAGATGATCACCATTTTTAGCGAAATAAAAGCTCCGATCACAATACCACCCACCAGTGCTACCGATTGGATAATGCCTAACAACGAAAGGTTTTTCTCTTTTTTATAGAGTACAAAAATATGTCCACCGGTCGAAATTAGTGTCTGGCCAAGGATCAATACACCAAAATAAGGCAACAGTTCGGCAACCTGCATCCAGTTTTTGCCCCACAGCACCAGTACAAACCAGTTTGGTATCAGTATCAGTGGCAATGCTACGGGAAGGCTTATCATACTAATTACCCCTAAAATACTTGCATATTCCTTGTTTACATTTCCACCGGCTTCTTTCAGTTTCTGCAGGCTTGGAAACAATACCGTACCAAAGATGCCTGTAATTAAAGTAAGCGCAAGGGTGAGAAACTGGTATCCGCGGTTATAAATCCCCAGGTCGTTCTTGCCATACAATTTCCCAACAATCAGGTTGTCGGCATTTCGGGCCCAATAGTTGATTGAATTGAAAAACGAAAGGTTCCCAATCAGGCTTCTTGTTTTGCGAAAGGCTACCTTTATTTGTCGCCAATCGTAAGAGGGGCGTATTTTAAGTTTTCGGTTGAAAAGTATGTAGTAGATTACTACCATCAGAATTTGCGGCACAATGAGCGACCAGTATGAAAAACCCAGAAAAGCCATCAATATCATGCCACCCATCATAAATCCATGGCCAATAAGGTTAACCTGGCCAATGCGGTTAAAATTAAGCTCTTTGGCATGTATGGCATAGGGCACCACTTGCAACGACTGAAAAATAAAAACAGTGGCAAACACCATAGTGGGAACTATAAGCTCTTTATCGTTATAAAAATAGGCAATCGGAAAGGCCAGACCCAGCATCAGCAGAAACAAAACCACGCCAATTAAAATAGCAATGGAATGCACCGCCCTGTAATACGAGTGCTTATAATCACTTCTTATAATGGCATAGGAAACACCCGAGTCGGTAAAAAGCTTGATGTATTCAGTAAATACGGTAATTAATGCTACAAAACCATATTCATCGGGCAGCAGTAATCGTGAAAGAATTATTGTGGCTACAAACCTTAATGCCTGGGTTGCATAATTATATCCACCGAAAGTGATCAGATTTTTAAAAAAGGTTTTTTTGAAACTCACCGTTCGAATTTTAGGGGTTGGTTACTGATTTTTATAAGTTATCACTACAGCATTATGTTAAAACAACCTCGCGAATTGAGGCTAATTCTTAATGGCTGCAAAGTTATCCTAATTTTTTGCTAATTTTTTTAGCATTTGACATAAGTATAAAAAAGCATGCCTAAATGGTAAATTTATATCCGTTTTTTCAGTAACTCACTAAAGCTTCATAGCATAAAACTCTAAAACAAATCGAGGCTTTTGATTTTATTTGCTTATCGATCAAACCCTGAAATTTAAGTATTGAAAAAAATTACATACCTGAAAAAAGTTAATTGAATCATTTGAACATTGCGTTAATCAAATTAAATTGCTTACCTGTAAAAATGGGTCAAGAACTCCCAAACGAATAATATACTTTCGTAGCAAAATTTTAAGCAATCAACAATATGCAATCTCAAGAAATTAAATCAAGAATTACCGGATACATTTTAGATACCACTTTTGCCGAGAAAGAAAAGATTCAGGATTCAACCCTGATTTTTAAAGAGGGTTTCTTTGATTCAATGGGTTTTGTAATGCTTCTGGGTTTTCTGGAAGAGACTTTCAGTGTTAAACCTGTGGATGCCGATCTGGTAGAAGAAAATTTTGAATCGATTAATGCCATTACCGAGTTTGTAATTCGCAAACAAGCAGCCTGATTATGTGCGGTATTGCAGGAATAGTCAATTATTCGGTACGTCCTGATGCCGAAATGGTAAACAGGATGCTATCGCGCATCAGCTACCGGGGGCCAGACGAGAGCGGAGTTTATTCTTCGGCTCAGGCTGCAATCGGCAATGTGCGCCTTAGTATCATCGATTTATCGACAGGCCAGCAACCCATGACCGATGTAAACAAAAGATATTGGATTGTGTACAATGGCGAATTATTTAACCACATAGAACTACGTCGCGAATTAGAGGCAAAAGGTTATGGTTTTCATACCCATAGCGATACCGAAGTGGTGATGCAGCTTTATGCCTGCTATGGCGAACAAGCTTTGCCAAAGATGAACGGACAGTACGTTTTTGCCATTTGGGACACCCATAAAAAGGAAATGTTTATTGCCCGCGACCGAGTTGGGATACGCCCGCTTTTTTACCATTATAACCAGGGCGAATTTAGTTTTGGTTCCGAAATTAAAACCCTTTTCGAGAATCCTCGCATAAAACCTAGCTTAAACAACGAAGCGCTTAGTCAGGTATATACCTTCTGGACCGCCATTACTCCACATACTGTCTTTAACGATATTCTGGAACTTTCGCCCGGACATTGGATGAAAGTGAATTCATCAGGAGTTCGTGTGCAGAAATACTGGGAGCTCCGCTTTGATCAGCCAAATCAATCCATAAAATCTATCGATGAGGCTGCAGAGGCATTTGGCGAATTGTTCGAGGATGCAGTAAAACTCCGTTTGCGTGCTGATGTTGAAGTGGCTGCTTATTTGAGTGGAGGGATCGATTCGAGTATCACAACTGCTTATATTAAAAAGTTAGAACCACATGTGCTCAATACTTTTTCCATTGGATTTCAGGAAGATGAATTTGACGAAACAAACTATCAGCTCGAAGCAGCGCGCTATTTGAATACCAATCATCATTCAATAAAATGCAGTTCGAAGGAAATAGCCGAGGCCTTTCCGCGTGTGGTCAATCTTTGCGAAACCCCTGTTATCAGGACCGCTCCAACTCCTATGTATTTGCTTTCTAGGCTGGTACGCTCGAACAACATCAAGGTAGTGATTACCGGCGAGGGAGCCGATGAGATGCTGGCTGGTTATAATATATTTAAAGAATCTGAGATCCGGCGTTTTTGGGCAAAACAGCCAAATTCAGCATACAGACCATTGCTTCTGAGGAAATTATATCCTTATCTTCCTCAAATGAAAACAGCTTCGCCAACCATGCTGAAGCTCTTTTTTGGGTTTAAACTGGAAGATACAGACAATCCGTTTTATTCACACCTGTTGCGATGGAACAATGCCGAGCACATAAAAAAGCATTTTCATCCAAACGTTAAATCATCTTTGAATAGTTTTGATCCTTTTGCAGCTTTGCAAAAGAATTTGCCCGATGGGTTTAATACCTGGCATTCACTGGCTAAGGCCCAATGGCTCGAAACCAGTGTGTTTATGTCGGGCTATCTGCTCTCTTCGCAAGGCGACCGCATGGCTATGGGTAATTCAGTAGAAGGTCGCTATCCTTTTCTGGATTACCGTGTGATAGAATTTTGTGCCTCCCTTCCTCCGAAATACAAGCTGAATGGTTTAAACGAGAAGTACCTGCTGAAAAAATTGATAAAAGGTAAAATTCCAGATAGCATTCTAAACAGGTCTAAACAAGCCTATCGTGCACCCATTGCCAGCACCTTCCTCGGCGAACAAGCTCCTTCTTACATCAAGGAGCTTTTAAATGCAGAATCCATCGAACATGTCGGTATTTTTAATTCTTCCAGTGTGCTGCCTATGCTGGAAAAAATGCGCCAAACACCCCGCACCTCAGAGGTAGAAAACATGCTTTTAACCTCACTGGTTTCTACTCATTTGCTATACCAACAGTTTATAGGTCAAAAACCAGCACCTCTTACACCTGAAAATATTCTAAAGTCGAATATAATAACCGAATAAAATAGTTACCATGAATAACCAGCCTAAAAAGCCCTTTACCAAAGAAATTATCCTTCTCGGAAACGTCGGAGAGATAGTGGATCAATTGATCGAACAAATGCGCAATGATGTCTTTAAACGATTGCACCGCATGGGTGGTGTGATTGGTATCAGCGGAGGTATCGACTCATCGGTGTGCATGGCCTTGGCAGCAAAGGCCTTTGGGCCTGAAAAGTGCCTGGGTATAATGATGCCCGAGCAGGATTCGAGTCCCGAAAGCGAAAACCTTGCGAGGGAACTTGCTGCCAAATTTGGTGTAAAAGCTATTAAAGAGGACCTAACAGGTGCCCTGGCCGGTTTTAAGTGTTACGAGCGTCGCGATGAGGCTGTAAAAAGGGTTTTTCCTGAATACAGTGCCGCTACCCATAAAATGAAAATTGGGATCAAGCAGAGTGGTTTGTTCTCCAACCTTCCTCCCTTGTTTTCAGTCACTATCATCGACAAAAATGGAGCAGAGAAGGAAGAACGCCTTCCGGCCAAAGACTATCTTCAAATCGTTGCAGCATCGAACTTCAAACAACGTGCACGCATGAGTATGCTCTACTATCATGCCGAAGCACTGCATTATGCGGTGGTAGGTACACCTAACAAGCATGAGAAAGAACAAGGTTTTTTTGTTAAATATGGCGATGGTGGTGCTGATATCATGCCCATTGGCAACCTTTATAAAACTCAAGTATACCAGATTGCTGAATACCTGGGAGTACCCAAGGCTATCATCGAAAGAACACCCACTACAGATACTTACACTGCTGAACAAACACAAGAGGAGTTTTTCTATCAGTTACCCTATAATCTGATGGATCGTTACTGGTATGGATACGAAAATGGGTATTCTCCTGCTGAGGTGGGTAAGGTAATGGGCGAAACAGAAGAGCATGTGAAGAGCATGTTTGTAAACTTTGAGCGTAAATACAAAACCACCGAATATTTGCGCATGTCACCTATCCGCGACTATTTCAATGGCTCAGAAAATTGATCTTTAATCGGTAGGTTGGTTTATCTTTCGTTTAGTAATTATCAGGAAATTATTCCTTAGGTTTTATGAATTGTGTTGATTTTTTCTTTGAACAATCGAAGCACCTGCAAAAAGAATTTGTGGTAGGCAGAGAGCCAATCGATTATGTTACTCTCTACGACCGTACCCTGCAATTGGCAGACTATGTCCGTACCAGGGTTGGCAGTGGCAAGCATATTCTGCTGCTTTCAGCAAATAACACCTTTTTTGTAACGGCCTATCTGGCAATTCTGAAATCGGGAAATGCCTGTGTACCGCTTGATCCGCGTATTGAGACAGAGAATCTGCTTTATATTCAAGAGCAAACCAGCCCGGCGATGGCATTTTTAACACCCGATGTGGAAAAGCGACTTAACCTTTCTGGCATTCCTGTTATTTCTCCTGCCGGGCTTGCCGAAGTATATGAGAAAAAATCAGAGGTTCTGTTTGAAATGGAATTCGATGGCCACTCGGTAGCAGAAGTGATATTTACTTCAGGTTCTACAGGCACTCCCAAAGGAGTTATGCTTTCGCACAATAACATTATCGCCAATACCAACTCTATTGTCGAATACCTTCATCTTACCAGCCACGACCGCATTCTGGTGGTGATGCCCTTCTTCTATTGCTATGGATTGTCCTTGTTGCACACCCATCTCAGGGTAGGAGGCTCCCTAGTGCTCAACAATAGTTTTATCTTCCTGGGAGCAGTGATAAACGATTTAAAGAACAATGCCTGCACCGGGTTTGCAGGTGTGCCCAGTCATTTTCAAATTTTATTACGAAAATCGGAATCTTTTAAAACCACTTCTTTACCCGAATTAAAGTATGTAACCCAGGCAGGCGGAAAACTTTCAACCGTATTTATCGACGAATTTAGGGATGCATTTCCGCAAGTGAAGTTTTATGTCATGTATGGCCAGACCGAGGCAACCGCCAGGTTGTCCTATCTTCCACCCGAAGAATACCCCAGACGAAAAGGATCTCTTGGCAAAGGCATTCCCGGAGTAGAACTTAAAGTAGTTGACGAACAAGGAAACCAGGTGAAAACTGGTGATACTGGAGAAATTATTGCACGCGGCGGAAATGTAATGATCGGATACCTTCATGATGAAGAATCGACTACCCAGGTTATTCGCGATGGCTGGTTGCATACCGGAGACCTTGCTACCATCGATGAGGATGGATATATTTATCATTCAGCGCGCAAGAAAGAAATTATGAAAATAAACGGCAAGCGCGTAAGCCCGAAAGAAATTGAAGAGGTTATACTCAGTCTGCATGAAGTGGTCGATTGCAGCATCGAAGCTATCGAAGACGATATTCAGGGCGAAGCCATTAAAGCTGTGGTGGTAGTAAATAACCTTGGCACAACCCAAATAAATGCCGACAAAATTAAGGAACATTGCGGTAAAAAATTAGCTTTGTATAAAGTACCCAAACTGATTGAACTAAAAGAGCGTATGGAACTGAGCAGTTCTGGTAAAAAAGTTAAGGCTAAACTTTAAAACCAACTTCCATGAAAACAATAGCCTACTCGATCATTTTTATTTTTTTATTAATGGGATGCGACCAAAGTACCGAAGTGAAAGTTGAAAATCCCGATGTGAATATTCTGTTCCTGCATCACAGTACCGGAATGAATGTGTATAAAGGAAAGCGCGATTTTCTATCAGGAATACTATCTCGTTTCGAAAAATACACAGTTCCTTCATTGATTGAAGAATACAATATTCAAAACGGAGCAAAAATAGCTATCCGTGAGCAGGCTTTCCCCAAAGGGTCACCTTATCCATGGAGTAACTACCCTTACGACTACTACAACATCTGGGTTAAAAATGGCGGTACAGAACCCTTTATGGAAGAACCTACCCTCGAAATGCTTACCGCCGATTACGATGTGATTGTTTTTAAGCACTGTTTTCCTGTAAGCAATATTCTACCCAACGACAGTGTATCGGATATCAACTCCGACAAAAAAACAATTGGAAACTATACTTTACAATACCAAGCTTTAAAAGAAAAGCTACATTCTTTTGGCAACACAAAGTTTATAATCTGGACCGGAGCTGCACTTACCAAAGCATCTACCACAGAGGAAATTGCATTGCGTGCGCGTGAGTTCTTCGACTGGGTAGTAAACGAATGGGATGAGCCCGGCGATAATATTTTTGTTTGGGATTTCAGAAAACTTCAGGTAGGAGAGGGCCTTTACCTGCCTGATGAAAAGGCAAAGAATGCCTGGGACTCTCACCTTGACCCGGATTTTGGAGAACTGGCTGCACATGAATTCACCAAATATCTTATTGAGGTGGCAAATACTAATATATCCTCTAATCGCTCAGAATAAATAGTCTCAATAATGAATATTTACAGTGTAAAATTTCTGATTTACATTCTTAGTTTTTTACTCCCTTATTACTATGTAAACCGGAAAATTCAAAACCTGCTATTGTTTTCAGCCAGTTTGCTTTTTGTAGGCATCATTTCAGTTAAAGTATTGGTGATTTCTATGGTGCTGGTAGGAATCAATTATTTGGCAGGAATACTTATAAATAAAAACCTGGCGGCTCCCCTGCGAAAGACCTGGCTTGTCAGATTTGGCGTTTTTATCAATATTGGCGTATTGGTATTTTTTAAGTACCTCGGTTTTCTTATCGATAACCTTAATCAATTGCTCGGGTTAGCCGATTTGTCTGTACCCTCGATAGAATTTATTATTCCAATTGGAATTTCGTACTACACTTTTCAGGGTATCGGATACCTGCTCAATGTTTCGCGGGGAGTAGAAAAGGTTGAGACGAATATCATTCATTTCAGCATTTTTATGCTCTTTTTTCCTAAATTTATTGCCGGCCCCATCGAGCGATCGAAAGTGTTTCTGAGGCAACTAAAGCAAAAAATTGAGTTTAGCGAGTACAACCTGATTAACGGTTTTCAGCTGATTATTCTCGGCGCGTTTATGAAAATGGTGATAGGCGACAGGCTGGCAATGATGGTGAATTACCTGCATTCCGATATGCCACATATCCATGGAGGTATGTATATGCTCATTTTCCTGTTGCAACCTATGCATCTTTATTTCGATTTCTCGGGCTATACGCGTATTGCCTTGGGCATTGGAAAACTCTTTGGAATTTCACTCACAGACAACTTCAATCGGCCATTCTTTGCCAGAAGTGTGGGTGAATTCTGGAAACGTTGGCATATTTCATTGTCCACCTGGTGCAACGATTATATTTTCAATCACATCATTATAAAACGTCTTAAATGGCGCAAATGGGCTTCGGTGTATGCCCTTATGATAACTTTTTTTGTGGTTGGAATCTGGCATGGACCCAACTGGACTTATATTGCAGTAGGTTTGCTCCAGGGTATTGCCATTAATTACGAGTTTTTTACCAAGAAATGGAGGCTCCGAACAATAGGTAAACTCCCTCTTCGGCTTAATAGGTTGATAAGCATATCGTTAACCTATTTGTTCTTCTGTTTTACCCTGATATTCTTCAATTCCGGTACCATAAGAGATGCCTTATACTTCATCTCACATTTGTTTGCCAGCTTGTCGCCCGATGGCATTGGTGTTTTTGGTTTGAAAAATTATTTGTTTGTTGCCTTTGGCATTCTTTTCTTTTTCTTACTAGAGTTTCGTCAGGAATATTGGAACGAGTCGCCTTACGATATAATTTCCCGAACACCTAAGCTTATTCGTTGGGGAGTCTATTACCTGCTCACTTTTCTGATCATGTTTTATTCTGGCCCCGAATCGTCGTTTGTATACATGCAGTTTTAGATAAAAATGAAATTAAGAAATCACATACGATCATAGAAAAGCTTTTACTGAATGAAACGTGTATTTGTACATCTTCTGTTGTTTTTATTACCCTTCTTGCTGAATATCGCAATAGTTTATATTGTTGATCCCTATAACCTTATTCATGAAGGTAAATATATATCTGATGAGGCTAAAAATAAATGCATTCGCCGCACTGCAGCCACCATACCACGTGGACAGGTTCCCTGGAAAATGGCTATGTACGACCGAAATCCCATACCTAATGTAGTGTTTGGCGATTCACGCATGACACACCTGAATGGCGATTATTTTACCCAAAATACCGGCGAGGAACTTTTTAATTTTGCCATTGCCGGGGGTAATTTGCGAACCTCTATCGATTTTTTCTGGTTCTGTACCACCAAAACATCACTTAAAAGGGTGTTCTTCCAGGTTGGGTTCATCAATTTCAACGATAAAGTTTATTACGATATAGTGGCACCCTATTGGAAGTTTTCCAGTAATTTGCTTACCTATTTCACTAATCAGAATGTGTGCATCGATACCTATTCAGTACTCTACTACCTGGCAACAGACAACGAAGATTTTGTGAATATCGATTTCCGCGAACGATCTATTGATTTATGGCAGCGCGGATACGACCTCATTGACTTGCGCATGAACGATTTTGTCTATCCTTCGAATTACCTGAACGAATACAGAAAGATTGTAAATTATTGCAAGGAAAATGGAATTGAGATCTACTTTATTCACATACCCAATCATCGTAGTTTTATCGACAAGATTCGTGAATACGATAAGGAAAAAGAGTATCAGGCCTATTTCGAGGACTTAAAAAGCCTCAGTCCTTTAATCAACCCTACTTCTCTTTTCAATTTTACCCAAATCGACGAAAATTATAAAGATGTATTTCATTTTAAAACAGAATTTGCCGACTCCATATCGAACGAAATCTGGAAGCAATATATTCACGTCTATTTTCAACCACCACTTGCCCAGCAAACCGGACAATAAATGACTGATGTGATAATCATCGGAACCGGAATTGTGGGTCTGGCAACTGGCTTGCAACTTCTGGAAAAGTCTCCACATCTGCGTGTGAAATTTCTCGAAAAAGAACCCGGGCCTGCTATGCACCAGACGGGCCATAACAGCGGGGTTATTCATGCAGGAGTATATTACAAACCAGGTAGCTTAAAAGCAACCAACTGCCTCGAAGGATACCGTAAGCTCATCGATTTCTGTACACGAGCGAATGTACCATTCGAATTATGCGGAAAACTAATTGTGGCCACAGAAGCCCAGGAGGTTCCAAGGCTTGAAAGCCTTTTTGAGCGCGCTCAACAGAACGGGCTTGTTCGTGTAAAAAAGCTTTCTGCCTCTGAAATTAAACAATACGAGCCTCATGCTTCAGGCTTGGCAGCCTTGCACGTACCCTACACAGGCATTATAAACTATGGCGAATTAGCCAGAAAATATGCTGCCATTCTGCAGGAAAAGTATGCTGTTTCTATTCATTACAGCCATGAAGTAACACAGATAGAAAAAAAACATGCAGGAGTTGAAGTGATTACTAATCAAGGGGCTTTCGAGGCACGCTTTATTATTAACACCGCAGGACTTTATAGCGACCAGATTGCACTCATGACTGAGGATGACCTCGATGTGCGTATCATTCCCTTCAGGGGAGAATATGTGGAGTTGAACAAGGAAAAACAATACCTGGTTCGCAACCTCATTTATCCTGTTCCAAATCCTGATTTTCCGTTTTTAGGTGTACACTTTACCAGGCTAATAGAAGGCGGTATTGAAGCAGGGCCAAATGCAGTTTGGGCTTTTGCGCGCGAAGGTTATTCTTTCCCCGATTTTAACATTAAGAATATTGTTGGGGATCTTGTCTGGCCTGGATTTCGCAGGGTGATGAAACAATATTGGAAAACTGGTTTGGGTGAGTATTACAGATCATTTTCGCACAAAGCACTTGTAAGGTCAATGCAAAAACTTGTTCCTTCAATACAGGCAGGAGATTTTAGGGAGGGGGGGGCAGGAGTTCGAGCCCAGGCCTGCCACAAAAGCGGAGGCTTAATAGACGATTTTTTAATTCGCGAAAACAAATGGGCCATCAACGTGCTGAATGCACCTTCGCCTGCAGCTACGGCCTCATTGGCTATTGGCGAAACAATAGCTAATCTGGCCCTTAAACGTTCTCATTAGATTCGTGTAAAGGCATTTTACCTGAACATTCGAATTAATTCTTTTTGTCTTTTTGTTTGTTGAGCATATTGATAATCATCCGGCTTTCGCCTTCGCAGGTATGAAAGATTACAATCCGCTCACGCTCGTTGCATAAACAGTGAGTGTATAAATCGCATCCCAGTACCGAATCGATTGCAACCAGACTGTCTTTCAGATGGTACTTAAAAATGTAATAAGTGTAATCGAAATAGAAAACCTTGACAGTATCGTCGGTTTCAGTGATGTAATAGGTACGGTCGTCGATGTTAAATGTGTCGCGGATATAAATAAAAGACCGACGGCTACTTAATACAAGCGGTGTGGTATCGACATAACTAATTTTTGTGCGGGTACGCACTTGGGTAAGATATACAGTATCGTTGATGATACGCTCTGTAAAAACCGTGTCGGAAATAGTACTCATTGCTGTGTCGGCCACCTGATGCAGAATCTGCTTCTGATGCCTAATCTGGTTAGAAATAACTAATATCAATATAATTACTACCAGTATTGCAATTGTAATCTGATAGCCAAGTTGTCTGTTTTTTTCTGACATGACACTAGTTTTTAAATGGGTAATATAAATTACTCATTTTTAAAACCAATTTCAAGCATTAGCAGATAATAAATGTTTTGTATCCAATTTTCCAGAAGATAAATTCACTTAGGTTATATAAAAAAGCCGGCAGGCTTTACGCTTACCGGCTTTAAAGAAGTTTTATCTCTTTTTAGGCTTAGCTACACTATTTGGTAGCATTTTCGAGCCTTTTCATAATCGAGAAGATGAATATGGCAGCGAGAATGCAGCAGATAATAAATATTCCCCAAAGTATATAAAGGTCTACCATACCCCACAAAAGGCTTCCTACAAAAAGGAATTTGTTACCTATGGCAGTTGCCAGCAACCAGCCACCTTGCATAAGACCCTGGAAGCGTGCTGGGGCAACTTTGGCCACAAACGATAAACCGATAGGACTTAGAAAGAGTTCGGCAATGGTTAAAATGAGGTAAGAACTCATAAGCCAGTAGGGCGAAACTCTGTTTATCTCTTCTACTGCCACGCCCGCCATTTCTTTGGGAGAAACCAAGCCAAGCGAAGAGATTAATACCAATACAAACCCAAGGGCAGCTATAATCATTCCGATACCAATTTTACGCGGAGACGAAGGCTCCTGGCCACGCTTGCCCAACCAGGCAAAAATACCCATCACTACGGGAGTTAAGGCTACAATGAACAAGGGATTAAATGACTGAAATACTTCAGGTGAAATCAGGTTGAGGGTGTCGTTATTACGTGCGAAATAATAACATAGTACTCCAAATGCCACAAAACCCACAGCTCCAATTAACTTGTTTGATCCTTTTTTTCCAAAGAAAATCATGGCGCTGGATGCAATTGCACCAATTACGGCCAGAATAGACCAAATGTTAAAAAAGAGGTTGGTAAACGGACCAACGTATTGTGCTGTATAGTCTCTTGCAAAGAAGGTAAGGGTTAGTCCATTCTGGTGGAAAGACATCCAAAAGAAAATAACAACAATAAACACCAGGAAGAGAGCCTTTACTCTTGGCTTTTCTTCTTTCGTCGATATCTGGAAAATCAGGGTAATAAATCCAACAAATAAACCTACTGCCAGACCCATTTTATAATCAATGTCTTTGATGGTGGTATAGCCATCGGCAATATGAAATAAAATTGCCACCACTATTACCAAACCCAGAGAAATCAGAATGTATTTGAGGTTATTGGCCAGGTTGAGTGCAGGCTTGGTTTCGGTAGCGACATTATTCTTTTTCTCTTCTTTCATTATTTTATGTTTCGAAGGAAGAAGTTTGTTGAAGATAACATACACCAACAAGGATACAATCATGGCACCGGCAGCTATGGCAAAGGCATAGTTAAAACCTGCCGAAAATACACTGATGTAGTCATTCGCAAAAGCGGTAAGGTCTGCAGCCGATTTTCCTCCATCGGGAATGATGGCTGCATTGGCAAGGGTTTGGAATTGCTCGGTATCTTTTAAAGTGCCATTTAAAAACTGGTGGCTCAGCAAAGGCAGGTTGGCATTTTCGAAATAGCCATTGTGTTTAAGCCAGAATTCTTTTATTCCTTTTGCCACAAAGGGAGCAAAGAAGGCCCCAATGTTGATACCCATATAAAAAATCATGAAGGCACCATCGCGGGATTTCTTGTACTTTTCGTCGTCGTACATCTGTCCGACAACTGCCTGCAGGTTTCCTTTGAACAATCCGTTGCCCAGTGCAATAATGAGCAGGGCAGCCACAGAAACCCATAGTTCCAGGCCTGGTATTGCAATGATGAGGTAACCAGAGAACATAATTACCTGACCGATGAGAATCACCGTCTTATACCGTTTTGTCCAGTCGGCAAGCATACCCCCAATTAAAGCCAGGGCATAAATGGCAAAATAGAACCACGAATAGATGCTGCCAGCCGAATCGGCATCAAGGCCATACCTGGCTTGCAGAAACATAACCAGAATAGCCATCATCGTGTAAAATCCAAAGCGCTCTCCCATGTTGGTGAAAAACGCAACTAGTAGCCCCTTCGGGTGACCTTTTAACATAGGTGTAAGAATTAAATTGTTTCGAAATCAAAGTCCTTGTCGACAAATATAGAGGATTTTTTATTCGTGAAAATGATTTTTACTTCTTCCAGGTGTTTCTCATCCATGAGATGGGAACCATAAGCAAAACATGAGATAAAGTAAGTAAAACTCCATTTCTTATTGAAAAATGCAGAAAGAATGCTTTGCTCTTACTAAATTTGAGTTTAGAAACCTCAATTCAATTTGAAAAATGGGCAAAGTCTTTACGGCTGAACAGATACGCGCCATCGATGCTTATACCATCGAACACGAGCCCATTCAATCAGTTGATCTTATGGAAAGAGCTGCAACTGCTCTGGCCGATTGGATTTGCCAGCACTTCGAACCCCACACAGCCTTTGTTTTTTTTGCAGGGCCGGGCAACAATGGGGGCGATGCCTGGGCACTTGCAAGAATTCTGCACAAAAGGCATTTTCATAGGCTGCGGTTTTTTTTGTTACAAACCTCCGGAGAGCTTTCGCCTGATTCGGAAATTAACCGCAGACGACTCGATGCCGAAACAAACCTGAAACCTCATAGCATAGGTTCAGAGGCTGAATTTCCTGAAATTGCCCCGACGGAATGGATAATTGATGCACTTTTTGGTTCGGGATTAAAGCGACCACTTGAGGGTGTGGAATGCCAACTTGTAAAATACCTTAACCGAACTTTAAAAGCTGGCACCATTGCTATCGACATACCCAGTGGTTTGTTTTGCGACAGCAACCATGCGAATATATCTGAATGTATAGTGCATGCCGATTATACCCTGAGCTTTCAATTCCCGAAATTCAGTTTCTTCCTGAGCGACCATCAATCAATTGTTGGTCATTGGGAGGTGCTTGATATTGGGCTGCATGCAAGAGCAATTGAAGAAACTCCAACCCTATACCGTTTTATTGCCCAGCCTGATATGGCTCCCATGTTGAAAAAGCGAAGTAAATTCTCACACAAGGGAAGTTATGGTCATGCACTCATTGTTGCAGGCAGTTATGGAATGATGGGGGCTGCTGTTTTGTCTACTCGCGCTGCCGTGTCGGCAGGGGCAGGGCTTGTTACAGCGCATATTCCCCGGTTAGGTTATGAAATCATTCAGACTACTGTGCCTGAAGCCCTTACCGAAATTGATGAGTCGGACCTGATATTTACCTCCACAGGAAGTCTCGACCGATATACTGCCATTGCAATAGGACCCGGCATCAATACCAAGCACAATACCACTAAAGCTTTGAAAGTTCTGCTGGGGCAAACGAAAGTGCCTCTTGTGATTGATGCCGATGGGCTGAATATACTCGCAGACAATAGACCTTGGCTGGAGGAGTTGCCTGCCGGCACAATTCTTACACCCCATCCGGGTGAGTTCGATCGACTAACCCAAAAGCATAAAAGTCATTATGATCGGATCCTAAGTCAACAGCAATTTTCAGAAAAGTATCAGGTAGTGATAGTGCTCAAAGGGGCGCATACTTCTGTATCGTTTAGCGATAGGAGTCTGTGGTTCAATACCACCGGAAATGCCGGAATGGCCACAGGAGGAAGTGGTGATGTACTAACGGGGGTAATTTGTGCGTTATTAGCCCAGGGATATACCAATAAGGAAGCCACTTTATTAGGGGTATATATCCATGGAATGGCTGGAGATCTGGCATTAATGGATAAGGGCTTCCATGCCCTTACAGCCAGCGATATTATTAATAAGCTTGGTAAAGCGTTTAAAACCATTGAATAAAATGAGTAAGATTTTCATTATCCTTATCGTTGCAATTACTTTTTCGTGCGCACCCGGATACATTGTTACTACTAACCTAAAGAACAGGGCTGCCTTTGAAAATAATGGCCAGGTATATATGCTCCCTAAAACGCAACTGGCCATACAAATTAATTTTACCAAAACCGATTTTACCCCTGGCCCTTATCACATGTATGCAAAGAAGTACCTTGGCATAGAAGGTGCAAGGGCGATTTCTGCCAGTCATTATCTAATTGAGGACATTCAGTTTTTCAGTAGCTCTTTGCCGGATTCAGATCATCAGTATTCGGTGCGCAATGTAAATTATGGTTCCCTGTCCGAGTTACTTTCTCCTTTCGTGCAAAAAGGACTTATTCTTCAGGATTCCCTACCGGCTGAGCAAAGGAATTTTTTTGGAACACCTTTCGAAAAAGAGAGTATTGATTTTACCGATTTAAGTGTGAGACCTTTTTACCTTACCGAATCGGATATGAAAGACAAATCGAGGCTGGCTTTAACAGAAGCTGCAACTACAAACTCAAAGTCAGGGCAGGGCACTGTCAAGTCACTTGAAGAAAAGGCCGTTGAGGCCGCTCAATTTATTATCAAACTAAGGAAGCGTCGTTTTAAACTTATCTCCGGTCAATACGAGGTATTTCCCGAAGGAGCATCGCTTGCAGTAAGCGCAGCCGAACTGGACAAGCTGGAAAAAGAATACCTGACTTTATTTATAGGCAAGGAAGAAACAACAAGCTTAACAAGGACTTATCGCCTGATACCTTCAGATGAAGAGAATTTTCAGCGTTTTGTGCTGACTAAGTTTTCCCCGGAATCGGGTTTTCATCCGGTTTCCGGCAACATGGGCGATGACCTGGTTGTTCAACTTACGGGTATGGAAACCATTCAAACACTCACACAGTTGCAGCTTCCAGAAGGTACAGTGAATACTAACCTCTTTTTTTATCGTATTCCGGAAATGGCGCAGGTTAAGATTTTTTTTGGCAGTCATGAAATTGCCGACGCCCAATTGCCGGTATTTCAGCTAGGTGCTTTAATACCGTATTATGTGGCGCCTAAAAAATAGAATTATTCTGCTGGTACAGGAGACACATAGTTGGCAGACCAATCTTCAAACGTTTGGGTTTTATAATGTTCCCCAGAGATAAAATGAATGACTTTGTCGAATTGCTGTGCTTTTGTATAACCAGGCAGGGAGGTAATGATATTCAGCTTTTCGTCCAGAAAAACCACATAAGGATAGCCTGTAGCACCCAGGGCAGCAGCTAGCTGGTGAGAGCCACGAGAACCATTGCTTACATACTTAAAGGTTGATCCCTGAATGACAATATCTTCTTTTTGTTCGGCATTGAATTTAACCGGATAAAAATTATTGTTGAGGTGCTCAGACACTAAAGGCTGCATAAACGTGTTCTTGTCCATTACCTTGCACCATCCGCACCAATCGGTATATACATCTACCATAATCTTCTTCGGACTAGTTTGGTTGAGTGCAATGGCTTCTTCCATTCCAACCCATTTTACGCCCTGAGCATTGGAAGTTAAATTAAACGCCACGAAGGCAATGGTTATCAGTAAGATTTTCATGATGCTACAATATCAATATGACTTAAAAAACGCAAATCTAATTAAAAAGTTGCAACGCTTCATGTTAAAGGCCGGTTAAAACATCTCCTGGTATTTCCGAAGCCGAAAAGAACTTTTTTTCAACCGCTTCCTGTTTATTAGTTTTATTTGGCAGTTGTTTAAAAGCCCTTAACTTCGGATTTCATTTTCTGAAAGATCAGCGCCTATTGACAAAGTTTGATTACTCATAATATGTTGGTATGACAAAGACTAAGAATAAAATTGCGTCCGATGTGTTCCGACCCAAGTTATTTACCCTTTTAAAGGCGGGAATTACCCGGAAACAATTTTCGAACGATTTGATGGCAGGCCTCGTGGTAGGTATTGTAGCTCTGCCTCTTGCCATTGCATTTGCCGTGGCTTCAGGTGTTTCTCCTGAGAAAGGTATTATTACAGCTATTGTTGCCGGCTTCATAATTAGTTTGTTAGGCGGAAGCCGGGTGCAGATTGGAGGTCCAACAGGTGCATTTATTGTGATTGTTTTTGGTATTGTTGAACAATATGGTATCGACGGACTTATTATTTCAACTATTCTGGCCGGTATTATGCTGGTTCTTTTTGGTGTGTTGAAATTGGGAGTATTGCTGAAGTATTTTCCTCATCCTCTGATTGTGGGGTTTACCAGCGGCATAGCGCTGGTGATATTTTCTACTCAGGTACGTGATGCCCTTGGGCTTAGCATCGAAAAAGTTCCGTCGGAGTTTATTGAAAAATGGCTGGTTTATGCACAGAATCTTGGCAGTGTTAATTTTTGGGCTGTGCTAATAACGATAGCCACTATTGGTATGACTATACTCTCCCGACATTTTATTACCCGCATTCCTGGTTCATTTGTGGCCATTGTGCTTACTACTTTGATTGTTCAACTATTTGACCTTCCTGTCTCGACCATCGAATCATTCTTTGGCGATATTCCCTCAAAATTTACCATTAACCTTCCTCATATCGACTTGCAACAGATTCCTTATTTTCTGGCACCAGCCCTTACCATTGCCCTGCTTGGTGGTATCGAGTCATTGCTCTCGGCTGTGGTGGCCGATGGGATGATTGGAGGAAAGCATCGTTCCAATACCGAACTTGTTGCCCAAGGTATAGCCAACATAGTAACTCCTATTTTTGGAGGAATACCAGCTACCGGAGCAATCGCAAGAACCGCCACCAATGTGAAAAACGGAGGAAGAACCCCTATAGCTGGCATAGCCCATGCCTTAACTCTGTTGCTTATTATGCTGTTCGTGGGCAAGTGGGCTAAACTAATCCCTATGTCTTGTCTAGCGGGAATTTTAATTGTAGTCTCCTATAACATGAGCGAATGGAGATCGTTTCGTTCCATTCTGAAAGGAAACCTGTTTGATGTGTTAATCTTACTCACAACGTTTACCTTAACTGTGCTTGTAGATTTGGTAGTGGCTATCCAGATTGGAGTAGTGCTATCGGCTCTTTTATTTATGAAGCGGATGTCGGATCTGGCTGAAAAACGCATTGATCAGGTAATTGATTCGGATGTGCTGGAGGACTACTCAAAAATTCCCAGGCAGATTGCTATCTATGAAATCAGCGGCCCCTTGTTTTTTGGCTCTGCCCGCAAGTATTCCGAGGTTATCGAAAACCTTGGGCTGAGTGCGCGGGTTATCATTATTCGTATGCGCCATGTTTCTTTTGTGGATCAAACGGGTATACAGAATTTAAAAACTACCATCAAATCCTTAAAAGATATGGGTGTATTGGTTGTTCTATCGGGTGTTCACGAATCTGTCATGAAGGAGTTTAACCAATATCAACTAACACGGCTTGTCGAAGAATCGAATATTTTTAAGACTTTCGATGCAGCTCTTTCATTTTCCCGCAGCTATATTGAGCAGCACCCAAAACATTCTATACACCCTGCCTGATCAAACATCTGTTTTTTTCTCAGGAAATAGTATCTTTAGCCACCCGGTGTGAACACGATCATCTTTACCATGCCGGGTGCCGAATGAACCAAACAATGTATTAATTATTTAACTTCTGCTGCCATGGGGAAAGAAATATTAAACTATAAGCCTACGGATGTCTGGAAACATTTTTATGCACTCACTCAACTTCCACGTCCTTCGAGGCACGAAGGCAAAGTGATAAAATATATTCAGGATTTTGCCATCCAATTGGGATTAGGATACCATATCGATGAGGTTGGAAATATAGTAGTGTCGAAACCTGCTACCAAAGGCAAAGAAAATCACCGTGGGGTTATTCTTCAATCGCATGTGGACATGGTGCCACAAAAGAACAGCGATAAGGTGCATAATTTCGAGACCGATCCGATTGAAACCCTTATCGATGGCGAGTGGCTCAAAGCCAACCAGACTACTCTTGGTGCCGACAATGGCATTGGCTGTGCAGCCATGCTTGCCATTCTTGAATCAACTTCAACAAAACATGGTCCTTTGGAGGCTTTATTTACCATCAACGAAGAGGCCGGTATGGACGGTGCTTTTGGTTTAAAAGGAGGCGTTTTAAAAGGCCAGGTATTAATTAACCTCGATTCGGAAGACGAAGGTGAATTGTTTATAGGATGTGCAGGTGGGTTAAATGTACAGGCTAATTCTTCCTATCAGTCAGTGGCACCTGAGTCAGGAAAGGCTTTTGAGATAATCATCAAAGGACTGAAGGGGGGTCATTCCGGGCTCGATATCAACCTGGGGCGTGGTAACTCCAACAAAATAATGGGCCGTTTGCTATGGTCGGCGCTGAACAACCTTTCGGTTCAGGTAGCCAGTTTAAAGGGTGGCGATTTGCGTAATGCCATTCCTCGCGAAGCCCATGCCATAGTTATCATACCTGAAATTTTTGTGAACGACCTGAAATCTTTCATTAGCCGGTTTACCGAAAATCTGAAAGAAGAACTCAAACACACCGAACCAGGTTTAAGCATCGAATTGGTGGCAGTTGATGTTCCTTCGAAAGTTATTTCGCCCGCCGATGCTATGCGATTAATTGGTGTGCTAAATGCCGCGCCAAGTGGAGCGATGCGCATGAGCGATGTGATGCCCGGATTGGTTGAAACCTCTCTGAACCTTTCTATTGTTCGGATTGAAAATGAAGAGGCAGAGTTTACTTACCTTGTTCGCAGTTCCATCGATACAGCTAAATATGCTGTGGGCGAAAAGCTTTCGGCGCTGCACAGTATTACCGGTTTCGAATTGAATTTTTCCGGCGACTACCCTGGCTGGAGTCCAAACCGCGAGTCGTATGTGCTTAAAGTTTGTTCCGATACTTACCAGAAGCTTTTTAACAAAACTCCGGGTTTACTTGCCATTCATGCAGGTTTGGAGTGCGGTATTATTGGCGGAAAGTACCATGGTTTGGATATGATTTCATTCGGACCTACCATTCGCTCTCCTCACTCGCCCGATGAGAAGGTGCATATTGCCTCAGTCGATAAGTTTTACGATTTTCTCAAAGCCACCCTGGAGGCCATCGGGTAATTTCTTTTGTGATAAGCAATTTATTTTTAATTGTGTAATATAGTGCCTTTATTAACCAATAGTTAAGTTTCAAAATAATCTAAACAGAATAGAAATGCGCCGTTTTTTTTCGATTGCCATCTTTTTTATTTTGATATCGACTGCCTGCAGCTCGAATCATCAGATTGATCAAGATACTTCCTATATTTTCCAAAACAACCAACTGGAGATTGCAACTAAATCCGGAAACTACAAAGTGTTTGCCGTGGATGAGCAGATTGTAAGAATAAGCTTTTCCGACAGCCTTATGTCTGGTAATCGGGTATATGGTCCGATACTTCATGAGCCCATAAAAGCCAAGGTGAAACGCACAGATAGCTTGTTAGTTTTCACAACGGGAAAGGTAAAGGTCGAAATTTCTTTTTCTCCGGTGCATTTCACATTTTACGATTTGGAAACCGGCATCAAACTGGAAGAAGACAAAGGCTTTCATTATCGAGATAATCTAACTGCCTTTAGCTTTAAGTTAAGCCCAGGAGAAGCCATTTATGGAACCGGATCGCGTGCCATACCTCAGAACAGGCGAGGTTACAAATTTCAGTGCTTCAACCAGGCTAATTATGGCTACGGAGTAGGGGCAGAGTTTTTAAACTATTCAGTTCCTTCTTTTCTCTCTTCGGGTGAATACATGGTTTTAATCGACAACCCGGCAAGGGCGTGGTTTGATATAGGAAAAGAAAAAAGCGATGTGCTTGATTTTGCAAGCACTGGTGGCAATCAAACCTATTATTTTATAAACGGAAAAGATAAGGAAGAAGTACTTGCCAATTATTTCAAACTTACAGGCACACAACCCATGCCACCAATTTGGGCATTGGGTAACCTTCAGTCGCGATTTGGGTACCGTTCGCAGGCAGAAACAGAAGAAGTGGTAAGAGCTATGCTCGAAGCTGGCTATCCGATGGATGCCATCATTATCGATATTTATTGGTTTGGGCAGGAATTGCAAAATGGTTACATGGGAAACCTTGCATGGGATAGCGTCTACTGGCCGGATCCGAATGGAATGATAAAGAACTTTGCTGAACAGGGAGTAAAAACCATTACCGTCTCCGAGCCCTTTTTTACCCGTAAATCGAAGCATTTTAATTTCCTCTCGGAAAATAAGTTCTTAGGCCTCGACAGCACCGGGCAAACCATGACCATGCCTTATTTTTATTTTGGCGATGCCGGATTGATTGATATTTTCAAACCCGAAGCCCGGCAATGGTTCTGGCAACAATACAAACAAGAAAAAGAACGTGGCATTGCCGGCTGGTGGGGCGACCTGGGCGAACCCGAAGTGCATCCGGACGATATGGTGCATGTAAATGGACTGGGCAGGGAAGTGCATGGAGTTTACGGACACGAATGGGTGGCCATGCTTTATGAAAATTATGCCAAAGATTATCCAGACGAAAGGCTATTTAAATTGGGGCGTGCTGGGTATGCCGGATCGCAACGTTATGGACTCATGCCCTGGTCTGGCGATGTAGCCCGCGACTGGTCTGGTTTCAGGGCTCAGAACAATGTCATGCTTGGGATGAGTTTGTCTGGTTTGCCTTATATGCATTCCGATGCAGGTGGATTTGCCATGCACCCACGCGATTCTATACTTTATATGCGCTGGTTGCAATATGCTGTATTCACACCTATTTTCAGGCCTCATGGCGATCCTGGTGCACCACCCGAACCAATATTTTATCACCAAAAGGTGCAGGATATTGTAAAAAAATCAATTCAGCTGCGCTATGCCATGTTGCCCTATAACTACACCCTTGCCTGGAAAGCAGAACAGACAGGGGCACTTATGGCGAAACCAATGTTTTTAGCTTTTGAAGAGCAACAAATTTCCGACACCCTTAGCAATCAGCACATGTGGGGCGATGACTTATTAGTCGCACCTATTTGGTACAAAGATGCCACAGAAAGAGAGGTATTTTTACCAAATGGCGATTGGTATAATTTTTATACCCAGGAGTGGCTGCAGGGAGGTCAGTTTATCAAAGTAAAAGCCGAAGAGGAATCGATACCGGTATTTGCCCGTGGAGGTAGTTTTATTACTTTGTCCGATGCCATGCTGAATACCGACCAATATAATGGAGACCAGCTTACCGTTTACTGTTACCTGAATGCAGAAAAGAACGATTTCACCGGCGAAGTTTATTTTGACAATGGCTATTTAAAAGACGCATACAAGAAGGGTCAATACCAATTGTTACAATTGCAATGCAAGAATCAGGATGAAGGACTGGTTGTTTCATATCAACTCGAAGGTAGTTATGCCGAGGCACCCAAAACCCGTTTCATTGCATTGAAGTTGGTAGGCTTGAAAAAATCACCTTTAGAGGTACTGGTTAATGGACAGGTTGTTAGTTTTAATTGGCAAAATAACATCCTTGAAATAAGTGATTTAACTACAGAAAAGTCTGTAGAAATTAAAGTTCTTTAAAGTTTTTTAACCCGTTGTTAAAGGCGTATTCTTTATGATGCTAGACGATATTCGAATAATATTGTTAACTTGAATTCATAAGCATTTTTAGTAAAGTGGAAAAGCTGGCACTTTTTCTTGAGAAACATTCGATGGCTTGTTTTTACAAGAAATATTGTGGCATAGAGTGTCCTGGATGTGGTTTTCAGCGATCGTTGGCGCACCTTTTAAGGGGCGAATGGTCCGACTCCTTTCATGCCTATCCAGCTTTGATTCCAACCATTCTGATGTTATGTTTTTTAGGGCTTCATCTGATTTTTCGTTTTCCGAAAGGGGCTCGTGTTTTATTAGTAATGTTCTTCATCAACCTGGGTATTATTATCGCGAATTATATCCTTAAATTCATTCAATAAACTATTAATTATGGAAACTTTTAAGAAAACTCTTCCTAATTCAACTCTTGTTCTGGTATTAGGCATTTTATCGATTGTAACCTGCTGGGTATGGGGATTAATTGGTATTGCCCTCGCCATTATAGCGCTTGTAGTATCGAAAAAATCTACCGAAATTTATAATCAGGCTCCCAACGAATACGAGGGATATAGTAACTTAAAAGCCGGTCGTGTGATGGCTATTGTGGGTTTAGCCCTTTCTGCTGTTTATTTACTTATTATTCTTGTGTCGTTAATCTTTTTGGGTGCAGCTGCATTTTCACTGGGTACCTTACTCCAAAACATGTAAAATTTCAATAACAAAATCTGAATAAAAATGGAAGAGCAAAATAATCAACAACAATTGTTCTACAAACAACCACTACCCAATGCCACAGCTGTATTGGTGTTAGGTATTTTGTCTATAGCGTTTTGCTGGTGCTATGGTATTCTGGGAATTATAATGGGAATTATTGCACTTGTCATCTCAACCAATCCACTGAAATTATATAAGGCAGATCCGGAAAAGTGGTCGGGTTACCCCAACCTGCAGGCAGGCCGGGTTACAGCGATCGTTGGTCTCTCTTTATCAGCAATTTTTATCATTATCATATTAATTGCCTTGGCCACCACCGGGTTTAATTTTTCACCTGAATATTGGAAGCAATTTCAGCAATTTTAGGAATTTAAAAAATATCCAAATAAGAATGCCCTGCCGCTAGGCAGGGCATTTTTTTGGCATTGCAAGGCTTTTAGAAAAATGCTGGCGAATAATCAGAGCGATTCGAAAATTTCTACTGCTGCTCGCGATTTATTCAGGGTATAAAAATGAATTCCTGGTGCACCACCTGCCAGTAATTCGCGGCACTGTTGTATGGTATAGTCAACGCCAATCTGATAAGATTTGGATGGATTATCTTTGTATTCTTCCAGACTTAATGCCAACTCAACAGGAATTTTTGTGCCTGACATTTTGGTAAATCTTTCGATTTGCCTGAAAGTAGTTATTGGAATAATGCCTGGTATTATGCGCGAGTGAATTCCCAATTCCCGGGTTTTTTTTACAAAATCAAAGTAAAGCTTATTATTGAAAAAGAGCTGTGTAATTAAAAAATCGGCTCCAGCATCGACTTTGGTTTTAAGGTTCGCCAAATCTTCTTCCATCGAAGAGGCTTCGGGATGTTTTTCCAAATAGCAGGCACCTGCTTTCACAAAATCGTAGTGCTCATCCACAAAGGCTATCAGTTCGCTGGCATGGCGAAAACCATCGGCGGGTGCATTGAAATGTGCTTCATTTTTAGGAGGGTCACCACGCAGTAGCATCAGGTTCTCGATGTGTATCGATTGCAGGTAATTTAAATCTTCTACTACTTTCTGTCGGGAAGCATTGACACAAGTATAATGCGCCACGGTGGTAAGCCCTATTTTATTTTGAAGATAATCAACCAGGTCGAAAGTTTTATGCTGATCGGACCCGCCGGCACCGTAGGTAACGGTTACAAACGAAGGAGAAAGGCGCATAAGTTGCCCCACATTGATGCCAAAATCTACGGCAGAGATTTCATCCTTGGGTGGAAAGAATTCAAAGGAAAAGGACCGGTCCTGAGATAAGAATAAGTCTGTAATCTTCATAATGTGTAATCGATGGGCTTGGTGTCTAGGTTAGTCTATAAATAATTTAGTTCGGTTGCCAGCCATTTTTCTACAGTATTGGCCGAAACTCCTTTTCTTTGCGCGTAATCCTGCACCTGGTCGGATGATATTTTGCTTACATAAAAGTATTTCGATTGAGGATTAGCAAAGATCAAGCCGCTAACCGAGGCTGCCGGCACCATCGAAAAACTCTCTGTGAGGTGTATGCCACTGCCTTCGGCATGCAGCAGATTGAAGAGGGTTTCTTTTTCGGAATGGTCGGGACATGCCGGGTAACCATGCGCTGGCCTGATACCCTGGTACTTCTCAAGTAAAAGATCATCAAGGCTTAGGTTTTCATCCTTGGAGTATCCCCACCATTCTATTCTCACCTTCAGATGAACCAACTCTGTAAAGGCTTCGGCCAGCCTGTCGGCAAGTGCTTTTACCATAATGCTGTTGTAATCGTCGTGGGTGGCTTCAAACTTTTTCACCATTTGATCGACACCTATGCCCGCAGTAAGGGCAAAAGCACCGATGTAATCGATTACGCCCGATTCTTTTGGGGCAATAAAGTCAGAAAGGCAAAGGTTTGGCTGCCCGGCTTCCTTTTTTACCTGGTTGCGCAGGTTGCGGAAAACTGCAAGAGTTTTACTGCGCGATTCGTCGGCGTACACTTCAATGTCGTCGCCCACTGAGTTGGCCGGGAAGAATCCAACCACTCCATTGGCCCGAATAAGATTGCCGGCAATTATTTCATCGAGCAATTTGTTGACATCGTCGAAGAGTTTGCGGGCCTCGCTACCATAGCGCGCATCGTGAAGTATCTCGGGGTATTTGCCTCTTAATTGCCACACGACAAAGAAGAATACCCAATTGATGTATTCCTTAATTTCGGTAAGAGGGTAATCGACATAATTTTTTGTGCCCAAAAATGCTGGTTTTACAGGTCTATTTGCCTGCCAATTGATGCGGAGCCGGTTTTTCCTTGCTTCCTCAATACTTACAAATTCCATTTTTGAACTGGCACTTGCATAGGTTTTTTGTAACTCGATATACTCTTCGCGTATTTGATTTACAAAGCTGTCTTTATTCTCTTTCGATAATAACTGATTAACCACTCCAACGCTTTTCGAGGCATCTTTGACGTGAACAACGGGGGCCCCTGTGTGTGGGCTTATTTTTATGGCTGTATGTATTTTCGAAGTTGTTGCCCCTCCAATGAGCAGCGGCTTGTCGATGCCTTGTTTTTCCATCTCGCGGGCAAAATCGCTCATAATTTCAAGCGATGGAGTAATCAGTCCGCTTAAGCCAATAATGTCGACATTCTTCTCACGCGCAACCTGAATTATTTTTTCTGTAGGCACCATCACACCAAGGTCGATAATTTCGTAGTTGTTACAAGCCAGCACAACGCCTACAATGTTTTTACCTATGTCGTGCACATCTCCTTTCACAGTGGCCAGTAGAATTTTGCCAATAGTTCCATTGCCCTCGCCATCGCTTATTTTTTCTTCTTCAATGTATGGCAGAAGGGTTGCTACGGCGCGTTTCATTACCCGGGCACTTTTTACAACCTGTGGCAGAAACATTTTACCAGAACCAAACAAGTCACCTACCACACCCATGCCATCCATCAGAGGGCCTTCGATAATATGTAAGGCTCGTTGGTATTTAGGACGGGCTTCCAGTACATCGGCTTCGATGTAATCTGCTATCCCTTTTACAAGGGCATAACTTAACCTTTCCTCCACTGGTTTTTCGCGCCAGGCATCAGTTTTGGCTTCCTTTTTATCGGTTTGTTTTACGGTTTCGGCAAATTCAACCAACCTCTCGGTGGCATCGCTCCGGCGATTAAGAATTACATCTTCAACCAATTCCAATAATTCTTTTGGAATATTGTCATACACTTCAAGCAGGGCCGGATTTACAATACCCATATCCATTCCGGCACGCGTACAATGGTATAAAAATGCCGAGTGCATGGCCTCGCGTACCGTGTTGTTTCCTCTGAACGAAAAGGATAAGTTACTTACCCCACCGCTCACTTTGGCGTAGGGAAGGTTTTCTTTAATCCATCGGGTTGCATTGATAAAATCTACTGCATAGTTGTTATGTTCTTCAATTCCTGTGGCTATGGCCAGAATGTTGGGGTCGAAAATAATGTTCTCCGGTTGAAAACCTATTTTCGAAGTCAGGAGTTTGTAAGCGCGCTGGCAAATTTCTATTTTACGTTCAAAACTATCGGCCTGTCCTTGTTCATCGAAGGCCATTACTACCACAGCTGCGCCGTAAAGTTTAATTTTTTCAGCCTGCTGGAGAAAGCTTTCTTCGCCTTCTTTTAACGAAATGGAGTTGACGATGCATTTTCCCTGAACGCATTTCAAGCCTGCTTCGATTACCGACCATTTCGAGGAATCTATCATTACAGGAACACGGGCAATTTCGGGTTCGGTCATTACCAGGTGAAGGAATTTTACCATGGCATATTCGGCATCGATCATGGCATCGTCCATGCAAATGTCGATAATTTGGGCTCCTCCCTCAACCTGCTCACGGGCTACTGTAAGTGCCTGGTCGTATTTTTCTTCTTTAATGAGCCGCGCAAAGGCTTTAGAGCCGGCTACATTGGTGCGTTCGCCTATGTTAATGAAGTTGCTCTCGGGACTTATGGTAAGGGGTTCAAGACCGCTGAGTCGGGTTTTTGGTTCAATAAGCGGAATTTTTCGGTTGTTGTGTTTTTCGATAATTTTTGCGAAAGCCCGGATATGATCCGGTGTAGTCCCGCAGCATCCTCCAATGATGTTGGCATTACCTCCGGTAAGCAGTTTTTCCAATTCAAGAGCCATGTGGTCGGGAGTTTCGTCATAGCCACCAAACTGGTTGGGGAGACCTGCATTCGGGTGTGCACTGATATTAAAAGGGGCTTTCCTGCTCAATTCCTCGATATAGGGCCTCATATCTGCCGCCCCCAATGCGCAATTTAATCCCACACTTAATAGCTTGATGTGTGAGATGGAATTTAAAAAAGCCTCCACGGTTTGTCCGGAAAGGGTACGTCCACTGGCATCGGTAATGGTTCCGGAAACCATAATGGGGAGTTCAGTATTTTTCTCCTTGTAAACCTCGCTGATAGCAAAAAGAGCTGCTTTGGCGTTCAGTGTGTCAAATACCGTTTCTACCATCAGAATGTCCGAGCCTCCATCAATGAGACCATGCACTTCTTCGGCATAGGCGGCTACCATCTCGTCGAAACTAACCGCCCTGTAACCCGGATCATTTACATCAGGCGACATAGAAGCAGTCTTGTTGGTAGGCCCGATGGAACCAACCACAAATCTAGGTTTTTTAGGATTTTTTATGGTAAAGCGGTCGGCTGCTTCGCGGGCTATTTTTGCCGATTGGTAGTTTAGTTCGTAACAGATTTCTTCGAGGGCATAGTCGGCTTGAGAAATTCTGTTCGCGTTAAAGGTATTGGTTTCAATAAGGTCCGATCCTGCTTCGAGGTAGCGCTCGTGTATCTCAATAATTATCTCTGGCTTGGTAATGGATAGCAAGTCGTTGTTTCCTTTTAAATCGATGGCAGTATTCTTAAATCTCTCGCCACGGTAATCTTCTTCGGATAAATTGTATTGCTGAATAAGGCTTCCCATGGCTCCATCGAGCAACAAAACCCTTTCCTTTAATGCTATATTTAGTAGTTCCTGTCTGTTCATTCAGTTTTCGCGTGTTTAGATTGCAAAAATATGAGATTTATCAACATTCACTGCCATAAATGTTCATATTCGATTTAAATCTGGTAGTTACCTGAAAAATTAAATAAATAGGCTTTATCACTAGTAAGATAGATACTGCTTGTATTAATATTAACATCAAACATTTATTCTTTCTATACTCTCATGAACTTTTTACTTGCCAGGTTGGAACCGCGCGGAGTTCATCCCCATTAGGGGAAAGAGGGGTGAGCGTGGGCAGGATTAAAACAAGCCTGTAACTGGTATAATAAAGGCTATCATTAATATTTTTAAGTCTTTGCAAAAAATGCTTCAACCCGTAGCATAATTCTGGTTTTTCGCTTCAATTATAGCATGTTGTAAAGCGAACCATTTGGCTCATTGCATTTATTAGGATAGAATTTTCCTGAGGCTTTCGATGTTTTTGCTGTTGTGAATTTTTTTTGCCTCGGGGGTATATAAAAACTCAATTCGTTCGGCATACCGTTCAGTAATTTTAGGCCTCACCATTTTTAAGGTACTGTTCAGCAATTGATTTTCTTCGGTAAATGCCTGGTCGAGAATGCCGATGGCAGCTGGTAACCAGCGTTGCGGGAACATATCTTCGAAGTGACCTCCGGTGCGGAAGGCATTAATTTCTTTCTCAATGGTTTTTAAAAGATGTTCTTGCCCATGGGAGTCACTTACATCGATATGATGTTGCCGGGCATACCGTTTTAAGGCCTCTGTATTTACTACCATCAAGCACACGGTATAAGGCTTCTGGTTGTTATACAACATACATTGTTCGATCAGGGGCGAGTGGTCGGTAAGTGCTTCTTCAATGCCTTCGGGACTGAACTTTTCACCATCATCCGCAATCAGAAGGCTTTTTGAGCGACCCAATACGTAAAGAAAACCATCGGAATCGAAATAGCCGAGGTCACCTGTATAGAGCCATTCGCCTTTTAATGCTTCCGCCGTTGCTGCCGGATTGTTCCAATAACCTTTCATTACATTTTCGCCCCGAACCACTATTTCTCCTTTTTGCCCCACAGGCATTTGGTTGCCGTCTTCGTCATAAATTTTTACATCCATAAAGTCCGCAATGGCCCCTGAGGAGCCCATTTTGTGTTTCGAATGACTATTGGACGAAATTACCGGTGCAGCTTCGCTTAAGCCATAACCCTGGAACATGGGAATACCAATGGCATAAAAGAACCGCTGTAATTCAATGTCGAGAAGGGCACCGCCGCCAACAAAAAACTCAAGCTTACCACCAAATCCTTCCCGTATTTTCTTAAAAAGAATTTTATCGTAAAGTTTCACAAAGGGGAACAGCAGTTTTCTCAGAGCTTTTCCTTTGTTCCAACCATTTCCGTTATAGGCATAAGCAAAAAATAGCGAGTTTTTAAATAGAGCATTCACTAACGGGCCTTTTGACCGTATACCATTCTCAATATTTTTCCGGAAATTTTTAGCCAAGGCAGGAACACTTAACAGAAAAACAGGCTTGGTTTCTTTAATGTTAATGGGTATATTTTTAAGAGTATCCATGGGTGTTTTACCCAAATCAATGCAGGCCAGGCTGGCACCGTTTTTCATGAGGGTGTAGATTCCACAGGTGTGGGCAAAGGCATGGTCCCATGGCAGAATGAGCAGGGTAGAATACCATTCCGGTACGGGCATCAGGGTGTTTGATTGTTCTACATTGGCTGTATAGTTTCGATGAGAAAGAATAATTCCTTTCGGATCGGCCGTTGTGCCAGAAGTATAACAGATATTGGCATAATCATCTTCCTTAACGGAATGAATGCGTGCTTTAAAATCCGGTTCTTTGTTTTCGAGAAACACCTTACCGTTCGAAAGAATGGTATCGATGCCAATTATTCCATTATCGATGCTGAGTGGTGCATCGAGAAGTATTATTTTCTCAACAGTGGTGATTTTATCTCTTACCGCAAGCACTTTATCAAGTTGTCGGTTGGTGGTGATGATGTACCTTGAACCACTGTGATTCAACCTGAACATTACCTCTTCGGGGCTAAGTTTTACGGAGAGAGGTACATTCACAGCGCAGTTATAAACAACCCCTAATTCGGCAGTAATCCAATCCAGTCGCCCTTCTGCAAGTAACGACACACGGTCGCCGGGGTTTAAACCCATTTGCTGCAGTCCGGCTGCAAACCAATGTACCCTTTCTTTTACCTGCTTATATGTGTAAGCCTTGTAAACATTCTCTTCTTTCTGATATACATAAGGATTATCTGCGAATTTGGCAGCACTTTCTTCAAATAAACTCACCAGGGTTCTCATGCAAATTGAATTTGATAATAACCAAATATAATAAGCTTTTACAAGATAAGTTCTGTTGGCTTCTTTTTAAAAAGTAGTTTGTGCAGGATGTTGCACATACTTGATGCGAAATAAAAAGGCTGAAATGTATTCAGAAAAATTCTTTAAACAAGAGTTCCCCTTAGACAATTTGATTGATTTTGGAAGATTGTGAACTCTTCTTTTCGGCATATTCATGGAAACATTGATCCATGCATTCGAAGAGTGCATCTATATTAAGCGGTTTGACAAAAAAAGCATTGGCACCTAACTCCAGACTCATTTCCTGTTCATTGTTCCACGAATTGGCGGTTTGCATAATTACTGGAATATCGCTGCAATAAGCACGTGCATGTTTGAGGACATCAAGGCCGTTTAATTCGGGAAGTTGCAAATCGAGAAGTACGATGTCAATGCCCGAATGGTTCACCATTTTTTCATAAGCCTCAATACCATCTTTCGCCCATACGATCTTTATGCCGGTTCTTTTTTCCAGTAATAATTGCAGATACCTGAAGTTTATCGGATCATCTTCGGCAACGAGGACAGTTTTATTGTGCCAATTAAATTGCATACGATTGGGTTTGGTATAGGTTGCTTTTACTCTTTACGGCAAAACTAATAAAAGGATGTTTTTTATTGATGAACCCATAAACTTGGTAAGGCAAAACACTTATTCATGATGACAAATATCATTCAAATATAATGTTACTATTCAATAATCCCATTTTCAATTGAAAGTTGTACTAAAAAACTATTCAGTAATCTTTTTTGTCTTGCGTCAATCTGTCTTGATAGGTATGAATTGATGGTTTTATGTAAAATTCATCACCATTCGTTGATTATTATTGATATTGGACATAGCGAATCGTAACTTTATTCAACAAATAATATTTCGAAGAATATGAAAAAAAGCCGTAATTACTTGTTTTCAATGCTTATCCTCTCTCTGACAGCGATAAGTTGCGATGAACTGATTGACCAATTGAACCTCGATTTTACTGTTGGTCCACATAGGGTTGAATTTACTATCGAACCTGCCAACCAGGGCGATATTTTTAACGAGTTCGATGTTTACATTCACGAGCTAACCGAAGAGGTTGAGGCAAAGGGTGGAAAGATGGATCAGCTCGACAAGGTGAGTTTAAAAAGTGCTACCATTAGTATTGTATCTGGCGCACCTAATTTTAATGCATTCGAATCCTTCGATGTATTCATCAAAACGCCATTAAAGGCTGAGAAGAAAATTGCATCGATGGAAAGTGTTCCAATGGATGTAACCAGCATCGTACCTGTTGTTATTTCTGACAACCTGAAGGATTTTATGCTGGAAGATGAATACACCATTGTGCTCAAAGGTGTTCTGCGCGAGACCATTACTCAGAATGTAAACCTCGAAGCGGAGATTTATTTTGATATAAACCTTTAGCAAGGAGGCACATTTATGGGTTTGCCCATCAAGACAGACTCAAAAAGGCAAAATTGTTGTAATGCAAAATTCTTAACTTTTATTCACTACTGAGAACTATTCTCAGTAGTGCTTGTTATGCCATGGTATCAAATTAAAAATGCCATGGCATTTACTATATCTATTGGCAGCAATGCCCCCGATTTCTTATTGACTGCCACCGACGGCAGAGAATACAGCCTCGATAGTTTTGTGCAAAACATGTTCCTTGTAATTTTCTTTACCTGCAACCATTGTCCTTATGTTCTAGGTTCCGACGAAATAACGCGTTTAACAGCATTGAAATTTGCCTCTTCGGGTGTAAGGTTTGTAGCCATTAATAGCAACAGTGCTAATACCTATACCGAGGATGACTTCAAACACATGGTGGATCGTATGAACGAGTTTAAATTTCCGTGGGTTTATCTGCATGATTCGACACAAGAAATAGCTATGGCTTACGGCGCTCTTCGAACACCTCATTTTTTTGTTTTTGATCAGGCGCGCAGGTTGGTCTATACAGGGCGTGCGGTGGATAGTCCACGCGATGCTGCGCAAATAAAAATCAATAACCTCGAACAGGTTTTAGAAGAGTTAGTTCAGGGAAAGAAATTGAGTGTAACAGCCACTAATCCAATTGGATGCAATGTAAAGTGGGAAGGAAAAGACAAGCACTGGATGCCAGCCGATGCCTGCGATTTAGTTTAATTGCATTATTCAATGATCAGTAAATCAGGTGCGAAGGTTAATAAATATTTTTTATTTAAAATTATTGCTTTCTAAAAATGTTTAGATTTGTCTTGATAACCAATACAAAGCTGCAATGAAACTCACACGATTTATCTTATTTATGTCGGTTGCCATGCTGGTAACTTCCTGTAATTTCTTTAAAAAGCAGAAACTATTCAGCAAAGATGTAGATACTCTTTTAACTCAATCCCCAGCTATGGTTGAGGCAGTCGAGGATACAGTTGAGATTGAACAGATAGTTGCAGAAACTGAACCGGTTGACCTGAATAATGAAACCAGAATTGGCTATTCTACCGATCGCTATTACATGATTGTAGGTAGCTTTTTAAGTGAGAAACTGGCCATGAAATATGCCAACACCATACTGGATATGGGTTATAAACCCCAGGTTATCTATTCTTCCAGCGCTGGATATTATCGTGTTTCGGCCAAGTCATATACCGATTTTAAAACAGCCGTGAACGATATTCCTGTCTTTCGCGAAGCAGTGACCAGCAGAGCCTGGGTACATGTAAAGAAGTAATTATCAGAAAATTATAAATAGAAAGGCTGGCAGAATATCAATCTGTCAGCCTTTCTTATTTTCAGAGAGTACCTGTCATGATAAACAATGGCTGGAATTCGAAACTCTTGTAGTAAGGCCGGTAGCGGTCTATGTTATAAAAACGCTTGACATCGATTTTCTTACTGGTACTGGTTACCACATCAATTGGAGCATTGTCGTATCTACCATTTCTCAGCACTACAAGTCTACCGTGGATACCTTTCATTATGATATCTAGCGCAAGGTTTCCATAAGCCATTGGAACGATGGAATCGATGGCATCGGGTTCACCACCTCTTACCAGGTAACCAAGCTGCTGACTTATTACATTGATTTGGCGCCCTCCGTTGTAGGTGGGCGATAATTCTTTAATTCTTGAAGCAACATAGTCGCCAATGCCACCTAGTTTGGCATGACCATAGGCATCTTTCTCTTGCGAGCGATAAGTCATTTGTTCATCGCCAGCCAGCATGGCTCCCTCCGATATGATGGCAATGGAATATTTACTGGGGTTTTTATTACGATCCTCTACCAATAGCTGTGTGAGTTTTTCAATATCAAATTTATGCTCGGGTATTATACACCGATTCGCAGCACCAGCTATGGTTGGCAGCATGGCAGTAAAACCGGAGTAGCGACCAAAAACTTCCATTACCAATATTCGCTCATGCGAACCTGCAGAGGTACGAAGCGTATTGCAAATTTGTATAGTACGCGAAACACATGTGCTAAATCCAATGCAATATTCTGTGCCAGCCACATCATTGTCCATGGTTTTTGGTATGCCTACCACTTTCACCCCTTCAGCATACAAGCGGACTGCATAACTCAAGGTGTCATCTCCTCCTATGGGTATGAGATAATCGATGCCCAGAAACTCAATGTTTTTAATTACTTCAGGGGTTAGATCGTTTATTTCATTGGTATATTTGTCTTTGAGGTGATCAGGTACATGATTTTTTGTTACATGGCTGGGCCGGGTGCGGGAAGTGTGAAGAAATGTGCCACCTGTGCGTCCTGCTTTGTTAACGATATCTTCATTGAGTATCATATAATGGTCGGAATTGTCAGCTTCTTTATCAGGAATTAAATCGGTTATTCCTGCCCAACCACGACGCAAGCCAATTACTTTATAACCCTCGTGCAGGGCCCTAACTGTGATAGCGCGAATGGCAGGGTTCAGGCCTGGCACATCTCCTCCACCGGTTAAGATTGCAATGGTGCCTCTAATATTCTTTGGTTCGTCCATTTTATGTGTTTATGTGATTTTTCAGAGAGGTATAAATTACTAAAACTTTTCCGAATTGCAAATGGCAGGGAATAGCAAAAAGGCCTTCCCGATGTGGAAAGGCCCTTGAGTAAATAAATGAATTACTTGTTTATGCTTTTTCGTATTGAAGCGTTTTAGTAGGTGCATCGCACACTTCAGTTGGCCCGAAATATTGTATTGGACCGGGATATACATAAAGAGTCTGATTTGCCCAATCAGCCCTATGTTTTTCGAATGCCTTAAATGGTGCACCGTTCAGGTCGACAAGGGCTTTCTGAATTACGGGTTTCATTTCGCCATGACGACGCTCCATGTTCATCATCATGGTAACTGGTATGCCACCAGCAATCCATTTGTCAGCAGGAGCAGTGAGGTTTCTTACTGAGGCCATGTAACCGGTTTTTTCCTCGCCAATAAGCACTGCTGCAGTGTAACCAAGCGAATAGGTATAGTCGGCATCGAAGTTCGAAGGAGCTGCACAGCGGCCTTCGTATCCGAAGAAGTGGTTCTGGGCAGCAAACTTGCCGTTGTATTGGTTGTTCTTTTGCATTTGTTTCAAGCGGGTCTCAACCATTTCGATGAGTAATTTCTCGGTTTCGATCTTCGATACCTGCACATTGCCATGAGGGTCGCGATCCATAATAAGCTGGTCGGCAATGTCGGTAGGCAAGCTGCTATAAACTCCTGACAATTCTGAAGTTAGTTCGGCCGCAATAAATTTTCTTTTCTCAAGTTTGGTTTCCAGTTTGCTGAACTCATTTTCTTTGTGCGCCATGACATCGTTCAATTCGGCCATGAGTTTTTTCATTTCCGGTATGAATTCAATCAGCCCTTCAGGGATGAGTACTGTACCAAAGTTCTCTCCATTGGCGGCACGTTTGGCTATTACCTCTGCAATAGAATTGACAATTGCCACGAGGGTTTGCTTTTTTTGTTCAACCTCTTCAGAAATCAGTGTGATATTTGGTTGGGTTTGCAGGGCACATTCGAGACCGATGTGTGAAGCCGAGCGACCCATGAGCTTAATGAAGTGCCAGTATTTTTTAGCTGAGTTGGCATCGCGCTGTATGTTGCCAATCAGTTCGCTGTATACTTTGCAAGCAGTGTCGAAACCAAAGGATGTCTCTATCATCTCGTTTTTAAGGTCGCCGTCGATGGTTTTGGGGCAGCCAATTACCTGAACACCGGCATCTATTTTTTTGTAATACTCGGCCAGCACGCAGGCATTGGTATTGGAGTCGTCGCCACCAATGATAACAAGTGCTTTGATGCCAAGCGATTTGCAATTGCCTAGTCCCTGATCGTATTGCGATTCTTTTTCGAGTTTGGTTCGGCCCGATCCAATAATGTCAAAACCTCCTGTATTGCGGTATTCGTCTACTACTTTTGAAGTGATTTCCATGTATTTGTTATCGACAAGCCCGGATGGTCCGCCCAGAAAACCATAAAGCTTGTTGTTTGGGTTAAGTGATTTTAATCCATCGAACAAACCGGCAATTACATTGTGCCCGCCTGGTGCTTGACCACCCGAAAGAATAACGCCTACATTAATTGCCTGGTAGCTTTTTTTTGCACCCGGTTCGAACGTAAGCAGCGGCATGCCATAGGTATGGGGAAATAATTTAGCGATTTCGGCCTGATCGGCTATTGACTCAGTTTTTTTTCCTTCAACAACTTTTACTTGTCCTTTGAGTGATGAGGGTAGCTTGGGATTGTATTGTTCCCTGGCTTTTTGCAATGCACTTTTAATCATGGTGTTGTATGTTTAATTATGATATTTGTCAATAAACTATTTGAGGCTGCAAAATTGCACATATTTTTATTAAAATGGAATTTATATGCTTCGATTTTTAGCCAGACGGAAAGGGACTGCAAATCATGCGAAACAACAGTCCGAAATATGCTTCGATGATTTTACAATAAATATATTGTGCTAAATTTAGCCCAACCTAAAAATGAATACAATGCAAAAAACTTCTATGAGGCAGTCAGGAATCCGTTGGGTTGTGCTGCTCGTGATTAGCTCCATAATGGCTGCCAATTATTTTTTCTACGATGTACTTTCTCCTTTACAGGGAAAGCTTCGGGAGGTGTTTGGCTTTTCGAACAGCGAATATGGTTTTTTGGTATCGGCTTATTCCATATCCAATGTTTTTTTGCTGATGGCCATTATTGGTGGGATTATTCTGGATAAAATAGGTATCCGAATTACTGGTTCGCTATTCGTAGGTTTTATGGCAGTTGGCTCGCTTCTGACCTATTATGGTTCGACCGATTATTTTAACCAGGGAGGCATAGCCTATAATTTTTTCAACTCATTTTTGGTATCCTATAGCCCGGCATTAAAAATGATGACCTTTGGATTTTTTCTTTTTGGACTGGGTGCCGAAACCAGTATTGTGGTGATCAGTAAGATTATTGTAAAATGGTTTAAAGGAAAAGAACTTGCTTTTGCTTTGGGTCTCAATATTTCAGTTGCCCGTATGGGTACTTTAATGGCTTTTCTGTTTTCGGCTTCACTGGCCGATTCGAATCCCTGGAACAAACCTATCTGGCTTGGTGCAATGGCGCTATTAATAGGAGCTCTCGCTTATGGTATCTATATTATGTTCGACCTTAAGATTGACCGCGAAGCTGAGTTGATTAAAGAACGCAGTGAGCAGGAAGAGTTTAAACTTTCGGATTTAAAGGATATTATTAAGATTCCTGCCTTGATATATATAACCTTGCTTTGTGTTACCTTTTATTCGGCGGTTTTTCCATTTCTGAAATATGCACCTGATATGCTGGTAAACAGGTTTGCCTTTACTCCTCAAAAAGCAGGTATGATAGCTGCAATTCTGCCAATGGGGACCATTCTTTTTACACCCTTGTTTGGATTATTTACCGATTACAAAGGCAAAAGCGCTTCGATTATGATTCTTGGCTCGCTTCTTATTATTGTGGCTCACCTGATGTTTGTTTATCTTCCACTTAATCCATACGTACCTATGTTTATTCTGGGTATTGGTTTCTCACTGGTTCCTGCAGCTATGTGGCCCAGTGTGGCTAAAATTGTTGATAACAATAAAATTGGAACAGCCTATGGGTTTATGTTTTCTGTTCAGAATTTAGGTTTGTGGTTGTTTGCAATACTTATTGGCCTGGTACTCGACGTTTCGAACCCTGGTGTGACACAGGAGCTTGTAAAAGACGGACTGGCAAAATACGATTATACCAAACCCATACTCATGCTTGTATTTCTGGGCATACTGGGTATATTGTTTGCAATGCTCCTGCGTCGCGAAGACCGAAAAGCAGGGATTGGCCTGGAGAAACCCAATGTGAAAAAAGACTAATGACGAGTAAAACCATACAAAAGGCTTTTTCCTATTGCCCGATTTGCCAATCAAACAAATTAGAGTTTGACCAGATAAAAAAATACACTTGTACAGCATGTGGATGGGAGTTCTACCAAAACACCGCTGCTGCAGTAGCATGTATCGTCGAAAAAAACGGTAAGGTGCTTGTGGTAGAACGCAACAGAGAACCCGGCAAGGGTATGTTCGATTTTCCGGGTGGTTTTGTCGATCCCGATGAAACTGCCGAAGAAGCTGCCTTACGAGAGCTGAAAGAGGAGCTTGGTATTGAACCAGAAAACCTCCGGTACCTTGGTTCGGCCCCTAATCATTATGTGTACAAGGGAATTGAATACACTACCTGCGACCTGTTTTTTGTGTGTGAACTCAAGCAGCCTAACCTGAGCCTGGATATTTCTGAAATTGCTTCGGTGCACTGGCTATCGGCTGAGGACCTGGATGGCGAAAAATTTGCATTTGAATCAATGCGTAAGGCTTTAGTGCTCTATCGGAATCAGGCAATATAATACTTTATGTAATTGTATACTCAACAAAGAGATAAATTATGATTGACGTTTCTATTATCACACTCAACTACAATAGTACGGCTTATACACTTCAGTGCATCAAATCGATTGAAGAAAAGACTGCTGAGCAAGTGAATTTTGAAGTTGTAGTAGTGGATAACCAGTCCGATGAGGACAATTATGCATCCTTAAAACGTGCTTCATTCAAACCTAACGTCCGGCTTGTTTTTAGTAAGCAGAACCTTGGTTTTGCCGGAGGAATGATGCTGGGACTGCAGCATGCTTCGCCAGCCCGGTATTACCTTTTCCTGAATAACGACTGTGTATTTGAGAACGATTGCCTTTCGGTATTGCTTGATTTTATGAATCGTGAACTCAAAGCCGGTCTGGTTACTGCCCAGATGTACAACTCCGAAGGCAGGCAGGTCCACTCTTTTACGCATTTTCAAACACTTACTAAAATGCTTTTTGGTGTTGGTTTGCTTCGTTTCTTTCATCCCAACAGGTATCCGCACCGAAAGGGCATTTATACCCAACCTCTGAAGGTAGATACCATTGCAGGAAGTTTTATGTTTTTCAGGGCCGAGACTTTATCCCTCACCGGTGGGCTCGATACCCGCTATTTTTTGTATTGCGAAGAAGAAGATGCTTCGATGCGCACCAAACTTGCCGGATATGAGGTTTACCTGGTTCCTGAAGCCCGGTTTACACACTTCGAAGGAAAAAGTACCGTCACCAATTTTGCTACCAAACGAGAATACTTTATTTCGTTAATGCAATACCAGCAGAAATTCTTTTCCAAACCGGTGCAACTTGTTTTTCGCTTGCTTTATGCCGTCAAGGTTGGGAAAAAGTTTTATAAGGATTCAAAATACTTGGCGCTTGCTTGGTTTATTTTCAACGGAGCTAATCCTTCGAAGAGCCTGCGTTACAAGCAAAGCATCAATCTATCGAGGTAAAGCAAATCTTTTTTCTACAGCATCAGAAGCCTACGAGCATAAGAATTTTCCTACCGAAGAAAGAAGATCGATTTTCTGATAGGGTTTGGCCAGAAAATGATCGCACCCCGAATCAATTACATCCTGCTGTTGGCTGATAAGCGCGTGGGCTGTTTGTGCAATGATAGGTATGCGGTGGTTGTGGTTTTTTATGATCGAAATAGCTTCGTAACCATTCATTTCGGGCATTTGAATGTCCATTAATACCAAATCTATTTTTTGGGGATGGTTAAAAATGACATTCACTGCTTCGAGGCCATTTTTTGCTCTTAAAATAGTAGCCTGGGTATCTTTTAGTATGGTATGAATATAAATGTAACTCGAATCTTCGTCTTCGGCCACTAAAATGGTTTTATCGGGAAAAGTATATTGTTTCTGTTGACTCTCCTGACTGAGTGGCAGGTTTTGTTGAAGAGTCTGGCTCTCGAGGTAGGGGATTTCGAAGTGTAAACCAGTGCCCTTTCCAGGTTCAGATTCGAGCCATATTTTACCACCAAATTTTTCGACAAGGTTTTTGGAGATAAATAAACCGAGACCAGCTCCGCGAAAAATTTTATTTTTTAATTCTGCTTTTCTGAAGCGATCGAAGATGTATTCCTGAGCCTCTTTATCGATACCGATACCCGTATCTTTTACAAAGAAGTGAATAAGTGGCTTGGTTGTTCCGGTTTGTTCCAGGCGATAGCCATAACACACATGGCCTTGCTCGGTAAATTTAAGGGCATTTCCGATAAGGTTCGATAAAATTTGGTGCAACCGGATTTTATCGGTTAAAATTACTGGACTATACTGCGGCAGGATGTCGGCATATAGTTTAAGGTGAGACTTGTCCATACCTGCTTTTTGCTCGTGGAAGATGGTATGGATTTCTCCCAGAATCTGGTTTAATGAATGGCTTTCGTATTCAATCGAAACCTGGTTGGCTTCTATGCGCGATATATCAATAATGTCGTCGATAAGCCTTAAAAGCGAATTGGAGTTAAGCACAATCTGGTTTTTAAACTCTTCGCGTTCTTCGTCGCTGAGGCTGTTGTCCGAAACAAGCAACTCCGAAAATCCAATGATGGCATTCATGGGTGTGCGTATTTCGTGAGAAACATTCGATAAAAAGGCTGATTTCAACGCATCACTTTCTTCGGCTTTTATTTTAGCTATTTCGAGTTCGCGGGTGCGCTCTTTTACCAAAGATTCCAGGTTCTCTTTATGCATTTGAAGTTCGCTGGTACGCTCCTTTACTATTATTTCGAGGTTTTCGTTCAGCTGGCTCAATTCTTTGTTTTTACTTTTAAGATCATCGAGCAGCTTGCAGTTTTCTTGTTTTAAATCGTAAAGCCGAATGGCATTGTCAAGAATCACTTTTACTTCATCTTTTTCCCATGGCTTGCGGATAAACTGAAAGATACGCCCCTTGTTAATAGCCGCAATAATATCCTGTACTTCGGTATATCCGGTCACCACAATGCGAAAGGCTTTTGGGAATTCAATGGCTGCTTTTTCCAGTATCTGCACCCCGCTGATTTGGGGCATACGCTGGTCGGAGATGAGAACCTTTATGGGGTTCTCGTGTAAAATCTTCCATGCATCCTCTGCGTTCTGGGCAATATGCACCTGGTAATGTTTACGAAAGGCGTATTTAAAGCCTGAGAGGTTTTCCATTTCATCGTCGATGTATAAAATGTGGCTGAGAGGAGTATCCATGAGATTTATGAGAGTTTATTCTGAGTTTCTGAGAGTGTGTTATTTTTTATCGGTAGGAATAGACTAAAATTTGTACCAAGGCCTGGTTTACTACTTACCTCGATGTATCCCTTATGCATTTGTATTATGCTGTAAACAATAGACAAACCCAGACCAGTGCCACTTCCAACCTCTTTTGTTGTGAAAAAGGGTTCATAAATGCGTTCCATCACATCCTGGCTCATTCCTTTTCCGGTATCGCGAATTTCGACTTGCACAAAATCTATATGCTTTCGGCTAGTTGTTCGGGTGCTTATTTCAATCTTTCCTTCATTCTCAATGGCCTGTATCGCATTAATCAAGATATTTAGTATTACCTGATTGATTTTTCCTGCGATGCAGGGAATGGGAGGAATCTCTCCGAAATTTTTAATGATCTGTATGCGGTCTTTGTGGCCTCGGCCTAACAATACAATAGCCGATTCTATATTTTTATGCAAATCGGTGTCGGAGAAATAGTCTTCGTCCATTCTTGAAAAGGTCCTCAGACTGGAAACAATTTCCCTGGTGCGGTCTACACCCATTTTAATGTTGCCCGTGAGTTCATCGAAGCCAATTAGCAAATCGTTGTAACCGATTTTTTCCTTTATGCGGTTTATTTCACCCTGGTCGAGCCGGTCGGCCTGTTTTTCATAAAAACTCATCAGGTAATGGAAATCTTCCAGAATATCTTTCAGACCTTCGATACTGGAACTAATAAAGTTTACAGGATTGTTTATTTCATGCGCAATACCTGCGGTAAGCTGCCCCAGCGAAGCCATTTTCTCCGAAGCGATAAGTTTCGATTGAGTTTCCTGCAGCTTTTTTAAGGCCTTTTCAGCCCTATTTCGTTGTTTTTCCAGTTCGCTATTGGCGTTTGTAAGGGCCTTGGTTTGTTGAGACAACACCATTGCCTTTTCTTCAATTAATCGGTTTTTGTTTATAATATCCAATTCAGCCTCTTTGAGTTTACTGATGTCTGAGTCTATGGCAATGATTTTTGTGATTTCTCCAGCTTCGTTTAAAATTGGTGTCAGGGTCGATTGAAGCCATTTTACTTTCCCGACTTCGGTTTCGACATAGGAATTGTAATTGACAGGTTTTTTCGATTTCAGGCAGTTAGCAAAAATTTCTCGTGCATTGGGCGAATTGCTGGCACTTAAGAAGTTTTTTCCTTTCTCTTCAATAAATTCAGAAAGTTTATGACCTTGTAAGCGTTCGAAAGCATTGTTGGCCCATTCGATGTTGCCAAGCTTGTCGAGAATGAGCACTGCATTGTCAGTTTTTTCAGCTACAAGGGAGAGTTTCTCCAGCTCGAGGTTATTCATCTGCAATTCTTCTGCCTGAAATTCAATCTGTTCTTTCTGAAGTATGATTTGCTGGTTTCTTAGTTCGAGGTCAATGTTACGAATGGTTTTTGTTTTGTAATTGCGGTATACCAACAATATGAGTACCAGTAGCACTACAATAAACGCCAAAAAAATGAACAGAGCAGTGCCCTGCGATTGAATTTTACTACTCTGAAGTTTTAGTTTTTTTTCTTTTTCCTGAATCAGGCTCATCAGCAGATTAAGGCTTTTTTCTGTTTTGACTAATTCCGATTGTTTTTTGGCCAAATCGATATCGAGGGTAGATATTTGTACGTTTTTTATGCTCAGGGCCAGGTTGATACTATCAAGCTTTTGTTGACTTACCCTGGCCTGTGAAGATAGAATAGCAAGCTGGCTGTTAAGTTCCCTAAGAATGTTGTGTTGGTCGTGGATATTGCCAATCTGAAATTGGATGATATGGTTCAGCGAATCGATACGAATAAGAAGTTCTTTTTGCCTTTCTTTTAATTCACTAATCTCTTGTGTTTTCCGATTGAGTTCTGTTTGAAGAGCCAATGAGATTTTTTTTTCGGCTTGGAGAAATTGTTCACTTTCTTCGTAAAGACCTAACAAATCTGCATTGGTGCCACCCCTACAAACAAGTGTAGCCGATACTTTAAATCCTAAAGCTTTCAAACGCGAATAGTTCAGTTCGAAATCTACAGTTTCGTCCGGACGATAAATAAAATTCAGCATGGAGAGCTCGATATGGCTGGCCTGGTCTGTAATCAGCAGCACATTTTTTTTGCCAATTATTGAATTTATGCTGGTAAGCTGCGAATTGTTTTCGTTACATACCAAAAGCAGGTTGATTTTTTCAGGAAGTTTACCTGGTTTTAATTGCAGCACCTTCACTGGTTTCTCACCTTGCGAAGGTGCCTCCAGCTTTTTCAAACTTTGGAACAGTACCTTATCTTCGCCCATGAAACCCATTGTAAGGGTATCGGTAATATCAAAATCAGAATGATGAATGTGATTTAGGATGGTTGAAATCAGTGCTGCTTTTGCGTCTGAATCGCTGTATTTCTCAGCTTGCCGGGCATTGGTTGATTGCATCAGAAAAATGCAAATACAAAAGAATAAGGCTTTTGAAAATGCCTGCAAAATCATGAGAATTGGGTTGATGTTGGCTCAACAAGATAATTATATTTTGGTACAACTGACGGGTAGTGTGTATAAAAAGCATTAACAAAATGGATTATATCATATTTTAACCTGGTTTTAGGTTTGGGCTAAAATATTGAAAGTCAATTAAAAAACTGAAACGAAAAATTGTCAAAATATTTATTGGTTTAATTCTACTTTAACAGATTAAACAAAACCCTTGTAAACATTGATATTTCAAGGAAATTCAGTATCTTCAATGCACAGAAAAACAGGCTTATCGTTCCGAAAAATGTTTAATACAACGTAAAAATAATAATCGATATGGAAAAACACTGACCTCTGTAATAGAGCGAGTTAGTGTTCACCTTAATGATTATCAGCATGTATTTTGTAATTCAACAAAGAAGTTCTTTGACAAAGCACAGCAATATTCATTAGGAATAATACAAAGTCAGATGCGCAATATTGAAAGAATAAGCGAAGATTTGGGAGCTAACTACCATCAAATGCAGCACTTTATAACTGAGTCTAACTGGGATCATCGAGTTTTGATAAATCAAGTAGCCCAGGAAGTAAGCCAGGTTTTACCCAAAAGAAAACTTACAGGATTGATTATTGATGAAAGTGGTTGGGTAAAAAAAGGCGACCATAGCGTAGGCGTTGGACATCAATATTGTGGGAATGTAGGGAAACTATCAAATAGTCAGGTTGCGGTATTTGCTTGTTTAAGTAATGGGGATTTTGCATCAATGGTTGATGCCCGACTATACCTTCCCAAGGCTTGGTGTGACGACAAGACAAGATGCGAAAAAGCAGGCGTTCCTGTAAAGCACCGAACATTTAAAACTAAGCTCGAACTGGCATTAGAAATTATTCGCCAGCAAGTAACCAATGGCATCATCTTCGATTTTATTGGAGGCGATGGTTATTATGGTAACGATGTGGATTTTGCCAGCAGCATAGATTTGCTTGGTTATCTGTACATGCTGGATATCCATAAAGACCAAAAAATATATTTGGAACGTCCTGACTTGGCTATTCCCGAGCGAAAAAGCAATAAGGGTCGTGAACCCAAGAAATTAAAAGCAACTACAGACGAATTAAGTGTATCAAAATATTTACAGACTTTAAATGACGAAAATTGGCAGCGTATTAGTGTTCGTAATACAGCCAAAGGAGTTCTTGTAGCTGACTATCATTTTATAAAGCTTTGGATAATCAATAACAGTAAAATGCAAGTAGAGCAAAGGTTACTGGTTATCCGTAAAACGAAAACCAAAGAAGGCAAGGACGAAATAAAATATTCTTTTACCAATGCTAATCTTGAACAATACACTAAGAAAGCTATAGCCTATATGCAAGCACAACGGTACTTTGTAGAACATTGCATAAAAGAATCAAAACAGATACTCGGGCTAGACCAGTTTCAGACACGAAAATGGCTTGCATGGCAACACCAGGTTGCATTAAACTTTTTGGTCTCGTCATTTATTTTAAAAGAAAAATTGCATTGCTTTGATGATTTACCTTTACTATCGGCTCGTGATATTAAAGAATTTATCACTTTTAAACTTTATAAACAGATGACCGAAGAACAAATGATTGATAGAATTTATGACCGGCATTTAAAACGACAGCGTGATATAAATTACTCATATTCAAAATTGTAAATCTGTTAAAGTAGAATTAAGTATTTTCCGATTGATTTTGTGTGCAGATCACCTAACTGGCAGGCTGCATTGGTGCCTTCTTTTGGCATACAACCGAACGGAATAATGCAATCTTAGAATATAGTGTTTCGGCTTAAAACAGATTAAAGAGCTTTGCCGTGGAAAGCAACAAACCAGCAATAAGTATGTACCTGATGTATTGAGGACCCCATTTCATGGCGGTTTTAGCTGCTACCCATGCACCTAGCACATTTCCAATGGCCAGAACAAAGCCCATAAGGTAATCGACCTGATTGGTGAGCATAAAAATGATAAGTGCAAGCGGAGTAAAAAGCAGCACCAGCAATACCTTTAAAGCATTCGATTTTAATAAATCCATTCCATTAATGAGCACGAGGGCTGCCAGCATAAAGTAACCCACACCCACCTGGATAAATCCACCGTACATTCCAATGGCAAAAAACACCAGCACATTCACCCAGTGCGATTTCGAGCTTACCAGGCCGGCTCTCGATTTAATCCAGATGTCGGGCTTAAACAGAACAATAAGAAGAATGAAGATGAGTATAAAGCCAATTACCTGCTGCATCAGAGCCTCGTTAATGTTCACAGCAAGAATAGCCCCCGGGATGGTGCCCAGGATGGAAGGGATGATGAGCCAGAGGTTTTCGCGGGTACTAAGTACATTGCTTTTTTTAAATTCGGCAGTGGCTACCAGCGATTGAAAAAGTATGGCAATTCGGTTGGTGCCATTGGCCACATTGGCAGGCATTCCGGTAAAAATAAGCATGGGAAGTGAAAGGGCCGAACCGCCACCGGCTAGTGTATTGATAAAACCAGCCACAAAACCAATGCCTACAACCGCAAGGTAAATGTACCACTCCATTTAGAAACAATTTAAATGTTCCCAAATATAGGCATTATACCTTTTTTTCTGGCTTTTCCATAACAAGTAAATACCCACAAATATTATGCTTTGCCCTAATGAAAATAGCCACCATTTAAAAGGCCCGGGCATATAAGTTGAGTTTTGTACCATTAGTTGGTTAAAAGGGTCTGTTTCCTTCAACTCATTTATAGGTAGTTGTTGTATAAAGAAGAAATAATCGAGCATGAAGGACAATAACAGCACTAAGGAACCAGTGATAAACAAAAACCAATGAAGTTTTTTCATTCTTATACTTCCTGTTTTTTCCTCCACTTTAAGAATGAGCACTGCAAGCAGTATCATGCTCAGAGAAATGATAACCGGAGCCAAAACAGGGCCAACCCACAAAAGGGGTATAAGAAACAAGATGTCGGTGGTGAATAAGGATTCGGGCCAGTTTAAAAGCAGTTTCAGAAATAGGTAATAGAAAATATCCCAAATGGCAAATGAATAGAGAAACCAGGCAAACCGGCTGTTAAAGGTACGTCCCGAAAGCCATCCTATGCAAACCAGCATAATTAAGGTAGCTAACTCGCGCAACAATTCTGCAGACAATATTTGTTGGCTCATAGCAACCAGGGGAAATTGAAAGCCATCGGGGTAGTAAATCTCACGCAGGTAAACCACCACTGCGGTTTCCAGAAACCCCATGGCCAGGCTAAAGATGCCTACAAGAATCAATTTGCGGTTCAGTTCAGAATTATACATTTTTCCCAATGTGTAAGAATTCTGTGAATTGCCTGCTTTTTCTGGCAACAGATTATTGCAACACAATACGCCCGCTGGCTTTTATTGCAGCTCCCGTATTTAGTGTGAACAAATATAGTCCTTTCTTATAAGCTAGTTGTGAGGCTGTAATCTCAATTTCATTCGCACCAGTATGGCCTTCAAGCCTGGTTTCGAAAACCAACTGACCTAAATAATTGTATACATGAAATGTTACAGGAGAGGCATTGTCGAGCATAAACTTCAGACTTGTGCTGGTTGTAAACGGATTGGGGTATAGGCTGATATTGTTATTTGCCAGACTGTTCTCGTAAAGGGTATTGATGGTCTCAAAATTTGCAATCTCGCTATCCATCCATGTGAGACGACTGCTGATCCAGCTTTTTAAATAATCGATTTCTGCCGGAAAGCTTCCACCAACAAAGGCGTTGGGCCAAACATATTGATCCAGTATCGGGTAGGTTTCGAAATTTCGTTGTTGCGCATTGTTAATCCGATCAGCAACAGAATCGATGTAGTTATGGATGGTATTCACACTAAAAACCCCAGCTCTCAATTGGTTCCAGCGTTGTTTTAATTGTCCGCGGTAGAGTGGGTCTTCGAGCAATCTTTCCCACCAATAAGGAGGTTGAAAATAATCTCCTTCAGCTACCGATTCATACATCCATCCCGATGTATTCCATCCATCGTAATAATCTGCATTGCCAAATGCAAGGTTAAAATCCCACAAGGGACCCATGGTGAGCTTCCCATTCTTGCTATCTTTGTCTTTGTACATAAAAGCACTCAAACGGTAAGCATCTACATTTTTGCTTAGTTCGTTGATCAGAAAATAATCGATAAAAGAGGCTACATCGATGTAGGCTGCATAACCTGTTTCGGGATTGGCAAACTGACTGCTGTTAAGGGTGTTTTCGAAAGATGTGACATAATTGCGGATATAGTCTCTTTGCACCGCAGGCATATCGGCATAATCGGGGTAGATGTAGTTAATCACAATTTCTCCCCATCCGTTCATTCCCGGGTAGGGCGATATCCAAAAGTCTTCAGCCCGGTCGATGCTTACAATATACCCTCCTGTAAGGTCATCACCAGTAATTTCATCTGGGTTCAGGGTGCTAATGTTTACACGGAATTTGTCTTTTTTGATTTTTTCCATCAACACATATACTCCTGTATAGTTTTCGTTGATAAACAATTCGCAGAAGCTTGTACGAGGGGCATAACGTCCCATGGAATTGCCCAGATAGAAGGTAAGTACGTTGCGCATAAGGCTTTTGTCGGAGTAGGGGCCATGGAGTACCCAATCGTTGTCGGCTGGCATACCCAAAAGTGAAGCATTGTTGTTGGCTCCTAATGAATCGCGTGTTTCGAGTCCATAATTTTTCTTTTCGAATGATTGCGAGGAGCTTCCTCTTGTTTCTATGCCAATAAATCCGTCATATTCGTTGGGTGCATCTGTTGGCTGGTTCAGGCCATTCGGGTTGTCGATGATGCCCATGGTGGCAGTAATTTTTGGCTCATCGGGAATTTCTATTCCCTGTGTGTTGATTTTCACAATGGGTAGATCACCTTCACTAAAACCATAGGGTGGCAGAAAATAGTCTGCAGTTTCGTTGTATTGAAGCGTTTCGCCGGCAATCAGTGCATTTAGAAATACAATGGCCGTAAGGTCCGATGAATTGATGCCCTGGTTGATAAACTGCAAAGCCAGCAGGTTATTACCTTCCTGAAGCATTGAAGTTTCAAAGATAAATCGCACTGGTTTGCCCCCCTGATACATGAATGCTTCATGTCCATCGGTTAATACACTATTAAAAACCGGTATAGTTTCCGCTACATTCGAAGAGCGGGCTATTTCGATTCCGTTAAGATAGGCTACAAATCCATCATCATAGTCCACATCCAAATGGCATTCGAGTATGTCGTTAAGACTGTTTACCTGAAATGTTTGCAAAAGATATACTGAGTTTATTGCCGGTATGATAGTGGCATCGTCGTCATCGCCATAACCAATTCCACCCGGACCTGTTTGCCAGGAAGAAGCATCGAAGCCAGGCAGATTCCATCCCGAAGGTGGTGCCGAGGTGGCCGGCAAATATTGCCAATTGTCACTGGCAAGTACAATAGTTTCCCAATGGTTTTGAGAATATGCAGAAACACTCCAAATGAAAATGGAAAAAGCAAAAATGAATCGAAGCATGCGAAAGAGTTTTAGTGTTCTACGGAACAGGAAGGTTTTGGTTTAGATTCGGAACAAAGAAGTGCAAAAGTACCCACAATTCATATACATCCTCAAACAAAAAATGTAACCCTCTCTTTCAATTATTGCACCGTGAAAAATATAGACTAACTTTAAGCAAACAAACTGAAAAAAATGAAAGCACCAAATCTGGAAGTTAAAATAGGCGTAGGGATAGACGAATTTCTATTTGGAATTTCGCGCGAAATATTGAAGGAAAAAATGGGCGAGCCGGATGAAATTGAAGAGAATGACGAAGGCGACGAAGAAGAAGGAAAAATTGAAATCTGGCATTATGATGATTTAGAATGTTCGGTTGAATTTATTGAAGGGAATAACTGGCAATTGTCTGCCATTGCCATCAATTCTGAAGAATGCACCATGGCCGGTGTAAAGATTATGGGAAAAACCCTGGGCGAAATTACCAGCCTGATTGATGCCCTTAGCCTGGGCGAATATGAATCGGAAAAAATTGATGTGGGCGATGGAAACGACATTGTGTTGCTCAGTGTATTCGATGCCGGTCTGAACTTTTGGTTCGAGGCGGGTATACTCACTGAATTGCAAATGGTGGAGACCGGTGAGGAATAACACCGACATTTTTGAATCTTGAGATACGAATTGCCGTTTACACGATATAATTGTGTATATTAGAAGTATAGGTTTTATTTCATGACAAAGGCAATTTGGCGTTTCGTAGTTTTCATTATTTTTCTGCTCTTTTTCCAATTAGCGACTAACAAGCTTCAGAGCCAGGAAGTGGCCTTCGATATGCAATTCAGGCATATTACAGAGGAGAATGGTTTGGCCAATAATATTGTGAGCGACATTGTTCAGGATTCATCTGGTTTTTTGTGGTTTGGTACGCTCGATGGTTTATGCCGGTACGATGGCTACACGATGAAAATTTACAGGCAATCTGATGACCCGAACTCACTTTGCGATAACTACATTCTGGATGTATTTCTTGATAAGCAACACATCCTTTGGATAGGTACCAACAGTGGGGGCCTTTCCCGTTTCGACCCTTCAACAGAAAATTTTACAACCTATACCATGTCGGGAGACCACCCTCTTGCCAGCAACCGGGTTACACGCATTGTGCAAGATCGTTCAGGTTTTTTGTGGCTTTCCACTTTTTTTGGGGGTCTTACCCGTCTTGATCCCCTTACCGGCCAAACTTTGATTTTTGAAGCCAGTGCTACCGAGGGCAACAGCATTAGCAGTAATCTAACTACCGAAGTACTTGTGGATAACGATGGTAGCATTTGGGTAGGTACTCAAGACCAGGGACTGAACCATTTCGACCCCCAAACCTCCATTTTTACTTGTTATAAGCAAATTCCTGGCGACCCTTTAAGCCTTAAAAGCAATGAAATATATTCGCTATATCTGAACAAACAGGGGCAAATAATGGTAGGCACACACTCGGGTCTATCGGTATTTGACCGTTCATCCGGGTCCTTTCAAAACCAATTCGAATACGGTATTAATGATATAAAAGAGTTTGATGGTTATTACATTTACGCCACGCTATTTGGACTTGTAAAGCAGAAAAAGCTTCAATCTGAATCTAAAGTCTATATTCACAGCGAAAATATTCCTGCTAGTCTAAGCCATAACGATATAATAAGCATTTTTTCCGATAAATCAGGAATCCTTTATTTGGGTACTGGTGGTGGAGGAGTAAACGTATTTTATCAATCGACCAAGAAAATCCTTACATATAGCCACAATTCTAATCTTCCAAATTCATTAAGCTCCAATATTGTGAGAGGATTTACAGAAGATGCAGAAGGAAATATCTGGGTTGTGACCATGAGTGGAGGTATTAATATTTTCGAACCCAAACCGGGCTATTTCCATTCTCTTGCCATGGGCAATTACAAAGGTATTCACCTGAATGTGTTCTCGACATTGTGCGCCTATGCTGACTTGCGCAAGAATATCTGGGTTGGCACCTGGGGAGAAGGGGTTTATATGCTTCCTCAGGGTAAAAAGGAATTTGTAAACCTGCGCAGAGAAAAGAATCAGGAAAACACGCTTTTGTCGGATATCGTACATGCTTTTTACGACGATGGTTTTGGCAATATTTGGATTGGAACCGAAGACGGATTGAGTATCTACAACCCTTCCAGCCAATCGTACCGTAACTTTACCCAGTTTTCAGCAGACAATCAGTCCATTACCCAATACAGTGTGCAGAGCAATTGCATTTTAAGTGATGCCTTTGGAAATTTTTGGGTGGGTACCTACGGCGGGCTCAATCATTTTATTCGCGAAAGAAAAACCGATAATCCTTTTACCGACAACTTCAGGGTAGTGAAATATGCCAAGGAAGGTGAAGAAGGAGTTCGATTGAATGACGAAAGGATAATCAGCATTCATCATAATCCGGAAATTGACAAGCAAAGCATATTTGTGGGTACCTATGGTGGCGGCTTGCAGGTAATAAAACTAAATGCAACAGGCGATTCGGTGGAGAGTATCAGGCAATATACCGACAAGGATGGTTTGCCCAACAATGTTATTTTTACCCTGTTGTCGGACGAAAGTGGTAATCTTTGGATGAGCACCAACAAAGGCCTTGCCCGGTTTAATCCCAATACCCTCGAAGTGAACACCTACGATCGTCATGATGGTTTACAGGGCGATCAGTTTTATTGGGGTGCAGGATATAAAAATTCCTTAGATGAGTTTTATTTTGGCGGAATTAACGGGTTTAGCCGATTCCAGCCTCAGCATATCCTCCTCGATCAATATCTTCCAGCGGTGGTAATCACAGAAATGCGCATTGCGAATAAACCAGTTCTGATTGGCGAGGAAATTAACGGAAAAATTATCCTTACAAAAGACATCAATAAAATGGACAAAGTGGTACTCAGCTACCACGAAAATATTTTCTCCTTCGAATTTGCAGCCTTACATTACGCTTTTCCTCAAGACAACGCATATGAATATATGCTCGAAGGTTTTGAAAAGGAGTTTAATCGAATTGAATCTGCTCACCGTTTGGCTACTTACACCAATTTAAATCCGGGTGAATATGTGTTTCGTGTACGGGCCTCCAACCACGATGGTGTTTGGAACCCAACAGAGAAAACTTTACGGATAGTAATTACCCCTCCTTTCTGGAAAACTTTGTGGTTTAGGTTGATGGTATTACTTACAATAGCAGGTTTAATTATTCTGATTTACCTGCGCCGGGTGGCACAGATCCAAGCACAGAGTGTTCAGCTTGGCCTGCTTGTAGAAAAGAAAACTCAGGAACTTGCCGATAAAAACAGTGAGCTGGAGGTTCAGGCAAAGGTGCTCGAAAATGCCAATACTGAACTTACGAGAAGCAATGCCACCAAGGATAAGTTTTTTTCTATTATTGCGCATGATTTGAAAAATCCTATCAATGTTTTGCTTGGCTTTGCCGATTTGTTGCAAGCAAATTACGATCAATACGATGACGTAAAAAGAAAAAGATTTATTTCGCTGATTGTCGATTCAACGGAAAAACTCAACAACCTTACCGACAACCTGCTTACCTGGTCCAGGAGTCAGGCCGGCCACATTCGTTACCATTTTCAGCCTATCAATATCACAGCACTTATTGAGGAGAATATTCACCTCTTTCAGGAAGTGGTAAAAAAGAAAAAGATTCATATTGATTTTCTTCAGAAAAACAATGCTTTCCATGCCCTTGTCGATACACAATCGATGGCTACTGTGCTACGAAACTTGTTGGCCAATGCCATCAAATTTACTCCTGCCGATGGCAGGGTAGAAATAGATATTATTCCCAATACCGGGCAAAAAGAGCTTCTCATCAAAGTGAGTGATACAGGAGTAGGTATAAGCGATGATCAGCGCGAGAAACTATTTTCTGTTGGTCATTCCTCCACCACACAAGGTACACAAGGGGAGAAAGGTACCGGATTGGGCCTGATACTCTGTCAGGAATTTGTGGAGGCAAACAAAGGTAAAATCTGGATTGATAGCCTACCGGAGAAAGGCACAACAGTTTCGTTTACATGCCCCTTGGCTGAATAACTTTGAATCAGCCTCTCAGACAAGTTTAGCCAGCACGGTTTTGTCCTTGTCGTTCAGCACTTCACTTATTACTACTTTCTGAAAGCTGTTTTTTGCAAGTGTATGGCCTTTTACCCATACTGGCACAAAGTTTTCTCCATAGCCCGATGCCTTAAGGCCTCCTTCCGGTTTTTCAACCAGTAGCATTTGTTCTTTGCCTATAAGGCTTTGCCTGTAATGGTATTTACTCTCATCGGAAAGCTGACGGATGAGTTCGCTACGTTCTGTTTTAACTTTTTCATTTACCTGGCCTGGCATTTTCTCAGCAAGCGTTCCTCGACGCACCGAATACTTAAAGGTGTGGATATGCCCAAACCCAATTTCTCGCACAGTTTTGTATGATTCCGCAAAAAGTTCTTCTGTTTCGCCCGGAAAGCCAACGATGATATCGGTGGTAAAGTTAAAGTTCGGGTATTTGTTTCGAAAGGTATCAATCAGACTCCGGTATTGGTCGATTGAATAAAAACGGCGCATGAGGTCGAGTACTTTCTCAGAACCACTCTGCAGGCACAAATGCAGATGCTGACATAGCTTAGGGTTTTGGAATAAGTCGATAAATTTCTCTGTAAATCCTTCGGGTTCCATCGACGAGATGCGCACCCTGAAATCGCCGGGTAAAACCAGAATCTTTTCTATCAAATCTTCAAAACTCAACCCTTCGCTGCGGTAGCGGCTAATGTTTACACCCGTAAGCACAACCTCTTTACGACCCAAATCTACCACCTGGCGTATGTTGTCCAACACATCCTGTACAGGACGGCTATTGGCCCTGCCTCTCACTTTGGGTACAATGCAATAGGTGCAATAATTGTTGCAGCCATCCTGAATTTTTATCATGCTGCGGGTATGCATTCCGTCCTCTACTACTGTAAAGTTGAATAAATCCTGCTTTAGGTCGTTGGGGTGAAGGATCTCACCTTTCAGGTGGGCATCGACCAGGGGAAAGACTGAACTCTTTTCCTTATTACCGACCACATAAGTCAGGTCACTGCGGTTCTCGAGGTATTCCTGTTGGCTGGTTACCATGCATCCGGTAACAATAGTGATGCCGCCATTGCCGGCGTGACGCACAGCCTGGTTAATGGTGTTTTTCGATTTCTGGTCGCTCTGATTGGTAACTGTGCAGGTGTTTACAATGTACACATCGGCAGGTGCATGAAAGGGAACAATCTCATAACCGGCTTTGCTGAAATCGGTGATAATCGAATCGGTTTCGAACTGGTTGAGCCTGCATCCGAGTGTTTTAAAGGCTACGCGCTTTTTGTTCATGCTACACTATTTACTTCTTCAAACACATTTATCAATTCGCCTTCGGTGGCGAAATCGACAACAGAGGTTATTTTAACCATAGCAAAACGGCCAATCAGACTTTCGTCGTCGCAGGCAAAGCGCACAATTATTTTTCCTTCGTTTACAGCCGACAAATACCTTCCTTTGCGGTCTTTTTGCACCACCAGCACTTTTTGCAAACTGCCAATCAGGCTCTGGTTATAGGCAAGCGATTGCTTCGCCAAAAGGTCGGAGAGGTCGTGCAAACGATGCTTTTTTATGTCATAAGGAATATCATCGTCCCAGCGGGCACTGCGTGCTCCCGGCCGGGGAGAGTAGCGGGCAATATAGGCCATGTTGAACTGAAATTCTTTCATAGCCAATACGGTGTTCTGGTATTGCTCTTCGGTTTCGCCTGTAAATCCCACGATGATGTCGGTAAAAAGGGTTGCCTGTGGAATAATACGGCGGATCGATTGCACAATGCGTCGGTAATCATTCAGGTTGTGGTTCCGGTTCATGCGAATGAGTACATGGTCGTCGCCCGATTGCATGGGCAGGTGTATCTGTTTAGCCAGGCATTTATATCGTGCAATGGTTTCGAGCACATCGTCGGTCATATCCTGGGGATGGGGCGAGGTGAAATATACCCAGAAGTCGCGCCCACTTTCTTCGCCCATGAGTCCAATTTTTTCGAGCAGCTGGGCAAAACTCAGTTCTTCGCCCTTTTTGTCGTGTCCATAGGAGTTTACATTCTGTCCGAGAAGAGTAATGGATTTGTAACCATTTCTGACTAAACGCTCTGCTTCGGCAATAATTTCACCCGAAGGCCTCGATATTTCCCTGCCACGGGTGAAGGGCACTGCGCAATAGGTGCAAAATTTATCGCATCCATTCTGAATAGGAATAAAGGCTTCGAAGTTAGAATTGTAGGTGGGGTTGATATCCCAGAATTGTTCGATGCGGTGGTCGGCTTTGTTCATCAGCACCGGCTTGCCGGCAATGGTTGTTTTATGGTCGAACCTGATTTGTGTGAAATCAATAGAGCTTTGATTTGCAAGTTCCTCTTGCATTTCAACCTTCTCTTCATGCTGGATCCGCACAGGAAGGGCAACGCCATATTGGCTTACCATTGCAGGAAGCTGGGATAGTTCACTCATCTGAAAAACCAGGTCGAACAGCTTTAAAAATTTATCCCTGTCGGCAGGCAATACGCAACCGGAAACAAAGGTAACCAGCTGGCGCTTATTTTTCCATTTATTCCATTTATCGATTTTGGTATACACCTTATCGATGGCTTTCTGGCGCACCGAACAGGCAACCAGACCAAGAAAATCAGCGTCCTCTTCTTCATCGCACCAGGTAAAACCCATGCTTTCAATTACATGCTTAAGCCGTTCGCTGTCCGACTTATTCATCTGACAACCTAAGGTTACAACGTGGTATTTCATTTTTATCAAACTTGTGAGCACAAAGTACAAGCCTCGAAATAAACTTCTGTCAGGTTTTCTCCTTATCGAAGTAATCTTCTGTTTTACCTTATGCTAGAAATATACTTCTGTACGAATATTGTCGGGCGAGATTCCTTTGGTAGTAAGGATATCATACACTTCGTGAATCATTTCGTAATTGCCGCAAAGATATACCAAAGTATCGGAATCGATGGCATGCGCACGGAGGTAATCGGTTACACGGCCATGAAAGGTACCGGACCGGTCGCGTGAAGTGCAGCCGATATAGCTTCCCTCTGGATATTCATGGGCAGCATACTGCTCATTGCCGAATTTAACCCCATGCAGCAGGGTGTATTTCAGATTTTTATGGCTGTTTACAATGCTGTGGAAGGGTGCAATGCCTGTTCCGGAAGCAATAAAAAGGTATTTGTGCGTGGCAGTTTTCTTTGCATCAAGGGTAAAGAATCCAAAAGGACCCTCCACCTTAATGGGCTGTCCGGCACTGAGCTTTTTAAGCTTTTTCGATACATGTCCCTCTTCAACCTCTTTAATCAACACCTCCAGATAATCTACATTGTTGGCACTGTACACCGAGTATTCCCTGAGCTGTTTGTCATCCGGCATACCCAGTGTAATATGCTGTCCCGGGCTAAACTCCATTCCATGCCTGTCGAAGCGAAGAATGTAGGTCGATTCGGTAAGGTTTTTTACCGAATGAATGCGGAAAACCGTATCTTCCGTTGAGGCATTCTTAGGGCTTAGTAACTGATCGGGGGTGTATTCTTGTTGATTCATACCTGCTATTTGAATTAATTCTAAATAAACCTCTCTAACGGAAAAAATTGCAGATTGTTCAAAAATTATGCATTTTAACAAAACAATCCATTCGGTTGTAGTATACTAAATCCTGATTGCATACAATATTGAAGAAAAGCCATGGTAGCTAAAAGCAACATTTCGTTCAGAGAGCTTTATAAACTTGTAGCTTCTGTATTTCGGAAATTGCTGCTGGTTCTGGGCATTCTATTTTTTACCGCACTTGTTTTAAGCTTTACACACATTCCTTATTGGCAGTACTACACCTTAGGAACCCACAAGTGTGAACTTTCTGCCGATCCGGATTATATTGTGCTGATGGGAGGTGGAGGAATGCCCGGTGCCGATGGACTGATCAGGGCTTATTATGCGGCAGGGGCTTGGGAAAGAGCACCCAAGGCAGAGATCATAATCGCCATTCCGGCAGATACATCCAATCCCTATGGCTCGCCTGAATTGCAATTGAGAAATGAATTGGTTATGCGCGGAGTGGATAATAGCCTCATTCTTTTCGAGACCAGTGGGTACAGCACCTATACCCAGGCTCTGGCCATAAAGGATATGTTTTCCTTGCAAGCACTCGACACCCTGGTGTTTCGGTTGGTAACCACTCCCGAACACATGTACAGGTCGGTACAGGTATTTCGCAAGGCCGGCTTCAGTTTTGTCGGAAGTACTCCTGCATTCGAAAAGGGAATCTCTGAAAAGAGCCTGCTTCGAAAGGAAGATCAAAACCGATCGGTACTTAACCTGCGTTACAACATGTGGAGTTACCTTCAATACGAAATTACCGTGGTGCGCGAATACTGCGCTTTGGCCTACTACAAACTACGGGGTTGGATTTAATATCCCTATTGGCCATAAAGACTTAGATATTCACTTCGATTTGTGCATTCTTTCATTTAAAGTAAATTTGTGCCTTAGTAAATATTATTTCAGGTGATATATCCTTCGGGTTTCGAGCAAAAAACAGGTTTCGACCGCATACGGGCCATGATAATAGAGTCCTGTTTGTGCGATTTGGGTCGCGAGCGGGCAGAGGAAATGCGGTTCATGACAGATTTTAAAATCATTCAGTCTGAATTGCAAATAACCTCCGAACTAAAGGCAGTGCTGGAGATGGAAGAACATTTTCCGCAGGACGGCTACCTCGATGCCCGTAAAAGCATTCTTAAAGCGCGTGTCGAAGGAGCCTTTCCCGAGGTAGTCGATCTAGTGCTGATAAGAAAATCGCTGGCGGTTATTATTCAAATTTCCAGGTTTTTTGCCGACGCCGAACGTCGTTCGAAATATCCGCTACTTTATCAGCTTTCTTCTCAGGTCGAAACATTTCCGGCTATCATCAAAGAAATAAACAGACTTGTCGACGATACCGGCAAGATAAAAGACAATGCTTCGCCTGAGTTACAGGATATTTGCAGCACGCTGCGCCAAAAGCAAACAGAAGTCAACAGGAAGCTCATTTCCATTCTCAAGCAAGCCAAGGCCGAGGGTCTTGTGGAGGAAGATGCCGACATCACCTTTCGGAACGAAAGGCCGGTGATTCCTATGTTGGCAGCTGGTAAGCGACGATTAGGTGGAATGATCCACGATGAATCGGCCACCGGAAAAACTGCCTTTGTGGAGCCTGCTGCCATTGTAGAACTCAACAACCGTGTGCGCGAGTTGCTGCTGGCCGAATCGCGCGAAATAAAGCGTATACTCCTGGCCTTTGCCGATTTTCTGCGACCCGAAATAGAAAACCTACTGGCGAGCTATGACTTTTTAGCCACTATTGACTTTTTGCGTGCCAAGGCACGCTTTGCCAGACAAATTAAAGCCTGTCTGCCTGTTCTGAACCATGAACAGGCCTTCCGCTGGAAGCAGGCTGTACATCCCTTACTCTATCTTGCCCATTCAGCCGAAGAAAAATCCATTGTGCCACTGGATATTTACCTCACTGCCGAAAATCGCATTTTGGTTATCTCCGGGCCCAACGCCGGGGGTAAATCGGTGTGTCTTAAAACGGTGGGGTTGCTGCAGTATATGCTGCAATGCGGATTGCTGGTACCTGTAAGTCCCAATTCTGAGGCTGGGGTTTTTGAATCCATTTTTATCGACATTGGTGATGAACAATCGATTGATAACGATCTGAGCACCTACAGCGGCCACCTCGAGAACATGAAGTTTTTTGTGAAGCATGCCAACAAGAGTACCTTATTGCTTATCGATGAATTTGGAACCGGCACCGAGCCCAACCTGGGTGGGGCCATTGCCGAAGCGGTGTTGGAGAAGCTTCACCAGCAGCAGGTGTTTGGTGTCATCACCACCCATTATGCCAACCTGAAGCATTTTGCGTCGCAAACACCTGGCATTGCCAATGGTGCCATGCTTTTCGATTCGCAATCGATTAAGCCGCTCTACCAACTATCAATTGGTAAGCCTGGTAGTTCTTTTGCAATCGACATTGCCCGAAAAATTGGACTTCCGGAAGATATTCTTCAAAGTGCATCTGCCAAAATAGGCGAAGAACATTTTAATTACGACAAACAGCTTCGCGAAATTGCGCGCGACAAGCGCTATTGGGAAGAAAAAAGACAACGTATCCGGAAGGTGGAAAAGACTCTCGATGAGTTATATGCGCGCTATGGCGGGGAGCTTGAAAATATTCAGAAAGAACGTCGCCGCATACTTTCCGAAGCGAAAGAAGAGGCAAAAATGCTTTTAAAAGAAGCCAATGCCTCCATCGAACGCACCATTCGCGACATAAAGGAGGCACAGGCCGAAAAGGAACATACACGCATTGTCCGTGAACGCTTTGAAAATGACCGCGCTCAGCTTGAGAAAAAAACCTCCGAAACAGCTGATCCTTATACCAAAAAGCAGGAAGAACTGCGAAAGGCCGGAAAAACTCTGGTCGAACGCAGCACCGAGCTTAAAGAGATAAGTTTGAAAAAGGTAAAACCTAAAAAAGAGCCTGTCTTGCAAGCAGGCGATAAGGTAAAACTGCAGGGCATGGATTCGGAGGGAGAAGTGATAAAAACAGAAGGTAAATACATTACAGTTGCATTCGGAAATATGATAAGCACAGTGCATGCCGATAAAATTGTACGTGGCAATGAGTCAGAAGAAAAGAGCGTAAAAAACGCAGTAAAAACCCGCCTTTCTCCCGAACTGCAGGCCCGACGATTTAGTTTTAAACCCGATATCGATGTGCGAGGCCTGCGTGGCGAAGCTGCCTTGATGCAGATACAGCTATTTCTCGATGGAGCCATCATGTCAGGGGCCCACCAGCTAAGCATTCTGCATGGAAAAGGCAATGGTATTTTGCGACAACTTATTCGCGAGTATCTTCTGGCCTCGGGCTATGTAAAGTCGTGCACCGATGCCCATGCCGACAGAGGTGGCGCTGGAATTACAGAAGTGGTTTTAGAATATTAAACAGTAATAAATTCTGAATAGCATGCTCACCATTTATTCACCCCAAACAGGTCCGCGCTTACAATATGTTTGTCGGTTGGTGTTTGAAACTATACTTCAGCAGCCCTACATTCTTACCAACCAGCTTTCAGAGGCAGGTTCAGGAACCATCAACTACAGTTCTCAGTCCATCGAGGGTGCTTTTCGCATCGAACCTTCGGGATTGCTTGAACAAACCGGCATTGGCAATCACGAACTTTATCCGGGTGAACTGGATGGAATAAAAACCCTTTTTCACCATGGAAAGGGCGATCTGAAATTCGATATTTTTTCGGCAGTGTTTTACCTCTGCAGCCGTTATGAAGAATACCTTCCCCACGAACCCGATGAACATGGACGTTACAGGGCCGAAGACAGTGTGGCCTATCGTTATGGTTTTTTACAGGAGCCTGTAGTGGAACTCTGGGTAAAGCACCTGGCAGAATGCTTGAAAGTACCTTTTCCTTTGGAAAATTTTCAATTTCAGCTCACTGTGGATGTCGATCAGGCATGGAAATATGCACACCGCGGGTTTTTAATTACTTCAGGTGCCCTGCTGCGAGACTTTTTTACCGGCCGTTGGAACGAAATAACAAACAGGATTAAAGTATGTGCGGGCTTTAGTACCGATCCCTGGGATTCCTATTCATGGTTTGCATCACTCGAACAGAAACTTTCCAAACCGATACGTTATTTCTTCCTGATGCATGGCGAAAAACCCTTTGATCCGAAAGTTTGCAGGAAAGGAAAAGCATTCCGCAAATTGGTTTCGGGAATTAATGACCACAATAAAGCAGGGCTGCATCCTTCTTATGTTTCGCACAAAAACTACCGGCTATTAAGCAAAGAGTATTACAATCTCTCTTTTCTGATGCATAATAAGCCCCGCCACAGTCGTCAGCACTTTTTAAAATTTAAGCTTCCGGCGAGTTATGAGCATCTTATAAAGCTAGGCATACTCGAAGAACACTCCATGGGCTATGCCAGCCAACCCGGTTTCAGAGCAGGAATAAGCAGGCCTTTTTATTGGTACAACCTGCCCGCCGAAAAGGAAAGCCATTTGCTTGTGGTTCCTTTTGTTGCCATGGACCGTACATTAAAGGATTACTTGGGCTTGTCTCCTGATGAAGCCTTTGAAAGCTTGTTATCGCTGTCCGGGAAAATAAAATCCATTGGCGGACAGTTTACCCTTCTCTGGCACAACGACAGTGCCTCCGGAGAGGGCGAGTGGGAAGGATGGAAGGAAGTGTTGGAAGGAATTATTGGACAAGCAGCTTAGTAATGTACTAACTAATGCAAAGATTCAAATGACAAATCTGAGTAATAATTAGTAAATTTGCGCTAATGCGCAATTTGGGTTAAACATATAAAAGTATGACTGATATTCAACTATATACAAAATTATCAGGGTTACCTTCAGATTTAAAATCTGAGGTTGCTGATTTTATCGATTTTTTAAACTTTAAGTCAAAAAAAGGTGACAGCAAAAATGCAATTAGAATATCGGGTAAGGCAAAAGGTCTTATAGCCATAAAAGATAATTTTGATGATCCAATTGAAGGATTTAGTGATTATTTAAAATGAACTTACTGATAGATACGCATGCATTGATTTGGTTCATTACCGACAATGCTAAATTACCTCATAAAACCAAGCAGATAATTGAAAACAAGGATATCATCTTTTATGTTAGCATTTAGAATTATCCTATAATTTGGGAAAAATAGCCATTAAACCACACAGCAATTCTCCTTTTATCCTCTCTAACTTTTTACTTTTTTTAAATCATGTTCATTTACTTCTTGTAAGAGTTGTAACTTTCGCTAATTGGCGAACAATCAATTGAAAACACAAACAAATGGTACGCTATTTAAAGCATCATGAAATTGACAAGGCCAAATGGGATACCTGCATCGAAAAGGCACCCAATGGACTGATTTATGCCTTGAGCTGGTACCTCGATATTGTATCGCCATATTGGGAGGGTTTGGTAAAAGGCGATTACGAAACAGTGATGCCTTTGCCGGTAAAAAGAAAACTAGGAATTAAATACATTGCACAGCCTATTTTTACTCAGCAACTAGGAATTTTTAGCAATTCAGATGATTTTTTCACACTTGAAGAAATCATTTATGTGTTGAAATCAAATTATTTTTTTGGTTTCCTGCAATTCAACGCTTTCTTTCAAAATTATTCTCAGAATAAAATAAAAGTTAGAGAGAATTTAATTCTTAAACTCAACAAACCATATTCCGAAATTTTTTCAGGTTTTAAACCGAATCATAAGCGAAATATTAAAAAAGCCCAAAAGTACAATTTGCAAATTGAACACGATATATCAATTCAGGTTCTAAAAGAATTTTATAGAAAAGTCGCATGGCCAGAAAAGTATAATCTGAAGGAAAAACATTATCAACTGCTACTAAGGTTGATTAATGGTGCATTAATTAATAGATCATGCGAAATAGTAGGTGCTTTTCATAAGGGGCAACTTCAAAGTATTGTTATCGGTTTATTGTTTAATAAACGGCTGACTTATCTTTTCCCAATAACAAGTGATCAAGGATATGATCTGGGCGTTCAGTTTTTTTTAGTCGATGAGCTTATTAAAATATATTCGGGTAAAGGAATTTGCATCGACTTTGAAGGTTCTTCAATAGAAGGTGTTGCCAGGTTTTATAAGGGGTTTGGGGCGGAGACTGAAAACTATTTTCAATTAAGGTTCAATAAAAATATTTTAGGAGAACTTATCTTACGAGCTATAAACTATTTTTCTTGATTGAATAGAATTGCGATTAATTTCTTCACATCTTTTTTTAAAAGTGCTAAAAAAACTACGCTGATAATAGTCAGTTGAATAGCAACATTCAGAACTACATGAATAGGAGCCAACCATTTATTTATCAGAATGTGAACTGATATTGATAACAGGCATGAAATAAGAAGTTTATAACATATAATTTTAAAGGGTTTATCAAAAACCGTAAGATTTGATTTTCGATACAGTAAAAAAGCTAGAATTAGGTATGCTAAAAAGGTTGTAGTTGCAGCCATTTTATAACCAAAGAGCCAGATGAGTAATAAATTTAGGAAAATATTAACCGTGGCAGCAAAAAGAGATGTAAACATTAAGGTTTTTAAATCGTTTTTAAATTTAATTTTTAAAACTGCAAAATAATTTAATCCAAGAATAAAGGAGCTTAAAAATATGAATGGCAATATTTGCCATGCTTCGCGAAAGCTATCTCCAAGCAAAAGAAAAACTATTTCTTTTGAGAAAATAGATAAGATAACTGTAACTGGAAGAAATATTATGAATGAAAGCCTGAAAAAACCACTCAATATTTCATCTGAAGAGTTAGGTCTTTTATCTAGAATTTCGGTAATAAATGGATTTATTGCTGAATTAAAAACCAAAAATATCGCTGCAATGGTAACCTGTCCTATATTATAGGTTTGATTATAAATTCCGATTTTATCATAAGGTTCGAATAACAAAATAATAAAACGGTCACTTGAAATCAATAGAAACAAGCCTAGATTATAAAATAAATTGGCTGCTCCATATTTGAGAAATCTTTTGCTATGCTTAATAGTATCTAAATTGATTACCAGGTTTTTGAGAGGAGTATTATAAAGTATTAGGGGTATTATGAAGAGTATATTTATAATTGATGGAGCAATAAAAAAAGCGTCAATTGTATAGGTGAATCTGAAAGTGAGTAACAACAATAATCCAAAAGACAAAATAGCCCTTAGACTGTTTACAATGTTATATAATCCAGCTTTTTTTTCGAGTCTTGCTGGCACAAACAGAGTCATAAAGAACTCATTGCTTATAGCATAAAAGAAACCTAATATTATTAGCCTTTTTAGAAATATATCCTTCACAAACAATAACCAAATGGTAGATGCACCCAGAATAATTATAGCTGAAATCAGAAATAAAAGAAAGAGGGTGGAATAATAAATATTTGAAATATTAGCTTTCTTGTATTTAAGAAAATATCTCCATGCATTATTGGTGATTCCTTGGAATGATATTGCGGAAATGTATGTAAAGCTTATATATATTAAAGAATAACTACTATATTCTTCTGGCGAAAATATTCGAGTGTAAATAGGAGATCGGACAAAAAGCGTTAACATTGGTAATGCCGTTCCGATCAGATACCAGATTAAATCAGTTGATATTTTTTTGTTTTGATTTAGCAATTTCGTTGATTAAATCAATAATAATTCAACCATTAAAAGGAATCTTAAAGAAGAAGTGTTGAATAAATGTGATACATTTTTTTTTCTGATATCTTCCAATTATAATGATTAATAGCAGCTTTATAAGCATTTTCTGATAATTCTGAATAGAGTTTTTTATCATTCAACAATTTAATTATTGCCGAAGATATATCCGAAGGGCTTTCAGGATTTACTATTATACCAGAATTGGAAGGGTCAACAAACTTTCTTATCGGAGGAAGATTACTGCCGATAACTGGCAATCCGCAAGCCATATATTCAAATTGTTTAATTGGAATATTTTTGAAATACTTAGGAATAGGAAGTAGGGTTACCATTCCAATGCGGCAACTTCTAATATATTCTGAAACTTTTTTATGATCAATTGCATCATGTAGAATTATATTTGATTCAAGTGATAGCTTCGAAATTTTATCCCTGATTATTTTGTCAAATATTTTATCGTGTATAGTACCTAGTATAAGTAAACTGATATCTTTCTTTAAACTCCTAGTCAATGATATTGCCTCAATCAATTCCAAAATTCCTCTTTGTTTGCTAATACTTCCAACATAGCATATGTCCCATTTTTTTTCTGGCTGGTCAGTAATAATTTCATCAATCTCAGCGAAATTATATATTAAATCAGTATTAGTATTATTTCGTAACCTATTGAATTTGTTAAATGTGGCATCATCAAAGGCTATTACATAATCGTATAGTGTCGATTTCTTAATTTCCCACTTTTCAATCAAAGTTGCATAGAAAAATCTTAAGATTTTGGCTAATCCTTTTCTTTGTGTATAATCCCGAATCATATCGGGATAATCCTCATGAATACAATAAATTAGCTTAGGTTTTTGGGGTAATTTTTTTATTTTTCTTATTATCGCATTAATCTTTAAATCATGTACTGTATATACCTGAGCATTAGTTTGCTTTATCTTTTTCAGCATTGTGTTGTAAGGCTTCTTGAAAAGGATAGTTTTAATTATTCTGTCGAAGAGAAAAATTTTGCTGTACTTCAACCTGGGTATCGATATAATTCTTATCCCTTCGTTTGAAATATAATCTTCTTCCTTGTCTGAAAACCCTATATGAATCAGGTTGAATCCGTATTTCTTTAACGAAACGGCCTCTTTCCAATAAATTCTGTCGTCAAACAAACCATGCATATCTGAAAGCATGCAAATTGTTTTCTCATTCGCTTTCATTTGCAGGTGCATACCTTATTGCAGATCTTCGTTTAATTTGTTTTTTCCACCCACTTCCACCACCTTCCCCTCTTCGCATTTAAGGGTTCTGGCCGGATACTTTTCGAAAAGGTTGTAGTTGTGGGTTGCCATCACTACGGCCCTGCCGGTATGTTGTATGGCAAAGAGTATCTGCATAATCTGGTCGGAGGTTTCGGGGTCGAGATTGCCGGTGGGCTCGTCGGCCAGTATCACTTCTGGGTCGTTGAGCAGGGCACGGGCAATCACCACCCTTTGTTGTTCACCGCCAGAGAGCTGGTGGGGCATTTTGTATCCTTTGTGCTGCAGGCCTACCTTATCAAGCACTTCTTCGATGCGCTTGTCAATCTCTTTTTTGTTTTTCCAGCCCGTGGCACCCAGCACAAACTTCAGGTTTTCGTGCACATTGCGGTCAATCAGCAACTGAAAATCCTGAAACACAATGCCCAGGTTCCGGCGTAGCTTTGGCACCTGGTTGTTTTTAAGCTTATGCAGATGATAACCTGCCACAAAGGCCTCGCCCTGCTTCAGGGGTATTTCGGCATTGATGGTTTTTATCAGGCTGGTTTTTCCACTTCCTACCTTGCCAATTAAATACACAAACTCGTTCTTTTTTACCTGAAAATTAACGTTGGTAAGCACCAGGTGATCTTCCTGGAAAATATTGGCTCCCTCGAAGCTGATAATGTGGTCGATTGACATGTTTCTTGTGTATTGTGTGTAGCTATTTTACAATTTTCCTTTATATAAGTCGTCAATTGGAAAAACCAATTCATAACTACCTATGAATAAACTATTGTCTCGGTAATTTTATATTTTGCCAGATGCCTGTAGATCTTTATGCTATTTCTAGTCCCGTCCTTTTTACTAAATCAATCAATGGAGAATCCTCATCGTTAATAAATCTTCTTTTTCCAACAAGATAAGGTTCAATTTTTGAATTTACTCTTCTCGTTAAACTCCAAATTTTTCCAGTCTGATAATCATCTTCGTTTTCAGTCAAAATCATAACATCAATGTCACTATCATCGGTGGCTGTATTTGATAAATAGCTACCAAACAAATACGCTTTATCGATGGTTATTCCTTCTGAACGCAAAACAAAAATATATTTTTTCAATATCTCTACAATCTCTCTTTTAACCATTTTAATAAGGTTTTTGTCTTTTCGAAATATTCATTTACTTTTAAAATATCTGGCAGTTCAGGGTTATAATCAGGATATCGTCCTTGTAACTGATACTTCATTAAAATCCCCAAAAATATTTCAGTTTCATTATCAAATTCCAAATTGGTTTTTTCTAAAAGGAAAAACAAGTTGTGCGACCTCGGGGCAAGCTCACCAGAAGTCTTAACAACATGAGCTTTAATAGCCTTCTCAATCACTAAATGAAAAAAATCAATCCATGCAAAATTCGTTTTTCTCGTATTAGCAATTCAGCAGTCAATAAATCATCATCAGCCCCCTTAGTCCAATAAACAATTTGTTTTTTTATATCAATCATTTTTTGTCCTTCAAAAACTCAAAGTTATTAAAAACAATCATTGATCAGATTCATTTTCATAATGTTTATATAATTACACTATGTTTAATAAAACTACAGTTAACCTCTTGATATATAGCACCTACAGGAAGATATAAAAGGGTAAATTGTGTTCGGACTGTATAGCGTTGCTTACCTTAATTAATTACCCTTTCAAAATTTGCATAGAGCAGTTTTAGTTGTTGCAGCTTGTAAAAGTAAAAAAACAAATGATAAACCAGCAGGTTGGGTGCATGATTACAAAGAGAAGAATCTTAACCGTTTATGTTTATTTAGACTTATTACAAATTACCCCCCCCCCATGCATATTTTTTAAAAATGTCTGCATATATTTACCCTGAGTGAATGCCGTTTTTAAAACCAATGGATTAACCAGAGAGAGTATGCGGGGTGGTTTAATTTCGCTTTCTTGATGGTTTAGGATTGATGTTTTAATAAACGGTTTTTTTATGCGCTACAGTAAAAGGTCTACGTTAGAAGCAAGAAGAATTATCAGGCAGGGTAATGCCAAACCTTTATTTTGGAGTATAACAGAACATGGTTGGATAGAAGTTAGGTGGAGTAGTATCACAAATAATATGGCTAATTATTTATCAACGGCAGATGCCGAATAAGCATATTGAGTAAACACAATTAAACCCTAAATACAATACTTATGAAAAAACTAGTACTTACAAAATGGATTGCCATAATTGGCTTAGTATTTCTTGCAGGAAAACAGTTAAATGCACAATGGATTTATAATACAGCACCTATTGTATATACAACACATTTTGGACCGGGCACACGCGTGGGAATTGGCACTTCTAGTCCAAACTCAAACACAACACTCGATGTACGTGGAATGGTTGGCGTTGGTAGACAGGGTTTAGGTGGAACTTATAATTCTACTGAGGTACAGGGTATCTGGTCCATTTCACCAACTTATTTGATTAGTACTACTTCTAACAATTTTGGAACCTTATATGGTATGGGGTATGCACACACCAACGCTGGTAGTGGAGCTAAAAAGCCAATTGCAAATTTTGGGCATCAGATTGTTTTTACCAGTAATGGTAACGTAAATGCTGCTATATCATTAGATAATGGACATGCTTATTTTAAAGGGAATGTAGGAATTGGCACAACAACTTTTGATTCGCAAAACAGATATAAATTGGAAGTAAATGGAAGTGCATTATTTTATACTGGTGCATATGTTAAGGGCAGCAACACTGAAGGTACAATGATAAGTGCAGTAAATAATGCACCGAATGTTCCGGCTGATCAAGATTTGTTTTGGGGGTGTTATGGTTGGGATGTACCACAGGCCAATAATCCTGGTCTTTTAGCACTTACGTCTGGTTCCAATTATAGGTTCATTGTAAAAAACAATGGTCAAGTGGGAATTAATTGTAATCCGGGAAATTCAACATATATGTTAACTGTAAATGGTAAAATACAGTGCGAAGAATTAAATGTTGTAACGGATGTACCTAATGCCGATTACGTTTTTGAAGAAGACTATAATTTACTTTCTCTTGAAAAAGTTGAAAGTTTTATTACAGAAAACAAACACCTGCCCGATGTGCCTAGTGCTGCAGAATTTAAAGAAAATGGCTATAGTGTTGGTACCATGGACGAAATCTTATTAAGGAAAGTGGAGGAGCTAACCCTTTACATTATAGAAATTAAAAAGGAGAACGAAAAACAGCAGTTGCTGATTGAAGAGTTGAGGAGTAAATAGAAAGGGAGTGGTTTACGTAGAAATAAAAAAAACTTATATGAAAAAATATGTCTTATTAATTATTCTTTGCGCTTCATTTTCCTATAATCAAGCTCAAAATATACGAAGTGTAACTCTAAAAGACGAAAACTTAGGAGGAATAAAAAAAATATTACCTATAGAAAATACTAAAGACAATATTATTGTTTTCGAGAAAATAACCAGTAAAACAAGCATTAAACAAGGAAGATTTGAAGGCATGGAAAAAGAAAGCATAATTCAAACTTTAATGTTGCCAAACGGTAATAAAATCTCACTTAAACAAAATGAAAAATTATTATCCTATTCTAATAGTAAAATAATAACTGAGGGTTACGATTTTGAAACCTTCGAAAAAAAGGTGACTTTTTATAAACTAAATGGGTCAAATCTTATTGAAGAAGCCAATTTTAAAATAAATCTGAGTGATTATAATATTCCAGTTCATGAGAACGAAAAGATTATATCATTTGAAAATTCTGATGGAACATTGTATTCAATATCTATTTACGATAAAGATTATAAAAGAAAAGTAATTGTCGATTTTGGTGAGCAGGGTATGACGAATTATGCTTTCAATTATAACAATCAAACTTTATGTTATGCAACACAATCTAATGGTAGTAAAACAATTACAATTACAAGTTATTCAATAATTAGTGAAACAAAAAAATATGTTAAAGAATATTATGTTGATGATTATGTACTATCCTCAATTAAATATGATAATGAATATATATTGGTCTACCTCTCTTCACAAATTAATGGCACTAGTCGATTAATATGTTATAAACAAGGAACACTATTATGGGAGAAAGATTTACCAAATAGAACAATAGACAATGTCGTACTTATAAATTCAAAGTATAACCAGGTTGTGGCTAATACTTTTAATGCACTTTTAGTAATTGATTTGCTTACAGGTAAATATATTGAACAAATCAATAATTTGGAATTAGTACCTAATAATCTGAAGGAAAGTTGGCAAAAATATAAAGTTGTGCCAAATATATCATTGATTAATGACAATGAGAGATTTTCTATAACCTATGAGGTTTCTGAGGATTCAGAAAAGGAATCACACATCGGTTCCTTAAGAATTTATAACTCAACAGATATAAAGGGTAACCCAATCTATTCGAATGACAATTGTGGTACGAATTCAAAATCTGTCATTGTTAAAGGAAATCTATTTTTAATAAATGATCTAACAATTAGTACATATGAATAAGCTATTAATAATTGTCTTTCTATATTCATTCTCACTTATAAATGCTCAAAGCTATGTTTGGCCTTTTGAGAGTGAAAATACACAAGCTCAAGTAGTCGGCACAATTGGTGAATATCGATATTCTTCATCTTCTGGAGCACATCGATATCATCGAGGAATTGATTTAACAAATGGGAATGATTTAAATGTTTATAGCATAAATACTGGTAATGTTAGTTTTGTAAATGGGGATGATGTTTGGGATGCTTGGACTTCATATGTATTAATAGGCGATTTAAAGTATATCCACACTAAACCAATTGATGGTATTAGACTTGGTATTATAACTCAAGTTAATTCAATAAATGAGCATATATCTGAAATGCTAACTGAAGGAATTGAGGAACATCTGCATCTTGAGGATAATTCAATAAATTTTCTAAATCAACATTTAACTCCTTATATCGATACTCAAGTACCAATAATTGAATATGCTGCCTTACCATATGGTTTTGCCATCTATCAAAACGGTATTATAAAAACGTCAACTGATTATGCTATAAAGGAATTTAATATTCGAAAAACAATCAATAGTGTTCTTTACTTAACGGTATATAATAAAATTGATATTGCTGCTCACATTAAAGATTACAGAGTTCTAAGTAATGGTGGCGGTACAACTGGACAAACTGCACCTTATAAAATGAAATATGAATTAAAACAAAATGGTGTTTTACTAACCGAGCAATCAATAACATTTAATCAAATACCCAACAATTCTACAGCTATTTATGCATTTCATCCACAATCTGTTAGTCCAGGAAGTCCATCGATACATATGTTAACATGTAGTCCATTTACAACACCTAACGATAGGTATTTGAATACAAATTTAAAAACAGGAACTACAGAAACCTGGCCTGCAAATGCAACACTCGATGCATTAAACATTACAGAGGCTGCCTATAAAGATGGGCTTTACGTTTTAGGGATAACAGGATATGATGTTGATTTTAATGATAGTCCCAATAATAGTATTTTTTTACCATGCAATCTATTAATAGACAATTATCTCCCCTATATCGAAAAAATAGTTGTTAAAAAGAATGATATCAATGGTGCTATAGTTTATGAGGGTCAGTGGACATGGAATGTGTCAGCGCTCATATTATCCACTTCTACACCAAATAGCATAGTAGAAGGTGAAGCTCTTTGGATAAAGATTTACACCAGTGAGCCAATGGCAAATGTTGAATTAAATGCATTTGGTATTACAACTAACAATGCTACTCCAGTAGCAAATACAAATAATAAAGAATGGACCTTTGGCATTGCTTCAAATTCTGTAACTACAGGCAGTAAAACTATTGCAATTACAAGCAATAGCAAAGATTTAGCTGGTAATGGACTTTGGGGGTTTGCTGCAGGAACTACAAGTGTTGCAGGTACTCAAATACCTAAGCATCAAAGTAATGGATCTTGGAGTCCTACTGCTACAACAAATAATGATAATGTTCATCAAATTATTGTTCAATCTGCTCAAACCGTTATGCCTTCAAATGTTCAGGCAACAACAACACTACCTGATAAAATTACAGTAACCTGGAATAGTGTTTCGGGTGCGACCCATTACAAAGTATTCAGAAATTCAGTTAATAATTCCGGCTCTGCAACTGATTTATCCGGTTGGATAACAACTACAACCTACAATGATTTATCTGCTACTGCAGGAAGTACATATTATTATTGGGTAAAAGCAGCAAAGTCTTCAAGTGGTAGTATGGAAAGTCCCTTTAGTGCATCAGCGACTGGTTTAGTATTTTCGCCATGCGGAGTTTCATTTACTTCTAATCAGGTTGGTTATAATAGTGGTTCGTATCAGGTTGAATTTGAATCAAGTGCAGTTGGAGATATTGTAAGCTGGCGATGGAGTTTTGGAGATGGAAACACCATTATTGAAACAGATCCAATCACTACGCACTATTACAATAATACAGGGAACTATACAGTAACATTAAATGCAATTAACAATGCAGGTGTTTCTTGCAATTCTTCTCACGTAATTAATGTTGCTGCAGGTGCTTCCGGCCCCATAACCGTTGTACTAGACGCAATACCAGGTGATAATATGGTAGGATTACAGAATAGTTTGATGGGTGAAATTCTTAATAACACAGGTGTGGGTCCCTTTACTTATGTATTCGGATTAGGTGATGGCCGAACAATAACAAAAATTAGTGATTTCAATACAGTTTGGACAGATCAGTTTACGTATAATAATATTGGTACTTATATGGCATCATTAACCGTTACAGATTCTGAAGGTGAAGTAGGCATTGCGCAGCAAGTTCCAATAACAATAGTTAATGAACCGATAAAATCCGAACCCCTTGAAAATATTGGTATAGAATTTATTGGCTGTACAATTATACCTGTTGGTGGCACAGTGTTTTTTGAACATACAACTTCGCCATCACACTTGGTTGGATATAATGAGTGGTATTGGGAATTTAACATCACTGGACCAGGATATGTTGATCAATTTAATTATTTCATACCTATAGTAAGTCATACATATAAGACAAAAGGAATAAAAACCGTTAGATACCTTGTTTGTAATAAAACAAGGGGTTGTCATGATGATGAAATTCAGTGGAGGTACCCAATTGTTGTCGACTGCAATGAAACCTTAACCCAAAGTACAATAAACAATGCTGTAAGAAGCAATTGGGACAATGTTAACCGCTATTGGACGGGGAACTTTGATTTAACTTCTCTTTCAGGTATACCCAGCTATAATAGTGCGAAAATTGAGTTAAAGGCATGTCATAGTGTAAGTTTAAAACCTGGGTTTAATTCGAAACCAACTGCTGGCAACTATTTAAGAATTAATGCAAACGATCCTTGTCTAACAGGCGGTAATATACCAATTCCAACTACCAAGGAGGCAGTAGAGGAGGTTATTCCTTCACCTATGGCAGACAGGCTTATGCAGAGTATAAAGGTTTATCCCAACCCATCGAATGGCCATTTTAATATCGAGTTTTCGAATGTAGAAGAAATAGCTCATTTCGAAATTTATAACTCTCTAGGTCAAAGGATTTACTCTCAAAGACCTGGTAATAGGATAGAAGTAGTTGATTTAAATGCCCAAGAGGGCTTATACATTATCAGAACCATAACCACCGACAATAGGGTAGAAAATTTTAAAATAGTAATTCAGAAATAATTAAAATTGAAGGGCGTCCAAAAAATGGATGCCCTTTTTTTATCTCTTCGGCTAATTTGAAAGCTTCCCCTAATTAGTAGCATTTAAAATTAAACTTTTTAAATTAATGTTTATGTCCTGTTGAAATGTGGGAAACTTTGTTGGGCCTTGTGGGCGGTGAAGTTTTCCATATTTCAATAGGAATGATACCGGAGTGTGGTACATCAGCGAACTATGGGGTCGCTCATTATTGTAAGACCATAGCCATGCATTTGAGATTAGTTGTGCCTGTCGGATGTTTTCAAATAGGTAACTATCCAGAACTTCTTCACGATAGCTTCTGTTGAATCGCTCTACATAACCATTTCTATGCGGTTTTCCTTTGGGAATAAACTTGAGTTTTATATTCTTATCGTTTGCCCAGTCTTCCATAGCCTGGGCGATAAATTCCGGCCCATTATCAACCCTTATGTGTTCGGGTTTGCCTCTCCAGTCGATTAATCGTTCCAGTTCCCTGATTACCCGCAGACTTGTAATACTTGTACCTAAGGTGATAGTCAAAGCTTCCCGGTTAAAATCATCGATTACATTAAATGTCCTGAATTTAACTCCGTTATTAAGCACATCATGCATAAAATCCATGCTCCAGGTTAAGTTAGGTAATAGCGGCTGTAACAAGGACTCCTGCGGGCGCAATGGCAGCCTTCTTTTACATTTTCTTCTCAAGTTAAGCTTCATCTCGGTATAAACCCGATAAACTCTTTTATGGTTCCAGAAATGATTTAATTGCCGCAGGTGATAGTGCATCATCCAAAATCCCCACCGGCGATGAACCTCTGCTAGTTCTGCCAGCTTGTCCTTAATTTCCTGATCATTCCCCGCAATGGGTTGATAATAATATACACTCTGGTATATATTAAATAGCACACAGGCCTGCCGAATGCTCAACGTGTGCCTTTGTTGAGCATAGGTTACCAATTCCCGTTTCTCTGCAGGCCTTAGAGCTTTTTTTCAATTACATCTTTTAAAACCGTGATATGCAACGCCTGTTCAGCTACAATCTTCTTGTATTGCGAAAGTTCTCGTTCCAGTTCCTTAAGTCTTTTCAACTGGGTTACCTCCATCCCTGAATACTTTGATTTCCACTGATAAAAAGTTGGTTGGCTTATACCATGCTCCCGGCAGATATCCGAAACACTCTTGCCTTGGTCCTGCTCTTTCAGAATCTTGATGATTTGACTCTCTGTAAATTTTGTTGTTTTCATTCTACCAAAGTTAACGATTAAACTATATTTTTAATCGCTACTGTTTTGGGGGAAGCTTTCAAATTGAGAAAAATGGCACTTATACCATAAAAATTACATTAAGGTTTAATGAAGATATTGGAGAGATAAAATATAGGGTTTATGAGGTTGGCGAACAAACAATAAATGATTATAATGATTCGAAATTCATATTTTCTTGGCCGGAAGATTCCTCAAAATATGAATATTATGTAAATATTTCAGATTTAGTCGCTAATTCAAAATAAATGAAACCAATATTCACTCAATTATTACTATTTATTTAATTTCACTTGATTTAGAAATAGCAATTAACGGATATTCCCCAATTTTACCCCAAAACTTAGGATATTTATCCTCACTTTTCCGCAGCCAATTCAAAATCTTTTTGCCACCAAGCTTCTTATGGATATAAATGTCTAAGAAGTATTTATTAGTGCTTCTCCAACAATAAAACTCCATTTTACTGCTAAACGCGAAAGTCCTTTTAAACCACCCAAGCGAATGAGGATAGAAATACAATCGGGGTTTGCTGTTAAACAAAGTAACATAAACCTTTCCTGCAAAATGCCTTGCAATACGGTACAATTGAACAGGAAATAAGCTTATATTCATAAACCAGCTATGATAAAATAAGCTATATACAATAGCTATCTTGCAATCTGGTTTAGTTACCCTGTACATTTCTTCTACCGCAGTTTTTTGTTCGTTTTTTGGAATATGATATAGAGTGTGCTGACAAAGTACCGAATCGCAAACACTCTCTTTTAAAGGTATATTAGTTATATCTGCACAAATATAAATGCCGTTCTTTTGGCCGAAATTATATTTTGCTTGTATAAGGGCATTCACTGAAATATCAGCACAAATACGAATTTCGAAGTTTTCAGATAGGTCAACATATTCTTTCAAACCTATTGGTCCGGAAGCAATATCAAGCAGATATTTTCCTTTAGGATTTAAATATTTCTGTGCCTTGGTGAATGAATTACGTATGTAATCACTAGAAACATCCCTGAAATCAACCCATTTTGGAGAGTCTTCAAATATTTTCAAACTATTTTTTGTGTCGTAATTTATTTCGTTATAGTATTTAAATACTCTTTCTTTGTCAAATGCCATTTTACCTCTTTTATCTTCACCTTTTCCAATAAATAAGGCATATACAGGTAATAAAAGAATAATTTCTTCAAAAACCGGATAAAAGTAGCTGCCGCTTTCATTAATAAAACCTTCGGTAATATTATCAATTTTCAAAAAATCAGAATCAAAGTTTCTAATTACCAAAGTAATATCCTCTTTAGAAATAGGCTTTAAACTTTCCTTGGTAATGGGACATTGTAATATTGAAAAATCGAAATCAATCATATTTTTTTTTGCAGGCAAATGTAATGTTAATATTAATCAAATGGTAGTGTGCTTTTTTCCTTTTCAAGTTTAATATTCAATAAACTAATTTCGCTATCATTCGCGATTTTAATAACAGTTTACAAGTGACGCACCTATGAAAACCTCTGAACTTTTCTTACACCCTGTACCGTACAGCGGGCACCAAAGGGAGTAAACCCTCATATACCATGTTAGCAAAATGAGCCTATTGTATTAGTTGATAATCTTTAATCAATAAATTCGAAGACAAATTCAAGCGTGTTGCCAATTTCCTTATCATTTCAACAGTCAATCTGCGTTTACGGTTCAGAATCTCAGAAACTCTACTTTTTCCACCAATCTCCGGAATCAAGTCTACTTGTTTAAGGTGCATCTCTTCCATTCGTATCTTAATCGCTTCTATCGGGTCAGGTGCGTCAATCGGATAATGTTTGTTTTCATAATTGTCAACCATTAATCCAAGTATTTCAAGCTCATCACTCTCTGGTGTACCAAGTTTTGCGTCAAAAATTTCTTCCAATCTTTTCAATGCATCTCGGTAATCCATCTCTGTTTTTATCGGTTTTAGTTCCATAATCACCAAATTTATATATTGTTAGCATCAATTTTATCATATTCAAAATGTGTCCCAATAAATCGTACAAATGCCAATTGGTGTTCGAAGTTGAATTTAATAACCAATCGATATGAATTGCCCTTAATATTAAAAACAATTCTGCTGTCTTTTAAAATACTTGCATTTGCATAGCTCTTTTTAACATCATTTGGTGTTTTCCATTCCGCACTCATAGCAGTATCAAACCAAGTCTTTAAATACTGTTCTGAATCAGGATGTTTCTCCCAAAACTCTCTCAATGTACTTTTTGCAAATATTCTTTTCATAGTTCGCAGTCTAAGAACAAAGCTAATATTAAATTCTCAAATTGAGAACTTATTTATGCAGATTGTTTCTTTTGGCATTTTGCCTAACTCTTGTGTATCTTTTTTCCCCTTCTCGATGTCATTGTCTTCTTAAAGTCCAGGCTAAAATTTTCCAGTATTACCGAAATACGATTAAAATCTAAACGTTTACAGCGTTTTCTTTTTCGGTAAGGTGCCCTAATTACCTAGCACCCATGTGGGGGGCATACTTCTCCCTCCCTTCGTTTGTTAATTTAATTTCCCCCCTTACAAAATAAACTACCTCCTTATTCCGTAATTTTACTGGCCGAGTTGTATTGTTTTAAATTGATTTTAAAATTGTTGCCATGATCAAATATCTTCTGAGCCTATCTTTTATGGTAATGTTTCTGCTTCCCTCCGGAGCACAATCTACCCTTTACCATAGTAACGACGATGCCACTTTTCGCGAAGCACTCGACCAATACGAAAAGGAAAAATATGCCACCGCACAAAAACTTTTCGAGCAGGCTTATGCACAATATTCGCCCAACACCGAGCTTAAAAGCCTTTCGCAGTTTTACATTGCCCAGTGCGCCATGCGCTTGTTCAATGCCGATGCCGAATTGCTTACCCTGCAGTTTATCCGCGAAAACCCAAAATCGGTTAAAGTAAACGATGCCTGGTTTAGCTTGGGAGGCTATTTCTATACTCTTAAAAATTGGAACAACTGTATTGATGCTTATGCCAAAGTCGATTTACCCCTATTAACCGACGAACAGCAGGCAGAACTTCATTTTAAAAAGGGATATAGTTATTTTGAAAAGAAAGACAACGAAGCGGCCAAAATTGCTTTTTACGAAATTAAAGAGGGCAAAACAAAGTTTGCTGCCCCCGCCCGTTACTATTCCGGCCATATTCATTACCTGGAGCAAAATTACCAGACTGCACTCAACGAGTTTTTAAAGATTACCAACGACGAAACTTTTGGCCCTATTGCCCCTTACTACATTGTGCAGATTTATTACATGCAGAAAAAATACCAGGAGATTATCGATTTTACGCCCGGCATTATGGAGAATGTCACCGAAAAGCGCAGGGCTGAAGTGGCCCGCATTACCGGCGAGGCTTATTTTAAGCTGGGGCAGTTCGAACCCTCCATCGACTATTTTAAGATATACATTCAGGAAAGCCCTTCGGCCGACGACGAGGCTGTCTACCAGCTGGCTTATGCTTATTACAAAATTGCCCAATACGATACCGCTGTTCCTTATTTCGAAAGGGTTTCGGTGGCCGAAAATGCACTGGGGCAAAATGCCAGCTATTACCTTGCGGGTTGTTACCTTCAGAAAGGCGAAAAAGAAAATGCCCGAAAGGCCTTTGCTTCTGCCATGCGTTCCGATTTCGATCCAGCTATTAAGCAGGATGCTTTGTTTAATTATGCCTTGCTCACCTACGAAATTGGTGGCGATCCGTTTAACGATGCCATCAGTGCTTTCGAGGAGTTTATCACTTTGTATCCGGAGTCGAAACGTATCGATGAGGCACGGCGCATGCTTATCCAGTCGTACCTGGGTGCCCGCAACTATCGCCAGGCTCTGGCTTCCATCGAAAGGGTTGAAATTAAAACCGACGAGCTGAAGGAAGCCTACCAACGTATAGCCTTTAACAGGGGTATCGAACTTTTTAACGTGCAGGAATATGCCCAGGCTGCGGAGATGTTCGAAAAAGCAGGGCTTTATACCGGTTACGACAGCCAGCGCGAAGCACGGGTGCATTACTGGCTGGGAGAATCGCTCTACCGCCTTGCAAAATACGAAGCCTCTGTGGCGGCTTATAAGAAATTTATGGCAGCTCCGGTAGCCCATACCACCGAAGAATACAAACTGGTGAATTACAGCCTGGGTTATGCCTATTATAAATTGAAAAATTACGCGGAAGCAGCCAAGTACTTTCGCCAATTTGCAGGAGAAAATACTGCAAAGGAATATACTGCCGATAGTTACCTGCGCGTGGCCGATTGCTATTTCATGCAGAAAAACTACACCCAGGCAGTCGATTTTTATCAGCGCTCGCTCGATGCCAGCACCCCATCGGCCGATTATGCCCTGTTGCAAAAGGGCATCAGCCTGGGACTGGCACAACGGGGTCTCGAAAAGATTGCGACACTTAAAATTCTTACCCGCGATTATTCCTCTTCCATCTATGCCGACGATGCCTATTACGAAATTGCCCAGGAGTACCTCAAGCTGCAGGATTCTCCCCAGGCTATCGAAGCGCTTGTGGCATTGTCTACAAATTATCCGCAAAGCAACCTGGCTGGAAAAGCGCTGGTTCAGGCTGGATTGTTGAATTACAATGCCGACCGCAACGATGAAGCTATCCGTTGTTACAAAAAAACGGTTACTACCTACAATGGCACCGAGGAGGCGCGCAATGCGCTTATCGGGCTTAAAAATATTTATGTCGACCTGGGCCGGGTCGATGAGTATGCCAGCTTTGTCGATGGTTTGGAAGGAAATGTTCCCAAACTATCTGTTGGCGAGAAGGATTCGCTCACTTTTCAGGCTGCCGAAAAACTTTACATGACCTCGAATTGCAACGAAGCCAAAGCAGCTTTCAGGCGTTACATCGATGCTTATCCCAACGGGGCTTACCTGCTAAAAGCTTATTTTTTCAGCGGCGATTGCCATTATCAGGCCCGGGAGTACGACCAGGCTTTTACCCAGTTTAGTTATGTGCTGAAACAAGCCCAAAACCTTTACACCGAGCAGGCACTATTAGGGTCTGCCCGTATAGAGGTAATTCGCAAGAACAACCAGAATGCCTTGCAGCTCTATCAAAGGCTTGCCGGAATGTCTTCCACAGAAGCAAACCTGAAAGAAGCGAAAAAATCGGTCATGCAGCTCAATTTTCAGATGGCCCAGTATGCTGAATCTGTGGAGTCGGCCAGCCAACTTTTAAGTTTATCCGGCTTGTCGACAGAAGAAAAACGTGAGGCTAATTTCATCAAGGCCCGCTCATTGCACGAAACCGGTCGCGAGGAATTGGCACTGGAGGCATACCGAGGCATTTCTTCCGAAGTGCTTAGTTACCAAGGTGCCGAATCGAAATTCCGTATCATCGAGATACTTTACAAACAAGGTAAATTAGATACAGCTGAAAAAGAAATAATTGCCTTTAGCGGCATGAGTACTTCACACGAATATTGGGTTGCCAGAAGTTTTATCACCTGGTCAGATATTTTTTCGGCACGTAAAAACTATTTCCAGGCCATCGAAACCCTGCAAAGCATTATCAACTATTACGAAAATTCGAACGATGGAATTCTGGAAATGGCCAAAGCCAAAAAGGCAGAAATTGAAAAAGCCAAGCTGGAAGCAGAGAAAAAGCCAGCTGAGCAGTCCATCGAAGTAAACATTGAAAAGTAAAAACACGCCGTATGGATTTTAAAAATAGTAGAATTTCACTGTTTGCTGGACTTATTATCCTGTCAGCAACAATTCAGGCACAGCAGCTCGATAAAGTAGTGGTGGTAGAAGGTGCCTATCAACCCGCTGTGGAGAAAGCAGAAAAAATCAATTCATCGCCGGTGTTTTCCGATACCATAGTGGTAAAACCCATTCTGAATTATTCGGTGCTGCCTTCGCGTATCGATGCCCGATACGAGATTAAACCCATTAAGCCTGCCAAATTGGTCGGTTCACCACTCGACCGCCTGTATCACAGCCGGGTAAGGTTGGGCATGGGTAACTATACCACCCCGCTGGCAGAATTCAGCATACAAAACCTGCGTTCGAAAGAATATTCTGTGGGGGCTTATGTGTACCATAAATCGTCGCATTCGAAATTGAAACTCGATAACGGGCATAAAGTGCCTGCCGGATATGGCATCAACAAAGTGAATTTGTATGGTAAAAGGTTTTACGAACAGGTAACCCTAGAGGGCGATCTGGGACTTCAATCTTTAAAGGGAAGATATTATGGCTACAATACAGCCAATTTTACCGATTCTCTGCCGGTAATGGACGAAAAAGATATCCGGCAATGGTATACCTCGCTTTATGCCAATGCAGGCATATATTCGATGCAAACCGACTCCAATGCTTTGCGCTATAATGTAAACCTTCATGCCGGTTATTTTAGCGACGATTATTCCAATAGCCAGAACCATATTAATACCAGGGGCCAACTGTCTTTTATGATAGAGTCTTTCCGGCTTACTCTCCATGCGCAGCATCATTATTTTCATTCGGTGCTCGATACCCTGCGCGGCAGCAACAAGGCCGTATTTCAGTTTCGGCCGGTGCTAAGCAAACAAGGCGACCAATGGAACATCGAGGTAGGTGCCAATACCTATCTGGTGAGCGACGACCAGTTTCGCGTTTATCCCGAAGCCCGTTTGGGTTTTGAGGTAATAGAAAATGTCATTGACGCTTATTTTGGATTCAACGGAAGTTTGGAGCTGAACCATTTCAGCAAAATTGCCGGTGAGAATCCCTATATCAAACCCGGATTGTATGTGGACGACACGCGGCATAAACTAACCGGCTATGGTGGAATTAACGGTCGCATCAGTTCGAAATCCGGCTTTCGGGTCGATTTGCAGATCGACTCGAAGAAGAACGATTACTTTTTTGTGAACGACACCACCTCTCTGCTCGAAAATCAATTTACAGTGGTCTACGACGACAACGATCACATGCGCCTGGGCGGCGAGCTCTGGTATTCGCCCTATACTTATCTCGACTTTTACCTGCGTGCTGCATACCACAGCTACAACCTGGAAGCAGAAGAAAAAGCCTGGCACAAACCGGGCAGTGAACTCAACTTTACTGCGCAATACAACTTCAAAGAAAAAATCTACGCTTCGGCCGATTTAATTTATACCGGTAAACGGTATGGCCGCAACAACAGCCAGAATTTTAGCACAATTGAGTTAAAACCTGTATGGGATATGAACCTGCGTTTCGAGTACAAATATTCTGATGTACTGAGTGGTTTCTTAAATTTTCACAATCTTTTTGCCCAACACTATTATTTGTGGAATAATTACCCGGCGCAAAGGTTCAATGCCATGCTGGGCTTCAGTTATAAATTCTAATCTTCCTGCCTAATCCGATGGTCTGAATTGCCCTGCTCCTTTCTTATAAGTGCAGGGCAATTTTTGGTTTTATGGCCAATGCTTTGTAGTAAAGGCTTCAGACTGGAGAGGAGTATTTCTGTAGAGAATTGTTTGGATGTTTGTGTTTCCTGGAGCCTTGGAGCTTTGGTGGCAAAAAAAAATAGCCACAAAGGCACCATGGCACAATGATAGGGTAAGGCCTGAATGCCAAACTAAACTTCCTCCATAAGAGTTTGTAAATCATTGAGCATTAGCCTTATGATCTGTTAATTCTTTGTTGATAAAACCAATAGTAAAATACTTGATAAATAGCCGATTAAGGTGCTTTTTTATTATCTTTGACCGGCCGGTAAAAGCTATCCGGAATGGGGGGGTGGCACATAGTCTTGCCAATACTTTCAATTCACAAAACGGCTGTTTTTTTAAGCTCTATTCCTTCAGGAATATGAGTATAACTTGATTTAACGAGGAGATAAAATGAGCGAAAATTCACTTTCAGAGCAGAATAAAGGAAAAAACCAGAACGATTATACGGCAAGCAGCATTCAGGTGCTCGAAGGCTTAGAGGCTGTTCGTAAACGCCCTGCCATGTACATTGGCGACATAGGCTTAAAAGGTTTGCACCACCTGGTTTACGAAGTAGTGGATAACTCCATCGACGAAGCCCTCGCCGGACATTGCAAATACATCGAAGTAATTATCAATACCGATAACTCCGTCACAGTTTCCGACGATGGCCGTGGTATTCCCGTCGATATGCACGAAAAAGAACAACGGTCGGCCCTCGAAGTGGTCATGACTGTATTGCATGCCGGCGGTAAATTCGACAAAGACTCGTATAAAGTTTCCGGAGGTTTGCACGGGGTAGGGGTATCGTGTGTCAATGCTCTTTCTATCCACCTGCAGGTCGATGTTTTCCGTCAGGGTAAACATTATATGCAGGAATATTCCTGTGGAAAGCCTCTTTACACTGTAAAGGAAGTTGGTCCTACCAGCAAGCAAGGAACAACTGTAACTTTTAAACCCGACGACTCAATTTTTATTGTTACCGAATATAAATTCGAAATTCTGGCAGCCCGCTTGCGCGAATTGGCCTATCTGAATAAGGGAATTACCCTAAAAATTACCGATCTGCGCGAAATAGAAGAAAATGGTAATGGTGGTACAGCTCTCACCGAGACCTTCTTTTCTCGCGAAGGGCTCAAGGAGTTTGTACAATTGCTCGATAGCTCCCGCGAAAAACTTACCGACAACATCATCCACATCGAAACCGAGAAAAATGACGTACCGGTAGAAATTGCTCTGCAATACAACACTTCTTTTACAGAGAACATCCATTCATACGTCAATAACATCAATACCATCGAGGGAGGTACCCACCTGGCAGGTTTTCGCCGTGGACTAACCCGCACCCTTAAGGCTTATGCCGAAAAGTCGGGAATGCTTTCCAAACTCAAATTTGACATTGCAGGCGATGATTTTCGCGAAGGTCTTACAGCTGTAATCTCAGTAAAGGTAGCAGAGCCACAGTTCGAAGGACAAACCAAGACCAAACTGGGCAACAGCGAGATAGCAGGTTCTGTTGATACAGCCGTAAGCAACATGTTGGGTATGTACCTCGAAGAAAACCCGAAAGATGCGCGCACCATTGTAAACAAGGTTGTTTTGGCCGCCCAGGCGCGTCATGCTGCCCGCAAAGCCCGCGAATTGGTGCAGCGTAAGTCTGTGCTTTCAGGATCCGGATTACCTGGAAAGCTTTCCGATTGCGCTGAAAAAGACCCTGCCCTTACCGAGGTATACCTGGTAGAGGGCGATTCGGCAGGAGGTACTGCAAAACAAGGTCGCGACAGGGCTTTTCAGGCTATTCTTCCATTACGGGGTAAGATTCTGAACGTAGAAAAAGCGATGCCCTATAAAATTCTCGAGAGCGAAGAGATTAAGAATATCTTCACAGCCTTGGGTGTTTCCATAGGCACAGAAGAAGACACCAAGGCCCTTAATCTCGATCGCCTGCGTTACCACAAAGTAATTATCATGACCGATGCCGACGTGGATGGAAGCCACATTTCAACCCTTATTATGACCTTCTTTTTCCGGCACATGGAAGAACTGATTAACCGCGGTCATCTTTATATTGCTACTCCCCCTTTATACCTTGTAAAAAAAGGGAAAAAGCAGGTATATTGCTGGAACGAAGAACAACGTCTGCGAGCCATTGAGGAATTGGGTGAGGGTGCAAACATGCAGCGCTATAAAGGTTTGGGAGAGATGAACGCCGAGCAACTCTGGGATACGACCATGAACCCGGAAAACCGGACTTTGCGTCAGGTTACAATCGAAAATGCTGCCGAAGCCGACCGCATTTTCTCCATGCTCATGGGCGATGATGTACCACCACGACGCGAGTTTATCGAAAAACACGCAAAATATGCGAAAATCGATGCCTAAGCTTTTTAGTATCCATTTTTAAATTAGTGTACCCAATATTTTTCTCTTTCGGGAGAAATACTTTTTGAGGATTCACCTATCAAATAGGTAAATAATTAGGAAAGAGGCTGTCTCGCTTTTTGGAGTAAGCCTCTTTTTTGCTATTTTGGTTTAAAATATGAAGCTATGAAGAACATTTCCATTCTGGTCGTTTTGCTTTTATCTGTGCTTTCAATTCACAGTCAGGTGGTTGAGATGAAATGGGAACTTGATTATGAGATTTACCTCACCCTTTCAAATGATTCTTCTTATGCTTATGATTTACGCGAAGCATTTCACGTATCGGATACAAAAGAAGATTACCAAACGGAGTTTGTTTTTTATCCTGTAAACCCGGGAAGCGATTATGCGATGCAAATTCCAGATAGTAGCAAAGCAGGTATCCAAAAAACATTGTGGAGTGCCTTAAATGCTAATCTTGGTGGCGGATGGGTGCATTTCACCAACTGTGTGGCCTACGCCCTCGAAATACGCATGCTCGACCTGAAAGCGCCCCTTATGCAAAGGCCAGAATCGAAATGGAAGCCTCATCCTATGACAGAAAGCTATCAGCGGACGAAAGATTGGAATTATTATGTACCCATGGGGCAGAAGGAAGCACAAAAAGAATATACCTTGAGGCTTGCAGAAAATAAACCCGGCGACATTCAATCCATGCCCTCAACCTACCTCGATTTATTTTTAAATACCAGCCAGAAACAATACGATAAACTTGTGGCCGAAGGTAAGTGGAACACTGTGGCAAAAATCGATCTGATCAAGCTTATGCTCGGTTCCAATTATCTTGGAGAGGCACAAATAAGTTACATTAGCAGCCAGGTTTTAGCTGCCATTAAGGCCTATACAAGCAATGTATTGCCATCGGTAGTGGTATTCGATGAATTCGATGCTGCAGCACTAATGAGCCTGGATGCCCAGGGTTACAAGGTAGAGAAAATTGTATTTCGTGAATCCTCTCAGCTTTCTGAAGAAACCAAATCATCGCGCATAGAAGAAATTTCGGGAATTGTTAAGAACATCAATGAATACAACCAGAATTCATTTCAAAAGCGTTTAGGGAATTATTACAAAAATTAATAGGTAAGGTTCTCAGATAAAGACTTAATATCAATTTTAGTATATATGATATTAAAGAACCAAACGTGATTTTACTACAAGGTAATTTCACCTTTAAAAACAAAGGTTGCAGGCCCTTCGAGCCAGATGTTGGTAAAGCGGTTTTCTTCGCGGGTAAATCGCACAATTAAGTCTCCACCAAGGGCTTTCATATCATATTTTTCGCGGGTTTCACCGGTTGCCATCGAAAATGCAATGGCCGATGCAGTAATACCCGTTCCGCATGCCAGGGTTTCATCTTCCACGCCACGCTCATAGGTACGCACCATGAGCCTGTGGTTGATTTCCTCTACAAAATTAACATTCGTGCCATTGGCTTTAAAGCGTTCGTTGTAGCGTATCTGGCGACCCAGTGAATATACATCGAGTGCTTCAATTCCTTTTACAAATTTTACATAATGCGGAGAGCCGGTATTGAGGTAATAAAAATCTTCATTGATCTCCACCTGGGTCACATCGCTCATTTTTAAGTTCACTTGCTGTGTGTTGATCAACTCAGCAAGGTGTTCGCCATCGGCTGCCAGAAATCGTGTAGTGTTTTTTATAAGTCCAAGGTTTTGTGCAAAGGCTACTATACAACGCCCGCCATTGCCACACATGCTACCTTCCTTTCCGTCGGAATTAAAATAGACCATTTCAAAATCATAGCCTGCTTTGTCCTGCAAAAGCATAAGCCCATCGGCACCAATGCCAAAACGCCGGTTGCACAGGATTTGTATGAGTTGCTGGTTACCTCGGTCGAACATACCATGGCGGTTATCTACTATCACAAAATCGTTTCCGGCACCCTGGTATTTGTAGAAAGGCAGATTCATTCTTTTTATGGTGGAGTTAAACTTTGTTAAAAGCTAAGCGTGTGGAGAACAAAGTGGAAGAGCTTTTAGTTAATTTTGTGTACGACAAAAATAGTAAATACCTTGCAAGGCACAATTTTTGTTTGGGGAATTTGTCTTTTTAATTCTGAAAAATACTACAAAATGAAAATTAGAAACATAATCTCTACGCTTGTAATTGCCCTCATTGGGGGTTTAATTGCTGTAATAGCTTATACAAAGCTGATTCCGGCCAAGGAGAATGTGGTAAAAACCATTATCGAGAGGCCGGTGGGTTTTGCAGGTTTTTCCGACGAGAACGGAAACACAGTGAGTTTTGTTCCCGCTGCCAAAAATTCAGTTGAAGCAGTGGTACATGTAAAAACACAATCTGAAGTTACGAGCTACAACCCTATTTTAGATTTTTTCTATGGCGATGCTTACCGGCAGACCCAGCCAGTTGTAGGTTTTGGTTCAGGGGTTATTATTTCGAACGATGGATATATTGTAACCAATAACCACGTGGTGGCCGGCAGTGAACAAATATGGGCTACGCTAAACGATAAACGCGAGTTTAAGGCTAAGCTCATTGGCACCGACCCAAGCACCGATCTGGCACTTTTAAAAATTGAAGGAAGCGATTTTCAATATATTCCGTGGGGTAACAGCGACCAGATTCAGGTTGGCGAATGGGTTTTGGCAGTGGGCAACCCTTTCAATTTAACTTCTACGGTAACAGCCGGCATAGTGAGTGCTAAGGGTAAAAACATTGGAATTATTCAGGATCAATATCGCTTAGAATCGTTTATACAAACCGATGCGGCTGTAAATAGGGGAAACAGTGGTGGTGCTTTGGTTAATATCAATGGTGAGCTTGTAGGAATTAATACAGCCATTGTATCTCCCTCGGGAGGTTATGCCGGAATTTCTTTTGCAGTGCCTGTAAGCATTGTGCAAAAAGTGGTGCGCGACCTTATTGAATTTGGCGCAGTACAAAGAGCTATACTGGGAGTATCGATACAGGATATAAGCTCGGAATTGGCAAAGGAAAAGGGATTTGAAAAAATTGAAGGAGTTTATGTTTCAGAAGTTCGTGAAGAAGGTGCTGCAAAAGCAGCGGGAATTGAAGCCGGCGATATCATTCTAAAAATTAACGATGTGCAGGTAAACAGTTCCGGCGAATTGCAGGAGCAGGTAAGTCGCTACAGGCCTAATGATAAGATATCGGTTGAAATAAAAAGAGGTGGAAAAACGAAACTTTTTGAAGTAACCCTTCGTAATTTGCAAGGTAGTACAGAGATTGTAAAAGTAGACAGCAACAACGAAGTACTGGGTGCAAGATTTACTGAACTTACTTCAGAAGATAAAAATAAACTTGGAATTACCAGCGGAATTAAAATTGCCGAGCTTAAAACGGGTAAATTACGCGCGGAAGGTATACGAGAAGGATTCATAATTACTCAGGTCAACAACCGGAAAGTAAGCTCGGTGAATGATCTGAGAGAAATAATAAAAAATACAAGAGGTGGGGTATATATCGAGGGGATTTATCCGGATGGTGTAGTGGCATATTATGCTTTCGGGCTTTAAGGAGTGAATTACAAGCAAAACATTGAAAGGCTTGCAATTTGCAAGCCTTTTTTTTCATACCTGCTATTTATATTGAATATAAAGAATTAATAATCTAATTTCGCGGAAATTTAAAAGGGAAAATGAGACAGTTAAAGATCACAAAGTCAATTACTAATCGTGAGAGTGCCTCGCTTGATAAGTATTTGCAGGAGATTGGTAAAGAAGTGCTTATCACTGTAGAAGAGGAGGTTGAGCTGGCTCAACGCATTAAAAAGGGCGATCGCTATGCACTCGAGCAGCTTACCAGAGCCAATTTACGTTTTGTGGTATCGGTTGCTAAACAATATCAGAATCAGGGCCTCAGCCTGCCTGACCTTATCAACGAGGGAAATCTTGGTTTGATTAAGGCCGCCGAGAAATTCGACGAAACACGAGGTTTTAAGTTTATCTCCTATGCGGTGTGGTGGATCCGTCAATCGATTTTGCAAGCACTCGCAGAACAATCGCGTATTGTACGTCTACCACTGAACCAGGTAGGTTCGCTCAATAAACTCAATAAAGCCTTTAACAAGTTTGAACAGGAGAACGAAAGAACACCTACACCTGAAGAACTTGCAGAAACCCTCGATCTTCCTAAAGAAAAAATTGCCGATACGATGCGTGTATCGGGTCGTCATGTGTCGGTCGATGCCCCTTTTGTGGAAGGCGAAGACAATAGTCTGCTGGATGTGCTCGTAAACAACGACTCGCCAAAGGCCGACAGTAAACTGATTGGTGAATCACTGAATCGCGAGATTGAAAGGTCTTTGTCCACACTCACAGAGCGTGAACGCGACATTATAAAACTCTTTTTTGGAATCGGCGTGCAGGAAATGACACTCGAAGAAATTGGTGAGCGATTTGGTCTTACCCGCGAACGCGTGCGTCAAATAAAAGAAAAAGCCATCCGTCGCCTTCGTCATACATCGCGCAGTAAATTGCTCAAAGGCTATTTAGGATAAACTATCTTTCATATTATAGAAAAAAACCCGGTTGCAAAAGCTTCCGGGTTTTTTAATACAACCTAACCTAACTTAAATTACACTAATCTGAGAAGATTATAACTATGAAAAGAAACCCTAAAGATTAATATTCACATCTATTTAAATTTCTAAATTCTATATTACAACCACCTAATTAATATCATCTTTTTACCAAGGACTATTTTGTTCCAAAGCAGGGTTGGCATCTAATTCCGGTTGTGGAATCGGGAATTTTGCGTGCTTGGCCGTAAACCCAAGTGGCCCCAGAACAGTAAGTGCATCACCCCAACGGACCAGGTCGTAAAACCGATGGCCTTCGAAGCAAAGTTCAGTTGCTCTTTCGTATTTTAAATCATCCCAGGTAGCTGTGGCAAGTGGTGTATATTGAACACTTTCACGGGCCCTTACTTTGTTGATTTCAGCAGCCGCAAGATTACCGTTGCCCATTCCTAAATGGGCTTCAGCAGCAAGAAGTAAGACTTCGGCATATCGCATAATGCGCAGGTTTGTTCCAAGATTAAGGGCTGGTTCATCACCGGGTGTGCCACTGGTTTCGTCTACGAATGTGGTGTATTTTAATCTTAAAAAGCCTTCGCCCTGATACTGCAATTCATTATTTCCATCTCGCAAACTACCATAATTGGCTATCACTTCTGCTTCAGAAAGCACATTGAAGGCTCTTCTTGGGTCGTCATCGTTAAAAAACTCATAGGCCAATTCTTTTGCAGGCAATGCTCCCCAACCTGGAAACATTCCCAGAGAATCTCCGGAAAAAAAGCCGCCTCTTGGACCCCACAATACCAGGTGAATGTTTTGTTCCTGACGCCTTCCCTGACCCCAGTATCCATAATTACCCCAGTTGTGCCCTTCGGTTGTTACATATCCGAGTTCGAAAAGAGATTCCGTTCCATATTCGTTTTCAACCCTTAAAACCCGATCGTAATCAGCCACAAGGTCGTACTCGCCACTTGCGATTACTTCGTTTAAGTAGGGTAGGGCTTCGGAATATTTTTCCTGAAAGATCAGTGCTTTACCCATCATTGCTTGTGCAAAACCTTTGGCAATTCGCCAGGAGTTGTCAGGACCATTTTCCGACTTTAAAGGTAAATCCTCGATAGCCTCACTAAGGTCTTTTTCAATCTGAATCCAAATATTGGCAGTAGAGGTTTTTTCTACCAGGTATTCATCAGGTTTCAGTTCAGTCAGCACCAGCGGAACTTCGCCAAACAAATTCACTAATTCGAAGTAAATGTAGGCCCTTAGTGCCTTAGCTTCGGCTACGATCACTGTTCTGGCCTCGTTGTTTGGTTCAACATTAGCTATTACAACATTTGCACGGTAAACTGCATAGTAGAGTCGTTGCCAAATGTCGTTTATTTTGGTGTTAGCTGGTGTGAACGTATATTCATTCATTTGATGGTATTCGGGCTGGTCGCCTGCGTTCTCTCCACCGCCGTTACATTCGTCGGAGAGTACAGTTTTCATGTGGTGAAGGCTTACCCAGTCCTGGGCATTTGCTACTTGCAGCATATCATACACTGCAGCCAGTGCCGACAAACATTCGGCATCCGTAGTATAAAAATCTTCCTGGGGTATGGCACCCTTCTGCTGAATGTCTAACCAATCTTCTGAGCAAGAAAGGCCCAGAAAAATCAGCATCAATGCTATAAGGTATTTATATTTTATTGTTTTCATTTTGATAAACTTTAAGGATTAGAAAGAAACAGATAAACCAAACATAACTCTTCTGGGTGTTGGATATACCCCTCTGTCGATTCCCTGACTATCGTCGTCAGGACTTCCAGCTTCGGGATCCATACCTTCGTATTTGGTAAAGGTGAAATAGTCGTCTAACGAAATGAATATCCTCATATTCGATAGTTTAACGTTTTCGAGAAGGCTGGGTGATAGATTATAGCCCAACTGAATTTGTTTTACGCGTACATAATCTCCGTCTTTCACCATCAGATCGCTCGAATACATTAGGGGATCGGCATCTGCTGCGGGCATAGTGGCATTGGTATTGGTGGGAGTCCAGCGGCCCTCGTAGAAATCTGTGTGCATGTTGGAGCTAAGCCTGTCGGTGCGCATCCAGCCATAAACAACCTGGTGGCCGGTTTGTCCCTGTAAGAAAATATTAAGGTCGAATCCTTTATATTCCAATGACAAGGTGGCGCCAAACATAAAATCAGGATGTGGATCGCCCAAATACACGCGGTCTTCGTCGGTAATTGTATTCGGATCGCCGCCGTTTTCAACAAAAATCGGGTCGCCGGTTGCGGGGTCGATACCGTTTGTTTCGTATCCCCGGAAATACCATACAGGCTGGCCAACTTCAAAGGCAGTTGCACCTACCCATGATCCTGTTCCTATATCAGTGCCATTTATCCTGGCAGCTGGAACATTAAGCTTTGTAACTTCGTTTTTAAGGGTCGTAAAGTTAAAATTCACATGGTATTTCAAAGCTTTATCATTATTTCTAAATCCAAGGTTAAATTCAAAACCGCGGTTCTCTACATCGCCTGCATTTAACATTGCGGGGTTGGTGCCTGCGGTTGATGGAGGCTGACCAAACATTAGAAGGTCCTTGGTTTGTTTTACAAAATAATCGGCCGAAATGTTAACCCTGTTAAGCCAAAGGTTTAAATCTAAGCCAAAGTTGGTTTGTTCGCTTGTTTCCCAGGTCAGGTCGGGATTAGGTAACACACCTGGCTCTGCCGGAACTATAAATCCGTTTGAAGTGGGGTATCTTAATCCAGAAGAGGTTATAGTAGAGGTGTATAAGTACTGACCATTTTGTCGGGCTCTGCTTGTAATGGAACTGATGCTTCCGTTCTGGCCCCAGCTTCCCCGAAGCTTTAAACCGTTTACAACACCTTCTGGAAAGAATTCTTCCTCACTAAGTGTCCAACCTGCAGAAACCGATGGAAATATTCCGCTGATACCATCCAAAGGAACATTGGTAGTGGAAGTTTTATCGTTTCGAAGTGATGCCTGAAGCATATACTTTCCTTTGTAATCGTAAGATACACGACCAAAATAGGACACAAGCCGGTTTGGAAATTCATTGCCGGAAACAAGACCATCCAAATCGCTGGTATAATCGTGTTCTGCATACTGATCGCCTTCGCGTACCATTTCGCCCGAATTGGTATTCAGGAATTTATCTTTGCTTTCTTGTGCAGACATACCCAACACTGCACTGATGTTATGGCTTCCAAACATCTGTTGGTAGCTTATAAAGTTCTCCCATTGCCATTGATAGTATTTGCCTATATTATCATTCACAGTCAGACTGGTATTTTTTCTTTCTTGCGAATAATAGTAAAGAGGAGTCCAGTCGTGATAATTTGTTTGCGAAAAATCAATGCCGGGGCGTGAAGTAATGGTTAATCCTTTTAAAGGCATAATTTCTATACTGGCAACACCAATTACCCTATCGGTAACGTTAAGGCCTGTTTCCAGATCCATTTGAAGAAAGGGATTCACCATCTCGCCTTGCACATTCTCAGATATTGCAAAATACCTTCCATCGTCATCCCTTCTTACAGGTTCTCCAGCATCAATGAGATCCTGCATGCCTTGAGTTACATCGGCAGGGCTGTAATGAGTAGGTGTATATGGGTCGATGAGCAGAGCTGAAGAAATTATACCTCCAAACTCATCATCTTCATTCAGGCTAGTACGTTGATTGCGTGCATAAGTAAGATTTGTTCCAACCTTTAGCCATGATTTTACTTCGTGGTCCACATTTAATCTTGAAGTAAATCGTTTAAAGTTTGCTTTGTCGCCACCAATAATACCATCCTGGTTAAAATAAGTGAACGAAGAAAAGTATGTTGTTTTTTCGCCGCCACCAGAGAAGGATAAATTGTGCGTACTCATTGGGGCAGTTTCAAATACCTCTTCTATCCAATTGGTATTGTATGTGCTTTGGCTGGGTGTAAAACCTCTTTCTAACTGAAATTGATTGTATTGATCGGCATTAAGCAACTCAGGAAGTTTGCCCACACTTTGCAGTCCATAAGAAAAGCTGTAATTCACTTTTCCTTCTTGTTTGCTTCCTTTTTTTGTGGTAATAATTACAATACCGTTTCCGCCTTCGGCTCCATAGATGGCTGTGGAGGCTGCATCTTTAAGAATCTCTACAGATTCGATATCAGCCGGAGAAATATCGTTTACATTGCCCATACGAATACCATCGACAATATAAAGTGGATTCGCATTACCATTGGTACCTGTACCTCGAATGCGCACCTTAATACCTGCACCAGGTGATCCGGATTCTTGTGTAATACTCACACCGGGTGTTTTGCCCTGCATGACATCCTCAATCCGACTGCTTGATGTTTTCTCGATATCTTCATTATCAAGGCTGGAAATGGCTCCTGTTACCAGACTTGTTTTCTGTGAACCATAACCAATCACCACAATTTCATCCAGCTCGGTTAAATCAGCTTCGAGTACCATATTGACTATTTGATTACTGGTAACTTCAACTTCTTTTCCGATATAACCGATTGCTGTGATAACAAGTGTTGCTTTCGCGGAATCGATAGGAATGCTGAAATTACCTTCTAAATCACTTACGGTACCTTTAGTGGTACCTTTTATTGCAATGCTAACCCCTGGAATGGGATTGTTATCGCTGTCAGTTAAATTACCAGTTACCTGGTTCTGCTGCGCAAATACCAGCATACTTTGAAATAAGAACAAAACTGCAAACGACCATCCTAGCAAAAGATGCTTTCGTGTTGCAGGGGATTTTGTTTTAAAAGTTAAGTGTGTTTTCATATTAGGGTTAATTAAAGGATTTCGTTTGATACTTTTTAGTTAGCCCGGCAATCAACTTCCGGTAGAAAGAGGGAGAGTGTGTGAACTAGCAGGAAAAATGTAATTAAAACACATAATAGAAATATAAGCGTGTAATACCAATATATATAAGAGTTTAATAAAAGTGTAAAAAGTACACAAACATTATTCAAACAAATATATGTATTCACTTAATAAGAACAAAATAAAACATGAAAAAAAATAATTATAAAACTAAATAGTGATATAAACATCAGAAATACAGATAAATAAAAAAAATGATAAATCCGATTTGGTGTTTATGAATATATCATTACATTTGTAAGTGTAAATAATACGCATAAATCGTGACTTTGATTGTACCAAATATTTCTGTCGATTGTGTGGTTTTTGGTTTCGATGGCGAAAACCTGAATATACTTCTTATTGAACGGGAGTTAATTGCTCCCGATGGAAAGGTGAAGTTTAAAGACCATACGCTTACAGGTTACCATATAAATCGCGATGAAAACCTCGACGAGGCAGCTAGTCATATCTTGTATCAGCTTACCGGGCTAAGAGATATTTATCTTGAACAGGGTTTTACCTTCGGCGACACAAAGCGCTTGCTAAACGAACGTGATCAGGAATGGATTAAACACTTAAACCTTAATATCGACAATCGCACCATTACTATTGTATATTTTTCTTTAATTGATAATACCAAAGTTGAACTTTCCGAAACCCATCGAAAAGCATCCTGGTACCCGGTTCACAATTTACCCGACCTGGGTTTTGACCATGGCGAGATTATTAAAAAGACCATGGAAGTGCTGAAAGTTAAAGCCAGAATGGAACCTATTATATTTGAATTACTTCCGGATAAGTTTACTTTATCGCAAATGCAAAAAGCTTATGAGGCTGTGCTTGATACAAAGCTCGACAGAAGGAATTTCAGAAAAAAAGTAAGCCAAATGCGATTCATAGTGCCGCTTAAAGAAAAACAAAAAGGAGTTGCCCATAAACCAGCAGAATTATACTTTTTTAGCAGGGAAGTATATGAACGCACAAAGAAAGAGCGGTTTGTTATCACAATATAGCCAACCGACTACTGCGATTTAAAACACATAAAATTTCTCCAGTCGTGAAAGCTAGTTTCCTTTTACTGTCTGGCAGAAAGTCCGGATAGGCAGGAATATTATTTTTGCTCGATCCATAACTGTAATTCCAATAAACGATTAGGAGTTGATTTGATTTATTCTATTATCTCATAGGGAAAATAGGTAATTCAAAGCCGAATACGTATTTCTTAAAAAATTTGACATGAACCCTCAGATAAAGCTTAGTTTTCGCGAAAAGGTTGGTTATGCCCTTGGAGATACAGGCGCTAATATTGCCTGGCGACCCCTGGTGTCGTTTCTGCCTTTTTTTTATACCGATGTATTTGTATTGCCAGCAGCTGCTGTTACCTGGTTGTTATTAATTCCGCGTTTAAGCGATGGAATTACCGATTTGATTATGGGCACTATTGCCGACCGAACCCAAACTCGTTGGGGCAAGTTCAGGCCATGGATGTTATGGTCGGCATTACCATTCGGATTATTACTGGCACTTACTTTTACAACTCCCGGCTTTGGGCAGGGTGGTAAACTAATTTGGGCGTACTCGACCTATATTTTGTTAACCCTCGCCTACACTGCCAACAACGTGCCCTATAATGCCCTTATGGGTGTTATGACCTCAGACTTACAGGAGCGAACTAAATTGTCGGCCTACCGTTTTTTTGGTGCCTTTGCTGGTGGGGCCATTGCCTATTTTCTAATTGATTACCTGGTTGCGTTTTTAGGCAATGGCAATACCACCAAAGGCTATCAGTATACTTTTTTTGTATTTGCATTCATGTTGACAGCATTCTCGCTTATTACTTTCTTCTCGACTAAAGAACGAGTTAAAGTTGTTCAGGAAAGAAATTCATCGCTTCGAAATGATGTTCAACAGCTTTTTAGAAACCGTTCGTGGCTGATTCTTATTTTGGTAGGGTTTCTGTTTCTTATTTTTAATTCTATAAAGCAAGGAACCGCGGTATATTATTTTGCACACTATGCCAAACAACCCGGACTTGGGGGCATTTACCTCGGTGTGCTGGTTTTGGTTTCGATGGCTGCTACCCTTGTAACTCCTTTTCTTACTAGGCTTTTAGGTAAAAAACAATTGTTTTTACTAGCAATGATTTTTTCCGGTTTGCTAACCTTACTCTTGTATTTTGCTGAACCAGATGATATTTGGTATGTATTTATTATTGGCAACATTTCAGAATTTGCTGCTGCCATTTTACCAGTACTCTTTTTTTCCATGCTAGGCGATTCGGCCGATTATTCCGAATGGAAAAACAATCGCCGGGCTACGGGATTGGTATATTCAGCAGGTACTTTTGCTATGAAAAGCGGTGGTGCAGTAGCGGGTGCAATTATGCTCATGATACTTAGCATTTATGGATACACGGAAGGAGGGCATGTTCAATCGCCCGAGGCTCTTATAGGTATTAAACTTAATATGAGTGTAGTACCGGTTGTTTTTATCGCTTTGGCATGTGTTGTAATGATGTTTTATCCACTAAGCAAACAGCTCATGGAGCAGGTTGAAAATGAATTACAACAAAGACGAAATAATCTTAATTTGAATAATTAAAACATGAAATACGGTTTCTTTGACGACAAAAACAGGGAGTATGTGATCACCAATCCGAAGACTCCTTTTCCGTGGATAAATTACCTGGGAAATGAAAATTTCTTTAGCCTAATCTCTAATACAGGGGGTGGTTACAGCTTCTATCGCGATCCGCGGCACAGGCGAATTACGCGTTACCGATACAACAATGTGCCTCTCGACGATGGTGGAAAATACTTCTATATAAAGGAAGAAAAAAACGTCTGGTCGCCGGGTTGGAAGCCCATGAAAACTCCACTTGATTTCTACGAATGCAGGCATGGATTAGGATACACCTGCATTACAGGGAAATACAATAATCTGGAAGCTGGTGTGCTGGCCTTTGTGCCTTTGGGATCCAATTGCGAGATTCAAATAGTGACTCTTACCAACCATTCCGATAAGAAAAAAGAGTTTAGCTTGTTTTCTTTTGCGGAATGGTGCTTATGGGATGCATTAGATGACCAGACAAACTTTCAACGGAACCTGTCAACTGGCGAAGTGGAGGTGGAAGGCTCGGTAATTTATCATAAAACAGAATACCGCGAGCGCAGGAATCACTTTGCATTTTATGCAGTAAATGCCAAAATAGATGGCTTCGAAACAAGTCGTGAAAGCTTTTTAGGAGCATATAATGGCTACAATGAACCTGAGTCTGTATTAAAGGGGCAATTAAGCAATACCCTTGCCCATGGTTGGTCACCCATTGCTTCGCATGGCATTCATATGCAACTCGAACCGGGCGAAAGTAAAAAGCTGGTTTTTATTCTGGGCTATATCCAGAACGAAGAGAATGAAAAGTTTTCTGCGCCTGGCATTATTAATAAAAAGGGGGCATTGGAGCTTATTGAAAAGTTTGATACAACCGAAAAAGCTGAAAATGCATTTTCGAAAATAAAAGATTTCTGGCAGAGCATGTTTTCTAAGTTCCAGTTACAGACGCACGATGATAAACTCAATCGTATGGTGAATACATGGAATCAATACCAGTGTATGATTACCTACTTTTTCTCGCGAAGTGCATCTTATTTCGAATCGGGAATAGGCCGTGGAATGGGCTTCCGCGATTCGAACCAGGATTTAATTGGCATTATGCATTTTGCCCCCGGGCTGGCCAAACAGCGTATATTGGATCTTGCAGCTACACAAATGCAAAATGGTGGGGCTTATCATCAGTACCAACCCTTAACCAAAAAAGGGAACCACGACATTGGCTCGGATTTTAATGACGATCCTCTTTGGCTTATCCTTTCTGTTTCGGCCTATATTAAAGAAACTGGCGACTGGTCTTTCCTTATCGAAGAGGCACCTTTCGATAACAAACCTGAAAAATCTGCCAGCATTTTCGAGCATCTTAGACGTTCTTATGAGCATGTAATAAATAATCTGGGGCCACACGGATTACCTCTTATCGGCCGCGCCGACTGGAACGATTGCTTGAATTTGAATTGCTACTCAACTGAGCCAGGTGAATCTTTTCAGACAACTGGAAATAAGAAAGGAGATGTGGCCGAATCGGTAATGATTGCCGGAATGTTTATCCTTTATGGTCGCGAATTCGAGCGTATCTGTCAATTATCCCAAAACCAGGAATTTTCCCGACAGGTTGGTGTGCAGGTAGATAAGATGATAAAGGCAGTTCATGCATATGGCTGGGATGGCGAATGGTTTTTACGAGCTTATGACAGTAAAGGAAATAAGGTAGGAAGCCATGAAAATACCGAAGGTAAGATTTTTATCGAGTCACAGGGATTCTCTATCATGGCAGGCATTGGGCATACCAATGGCATGGCATCTAAGGCTCTTCTTTCAGTGAAAAAGTACCTCGATTCGGATTATGGTATTGTTTTGCATCATCCACCTTACACAAAGTACTATCTAAATCTGGGTGAAATATCTACTTATCCGCCGGGATACAAGGAAAATGCGGGTGTGTTTTGTCATAACAATCCATGGATCATAATATCAGAAACAATGGCAGGTGATGCAAACAGGGCTTTCGATTATTATAAAAAGATTACGCCAGCCTATTTTGAAGATATCAGCGAATTGCATCACACCGAACCGTATGTGTACTGCCAGATGATTGCAGGTAAGGATGCTCACAAGCCTGGAGAAGGAAAAAATTCATGGTTAACAGGTACAGCGGCATGGAGTTTTTATGCCATTAGCCAATATATTCTCGGTATTAGGCCCGATTACGATGGGTTAATTATCGATCCAAAAATTCCTTCTGACTGGCCTGGATTTTCTGTTACCAGAGTTTTCCGGCAGGTTACCTATACAATTATTGTCGAAAGAGGAGCTGCCACGAAAAAAATGCTCTTAGATGGTAAAGAGATAAATACGAATTTAATACCTGTATTCAGTGCAGGTTCATCGCACACTGTTAAAGTATTTATTCCATGAAAACAATAAACACAATTTGCAAGGCGATTGGTCTTTTAATTGGTATTGTAACCGTGGTATCCCTTTTTAATAATTGTTCTTCAAGGGTCAACAATTATTCACCAGATATCCTTATCGATCAGGTTGGGTATTTGAACAATGCCCCCAAGATGGCACTCATTCGTTCTTACCAGGGTAAGTTTACTTTAGTGGATACTTATACAAACAAAACTGTTTATAAAGGAAAAGCCAGCGATACAGTGTTTTGGAATTCATCAAACGAATGGTATGCTGTGGCTGATTTCTCAGAAGTGATTAAATCAGGAGTTTATCAGCTTAGGTTGGAGAATAATTTATTTTCAGCACCCATTTACATCAATAATACATACCCCGACAGTTTGTTTAAGGCCACTTTAAAAGCTTTTTATTACACCAGAGCAACTATGCCAATCGATTCTAAATTTGGCGCTTCCTGGGCACGTGAGGCAGGTCACCCCGATACTGCAGTAATTATTCATGAATCTGCAGGCGGTGTAGGTCGAAAAGCTGGAGATTATATAAGTTCACCCGGAGGATGGTATGATGCGGGAGATTATAATAAATACATAGTTAACTCTGCCATAAGCGTTTATACACTGCTTAGTGCTTACGATCTTTATTCAAAGGTTATTGCCGACAAATCATTGAACATACCGGAGAGCGATAATCTCATTCCGGATATTTTAGACGAAACATGCTACAATGTAAAATGGATGCTTAGCATGCAGGATTCCGACGGTGGGGTTTACCATAAGTTGACCACTAAAAAGTTTGAAGGTTTTGTGATGCCACAAGCAGCAACAGAGGCTAGATATGTTGTAATGAAAACCACGGCTGCTACTTTGGATTTTGCTGCCTCAATGGCAGCTTGTGCCCGCATTGTGGAAGATGTCGATTCGCTTGTGCTTTTAGCAGGCAGATGCCGCGAATCGGCTATTCGTGCCTGGAATTGGGCATTAAAAAATCCAGAGGTGTATTATATTCAACCTCCCGATATTCAAACCGGACAGTACAACGATACTAGTTTAAGCGATGAGTGGCTTTGGGCTTCGGCAGAATTGTATCTCCTTACAATGGATAGAGCTTATCTGCGTGAAAATGAGGTTTTAAATCCTCAATTTCCTTACACAACACCTTCCTGGGACTTGGTGCAGACTCTGGGTCTTTTAAGTTTGGTTGCCAATCCATCGAGGGTAGAAACCGATATTCTTGAAAAAAGCAATAAAATGTTTTTGAATTTTGTCGATACTTTGTATGCCATTTATGCACATTCGCCTGCACTGGTTTCTCTGGAATATTTTAAATGGGGCAGCAACAGCGATTTAGCCAATCAAAGTGTTTTAGCTTCTGTGGCATACCGTCTTACTGGTAGTGATAAATATGCCTGGATGGCTCTCGATAACCTGCATTATTTATTGGGAAGAAATCCTGTGGGGTATTGTTTTGTTACCGGCTTTGGATATCAATCGCCAATGTATATTCATCATCGGCCATCGGGTGCCGATGGCATTGAAAAACCTGTACCTGGCTTTTTGGTTGGAGGTCCAAACACTATCGTTTTAAACGATTGTGGAGACTCAGTGAGTCGCTCCAAATGGCCGGCCTGCTCTTATACCGATAGTGAATGTTCTTATTCTACCAACGAGGTAGCAATTAACTGGAATGCCCCGATGGTTTTTGCCTTGGCGGCCACCCTTGATTTTCTTCACAACCAGGATAAATAGCCACACTCAGGAAAGGATCTAAGGAATTCCTTTTAATCAAACTCAAATAACTGCTGGTACGAAGATGCATTCAATATCATTTTTATTTGCCTTAAGAAGTGTTTGGGTAAAAAGTTTATTTCTTACCTGCCAGTAATTCCTTCAGTTTGTTCATTTCATCGCGGTATTGGGCAGCCTCGATAAATTCGAGTTTGGAAGCCGCTGCTTCCATTTTTTTTCGAGCCATCTCAATGGCTTTTTCCAGGGCATGGCCATCCATGTATTTAATTACCGGATCGGCTGCAATATCCGGTTTCTCTGGCTCGGTATAGGCATATTTTTCACCCGAAACCTGTTTTACACTTTGCAAAATGGTGGATGTCGGTTTTACAATTTGTGTAGGCGTGATGCCATTTTCGAGGTTGTATTGTAACTGTTTCTCCCTGCGCCGGATTGTTTCGTCGATAGTAAGTTGCATCGAGCGAGTAATTTTATCGGCATACATAATTACGCGACCGTTAAGGTTACGGGCAGCCCTACCGGCTGTTTGTGTAAGCGAACGCTCCGAGCGCAGAAAACCCTCCTTATCCGCATCGAGTATAGCTACCAGCGAAACTTCCGGAAGGTCTAGCCCTTCTCGTAGCAAATTGACGCCTACTAATACATCAAAGGTGCCTTTTCGCAGGCCTTCCATAATTTCTATGCGTTCGAGGGTATCGATGTCGGAATGGATATACCTGCATTTTATATCGACACGCAGGAGGTACCCGGATAGTTCCTCAGCCATGCGCTTGGTTAGAGTGGTTACCAGCACTCTTTCCGAATTGCCGATGGTGAGTTTGATCTCCTTCAGCAGGTTATCGATCTGGTGCAAACTGGGGCGCACTTCAATCACTGGATCGAGCAAGCCGGTGGGCCTTACCACTTGTTCTACCACCACACCTTCCGACCGGATAAGCTCATATTCCGCCGGGGTGGCACTCACATAAATGGTTTGGGGGGCAAGGCCCTCAAATTCGTCGAATTTTAGCGGGCGGTTATCCACAGCTGCAGGCAACCTGAAACCATATTCCACAAGGTTTTGTTTGCGGCTATGGTCGCCTCCAAACATAGCTCTTATCTGAGGTATGGTGACATGGCTCTCGTCGATAACCATTAAGAAATCGTTCGGGAAATAGTCTATCAGACAGAATGGACGTGTGCCGGGTTTACGGCCATCGAAATAGCGCGAGTAATTTTCAATTCCGGGGCAGTGCCCCAACTCACGAATCATTTCAAGATCGTACTCCACTCTTTCTTTTATTCGTTTGGCTTCCAAAGGCTTGCCTATTTTATTGAAATAGTCAATTTGTTTCACCAGGTCATCCTGTATCTCCTCAATAGCTTGTTTCATCCGGTACTTGGCTGTCATAAAAATGTTAGCAGGGAAGATTGTAACCTGCTCGTGGCTTTCGATTATATGTCCATTCAACGGGTCGAGCGATTCGAGTTCTTCGATGACATCGCCCCAAAAAACAACACGGTAAGCATAATCTGCGTTGGCAAGGTAAATATCTACCGTATCGCCATTGACCCTGAAATTGCCCCTTTTAAACTCTACCTGGTTCCGGCTGTAAAGGCTGTCGACGAGGCTGCGTAAAAACACATTCCGGCTGATTGTTTGCCCCTTTTTTAATTGTATGGTATTGCTGTAAAAATCATCGGGGTTGCCAATACCATAGAGGCAGCTTACTGAGGAGACCACAATTACATCGCGCCGGCCGGAAAGAAGGGAGGAGGTAGCACTTAATCGAAGTTTCTCAATTTCTTCGTTGATCGAAAGGTCTTTTTCAATATAGGTATCCGAAACCGGCAGATAGGCTTCGGGTTGGTAATAATCGTAATACGAAACAAAATACTCCACGGCATTGTCTGGAAAAAATTGCTTGAATTCCCCAAAAAGCTGTGCAGCAAGGGTTTTATTATGACTTAAGACCAATGTTGGTTTTTCGATTTTTTCTATTACATTGGCAACAGTAAAAGTTTTTCCCGATCCGGTAACACCCAGCAAAGTCTGGTAAGGCAGGTTGTTTAATAGGCCATCGGTAAGTTGCCGAATTGCTTCCGGCTGATCGCCTGTAGGTTTGTATGCAGAAGTTAATCTGAATTTCATGTGAGAAAATAGTAATTAAAAATTTGCCGCTCGTCAAAAAAAACTCTAACTTTTAACAACCAACTGAAACCAATTGAGTTCAAAATTAGTTAAACCAAAACGATAACCAACCAAACAACCAATCTTCGGGTAAGGCCAATTCAATCTTTATGAATTCAGACAATAAAAGCTCAATCAAACACATCGCAGAGCTGATCTCTCAGATAAAAAACCTGGAGGAAGAAAATTTCCGTCTGCGGCAACAAGTTGAGCAGGTTGGCAGTGAGCTCGAAAAATACAAAAATCTGGCTTCACGTTACCGTCTAGAACATAAAGATGTACAGCCCAGCAAGCAGGCTCCCAAGAATATTCTACGTTTTAAAATGGCTACGGTGCTTTATGCCGATGCCCAGGGGTACAACAAGATTTCGGGCGAGATGAATAGCAACCAGCTGGTGGATAATCTCGATGAGATATTTCTTGAACTCGAGAAAATAATTTCGAAATACGAAATCAAACGACTTCGCACACTCGGAGATACTATTATGTGTGCCGGGGGTATTCCGCATAAAAACACAACCAACCCCATCGAAGTAGTACTGGCTGCTGTGGAGATGCATTATTATGTGCGCGACCTGCAGCGGGCTTATGGAATGGAACGTATCTGGGACTTACGATTTGGTATTCACACCGGTCCGGTTACTGCTGTGATGTCGGGTCGTAAAAAAATACAATACGAGGTTAAAGGCGAAACTGTGAATTTGGCTACTCGTGTGCGCTCTTTTAGCGAAGCAGGTGGTATATTAATTTCTGAGAATACATACGAGCTTATCAAAGACCTTTTTGTCTGCGAGTATTCTTCGCGTATGCCTGTGAAATACAAGGGTGATATTGAATTGTATTATGTAAAAGGCATTAAAAGTGAGTATTCGCTTCAGAAAAAAGGAATTATACCCAACAAGCACTTCAGTGTGCGTTTTGGACTTATTCAATTTACCGATTTGCAGGAGCTGATGCTCAACAAGCTCGAGCGCGAATTGCCTTCGTACCTTTATTACCACAACGTCAAACATACTATCGATGTGGTTACCCAGGCCGAACTCATTGGTATTGGCGAAGGTGTTAACGACGAGGAACTTCTCTTACTGAAAACAGCTGCTTTGTTTCACGATTCTGGCCATATACTCTCTTACGATGACCATGAGCATTTTAGTACCTTGATTGTCCGCGAAATTTTACCCGATTATTTTTACACCCAGCGGCAGATTGATATGATCTGTGATTTAATACAATCGACCAAATTACCACCCGCACCTAAAAATGCCCTGGAAAGAATAATGTGCGATGCCGACCTCGATTACCTGGGCCGCACCGACATGATTCCGGTATCAAATGCATTATACCGTGAGCTTCATGAGATGAATAAAATATCTTCGCTGATCGCCTGGAACCAACTGCAGGTGAAATTTATCTCGGGTCACCAGTATTTCACACAAACTGCACAATCACTTCGCGAAGTAAACAAGCAAAAGCAGATCGAACGCATTAAAAAGCTTATCGACGAAGGCTGTTGCGACTAGTATTTTGTCTATTGCTTAACCCAATCTTTCAGGGCAGGAATAAAAATTAGCAAGGCTGTTACCAGGGCAAATGCTGCCGATATCAGTACAGCTCCAGCTCCCAGATCTTTAATTGTTTTTCTTTTGCTGTCAAAATTATCGGGCAGGGTTTCGGCAACTGTCTCCAGCGCCGTATTGATTATTTCAGCCATAAAAACCAGAGCAATTGCTAAAAGAATAAACAACCAACTTTTTATTTCAATCGAAAGTATAGCGCCTGTAAATACAGCTATTGCTGAAGCAACAAGATGTATTCTTGCTTTTGTTTCGATCTGAAAAAATTCAGACAGGCCCTGAAAGGCCCATCTGAATGATTTTAACTGATGACGAATTCCTTTTTTATTTACTTTCGGTTGCATAATACGATCAATTTAGCAAGTACAAAAAGTAACAGCCAATAGAGCTTCTGAGGCAATCTTAACCCAATGATTTGACTATTGTTCTGACTTCTTCGATAAGGTTTCCTGTCCATACCAGTCGACTTTTTTCGAATAAATCATTACCATACCAAGAATTATTACCAGCCCGATGTTCCCTAAAAGCAGGGCGTAGTCAGAGATTTGCAGGATGGTGAAAAGGAACAGGTACAAAAGAGTAAGTACCCCCGTGATTGTAATGGTTGTTTTCAGCGCTTTAAAGATTGCCTGTACATAAGCTCCAATCATGGCAATAATTACGATGCTGGAAACCAGATAAGCCAGGTTGAAAGTAATGTGTTCGGCCAGGGCAATTAATAGGCTGTAGAAAACCACAAGGGCTAAACCTATAATCAAATACTGCACCGGGTGAACACGCTTTTTGCCTAATATTTCGGAGAAGAATACTACCAGAAAGGTGAGTGCAATAAAGAGAAAGGCATATTTTACCGAACGGGTGGCTTTTTGGTAAGTATCTACCGGCATGAGCAGTTTTACGCCAAAGCGCTGGTAGTCGGTATAGCTTGTATAGCTGTCGCCCGAGAAGGCTTGTGGATAGGTACGGTTCATTTCAATGATGCTCCATTCGGCTACAAACCCACTGTCGCTTACCGACCGTTCTGCAGGCAAAAAGCTTCCATCAAAACTGGGCGTACTCCAGTTTGAACTGAGTTTTATATGCGTGCTGCTGCCTACGGGGGTAAAAAACATCGATTCACTGCCGTTTAAATTTGCTTCGAGGGAAAAACGACAGGGCTTTTCTTCTGTCAACTTCACAGGGGCATTTATGCCAGACATAAACATCGAGCAATTGTAATAACCCGGTGAAAAAGAAAGACTCTCTTCGTTCCATTTCAGTTCAATCTTTTCAGTAACCCCTCGCAGGTCGCTTATTCCTAATACCAGTCGGGCATCTTCCCAGTAGATCTTATGGAATTTATCAGGTCTGGCTTTAAGGTTTTCGATGCTGAAGCTTCCTTCAATCTGAAGCTGGCTGTTGTAGGTAATTACTTTGTAAATGCTTCGGCTGCGTAAAGCAGGAGTAAGGTAGCCATTCAGGTTCAGTTCGTCCGGGAGTATGTTAAAATACCTTAGATTATCCTGGTAATTACCGTTCGAAAGATATTCGCGCTCGGTAAAGGGCACAACCAGCACTGGACCGGTAATTTCCTGGGGAGCTCCCCATTTCGCAGTGACTTCTTTGATGGTTTGGTCTTTGGTTGTTTCCCGCTCATCAATCAATTCGCGGATCATAAGAGAGGGGATGAGCAGAATCAAGGAGAGGATGATCACAACCACCAATTTAAGACTGATAGAGTTGCGAAAACGTTTTTGTTTTTCTTCTTTTTGCGGTGCCATACGATTATTTTTAATGAATAGGTAAATTGTTATTCTTTTATTGATTTTTGGCTTTGAATCAAGCGGTTGAGATTTTCGAGGTGTTCATTAAATAAATCACGTCCTTTCATGGTAGCCCGATATCGTGTATTGGGTTTACGGCCAATAAACTGTTTCTGAACTTCCAGCATTCCGTTCTTTTCCAGGGCAGCCAGATGACTGGCAAGGTTACCATCGGTGGCCTCCAAAAGCTCCTTCAATGCCTTGTAGTCCATGGTTTCATTCACCATCAACACCGACATAATTCCAAGCCGGATGCGGCTTTCGAAGCTTTTATTTAGGGCTGTTATCAGGTTTTTCACTTGATTATTGCTTGTCGTACCGCTGGTACATTATCCATCCATACACAATGTGCAGGATTCCAAATCCAAATGCCCAGGCCAATAAACCATAACCCGGAATTAAAGTAGCCAATAGGCCAAGAGATAGTTCGCTATAACCCAGCCATCGGATTTCACCCAGTGTGTGCCTGCTTGCCTGAATCAGGGCTAGACCATAAAAAATGAGCATGGCCGGAGCCACAAGGTAAACGATACTATGCAGCAAAAGTGCCAAACAAAAAATACCACCTGCAAGCAGCGGAACCATTAGGCTGATGAGCATTTGCCGGGTGGCAAAAGACCAGATTTTAATTCCCTGTTTGCGTGCTTTTCGGGTAGTAAGCACAATAGCCTGCCCAATGGCTAAAATAAGTACAACCAGCGCTGTTGTCGTTAAAAACCATATTTTTTGGCTGGTAATGGGCGAGGACGCTGAGAAGTATTCTTGTGCTTCGAAGTAGCGCCGATCGTAGTTGAGGTAAAAGAATGCCAGTGCGGCGCCTGAAAGAGCAATAGTGCCTGCCAGTATTCCGGAAATACCACTCAGGGAAATAAAGCGAGAGGAGCGTTCCATCATGGTTCGGATTTCGAGGATTTGATCGTGTGGATTTTGTTTCATAAAAAGTACTTTGAAATACAAAGTAAAACTATTTAGTAATTATTACCAAAAGAATTTTGATACTAATTTGTTAAAATTGCTTAATTCAAAAAATAGCTGCAATGCGGGCACACTGAGTGAAAATCTTTTAACTTTATCGCAAAAAAATACTATGCGTTATTTACTCCTCCTTATTTTAATTCCAGTTCTAATGTTTTCGTGCTCAGAGAGTGTACCTCAAGCTGAGTTGGACGAAGAAATTATCACGCAATACCTTTTAGAGAATGAGTTAACAGCCACACGCCATTCGTCGGGTTTGTATTACAGCATTGACCAGCCAGGCCAGGGGAGTTATCCTGACATAAACTCAAAAGTGAAGGTGCGCTATACTGGTTATTTGCTCGATGGTACTGTGTTCGATTCGGGTACTCTCGATTATTACTTGCTTAGCAGTCTTGTAGCCGGTTTTCAATATGGATTGCCGCTTTTCAATCGTGGAGGTGAAGGGATTCTTTACATTCCTTCCAGTTTGGGCTATGGAAATAAAACTGTGGGTAGTATTCCTGCCAATTCCATCCTGATTTTTGAAGTGGAGCTTATCGATTTTTATTCCAGCTTAGCGCAATAAATAGCTTCTTATAGCTGGATGATACACATTGATTCTTATCCATCTGTTTTTTGACTGTACAAAACATATAATAGCATAACTTTAGCCATGATTCGATTTTAATAATTTATTATCCATAAAAACCATGAAACAATTTCTGATTAGCTTTTTATTGCTACCTCTCTTGCTGGTGGGCTGCAAAAACCAACCTGAAGAAGTTCTGATCCGGCCTGTGCGCACCATGACTATCAGCACGGTGAAAGAATTATCCGGAGCCAAATTCCCGGGTGTATCCCAAGAAGTTCAAACAGTTGAAATGGCTTTTCGCGTGGCAGGTCCGCTGGTGAAGCTAAATGCTGTGGAAGGTCAGAAAGTGTTGAAGGGGCAATTAATTGCCGAAATTGATTCGCGCGATTTCAGGGTAGACCTGTCGGCGAAAGAAGGACGCTACATTCAGGCAAGAGCAGAAGAAGAGCGTTTTAGGGAACTCTTAACACGCAATGCTGTTTCGCAAAACGAATATGACCAGAAGCAGGCTGTGTACCTCGAAGCCAGATCGGCCTATGAGGCGGCTAAAAATGCGATGGTCGATGTGCGTCTTGTCGCTCCCTTCGATTGCTATATCGACCAGAAATTTGTAGAGAATTATCAGAGAGTGACCATCGGACAGCCCATCGTGAGCCTGTTGGACCTTTCTGCCATGGAAGTGAAATTCTCTGTCCCCGATCAGGTAGCCATGCTTTACCGAAATTATGATTATTTCCTTGTAAATTTCGACGCTTACCCTGATAAAGTATTCGAAGCAGACATGAAACAGGTTGAAAAGAAGTCGGTGGGTAGTGCGGGCATACCGGTTACCATTGTGTTGCGTGAAAAAGATAACATGAACACTCAATACCGTTTAACTCCGGGCATGAGCTGTAATGTGCAGGTTGTATTAAAAAAGGATGAGAGTAAAGTAAGCAGCGAAGGAATTGCGGTACCCATTACAGCAGTCTACGAAGTCCCTGAAAACGAACAAAAGTACGTGTGGGTGTTGAGCGATTCGATGTTAGTGAACAGGCGCAACGTTAAAATTGGCACCCTGTCGGGTAACGATATGATATTGATAACAGATGGATTGAATCAGGGCGAAACTGTAGTCATTGCTGGTGCCAACAGGCTTAGCGAGAACCAGAAAGTTAAATTGCTTACCACTAATTAATCCTGCCAACCATGAATATTGCAAAATATGCCCTGGATAACAAGTACGTTATCCACATGATTCTAATCTTTGTGCTGGTTCTGGGATTTATCGGCTACAAAACATTGGGTAAGAAGGAAGATGCCCCCTTCGTGATTAAAATAGCAGTTTTAACGACGTATTATCCTGGTGCAACGCCGGAAGAGGTGGAGGAACTTATTACGGAGGTTGTTGAAAGAGAAGTACAAGGTTCGCGTGGAGTGGAGTTTCTCCGTTCCGAATCGTATTATGGCATGTCGAAAATCTTTGTGAACATGTACGAGACTTATAAAGCCGAAGACATGCCTCAGCTTTGGGATGAACTCAGACGAAAAGTAAAAACAGCCGAAGGGAAACTACCTCCGGGAGCTTCGCCCATCGAAATTAACGATGACTTTGGCGATGTGTATGGTTTGTATTTTGCTGTAGTGGCCGAAGATGGATATACAGCCTCGGAACTAAGAGATTATGCCCATTATATCAAAAAAAATCTGGTTCCAATCAAGGGGGTATCGAAAGTATCTCTTTTTGGTGAACAGGTTGAAGTGGTGAATGTATTCATATCGCAAGAACGTTTATCGAATTTGGGTATTCCACCTTCATCCATTGCTTCAGCATTGAAGTCGCAGAACATACTAATCAATTCGGGCGATTTGAGGGCAGGCGATACGCAACTCAAAATTAAAGCTGAAGGCGATTTTAGGAGTATTCAGGATATCGGTAATGTGATTATCAATGGCCCCGATAACCGGCAGTTCCGCTTAAGCGATATTGCCATCATCGAAAAGGCTTACCTCGATCCTCCGGTGATCATGATGCGTTTTAATGGAAAACTGGCAATTGGCATGGGTATATCAACCCCCCTCGATGCCAATGTGGTGGATGTGGGAGCACTGGTGAAAGAGCAATTGAAGCAAATTAAACAACAAATTCCTATCGGTATAGAAATCGAAGGTATTTATTTCGAAGACGAAATAGCCAGTGCAGCGAATACAAACTTTATCGTTAACCTGATTATTTCCATCGTGATCGTGGTATTTCTTCTGATGCTCACCATGGGAATGCGGGCCGGTGTGCTCATCGGCACCAGCTTGCTGTTTAGTATTTTAGGTACTCTTATGGTGATGCTCTTTATAGGCGAAAGTCTGCACCGTACCTCTTTGGCTGCTTTTATCATTGCCATGGGTGTGCTGGTGGATAATGCAATTGTGGTTACCGACAATGCTATGGTAGCCATGAAAAGAGGCGTACCCTTGCGAAAAGCACTGATCGATGGGGCCACTATCCCTCAATGGGGTTTGCTTGGTGCTACGGTGATAGCGGTTTGTTCCTTCCTACCGCTTTATCTGGCGGGTTCCAATGCCGCAGAAATTATTAAGCCTCTTTTTATTGTTTTGGCTATTTCTTTGATGCTTAGCTGGATTTTTGCCCTGGTACAAACTACTGTATATGGCGAGTTTATGCTTAAGGTGAAAGCATCTGGAGACAAAGACCCCTATGACAATAAATTTTACAACTGGTTCGACAGCTTTCTGAAAAAAATACTTACCAGGCCTTATTTTACCATGGGTATTGTGGTAGGTGTATTTGTCTTATCCCTGCTTGCTTTCAGCCAAACGAAACGAAGTTTTTTTCCGGCCATCAGCAAGCCTTATTTTAAGGTCGATTATTGGTTACCTACCGGAACTTCGATCTATAAAACCGAAGCCGATATAAAACTTATCGAAGAGTACCTTCTTTCGCACGAAGATGTAAAGCAAGTTTCTGTAACTCTGGGAGCCTCTCCATTAAGGTATTACCTTGCATCGACCAGTTTTGGGCCTATGACCAACTTTGCCAATCTTTTGGTGGAAGCGAAGAGTTCCGACGAAACAGAAAAGGTAAAGAATGACCTCGAACGTTTTATCCAAGATAACCTGCCCGGGTCAACGGCTGTGATGCAATTCTTCAAAGTTTCGCCCTTGCCCGATGCCGATATCGAAGTGATGTTCAAAGGACCTGATGCCAATGTGCTTCGCGGACTTGCCGAGCAAGCCAAGGCCATTATGGAAAAAGAACCTCTTGCACAGAATGTGCGCGATAGCTGGGGGCAGGAAGTTCCGGTTTGGGAACCGGTATATTCTCAAAACCGTGGTCAGTTGCTTGGTGTAACCAAAGAAAGCATGGCCTATTCATTGCGGAGTCTTACCAACGGTATTCCGGTGGGCGATTACCGTGAAAAAGATAAGAGCATTTCCATTGTTTTGAAAGACGAAAATTTTGGAAAAACCGACTTGTCAAACCTGGGTAATACTCCCGTTTTTTCCACTACCGGCAAGGCCGTACTTCTTAATCAGGTAGTAGAAAAGCAGGGTACCGACTGGAAGAATTTTGTCATCCGTCGCTTCGATCGTCAACCCGGTTTAGCCGCACAGTGCGATCCTATTCAGGGTATTGAAACACCCGAACTGGAGGCAAAGCTTTTCCCCTTGATGGAACAGATTGCCTTACCCGATGGTTACAGCATGATGTACGATGGAATGTACCGCAACCAGACCCGTACCCAGAATGCTATCAAAGCGAAGATGCCAATCATGATTTTCATTATACTGCTTACGCTTACTCTGTTGTTTAATAGTTTTAAAAAACCTATCATAATCATGCTCACAGTACCTTTTATGATGATAGGTATTACACTGGCACTTCTGGTTTCCCGTGCTCCTTTTGGTTTCTTTGCCATTTTGGGTGTACTGGGACTTATTGGAATGGTCATCAAGAATGCCATTGTATTGATGGATCAGGTGAACATTGAGATTGCCGAAGGTAAGACGCATTACCAGGCTATTAAACTTGCTACCCGGTCGAGGGTAATGCCTGTTTCCATGGCCGCAGGAACTACCATTCTTGGAATGGCCCCACTCTTACCCGACCCCATGTTTGGTGGAATGGCCGCAGCCATAATGGGTGGGTTGTTTGCAGCAACCATGCTTACAGTGATTGTGGTGCCTGCACTCTATGTGATATTTTATAAGGTAAAAAGCGAATAAGACAGATTGAAAAACTGATTCATAAAATAAAATTTATTCCGATATGATTAAAAGATTAAGCCTGATAGTTCTGGTAGTTTTCACCGGTATAAGCCTTAGGGCTCAGCAAATACTACGTCTCGAGGATTGCCGAAACATTGTGGTCGACAGCAATATCAGCATTAAAATTGCAGCAAACCTCATGCGTAGCGCCGAAGCCAAGACCAAAGCTACTACACGCGATTTTTACCCATACTTAGAGGCTGGCGGACATTTTAAATACCTCGCAACACCTGTTTCAATAGAACTTGGCAACAGCCTTTATGAAGGCGACCATAATTTGTATCAGGTGAATGCTGCCCTAGTGCAGAATGTATACCAGGGTGGCCAGGTGAAAACCCAGACTGAAATCGCACGATTTGAACAAAGTATTGCAGGAAATACCCTTATGCTTACTACCGACGAAATTCTTTTTCAAACCGAAGTGCGTTATTGGAACGCTACCTGGGCAAAGGAGGCAAATGGCATTTCGTACAAGTACAAAACACTTTTGGATGAATTGGTAAAGGTTATCAGCGATAAAGTGGAAATAGGACTGGTTCCGAAAAATGACTTGTTGATGACCCAGGTGAAACAAAACGAAGCAGAGCTCCTGATTTATAAAAGCCGTATGCAGTATGCAGTGGCCATAATGGAACTCAATCGCATCATTGGTTATGACATCAACACAGCTATTGATGTGGACGGAAGCTCCTTTTACGCTGAATCGATGGTACCCGTTTTAGCCGGATTAGACACTGTATTAACTCAACGGCCCGAGATTTCAATTCAACAAGATAGGGTGAACATCAGCGAAAAAAGCATCAGTCTTACCCGTTCGAAATACATGCCACAGGTGTATGTTTCGGCACTTCCCACATGGGGTTCACCTAATACTCAATTGCTCGACCCGAACCCGAACTTTAATGCTGCCCTGATGGCAACTGTTTCTGTTCCACTGGTTCATTGGGGAAAAAAGCAATTTGAGGTAAGCGAAAAAAGAGTAGGTTACGAATCATCTTTGCTCGAAATGGAAGACCTGCAGAAACAGATTTCGCTTGAACTCAATTCAACCTATTATCAGCTCGAAGAAGCAAGTCAACGTATTACCTTAACCGAAGCTTCTCTTCAAAAAGCCGACGAGAACTATAAACTGATAGAAGAAAGGTACCTGGCTGGTTTATCACCTATCATCGAACTACTCGATGCCCAGTATAGCTGGTTGCTTGCTTATAATTCTGTGCTGGATTCACGCCTGAATTACTACTATGCCCGTGCCTCTTATTTCAGGGTTTCGGGAACGATCTGATCACTGAAAAACATCGTATAATAAGTCCGCTTTGTGTCAGTGCGCTGGCCATAAGTGGACTTTTTGTTTCTTCCATTTACAAAGGGATACAATTTCTTGAAGTAAGTTTTTTTTGCAATCTTTTGAACTCTTGACACTTTTTGGCGAGAATCCAAATGAACAAATAGATCCTAAAAACCTCTTGATTTGCTTCCCATTAGATATAAGAATTTGGTCAATTCATAATCCGTATTGATCTTCTGCAGCTTAATCAATAAATTATTTTGCTTTATGAGTCATTTGACCTTCTGGCGAATCTAAAATATTCAACAACTATAATTGGTTAATACTTATATTTCATAACTTTAATAGATCATTCTGAATGCAGACATTTTTAGAGTCTTGTAATAAACACACAATTTAATTCAAACAAACTATGTCAATAACTTCAAAAAATTCCGAACAAAAGAGGCTTGAAGCCGACAACCTTAAAAAAGAATCGTGGAAAAAATGGGGCCCCTACCTGAGTGAGCGTCAGTGGGGAACTGTAAGAGAAGACTACAGCGAGAATGGCGATGCCTGGAACTTTTTTACCCACGACCAGGCGCGATCAAGGGCATACCGTTGGGGAGAGGATGGCATAGCGGGTATATCCGACGATAAACAGCAATTGTGTTTTGCACTGGCTCTCTGGAATGGCAAAGACCCTATATTGAAAGAGCGCTTGTTTGGTTTGACCAACAGCCAGGGAAACCATGGCGAAGATGTAAAAGAATATTATTTCTACCTCGACAGCACACCCACCCACTCCTACATGAAGTACCTTTATAAGTATCCTCAGTCTACATTTCCGTACGAAGAACTGGTAAGGGTAAATGGTCAGCGGTCAAGAGAGGAGATGGAGTATGAATTACTCGATACAGGTGTGTTTCAAAACGACCGGTATTTTGATGTATTTGTAGAATTTGCCAAAGAAAATACAGATGATATTCTGATAAAAATAAGCGCTGTAAATCGCGGTGCTGAAGCGGCTGAATTGCACCTGCTGCCTACACTTTGGTTCCGCAACAATTGGTCGGAGTGGATTACAGAATCAAACAGGGCAACTGCGAAACCGGTCATCCGGCAGAATCAAACTGTAAAAGGTACCTCTTCGCTTTTGGCAAGTCATGAACAACTTGGTGATTATACGCTTTATTGCGAAGGTGATGTAGCACTGCTTTTTACGGAAAACGAAACCAATCACGAAAAACTTTTCGCGGGGCATAAAAATGAAAGTGCGCATGTGAAAGATGGCATTAACGATTTTATAGTGAACGGAAAGCTTGAAGCCGTAAATCCTGATAAAAAAGGTACCAAGGCTTGTGCGCACTATCCACTGAAAGTAGAGGCCGGACAAACATCGGTTGTTCGTTTGCGATTAACAAAAGTTGTTGCAGCATCTGATCAAACTGTATTTGGAAAAATCTTTGATGCAATAGTGGATAACAGGATTCAGGAAGCCGATGAGTTTTACAAAGCACTCACACCTTCAGGAATCAGCGCCGACGAAGCCAATGTGATGCGTCAGGCTCTGGCGGGTATGCTATGGAGTAAGCAGTTCTTTTTTTTCGATGGCGATAACTGGCTCGACGAGCATAATTCGAATCCGCTGCATACAGGCTACAAAAGTGCCCGTAACTCCGAATGGTATCATATGCTGAACATGGACATTATCTCCATGCCTGATAAATGGGAATATCCCTGGTATGCAGCCTGGGACCTCGCTTTTCATACGCTCCCGCTCTCCATTGTTGATCCTGTTTTTGCCAAGCACCAGATGGAATTAATGTTGCGTTCCATTTACCTCCACCCCAACGGACAAATGCCGGCCTATGAATGGAATTTCAGCGATGTGAACCCACCGGTACATGCATGGGCTAGCCTTTTTTTGCACAACATCGATAAGAATACAAAAGGTGAAGTCGACATTGATTTTTTAAAAGCTACATTCAACAAATTGCTTATCAACTTTACCTGGTGGGTTAACCGAAAGGACCGCAATGGTAAAAACGTATTTGAAGGAGGTTTTCTTGGATTGGATAACATTGGAATATTCGACCGCAGCGCGCCACTGCCTACCGGTGGACACCTGGAGCAAGCCGATGGTACTGCATGGATGGCACTCTTTAGTCAGAATATGCTCGAACTGGCTTCGGAACTAACCATGCACGATAAAGTCTACGAAGAGATGATAGTGAAATTTACACAGCATTTTCTCTTTATTGCTCAGGCTATGAATTCTGAGGGTACAGATGGCATGTGGGATGAGGAAGATGGTTTTTATTACGATTTACTTCGCCTGCCCGATGGAAGCGCCAAGAAATTAAAGGTACGTTCGCTGGTGGGTTTATTGCCTTTGTGTGCCACCAGCATTATTGAAAAAGAGCAACGCGACCGTATACCTGAAGCTTTAAATGTTATAAGGGAAAACCAGCGCCGGATGCCCGAACTAATGAATTCCATTCACCCTACAGGTCCAGGTTATTTTGGAGTTAATGAAAGGGGAATTCTTGCGCTGGTTAACCCCAACAGGCTTAAAAGAATACTCTCGAGAATGCTTGACGAAAACGAGTTTTTTGGTCCCCATGGGATTCGCTCTATTTCAAGGTTTCATGAAAAAAATCCCTATGTTTTGCACGTAGGTGGACAGGAGTTTCGTGTCGATTACCTGCCAGCCGAATCGAACAACGGCATGTTTGGAGGTAATTCGAACTGGCGCGGCCCCGTATGGATGCCTATCAATATTTTACTAATTCGTGCATTACAGCAGTTTTATTTATACTATGGCGATAATTTCAAGGTAGAATGCCCAACAGGTTCTGGCAACATGATCAACCTTTTTGAAGTGAGCAAAGAACTCGCAACTCGCCTTAGCAGTATTTTTACCAAAGGTAAGGATGGCAAACGCCCTGTTTATGGAGGATCAGAGAAATTCCAGACCGATCCACACTGGCGCGATTTGATACTCTTTTATGAGTATTTCCATGCCGACAATGGCGCCGGACTGGGTGCCAGCCACCAGACAGGTTGGACCGGTCTGGTTGCCAAAATAATTCAACTTTATGGACAAGTCGATGAGAAGGACCTTTTAAAGCAAGGCAAGGCAGCTGCCTTTAAAAAGTCTTAATAGAATATTGTTTGAGCAATGATAAAAAAGAACCCCAATAGGCTAAGCACATAATTATGGAACAAATAAACTATCCGAGCCTTTACCAGGTTAATACTCGGGTGATGCTCAACGAATTATCCCAGTTTTTAGGAAGAAGGGCTACTCTCGATGATATTCCCGATTCCGAACTTGATCTTTGGGCTTCGAAAGGCTTCAATTGGATATGGATGCTGAGCGTGTGGCAAACAGGCATCGTGGGTCAGAGGGTTTCCAGAAATTATCCGCAATGGCAGGCAGAATTTAGGCATACTTTAACCGATTTGCAGGAGGCCGATATAGAAGGCTCCGGTTTTGCCATCACAGCATACACTGTGCACCAAAATTTGGGTGGCGATGCTGCCCTTGCCCGCTTGCGTCAGCGGCTAAAATACCGCAATTTAAAACTGATGCTCGATTTTGTTCCCAACCATACCGGTATAGACCATTTTTGGGTACGCGAAAACCCTTCATACTATGTGCAGGGAAATGAAGAATTGCTTTACCGCGAACCTCAAAACTATATCAAACTCACGCGTGCCGGTGGCGACATTATTTTTGCACATGGCCGCGACCCTTATTTTGCCGGCTGGCCCGATACCTTGCAACTAAATTATGGCAACCCCGATTGTCAGGAAGCACAGATAGCAGAGATTGTGCGCATTGCCGGCCAATGCGATGGCATTCGTTGCGATATGGCCATGCTGGTTTTACCTGAAATTTTTAAGCGTACCTGGGGAATCGATTGCCCTCCTTTTTGGGAGAGGGCTATTGAAAGTGCGCAGCGTAAAAACCCCGGTTTCAAGTTTATGGCAGAAGTTTATTGGGATATGGAGTGGGCACTTCAACAATTGGGTTTTGAATATACTTATGACAAAAGGCTCTACGACCGGCTTCACGAAGGTTATGCCAAACCTGTACGCGAGCATTTATATGCAGGAGTCGATTACCAGAAACACATGGTTCGTTTTCTCGAAAACCATGACGAAGCCCGTGCTGCCTATAACTTTACTCCCGAAAAACATGAAGCTGCTGCCATACTCACCTACTTCTCACCGGGCATGCGTTTCTTCCATCAGGGACAATTCGAAGGAAAGAAGATGCGCATTTCACCTCACCTGGTGCGGGGTCCGAAGGAGCGCACCGACGATCGTCTGTTTACCTTCTACCAACGAATTCTCGATTTCTTAAAGCGACCGGTATTTACTCAGGGCAACTGGAAATTGCTCCAAAATACTCCAGCCTGGGAGGGTAATCAATCGCACGATTCGTATATCAGCTATTTGTGGGAGGGCAATCACGATGAGAAGAAACTGGTGGTAGTAAACTTTGCCGGGCAGTCCAGCCAGTGCTATGTGCATCTTCCTTTCGAGGGTTTGGAAAATCATCAGTGGAGGTTGAATGACCTGTTCAGCGGAGTTGAGTTTAGCTATTCAGGATCCGATATTCAGAACAAAGGGCTTTATTTCGACGAAGGGCCCTGGAAATATTATATTTTCCGGCTGGAACAGATATAGTATAGTTGTAAAAAGGCTAAGAAACATTCTACACAAAAGAAACGAACATAATTTTTAAATAAGCAGGTTTCTTATTTAATAAAATCGATAAATAATTAAATAAGAGTTATCTTTATTTAAAATTTAACCATGAGACAGTTTAAATCTGGTCAATATATTAGTCAAGGTTATTATAAAAGCTTTCAACCAGAGTTTATAAATCGGCAATTGCAAGTTGATAACATGGAAATATTGCAATTGTTAAGCCAAGCTGATAGAGAATTAGGGAGATTGGACATGTATTCAAAATATATTCCCAATATCGAATTGTTTATCAGTATGCATGTGTTGAAGGAAGCGACAAAGAGCAGCAAAATTGAAGGAACTCAAACCAATATGGATGAAGCCCTTTTAGATAAAGAAGACTTGCCATTAGATAAACGAGATGATTGGGAAGAAGTTCAGAACTACATAAAAGCAATGGAATGGGCTATTAAGTTCCTTGATAAACTTCCTTTTTCATCACGATTAATAAGAGAAACTCATCGTGTATTGCTTCAAGGTGTGCGAGGAGAAAAAAAACAACCCGGTGAATTTAGGATTAGTCAAAATTGGATTGGTGGGGCAACAATAAATGATGCTGTATTTATTCCTCCAGTATACAGCTCTGTGCCTGACCTAATGAGTGATATTGAGAAATTTATTTATAACGAAGAATTTCATATACCTGAATTGCTTAAAATAGGGCTGGTTCATTACCAATTTGAGACAATTCACCCTTTTCTTGATGGAAATGGTAGAGTAGGACGATTAATAATTCCGCTTTATTTGGTAAGCAAAGGAATATTACAAAAACCAGTATTGTATTTGTCTGATTTTTTTGAGCGAAACAGACAATTATACTATGATAATTTAACAATCGTAAGAGAAAAAAATGATTTAGGACGATGGTATAAATTCTTTCTTGTGGGAGTGATTGAAACTGCTAAAAATGGAATTGTCACTTTTGACAATATACTACAACTTCAAAAGCAAATTGATATTGACATCCAATCATTAGGCAGTAGAGCTTTAAAAGCAAAGAAAGTTATAGACTACTTGTATAAACGTCCAATGATTACAGCGGACAAGGTTGGTGAGATTGCATCGATTTCTATGCCATCATCTTACAAATTGATTTCAGATTTAGAAAGACTTAAGATATTGAAAGAAAAGACTGGTGGACAAAGAAGTAGAGTTTATGTGTTTGATAATTATTTAAAACTATTTAGATAAAGCTCAGTTGACAACACATGGTAGATTACATAAGGGTTTCAGCAGTTTTCGAGTCCCGATGTTCATAGGGATGGCTCGTAAATAAATTGGGTAGTAAACTATGAAAAACAACTTCGAAATACCACACGAAACTCTACCATCAAACCTTGGCTCATAATGTTTTTAACATCCTAATTCAACCTGATTATGATATTTTTTCAACTCGCAGTTATTCTTATTTGCATTTTCATAGGTGCTCGTATGTCGGGCATAGGCCTGGGAGTAATGGGTATGCTCGGCTTGCTGGTGCTTTTGTTTGTATTCCGTTTACAACCTTCCGATCCACCTCTGGAGGTTATGCTGATTATTTTGAGTGTGGTTACCGCTGCCGCGGCTCTTCAGGCTGCCGGCGGAATGGAATACCTCGTTGATATTGCCGCTAAAATATTGCGCAAGCACCCCGGGCAAATTACTCTGCTGGGGCCAATAGTTACTTATTTCTTTACCTTGTTTGCAGGCACTGCCCACATCTCTTATTCAATTTTACCAATTGTGGCAGAAGTTGCCATCAAGGCACGAATCCGTCCCGAACGGGCATTGAGCATGAGTGTAACAGCCGCACACATGGGAATTACAGCAAGCCCTGTTTCTGCAGCTTCTGCCGCCATGTTAACCGTATTGACCATGAGTGGAATAGGTCTGGGCGATATACTGATGGTTGCCATTCCTGCAACCATTGTGGGGGTATTAGTAGGGATACTTTTTGTCTGGAAGCGTGGAAAAGAACTGGCTGTCGATCCTGAATTTCTCGAAAGAATGAAAGACCCTGCTTTTGTGCAACGTCTCAATGGCAATAAAAAGGACTCGGATTTTACACTTAAACCAGGTGCAATACCTTCGGTGATTATTTTTTCGGCAGCCGTATTTTTTGTGGTATTGCTGGGTTCGTTCCCATCTTTATTGCCGCATTTTGGCGAAGGGAAGGATTTTATGCCCGGATTTTCAGTGAATGCTTCAGGGCAGGTGCAAATGCCCTCCATGATTATGATGATTATGCTGGGAGCAACGGGATTAATTATTCTTTTAGCCAAAACTACTGCCGGTCAGGTAACAAAAGCTAGTTTGTTCACCTCCGGAGGCCAGGCTACCATTGCTGTATTTGGGGTAGTTTGGATGAGCGGCACTTTTATGGACAATAATTTCGACACCATCAAAAACGCTTTAGGAGCCATTGTTACCCAGTATCCATGGTTGTTTGCACTGGCCTTGTTTACGTTGAGCATGTTGTTGTACAGCCAGGCATCTACTACCAAGGCCCTTATGCCGCTGGGTTTGTCGCTTGGATTACCACCAGCCCTACTGATAGGAATTTTTCCATCGGTAAACGGGCATTTCTTTATTCCGGGTTACCCTACACTTTTGGCCGCCATTGAGTTTGATCGCACCGGCACTACCCGTATCGGAAAATATGTCTTGAATCATAGTTTTATGCTTCCAGGTATTGTTACCACAGCAGCATCGGTGCTTACTGGAATTCTTCTCACCAATGTTCTCTTCTAAAACCATATAATTAACCAATTATGAAACGAGCATGAATCATAAAACACAAACAAGGATGAATTGAAAATCGACGAAGTCAAAATTCATAATGCGAGTTCCATCTAACCTAATTAAAATATTATTTACGATGAAAAATCTTATTTCTTTGTTAATGCTTATTGCCTGCTTCACAGGCATAAACAGTTACGGTCAAACCCGCACCGAAAAAGACTTGTTAGGTGAAAAACAAATTCCCAACGAAGCCTATTACGGGGTTCAAACCGCCAGGGCACTGGAAAATTTTCAGGTGAGTGGAGTAAAAACCAATTTTTATCCCGATTATGTAAGGGCTTTTGCAATGGTGAAACTGGCAGCCGCCCGCGCTAATAACGAAGTGGGCAAACGCCTGAGCGACGAAAAACTGGCAGCCATTGAAAAAGCCTGTCAGGCAGTGATAGAGGGAAAATACCACGATCAATTCCTGGTGGACTTATATCAGGGTGGTGCCGGTACATCGGCCAACATGAATGCCAACGAAGTTTTGGCTAACATTGCCCTCGAAATGAGTGGCCATAAAAAGGGCGAATACCAATACATCGAGCCTCACGACGATTTGAACATGGGCCAGTCGACCAACGATGTATATCCTACTGCTATTCATGTAGCCCTAATTCTGCATAATGATAAAGTAATACAAGAGGCCAAAGCCCTTTCGGCAGCATTTCACCAAAAAGGAGAAGAGTTTAAAGATGTAATCAAAATGGGTCGTACCGAAGGCCAGGATGCTGTGCCTATGACTGTAGGGCAGGAGTTTCATGCCTTTGCAAACCAAATCGATGCTGCCATTTCGGCCCTTGAAAAATCAGAAGAATATCTTTACGAAATAAACATGGGAGCTACTGCCATTGGAACAGGCATTACTGCTACTCCGGGTTATGGTGTAAAATGTGCCTCGCACTTGGCTCAGATTACTGGTAAACCTATAGTTTTGGCAAAGGACCTCATCGCAGCCACTTCCAGTATGCAGGCATTTGTGATGTATTCTTCGGCCATGAAAAACTTTGCCATTACCCTATCGAAAATCAGTAGCGACCTTATTTTTCTTGCTTCCGGACCTCGCACCGGAATTTTCGAAATTAACTTACCTGCACTTCAACCCGGTTCATCTATCATGCCAGGCAAGGTAAACCCGGTGATGCCTGAACTAATGAACGAAGTGTGTTTTAAAGCAATCGGAAACGATGTTACTGTGGCTTTTGCTTCGCAGGACGGCCTTCTTCAGCTGAATGCCTACGAACCTGTGGTGGCTGTTGCCATTATGGAATCGCAAGCCCTGTTTTACAAAACCATGCCCTTGTTCCGCACCCAGTGTATCGAAGGTATTACTGTAAACAAAACTGTGCTGGATAATTACATTAATCGAAGCGTGGGCATCGTTACAGCTCTCAATCCGGTTCTGGGTTATGAGAAAACTACCGAACTGGCTAAGGAAGCACTCGAAACCAACAAAGGAATTCTGGAGCTGATCCGCGAAAAGAAACTTCTGACCGAAGATCAGATTAAAGAACTATTGGACCCTGCAGCCATGACAGGACAAACGAAATAGAATGTATTACCGTCATCGCGAGCGAGGTACGGGCGAAGCGATCCCTTTATTCAGATTGTTTCGTTCGTACCCCACTCGCAAAGACGAAAAAAATAAAACCATAAACTTTAAAATCCATAAAAATGAAAACAAATCAAACAGCTCTTAGAAATATCTTTTCAGGGATCTTGCTTTTTGCAAGTGTTCTGGTGTTTGCTCAAACTCCAAAGCTGCCCAATATTGTAATTCTTGCCACTGGTGGCACCATTGCCGGGGCAGGTGCAAGTTCGACCGGTTCGGCCTATACTTCGGGTCAGGTGAAAATTGAAGCCATGATCGACGCGGTGCCGAATATCCGCAGTTTGGCCAATTTAAGAGGCGAACAAATTGCCAACGTTGGTTCACAGGACATGAGCGTAAAAGTATGGCTCGACCTGGCTAATCGCATCAATGCACTATTGGCAACCGATACAGTCGATGGTATTGTGATAACCCACGGAACCGATACCCAGGAAGAAACTGCTTATTTCCTTACACTTACTGTAAAAAGTGATAAACCTGTTGTATTAACCGGTTCAATGCGTCCTTCTACTGCACTCAGTGCCGATGGCCCGTTGAATATGTACAATGCTGTTGCTGTGGCAGCCAGTAAAGATGCCAAAGGAAAAGGTGTAATGGTGGTAATGAACGACGAAATCCATTCTGCCAAGGATGTGAAGAAAATGATTTCTACCCCTGTTCAAACATTCCAGTCACCGCAGGAAGGAATGATAGGCACTGTTATTTTCGGACAGATACTTTGGTTTCATAATCCTTCCGGAAAAAATACATTAAACAGCGAATTCTCTGTAGAAGGAGTAACTGCTTTGCCCCGAGTCGACATTGTATATGCTTGTGCCGACATGTCTCCCGATTTGATCGATGTGATGGTAAAAGCCGGTGCAAAAGGAATTGTAATTGCCGGTGTGGGCGATGGTAACATGACTGCCGCTACCCTGGAAGCTGCCAAAAGAGCAACTGCCGCTGGTATTCCTGTGGTAAGGGCTACACGTGTGCCCATTGGCGCAGTGTTAATTCAAGGCGAAGTGGTTGATATAGACTATGGCACGGTATCATCTGACGAACTAAATCCTCAAAAGGCAAGGGTATTGCTCATGTTAGCCCTGTTGAAAGAAAGAAACAGGGATGATTTACAACGTCTTTTTATCGAATACTAACTTTGTTAACAGAGAATATATAAATGCAACTAGTTTGATTCCTATCAGTTTTTTTACAAAAAAAAATACTCATTTATAGGTATTTGTTGCTGTTCGTCTAATAAATATTTTTACCTGTATTATTAACACAAACTATTATGAAGAAAAAACTAAACTCTATTCCTTTAATATTTTTAACCCTTGCAGTTATTTTTCTTACTGCTGCGAACCTGATTGCCCAGGATCCTGAACCACCTAAAAGCATGGATATTTATGGGTTTATTATGATGGATGCAGGTTACAACGCTAACCAGATTCACCCCGATTGGTTTGATGTGGTGCGTCCAACCAAATTACCAACTTATGAAAATGAGTATGGCACAGATGGAAATTTCTTTTTTAGTGTGCGCCAAACCCGTTTGGGCTTTAAAAATTATTTCGAAACCTCAAAAGGAGTGTTAAAAACCCAGTTTGAATTCGAGATGTTTGGAACAGGCGTGGATGCAGGGCAGACTACTATTCGTTTGCGTCATGCCTATGCCGAACTGGGTAAAATAGGGGTAGGGCAGTATTGGAGCCCTTTTATGGATATCGATGTGTTCCCGAATACAGTGGAATATTGGGGACCAAATGGTATGGTTTTCTTCCGCAATGTTCAGTTTCGCTATATGCCCATACAGGGCGATACCCGCATGACAATAGCTCTGGAACGTCCGGGGGCCAGTGCCGACGGGGGTACTTTTGCTGAACGTTCAGAATTGCAAAACATTCGAGCAAGGTTTCCCTTACCCGATCTTTCTTTCGAATACCGTCAGGCAATCGATCCTGGTTATATTGAGCTGGCCGGTATTGTTCGGTCGATGCAGTGGGAAGACCTGGATACAATTGGTGTCGATTACAGCGGCGATGCAATTGGCTGGGGTCTCAATCTGAGCACAAATCTTAAAATTGGACAAAACAATGTATTTCGCGGACAAGTGGTTTATGGTGCCGGAATACAAAACTACATGAACGATGCCCCTGTAGATGTGGCAATTGAAGATAATAAAGGTGTTGCTATACCTATGTTAGGTGTGGTTGCTTTTATCGACCACAACTGGAATAAAAAATTCAGTTCTGCACTAGGCTGGTCAATGCTTGATATTGCAAATACCAATGGGCAGAATTATGATGCTTTTAGCCTAGGACATTATGCAGTGGGTAACCTTATGTACTATCCGGCTGAGAATGTAATGATGGGTGTTGAACTTCAATATGCTACTCGCGATAACTACAAGGATGATGCGACGAATCCTGCTTATTTGAAAAGTACAGATATATTCAAAGTTCAGTTCTCGTTCAAATACAATTTTGCACAGGCTTTTTATAAAAAGTAATGATTGAATGATTGAATGATAGAATGATTGAATGATAGAATGATAGAATGATAGAATGATAGAATGATTGAATGATGGAATGATGGAATGATGGAATGAATTTACAATTAATCCTAAATATGCATTCAATTCCTCTTTCTCAGATTCTCACATTGTCACATTCTAGTAATTTTAATTAAAAACCAAAACATCATATAAAATGAAAAAACTAGTGCTCAGCTCACTTCTATTAAGTATGCTCTTAATGCCCGCATTAACTTTTGCTCAGGCAGATAACCAATTAACCAAAGAAAAAATCCAGGCTGCCCTCGATGAGGCTTATGATAAATACAAAGATGTGAAAGAGGGCAAAAATGCCGATTACATTAAGGAACTTGCTACTGTCGACCCCAATATTTTTGGTATAGCACTGGTAACTGCCGACGGACAGGTATTTACCAAAGGCGATATTACTTCAATGGTTTCAATTCAGAGTGTATCGAAAGTGTTCACTTTGGCCCAGGTTATTGAGCAACAAGGCTTTCAGCTTGTTCAGGATAAAATTGGTGTGGATGCTACCGGCGAAGTGTTTAACTCAATAGTAGCTGTAGAACGCATGCGTGGCAAGGAAATCAACCCCCTTGTAAATCCTGGAGCTATTGCTTCAACCAGCCTTGTGAACGGTGCTGATTCTGCTGCAAAATGGAAAAGCATACTTGATTTCCATAGCGAATTTGCCGGTCGACCATTAGCCTTAAATATGCCGGTATACATCAGCGAGGCAGGCGATAACCTTCGTAACCAGGCTATTGCTCATTTGCTTTTAGCCTATGGCAGAATGTATTTCGATCCGGTACAGGCAACCGATATTTATACCAAACAATGTGCGATTAATGTAAGTGCGCAAGATTTGGCTACCATGGCTGCCACATTGGCAAACGGTGGTGTGAACCCTGTTACCAAGAAAAAAGTAGTTTCTCCCACTACTGTAATGTATACGCTTCCTGTAATGGCTACTGCAGGCCTTTATGACGATTCAGGAATCTGGTATTACAACTCAGGCTTACCTGCAAAAAGTGGTGTTGGCGGAGGTTTACTGGCAGTTTGCCCCGGTAAATTTGGTATTGCCGTGGTTTCTCCTCCCCTCGATGCCGCTGGTAACAGCGTAAAAGCACAATTGGTTATTAAATATGTGGTGGAAAAATTGGGTGTAAATCCATTTCTTATCCAGCCTAAATAATAGAGTTGAATTATTGTTAAGCTGAATGAGGTATTAAATACACCCGGCCAACTTTAATAAAGAAGTTTAAGCCAGCTGGTTCTTTTAACCAGCTGGTCTTCAATTTAATACAAATTCATGCCATGGGCCTTTTACTTACTATTTTCTTACTAAACAAGAACTATGAGACTTTACCCTAAAAGATTTATTAATCTCTTAATTCGTGCTTCGACAGTGATAGGTTTACTGGTAGTTTTTACAATTACCCTGCAGGCACAAATGAATGATAGGGATTCTGATACATCATATGCAAACATGGCTACTGGTGAATTCACACCTACAAAAGGCTTTCAGCTTGCAAAAACCGAGTATGCCAGTTTAAATTTAAGTATTTATGGTATGTCAAGGTACTTGAATCAGATGTCGCCAGATAGCACATGGGTTGATCATTTGGGAAATACAAAAGAATTTATAGGAAGAAACGATATATACTGGCATAGAGCCATGATATGGTTTAACGGTTTTGCCATTTCGCCCAAATTAACTTACCAAATTGCAGTTTGGACAGTTAGTACCACCCAACAAACACTGGTGTATGGTACATTTACATACCGATTTAATAAGTACATTGCGCTGGGTGCTGGTATGACCCCTAATGTTTGTATCCGGAGTGTTCAAGGAAACTTCCCGTTTTTTAGTGCAACAGACAGAACCATGGCCGAAGACGGGTTAAGGGGCGGATTTACAAATGGAGTTTTTGTAACCGGAGAAGCCTTGCCCGGCCTACGGTATACTGCGGTATTGGGTAATAACCTAAGTATTCTTGGAGTGAAGGCTGCAAATCTTAAACGACATTTTTCAAAAAGCATCTCAATTAATTGGATGCCTACTACTCATGAATTTGGACCCAGAGGTGGAAATGGAGACTTCGAAAACCACAATGAATTAGCAACTCGCTTTGGTGTTTCTTATTGCCATTACCGCGATAACAGATTTAACAATGAAGATAATCCCTCTCCTGATAATACCCAGGTACGTATGTCGGATGGCGGACTATTTTTTGAAACTGGTGCTCTTGCTCCGGGAGTTACAGTTATTGAAGCGAATTATGATCTTCTATCGGTTGATTTAGGATTTAAATACAAAGGTTTTGCGCTGCACTCTGAGTTTTATTATCGCACGCTTTCTAAATTTAATGCCGATGGTCCTGTACCCATTAATTTTATCAATGATAATGGATACAAGGTGGAGGCTTTGTATATGGCGGTTCCTAAAGTACTATGTGTTTATGGTGTCCATTCTATGATCCTTGACGAATTCAACAGGAAACCATATGAAGTAGGTGGTGGAGTCAACATCTACCCATTAAAAACCCGCAGCTGGAGATTAAATGCCCAAGTTATGCGTGTTTATAAATCTGCAGCCGGTGGAACATTTGGATTGTATACCACAGGACATACAGGTACAACCTTAACTATTGGTACCGATATTTTTCTTTAGTAGAAATTTTCACTTACAAGCTTAAATCGATGAATATGAAAATCAAAACCAGTAAGAAATTATTCTTCCTTTGGTTAGTTGTTTGCAGTATTTCAATGGCTGATGTGCTGGCACAAAATTCAAAAGAAGTTGAAGAACCCTCTTCATACCTCTTTCACGATGCCCATTTTCATCTTACCAACTATATACAGGAAGGCATCAGCATGCAGTTTTATGTCGATAGCATTATGGGCGATAAGGTAGGACGTTCAACTGTATTTGGTCTTCCGCTTCAGCAGCAATGGTCTTACAGGGTTACAGGTGAAAATGCCCCCACTTACTACCTCGACACCGATGCGCCGCTCTATTATTATTCGTTCTGCGATGCCCATATTGCCATGGAATATTTATCGCTGCCAAAGGAAAAACAAGAAAGGCTCGACCCCATGATTATTGGTTTTAATGTTACCGATATGTATGCTGTCGACCATATTAAACGGGTTTTAAAAACATTTCCGGGAGTGTTTACGGGTATCGGTGAATTTTCTATCCATAAAGAATTTGTTTCCGCTAAAGTTTCTGGTGATGTAGCCAGTCTTACCGATCCTGCCTTAGACCGTATTTTCGAGTTTTGTGCCGAGTCGGGTTTAATAGCTATTGTGCACAACGACATCGACAATCCTTTTCCAAAACCTGGCAAACCCAACTATCTGCATGGCATGCAGGACCTTATCAAAAAGCACCCAAACTCAACCATCATCTGGGCGCATGTAGGGGTAGGACGAATTGTGGCTCCGCTGAAAGATATGCTCACACCTTTTGAAGCCATGCTCTCCGATTCTGCTTACAACAACCTGTACATTGATATCTCATGGGACGAAACAGCAAAATATATCGTTGAAAGCGAAAAATCGCTGGAGAATGCCTCCTACCTTATTAATAAATACCCCGACAGGTTCCTGTTTGGTACCGACAATGTAGCTCCGACCAGCCAGGAAAAAAACCTTGGAGTGTATCAAATCTATGAGCCCCTGTGGAAGCTGCTTACACCGGAAGCTCGCGAAAAAATATTGTTTAAAAACTACGAACGTCTGTTTGATAAAGCCCGCGCTGATGTGAGGGCATGGGAAAAGGCTAATTTGAATTAGTATTGAATGGAATGTTTTATATCGGAAAATAGGGTATTTGCATTTTTTTTAATAGATACTTTTTGAAATGAATCCTCTTAACATTACAACCAAAATTGCTAAATCAGTTCTTATTTGTATCGCAATTTTATTTAGTAGTCTGGCTCTCGGTCAACAATACTCATCCGACAGTTGGTTGTCAAAACCCTATGGCACAATGACTGTTATACCTACAATTGGGCAAACAAGCTCAATGCTTATGACGACTTATTCATTATTTCCTAAATGGGAATTTACAATGGCATTCTGGATTTACGATCATGATAGAGATGTTAGCACTGACGACAGTTATACAACTTCGATTTATGCAAAGTACATGTTCTATCAGAATAAGGCTGAAACAGGAGGAAGCTCGGTTAAATTTGGCACCGGGTTGGATCCGGGAGTTTTAACTGAAGATGGAATTGATGCATTTCAAAGCTATTGGGTCAATTTTCCTACAACAATACCACTATTTAATAATAAATTGTCGTGGGATATTATGCCCGGAGTAAGCACAAATATACAAAATGGTAACGACTCAATTGCTACATCATTTACATATACCACACGGTTAGCCTGGTATTGCTTCGGCCCAAAATTAGCTATTGTTGGAGAAATTTTTGGCAGCGAAGGACAAACAATAAACAATCCCGATTATAGAATTGGTTTAAGGTGGGAACCAGGTCCGCATGCTGCCTTTGCGGTTACCTATAGTGAAGAGTTTGCCGGCAGCAGCGGCGCAGGTTTTGAGTTTGGTATTATGTTGTTTTCTCCCCCATTTGTGGGTTTGGGTAAAAATAGCAAGAAACAATTTACTGATTAAAATAGCACTATGTAGTTGGCTTTTGCTTATTTTGATTGTACTCGGGTTCAAATGTTTTTTTATCTCTATTTTTGCAGAGTTTGAAGATTAAATATTGTATTTCGTTTTAGTTTTTAAATTTGCCCAATGCATGAAATTAAGTTTCGTACTGACAGTTTTTGTTTTTTTATTATTAATGGTGTTTAAGTTAAAGCCAGTTGTATATCTTTGTTGTGTAGCAGTTTTTCAGCTATAGTTATCAATTGATAGAAGTGATTTTTGAATATGGATATTTTTACTTTTTAGCAGTTTCGAAAGTTACTTTTCAAACGGGTTTGGATTCTAAAAAATCAACATAAATAACAACAACTCTAATAAAACGAAGAATGAAAAAACTAAGTTATCTTTTTCTGGCGCTTATCCTGCTGCCCTTGCTGGCTAAATCGCAGGAAGTGCAGATTATCCCCTTCGGCAGCTACCAGTGGGGCGGTAAAATTTACATTTATGGTGGCGATATCAAGATTGACGACAGCAAGAACTATGGTATTGCAATGAACGTATTGATTCCGGGAGGCAGGGCTCTTCATCTCGAATACATGCAGCAACCTACAACCCTCGAATTGCGCTCTATCGATTACACGAATGATGGTTACGAGGAATACCCGGTTAATATGAACTGGTTTCAGATTGGTGCCATGCAGCACGTAATGGCCGGAAACGTAATGCCCTATGCCGGATTAACCCTGGGCGCTCTTTATTCCAATCCTCGCACAAGTGAAATAGAAGATGTTTGGGTTTTTTCCTGGACATTGCAAGTAGGGTTAAAATACTACTTTAACGAAAAGATAGGTATACGTATCCATGGAGGTATGCTTGTTCCAGTGCAATACGGAGGATTTGGCCTTTATTTTGGCTCAGGTGGTGCCAGTGCAGGTGTAACTACCAGCTCAACCATTTTACAAGGCGAAATTGGTGCAGGCCTTGTTTTCAGACTTAATACCACCACAGGTGCTAAAAGTGCTACTCCTCCTGCGTTTTAATTTAATAATGTAACAATTAAAAACCATATAGAATGAAAAAGATTCTTCCCATTTCTTCCTTAGCAGTTTTGCTTACCCTTATGGTAGGCTGCTATCCGGGTGGACCGGAATATTATTCCGACCTGGACATCGTGATTACCGATTACAAAGCCGAGTATTGGAGTTCAAGTGAGCCAGCAACCTATTATATGCCCGACTCATTGAATTGGATATTTGATAAAATAGATGAGGATAACAACATTGACCTGCCTCGTGGTTCCGATGCCTTTATTCTTGGTCTGGTTGCAAGTAACATGGCATCAGCCGGGTACCTAAGAGTAGACACTTTCAATATCAATAACCCAACAGATGTTGTAGTTTTTGTTCAGGCACTGGCAATCGATAATACATACGTAGGCTGGTATCCCGGATATCCCTATTGGGGCTACGGTGGTTATTGGGGTGGTTATTATCCTTACTATGGTTATCCAGTAACCTATTCTTATTCTACAGGCACGGTGTTGATAGAAATGGTAGATGGGCCCACTATTGATATTGAAAAAGGACTTTTACCAATAGTATGGCTTGCCGGAATCGATGGTCTTTTAAGAGAAAGTACTGCCAGTAATCAGGAATATATTGCCAAAGGTATCAACCAGGCCTTCAAACAATCACCTTATTTAAAAAACTAATGCTATGAAAGCGAATAAACTATATATTTTACTTGCTATTCTGATGTTTGCCGGTTCAGTATCTCTATTTGCCCAGACCGGCCGCTTTGGAATGACATATAACACTGGCCTTTCTCTGGGCGAATCGGCCGAAATTGCCAAACAATTCAGCTGGCGGGGTGCCGGCATGGAAGGCCGCTGGGATGTGGGCAGCGATTTTTACCTCGGCTTTAGCAGCTCCTGGAGTACTTTCTACGAAAGCCGCAGCGGCACTTTTACCAAAGATACCCGCACTTTTACAGGCACTCAGTATCGCTATCTGAACGTATTGCCACAAATGTTTACAGCCTACAAGCATTTCGAATCATCTGGTACGGTAACTCCCTATATTGGAACAGGTATTGGCGCTACCTATGCAATACAGGAAGTTCAAATGGGACTCTGGCTTGTCGATGAGTATAACTGGCACTTCGGTCTTGCACCTGAAGTAGGTATTCTTTTAAACGGATACTCGACTACCTCTTTCATGCTAAGCGTTCGATACAATTATGCTTTCGAGGTGAGCGATGCCCCTGCAGTTTCGTACCTGAATTTTAATATTGGCTTCTTGTTTTAATTCTGATTTTAAACCTCATAATACACAAATAAATCTAAACAATTAAAAAATGAAAAAAAGTTTTATTGTACTATTCAGTTTTTGCGCAATGGCATTTTCAGCCAACAGCCAAACAACCAACGACTACCTCGAAATGACCCGCGAAGTGATGCAGGTAGAGGCCAAAGCTGCTATTGCAGAAGTAATGCAACTTACCGAGGCCGAAAGTCAGCCTTTTTGGAATTTGTATAACGAGTATACTGCGGAGCTTTATAAAGTGAATAATATGCTTATTGCTGTGGTAAAAGACTATGCAGCCAATTATGAAAATATGACCGATGAAAAGGCCGATGAGCTTTGGCTTCAATCAATGAAATACAAAGGAGAGATATTGAGTTTGAAAAAGTCTTATTACAACAAATTCAAAAAAATTCTACCTACTGCAAAAGCCGTAAGGTTTTTCCAGGCAGATAATAAAATCGAAGCGCTTATCAATGCCCAATTGGCACTTGAAATACCCATGATTGAAACCAAATAGTTTCTTTCTGTAAAGGATAATAATACTGCTAATAGTGGTTAAGACCAGGATTTTCTAAAAGGAAATCCTGGTTTTTTTGTTAAGAATGCTTCTTGAAAAAAAAAGCGAAAAATATTCACTCCCAAACAGGTTAATGCTTTGGTAGACTTTTTTGATCCTCCCTTCTAAAGTGGTTCTGATTGGACAAAAACACTATTCCTTTGCCAATTGCTTTAACCTTCCCTGGTAAGACTGCCAGTAATTCCTTTTGGTACTGTCATCGAGAAAAGATAAAAAAACCAAATTTTCTACCGATTGAGAGTTCGACAGCATTTCTTTTAAGATGTTGTTAAAAAAACTGTTATCTATTTCTGCTTTTTCTGAAAGCGTATCCCTACTACCAAGTAGGTCATGGTTAGATGTTGCAGATAAGTTTACTTTGTGTTAGCTTGGGTAACTACAGCTTAAAATTTTGCGGCAACAAATCGGTTAGTTGGTTTACTTTATAGTTGGGTATAACTTCCAATACTTTTCTTAGCCATTCAAAAGGGTTTATATTGTTCTTTTTACAGGTGCCGAAGAAAGAATAGAACATGGCAGCCCTTTCAGCTCCTCTTTCGGAACCGGCAAACAGGTAATTCTTTCTGCCAAGGGCTATTGGTCGAATAGCATTTTCAGCCAGGTTATTGTCTATTTCCAATGAACCGTCATTTAAGTATGCCAATAAATTATCCCAACGAGGTATGCAATATGCCAGTGCTTTGCCTAAGGCCGATTTTGGCAATTCGGTTTTATATGTTTCAACTATCCACTTGCCCAATTCGTTGAGTATGGGCAGCGACTGGTCAAGCCTGAGTTCATGCCTTTGCTGCTGGGTAAGGTTTTCATCTCTGGCTTTTTGTTCTATGGTATAAAGTTTTTGGAACATGTCCATTGCATATTCAGCCTTGGGTTTATCATAATCCAATGCTTTTTCGAACCCACGCCGGGCATGCGCCATGCAATTTAGCAGGGTAATATGTTCTTTCTTCCCGAAAATGTCATATACGTTATAGCCATCGGTTTGCAAATAACCTTTGAAGTTTTTCAGGAGCCTTGTTGGTCCTTCCCGGGAGCGCCCATTGTTATAGTCGAAGAATACAGTCTTTTCAAGCGGGCTGTAATATATCCAGTGGTAACCACGGTGTGTTTTCCCCTTTTTCGTTTTATCTAATACCTGAATAGGGGTTTCATCGACCTGTAAGTAGCCTTGCGAGAGCACCCTGTGTTTTAAGGTATCATAAAGTGGTTCCAGTAAATTACATATCGATTCCTGCCAGCCATTAAGGGTCGAGGATGGCATGTGAATGCCTTCTCTTTTAAACCGTTCTATTTGCCTGTAAATAGGCAGGTGGTCTACAAACTTATCAACCATGATCTGTGCCAGTAAACCAGGGCCTGCTATGCCTTTTTCGATAGGAAAGGTTGGCAGGTCGGCTATAATGCCTACATGGTTTAAAGCAGTTTCATCGGTTGGCTTTATGTATCTTGGACGGATAAACCGTTTGATGTACAGTTTGGCCGGGACAAGTTCCAGTTGGTCGGTTACCTCTTTGCCAATGCACTTTAACCCTGTTGTATCTTCTTTAGGCTCTATAACTATCTCTTCAACTGGTAAATGTGATGGCAGGGGCAACCTTCCCGGATGTTCCCTGTGGGTATTTTTCGACCGTACATAACTGATAACCTCCTGCTCTTTTTCAGGGGCTTCTTCCACTTTCACATCAAAGGGCAAGGTAAGTTGGGCTTCGTCGGCGTTGCGGATGAACCTTTCTCTCTTTGCCCCGAAAAGCAAGCGGTTCATCTGATCAATCTGGAACTGCATTTGGCTGATTTGTGACTCCAAATGGTTTATCTGAGATTCTTGTTTTTTGTTTATCTCAACAAGCTCTTGAAAGCTTATATTTTCGGGTGTCAAAGTCATGCCCCAAAAGTATGCAAATAGCTTTGCAGTAAAGGTTTTTGCCCACCTTTGTTATTCACTATGTTTCAAGGCTTTGTTAATAAATATCAGGAAACCAGGCTTGGCTGGTATTGCTTTCTTCGTTGGATGTTTTTTATACTTAACCCATCCACTATCATTACCATTTGGGTATAGCCTATGGTTATGCTGCCAACGTTGGCATCGTAGCTTGGAAGTTCGAATGTGCCTTTCTCAAGCCTTTTGTAATAAAGTGTAAAACTAATGCCCTGCCAGTGCAATAGCTTTATCTTATTTCGCTGCTTATTGATGAATATAAAAACATCCCCACTACATGGGTTGTTTTCCAGGTTGTTTTGCACCAGTCCGGCCAGGCCATCAAAACTCTTGCGCATATCGGCCGGCTGGCTGAACAGGTGGAACTTATTGGTGGATGAGAGGGTAAACATTTGCTTATAGCTTTATTAGTCCCCGTAATTGCTCGATGCTCGTAGTGGTAGGGCAATTTACAACAACCCCATTTGGATAGCTTATAGATATCATCCCGGTATTGGATTCCGGCAGGTGGGTAGTGATAGTTTGAGGTATATGTACAGGTATAAATGACTTTGTTGATCCTGGTTTTTTACCATGTCTATCCTTCTGGTATTTATTAAACCAGTACTTGAAGGTACTATAGGAAAGATGGTTTTGATTACAATAGTTTTTCTGCGATATCCCGCTTTCTTTCCATAGCTCTATTGCCATGTACATCTCTTCCTGTGTATACTTCTGGTTCTTTCTCATGCCCCAAAAGTATACCCTGGCTATATATTTTTATATACCTACTTGGTAGTAGGGATACCTGAAAGCACTTCAAATTGGTGTTTAATCTTTCCCTGTGCCAGATTTCTTGGTAAAAGGCCATCGTCTAATGCAAAATCCTTGTCTTCTATGTGAATCCGGCTGTTTAGCAAATCATAAGCAGGGCTTAGCCTAAAATCTCCCATAGGCATTTCTGTTAATGAGAAGTTTTTAAAATGCGCATCACCATTTGAGAAGAGGTAATTGAACATCAGTATTTTCAATAGTTTAAGAGATTCTAACCGATAAGCTGGCACCAGCTTTTTTAACAGTTGAAACATCTCCAGATAGTTACCTGAATATTTATAATGCTCTCCGTATGTTTGGGGTGTCCTGCCTGCTAATGATGCGAAGTCTTCCTGGGCGAGTTTTTTTCCATCAGCAATCACATCAAAGCGCTTGGTAATATATGCCGGAGCTCCATTTTTAAAAAAAATCAATGCGTTTTCAGCAGTCTCAAGGCCATACACCTGCCTTGCTATTTGCATGGTAAGATGTTCATTTGCTGGCATCTGATCAGGCTTCTTGCCAGTGCTGGGAATAGGTTTTAATATATACATACCTTGTTCGCCTTCATTGATAAGTCTAAGCTTATTCTTTTCAAGTAAAACTGAAAATTTTTCCTGAACACCTGAAATAGACATGCGCTTTCTATTCTCTTCAAACAGCTCATCTGTTTCGGTATTTGAAGCAGGCGATTCATAAGGTAGGACATGATTCACTTTTTTCCCTTGGAATACTCTGTTTAGGCATGTTTTGCTATAAGTATTATACCCTTCAGCCAGGGTGCCAGGACAGTTTTTTATTTCTGGAAGGCTCATATTTCATCAATTTTTAATACTCTTACTGCTCCAATTGTATCATTTTGTGCGATTGTGACCAGTAAGCCATAGTAATCATTCGGATCAACTCTATCATGCTTGCATATCACCTGCTTGTTTGACCCTTCTGGTAGCATATTGTAGAAGAATGAGAATAAATATTCCGAATGATACTCTTGCTTGGTTTTAGGTAACGTTAGACTAATTCCTGGTTTATTTTTGTCTGTCAGCCAGGATTCATGATAACGAAACGTAAAGGAACCATCATCATGCTGGGTTAATATCCCTGCTTCTGAGTTTTTATAAAGTATCTTTGCTTGTCTCATTTGATCTCAGTTGTTTTATAGTTAATTCAAGTTCCAAGCCCAATGTATCTGCCAATTTTGTAACTGTTTGCAAAGTGGGATTGCCCTTTCCGCTTTCAAATTGCTTTAAGGTTCTTAATCCAACTCCGGATAGTTTCGCTAAATTTTCCTGATTCACTTTCAGAACTTCCCTACGTTCCTTAATCGTGTTTATTATCTTTTCGAAGTGCATTTTATGGCTCTTTTGTATGTAAAATTATAAGAAAATAGTCATTATTCAAATAAAAGTGCAGTAAAATGCACTTTGCGTATTCATTCATAAAAAAAATATCAATAGACATTCGAAAAGTGCTTTAAAGTGCACTTTGACCTAATGCGGCTTGACACTCAAATTAAGCTAAGAGAACCTCCTTTTAGTTCAATTTACTTCTTTCGATTATGTTTATTGCAATTAACAGATTGGAGAATATATACAGTTCTTATTCTTGCAACAGATTCAAACTGATTGCAAGTCTTGCCATAAAATCAAGTTAATTCAGTTGCTGGTGTGATACGCTAGCTCCCATCCCGATGCACATCGGGATCGGGACGCCACACCCTGGATGAAATTATTTCTAGACTTTATATGAAAGAAAAAAGGATGCCCATTTTTTGGACATCCTCTTTATTTTGGTCGGGGTGATCACGCTCTGGCGTGACGACCATCACGCCCTCGGCGTGATACGCTATCCAACTTCACCAACCGCCGATATTCATTTTTAGGTTCGCTTTTTCCTGGACGACCGTCACACCTTATGCGTACTACCCTAGCCAACTGAAACTCCTAAATCGTTCAGAAATCTTTCTGCGCCGCGCTTTTTGATTTGTTTTTCAAGTTTCATTGCCTCAGCTCTGGACTCCAAGGGTATAGAATAAATTAAGATCCAAGGAATTCCCGACTTTGTAAATGGTGTTTTTCCGCGGTTATGTTCTTCCATTCGCCTTTCAAGGTTATCAGTTTGGCCGGTATAGAATTTGTTTAATGTTTTACTGCGAAGAATATAGACAGTAACCATAGGATTGATTAAATATAAAAGAGGGGTAAATTTTATTATACCCCTCTTTCTTTAGTGGTCGGGGTGATCCGACTCGAACGGACGACCACTAGCACCCCATGCTAGTACGCTAGCCAACTGCGCCACACCCCGATATTTCATTTTAGGTTCGCCAAGTTGGTTGACGACCATCACGCCTATGGCGTGATACGCTAGCTCCCATCCCGATGTACATCGGGATCAGGACGCCACACCCCGATTTTTTTACCTCTTATGGCTATTATAACAAGCTTTCGAAGGTGGGTGCAAAAATAGGTATTTTTTTCTATCTACAAAGCTCGTTTTCCTAAAAAGTCAAGGAACAAATACAGTATATTCTTTATGCCTTTTATCTGCCAATTATTCTTTAAATTAATAGGCGCTCTGCCAACATTTCACTTTTTACCTTGTTTCTGATAGAAATACAAAACTGGATTGAAATTTGTAAATGCTTCGGCACAAAATAAATAACTATAAAGCATTATTCTTATGAGTTTTTTTAAAACACTCGACACTTCAGATAATTCTTCTTCTGAAAAAACTACCCACGGAGAGGTTGAACATGTTAAATGCCTTATTATTGGCTCCGGTCCTGCCGGTTACACTGCTGCTATTTATGCAGCCCGCGCTAACCTAAGCCCTGTAATGTACGAGGGCCTTCAACCGGGTGGTCAGCTTACTACTACCAACGATGTAGAAAATTTCCCCGGGTATCCCGAAGGAATTACCGGTCCGGCCATGATGGAAGACCTGAAAAAGCAGGCACAACGCTTTGGAACAGATTGCAGATGGGGTATTGTAACCCATGTTGATTTTTCGGGTCCGGTTCACAAAGTTACCGTCGACGAGAAAAAACAAATCGAAGCCGATACCGTAATAATAGCCACTGGTGCTACAGCCAAATACCTTGGAATCGAATCGGAGCAAAAGTATATGGGTTCTGGTGTGTCTGCTTGTGCTACGTGTGATGGATTCTTTTACCGTGGAAAGGATGTAGCCGTGGTAGGAGGGGGTGATACAGCTGCCGAAGAAGCTACCTATCTGGCTGGTTTGTGCAACAAAGTATACCTTATTGTGCGACGGAACGAACTAAGGGCCTCGAAAGTGATGCAAAAAAGGGTGCAGGAGAACCCTAAAATTGAGATTCTTTGGGAACACCAAACAAAGAGCTTATTTGGAGAAGGTGTCGTGCAAGGAGCTCACCTTGTGTATAAAAAAGGCACACCTGAGGAAAAGGATGTAGATATTAAGATCGACGGGTTCTTTCTTGCCATCGGCCACACCCCAAACTCGGCACCATTCAGTAAGTATCTGAAAGTAGATGAAACCGGTTACATTCAAACCATTCCAGGCACTTCAAAAACCAATGTGCCAGGTGTATTTGCCTGCGGCGATGTGCAGGATCATGTATACCGTCAGGCTATTACAGCCGCTGGTTCTGGTTGCATGGCAGCCATCGATGCTGAGCGCTACCTCTCAGAAAAGGAATAAAAGCCTGCTTTAAAATAGAAACCGCCGGACCAATCATACCTAAATTGAGTATGCTGATCCGGCGGTTTCATTTTCTTTTGAGTCAATTTATAGAGCAGGTTCCATTGATTTTAATTCCTCAGTCATTGCTTTAATTTCCACAACCAGCAATGCAAACTCAGTGCTCAATATTTCGAGACTTTCTTTTTGAGCCTGGTTGGTAGCCTCTGAATTGCTGATAAACGAATAAATCAGAAATCCTAATCGCTGCATCAAAGGTACCGGGGCAGGCGGTACCTCTTCGTAACTGGCTTTGGCTTCATAGCCATTCAAAACCAGCAATAATTGAGCGTTTTTTTGTTCCAGTGATGCCAATTTTTCGTGTTGTGCAGCATCGTAACTCGTACTTTGTAAATTTCTTTGCTTAAGCTGCTGTATTTCTTTTTTTGCCTCTGCAAGCTGCTGATCTGCCAGAACCATATTATGAGTGAGTTTGGCAACTTCTTGTTGAAATGCCAAAGTCTGACCACGGTTCTCATCATTAAAACCGGTTGTGTTGAGGGCTTTTACTTCGAAGGAGATTTTTTCTGTGAGCGGACGGGTGACCCCTTTTTCGCTGGCATAGAGCCGAACCTGATAAGTGCCTGGCATGGAATAGAGTCCGGGTTCCTGTGTTTTCAGTGGGTCGAATTTCTCAAAGTCCGTTTTCACTGGCATGAGGTCGGGGTATTTTAAATCCCAATAAACCCGGTTAATACCTTTTTTTGCGGGTGCTGTAACTTTTCTTATTACATTTCCTTGTGCATCTTCCACTACAAACAAAAGATAAGCCTGTTCTTCAAGCTTCTCCAGGCGGTCTTCTTCCCAGGTATTTACTTTTATTTTAGAACCTACCTCAAAGAGTTCGGCATCAGATTTTTGCCTTTTTTCTTTCGCCGAAAGTATGTCATCTTTCAAATAATAACTAATCTCTGCTCCATAGGTTTTGTTGGGTGCAATATAAAGGTTGTCGCCCAAATTATCTCTTCGGTCTGATTTTGGAATATACAGCAAAGCTTCGGGTATGGTAAAGAGATGCGCCTCGGCATTTTGATCGATGAGGCTTATTTCTTTTAAAACGCTGTAATTATGAAGAATATAAAATCCTCTTCCAAAAGTAGCAATTATAAGGTCATTCTCCCTTTCCTGAATAACCAGGTCGCGTACCGCCACATCAGGAAGCCCGTTTCGGATTTGAATCCAATTCGTACCTTCGTTAAAGGTCACAAACAAGCCAAATTCAGTGCCGCAGAAGAGCATCTTAGGGTCCTTTAAATCCTGGAGAATACTATAAACTGCACCCTGAGGCAGGTTGGAGGCAATGGATATCCACGATTTACCCTTGTCGCGGCTTTGGAGTACATAGGGTTTAAAGTCGTTGCTCTTATGGTTATTAAAAGTGGCAAAAATCACATTCTCATCGAAGCGTGAGGCCAACACATCGCTCACATAGGTATATGCCGGAACCCCTGAAAAACTGCTTGTTTTGTTCCATGTTTTTCCTCCATCGCTGGTAACCTGAATAAGTCCATCGTCTGTGCCCGCTACCAGGATTTGTTCATTGATAGGGCTTTCTGCCAGCGATACAATGGTTCCATATAAAGAAGTGGATACATCTTTTGTTACCGCATCCGAACTCCAGTATTTCCCCATTACTTTAAAATCGTTACGGTCTTTTTGGGCAGTGAGGTCGCCACTGATTACCGACCATGAATCGCCGCGATTGTCGCTCCTGAAAATTTTATTTGCGGCCATATACAACCGCTTGTTGTTGTGTGAACTTAATATCAGCGGGGTATCCCAGTTCCATTTATAGGTCAGTTCTCCTTTAGGCTCCTGCGGTTTGATGTAAACCAGCTCGCCGTTTTTATGGTTATAGCGGTAAGCATTTCCATATTGGTATTCGCAAAAAACGATATCAGGATCTTTCGGGTCAATTGCCACCCAGAACCCGTCGCCTCCAAGGGTGTAAAACCATTCATCGTTCGACACACCAGCAGCAGTGAGGTTTTGCGAAGGCCCACCTAAGGTGTTGTTATCCTGCGTGCCACCATAGACACGGTAAAAAGGCCAACTGTTGTCGACGTTCACACGATAGAACTGTGTTACCGGAAGGTTACCTTGGAAAGTCCATGTTTCGCCTCTATCATAAGACTCATAGACCCCCCCGTCACCTCCAATTCGGATGTTACTGGTAGCTTTTGGATTAATCCAAAGGGCATGGTCATCGACATGACGTTTCTTGGTCGAAAGTTTCTTCCATGTTTTTCCGCCATCTTCGGTTACTTGCGAGTAAGTATCCACACTGTAGACTCTTAAGGGGTTTTCGGGATCACACTCTATCTCGGTATAATATTGTCCGGAAGAAGTATAATCGCTCATTTTTTGCCAGCTTTCGCCTTGGTTATCGGAGCGGAAAAATCCGCCCATGTTGTCTGCAGCTTCCACAATGGCATAAACCAGGTTTGGGTCTGCCAGGCATACAGCCAGGCCTATGCGACCAAGGTGTACCGAAGGTAAGCCGGTGGTGATTTTGCGCCAGTCTTTTCCGGCATTGGTAGTTTTGTAAAGCGCCGATTCGGGGCCTCCGTTAATTTTAGTATAAGTGTGCCTGCGGCGTTGATGTGCCGATGCATAGATAATATCAGGATTTGAAGGGTGAAACTCCAGGTCGTATGCACCTGTGTTTTCGCTTATTTCCAGCACTTTTGTCCAGGTCTTGCCACCATCGGTAGTTTTGAAAATGCCACGGTCGCCTCCAAGGCCCCAAACCGAACCTTCAGCGGCTACATAAACCACCTCTGTATTCCGAGGATCGATAAGTATTTTTCCAATTTGGAAGGAATTTTTTAAGCCCATATTGACCCAACTTGCTCCTCCGTCGAGGGTTTTGTAAACCCCATTGCCGTAGCCTAAGGCCCGTTGACTGTTATTTTCGCCTGTACCGGCCCAAACAATATTAGGATTTGCCGGATCGATAGCCAGGCAACCGATGGAATAGGCGCCGTATTGATCGAAAACAGGAGTAAAAGTAATGCCATTGTTGGTAGTTTTCCAGATATGCCCCGAGGCCACAGCTACATAATATTCATAGCTGTTGAATGGGTTTGCTGCAAAATCGGCAATACGGCCTGAAGCAGCGGCGGGTCCTATGCTTCTGAATTTTAAACCATTTACCAGAGCCGAGTCGGGCACCAGTTTTTGCTGTGCCTGAAGCGTGAAAACGATAAAAGCAAAACTTGCAAGAAATGCAGGAAGTTTATTTTTCATGACAAAGATTTTTTTGATTGTCAGAAATATACAAAAAAGAGGGGAGTAAACCTGATTTTTTCCAGATTGGAAATATAATTCTACAGAAATTAGAGAGGATAAAAAAAGGGTGCCAACATTGAATTGGCACCCTTTGATATTCGTCTGTCTAAAAATTTATTTCGATGCAAGCAATGAGCCGATTTTGTCTGACTTGTATTTGCCATCGGCCAATTTTACTTTTATCTCTTTGAAGCATTTGATGGTATAATCCACATCTTCGATTGTATGTGCAGCTGTTGGGATAATTCGAAGCATAATTACATCTTTTGGAACTACAGGGTATACAACCATTGAGCAGAAGATGCCATAATTCTCGCGCAAATCCATCACCACATTGGTAGCTTCCGCTACATTACCCTGCAGAAAAACAGGTGTAACAGGGGATTCGGTATGTCCAAGGTCGAATCCGTTTTCGCGCAGACCCGACTGCAGACGGTTCACAATTTTCCAAAGCTTCTCGCGGTGGCTGCTATCCGTGCGGATCATATCGAGCCTTTTCAGAGCGCCTACAACCATAGGCATAGGCAACGATTTAGCAAATGTTTGCGAACGCATGTTGTAACGCAGGTAATTGATTACATCTTCGTCGCCGGCAACAAAAGCACCAATACCTGCCATAGCTTTCGCAAAGGTTGAGAAATAAAGGTCAATCTGATCCTGTACGCCGAAATGTTCGCCCGTTCCGGCACCTGTTTTTCCCATAGTACCAAAACCATGGGCATCATCAACAAGCATACGGAAATTGTATTTTTTCTTCAGGGCAGCAATCTCATCGAGCTTACCCAGATCTCCGGCCATGCCAAATACACCTTCTGTAATTAAAAGAATACCACCACCCGATTCCTGGGCACGGTTGGTTGCCATTTTGAGCATTTTATCGCAACGTTCAATATCGTTGTGGGGGAATACAAAACTCTTTCCGCCAGTAGCTTTATGAAGGAAAATTCCATCCATAATACAGGCATGAGACTCAGAGTCGTATACAATAACATCTTTACGGTGAGCCAAAGTCTGAATGATAGAAACCATTCCCTGGTAACCAAAATTCAACAAAAACGAATCCTGTTTCCCTTCAAATTCAGCAAGCTTTGCTTCCAGTTCTTCGTGCAGGCTGGTTTGGCCAGACATCATACGGGCACCCATCGGATATCCCATACCCCATTGTGCTGCACCTTCAGCATCAGCTTTTCTTACTTCCGGATGGTTGGCCAGTCCGCAATAATTGTTCAAACTCCAGGTTAAGACTTCCTTCCCGCGAAACTTCATACGAGGTTGAATCTCGCCTTCCAGTTTTGGAAACATGAAGTATCCATGTGCAATTTTCTGATATTGACCCAAGGGGCCCATATCCTGTTTGATTTTGTCAAATATGTCCACAGTCTTAAAAGATTTTAATTTGGACACAAAAGTAGTTTTTTTTGATTTCTTAACAAACCAAATAATTATCATGCATTTTCGTTGTAGTATCTTGCAACTGTTAAAATATTAATTTATAAATTTGCGCGATGTTTTTATTCCGGATGAAAAAGCCTTTAATACTTTATATTTCAATTGCATTCGTGCTCTTTAGTGGCTGCTCTGGCTACGAAAAAGTAGTAAAAGGAACCGACTATGAATTGAAGTATACTACTGCTATTGGGTTGTACAACAAAGGGGATTTTTATAAAGCCCAGGTATTACTCGACCAGATTGCACCTATCTTCAGGGGAACAGCCAAAGCCGATTCGGTGTACTTTTTTCAGGCCATGAGCTATTTTGAGCAGGGTGACTTTATTATGGCCGGGCACTATTTCGAGACCTTTGCAAAAACTTACGGTGCAAGTCCCTTTGTCGAAGAGTCGGACTATATGACGGCTTTTTGCTATTACAAAATATCGCCCCGTCCGGAACTCGATCAGAGCTACACAGTGCAATCGATTCAGGCCTTTCAGAAGTTTGTGATTAAACATCCTCGCAGCAGTAAGCGCCAACAGGCATTAGACTATATTAGTGAACTACGCGAAAAGCTTGTGGAGAAATCGTTTATTTCAGCCCGGCTTTATTACGATTTGGAGGATTACAAAGCCTCTTTAGTAGCACTGAGTAATGGTTTGCTTGAATATCCCGACAGCAAATACCGTGAGGATATGATGTTTATGGTTGTGAAATCGAGTTTTAAATATGCCGAAAATAGCGTATTCACGAGAAAAAGAGAGCGTTTTCAGGATGCCCTCGACAATTATTATTCGTTTAAGGCGGAATACCCCGAAAGCAAATACATACGCGAAGCTAACCGCTACCAAACAGCTACACTAAAATACTTAGGAGACGATTTTGAAGTAATAAATTAACCTTGTAATATGGATTATAAAAAAACAAAAGCAGCCCCCACTACCATAACCCGCAATTTGAACGAGCTGGAGCAAAAAGCAGAGAATATTTACGAAGCTGTGGTAATCGCTTCGAAAAGGGCCAACCAGATTAGTGTGGAGCTGAAAGCGGAATTGAGCCAGAAACTGGAAGAATTTGCCAACTATACCGACAACCTCGAGGAGGTTTTTGAAAATCGCGAGCAAATAGAAATCTCTAAATTCTACGAGCGTCTTCCCAAACCAAGCCTTATTGCATTGGAGGAACTCGAAAACGACAAGATTTTTATTAAAAAGCACGAATAAATTTAGCCTGATGTTAAAAGGCAAACACATTCTTATCGGTGTCACCGGAAGCATAGCAGCCTATAAAGCTGCTATTCTTGTTAGGTTACTCGTGAAAGAAGGTGCCGAAGTAAAGGTGATAATGACCCCCCTGGCTAAAGAATTTATTACCCCGCTTACCTTGGCTACGCTTTCTAAAAATCCGATTTTGGTCGATTTTTTTAACCCCGAAAATGGCGATTGGAACAGCCACGTTGATTTGGGATTATGGGCCGATGCCTATGTCATAGCTCCTGCCACTGCCAATACCCTGGCTAAAATGGCACATGGAATTGCCGATAACCTGCTTCTTACCACTTACCTTTCGGCCCGAAGCCCAGTGGTGGTAGCTCCAGCTATGGATCTTGATATGTTCCTTCATCCATCAACTCAGCAAAACCTCGAAACATTGCGTGGTTTTGGTAACCACATTGTTGTGGAGCCGTCGACCGGCGAACTGGCCTCAGGTCTCGAAGGGAAGGGCAGGATGGAAGAACCCGAAATAATTGTGGTACATCTAAAAAAGCTCTTCGAAAAAAAAAAGTCTGAACCCTCCAAACTAGCAGGGAGAAGAATCCTCATCACCGCTGGTCCTACCCTCGAAGCCATAGACCCGGTAAGGTACATCAGCAACCATTCTTCAGGAAAAATGGCTTATGCCCTGGCTCAAGAGGCAGCCAAAAAAGGTGCAGAGGTAGTTTTGATTTCCGGTCCTGTTAACATAAAAGCAGAAAATGAATCGATATGCGTGGTAAATGTGCAGTCGGCTAAAGAAATGTACGAAGCAGCCATAAAGGAATTTACTCAATGCCAAGTGGCCATTATGGCTGCTGCAGTGGCCGATTTTACACCCGAAGTATACCAAAAGAATAAAATAAAGGATAAAGGTTTAAGCGAGATCAGGCTTGTACCCACCCAAGACATTGCCAGGGAATTAGGCACCCGCAAAACCAACAAGCAGATTCTGGTCGGTTTTGCCCTCGAAACCAATAACGAGTTGGAAAATGCCAAAACTAAACTGATTAGTAAGAACCTTGACCTGATTGTGTTAAATTCACTTCAGGACAAAAATGCCGGCTTTCAGCACGATACCAATAAAATTACCCTCATCGGCAAAGACAATAAAGTGAAAGATTTTGAGTTAAAAACTAAAGAATTGGTGGCCCTGGATATTCTGGATGCCATCGAAGAATTATTGTAAGCCAGGCATGAAAAGCTTTTTTACTTTATACCTTTTACTTTTTACTGTTGTTGCTTCGGCACAAGAGCTTAATTGCAATGTAATTGTCAATTCAAGCCGTATCCAAGGCTCGAATAAAGATATATTTACTACTCTTCAGGAGGGTATCAGCGATTTTATGAACAATACTTCCTGGTCAACTCAAATTTTTGAAGCTGGCGAACGCATCGAATGTAACCTTACCCTGGATATTGCCGAGCAGCTTCCAGGCGATGAGTTCAAAGCTAAACTTCAGATACAGGTGCGTCGCCCGGTTTATGGTTCTTCTTACAATTCGGTAATATTGAATTATGTCGATAACGATATACAGTTTAAGTACCAACAATTCGATCCGATTAATGTATCGGAGAACACCTATATCTCAAACTTGTCGTCGCTGCTGTCTTTTTACGCATACATTATTCTTGGTCTCGATAGCGATACATTTTCTCCCCTGGGAGGAGATGCATTTTACCGCAAAGCCGAGCAAATTGTAAATGCCGCCCAAAGTGCCCCCACAATTGGCTGGCAGGCACGCGACAACCAGAAGCGAAAAAATAGGTATTGGCTGGTCGACAATCTGTTAAGTTCAGAATACGAGCCCCTACGCAATTTTTATTACTCCTACCACAGACAAGGCCTGGATTTAATGGAAAAGTCGGTCGAAAGAGGACGTTTAGGTATAACCGAATCCATTTCAATACTGGAAAGATTCAGCAAAAACAAGCCCGATCCCTTTACTTACCTTTTTTCCATCATTCTCGAAACCAAATCAGACGAGATTGTGAATATTTATTTGGAGGCACCGCAACCCGAGAAACTAAAAATTAAAAGTACTCTCATGTCAATCGATCCTGCAGGGGCCCGCAAATACGGTTCACTCGAATAGCCCGGTTTATATTGTGTTTATATTAAATGGGCTAAATCTTCTCGCTTTCCTGTTTATATGTATTAGTTTTACCCAAAAGAAGTCTGCAGGGTATGCTCGAATCGTTAAAAGTTAGCAATTATGCCCTTATCGATGAGCTCCAGGTGAGTTTTCATAGGGGTCTTAATATCATCACAGGCGAAACCGGTGCCGGTAAGTCCATTTTGCTGGGTGCTATGGGCTTAATTCTTGGCAATCGGGCCGATACCGGGGTGTTAAGCCAGGCCGATAAAAAATGCATCGTAGAAGCCGGATTTAATATAGAAGGCTATTCATTACAAAATTTATTTTCCGAGTACGACATTGATTTTGAACAGCATACTATTATCAGGCGCGAAATACTTCCTAATGGAAAATCACGTGCCTTTATCAACGATACACCTGTTACCCTGAATACTCTTCAGGAAATTTGTCTCCGATTAGTCGACATTCATTCCCAGCATCAAAACCTGCTGTTGAACCACCAGAATTTTTTATTAGGAATGATTGATAAGTTTTGCAGGCACGAAGATTTGATGCGCAACTATCAAACAGCATTTGTGCAATACAAAAATTCCAGGCAGGAATATGAAAAGGCAAGAGCAGAATACGAGGCCATTAAAACCGAATTCGATTTTCTTTCTTTTCAGGTGAATGAGTTGAATAGTGCCCAATTCACTGTGGGTGAGGAAGAAGAACTAGCCCTGGAACTAATGACGCTGGAGCATGCCAGCGATATAAAATCAGCCTTGCACGAAGCCAATAACCTAATAGCCATAGACGAACTTGGAGTGCTCGATATGCTTAAAAAAGCAGAGTCCCTCTTAGGCCGAATAGAAAAGGTATACCCCGAAGCTTCAGCCTTCCATACCCGGCTCGATTCTGCCCGGGTCGAGCTTAAGGAACTGGCCACAGACCTGGCAAGGTCATTTGAACATCTCGATTTTGACCCCGAACGTTGCGCTGCAGTGAAAGCCAGACTGGATATTCTCAACGGACTCATACAAAAATACCGGGTGGCTAGTCTTCGCGAGCTGATGCCCATTTCTGAAGAATTAAACCGAAAACTTAACCTGGGCATAGACGGAGGACTTGAACTGAATAAACTCCGTGAAAAAATGTTAGCCCTGGAAAAGGATGCTCTGGATTTGAGCTTACAGCTTACCGAAAGCAGGAAAAAAGCCTTTATCCCTTTTCAGAGTGGGGTAGAGCAAACTCTTGCAGAATTGGGCATTGCTCATGCAAAACTAGAAATTCAGCATAGCAGCCAGCCTTTGTCCCTCAGTGGTTCTGACCAGGTAGCTTTTCTTTTTTCGGCCAACAAAAACCATCCTTTAAAAGACGTTTCGCGCATTGCCAGCGGGGGCGAGTTGTCGCGTCTCATGCTCTCCATTAAAGCATTATTGCATAGCAGTGCCGGCATGCCTACCATCATTCTCGATGAGATTGACACCGGTGTTTCGGGCGAAATTGCCGACAAGGTGGGCAATATTATCCGTTCCATGAGCCGCGGCATGCAGGTAATTAACATCACTCATCTACCACAGGTTGCCAGTAAGGCAGAGGCTCATTATAAAGTCTTTAAAAGTCACGAGAAAAATCAGACTATCACACTCATTAAAAAACTGAATGAGCAGGAGCAGCTGCATGAGATTGCCAAGATGCTCAGTGGCGAAGAACTCTCGGAAGCAGCCATCGAAAATGCCCGTGTATTGCTTAAAAGTTGATTAAATACCGATCAAAGCCTTTCAACTTTTCTCAATTCCATTTGTTTACTAACTTTGCATGCTCTTAAATTTAAAAAATAAGCTATGTCGTACAATTTATTAAAAGGAAAAAAGGGGATTATTTTTGGTGCACTCAACGATATGTCCATAGCCTGGAAAGTGGCTGAGAAAGCACACGAAGAAGGCGCTCAGTTCGTACTCACCAACACACCTGTTGCTTTACGAATGGGCGAATTGGATGCTTTGGCGAAAAAAACAGGTTCGAAAGTAATACCCGCCGATGCAACCGATGTGGCTGCCCTCGAAGACCTTGTAAAGCAGTCAATGGAAATACTAGGAGGAAAGATCGATTTTATTCTTCACTCCATTGGTATGTCGCCAAACGTGCGCAAAGGACTTACCTATGATAAGCTTAATTATGAATATTACCATAAAACACTTGATATTTCTGCCCTTTCGTTTCATAAGGTGTTGTTTGTATGCCGAAAACTCGATGCCATTTCGGAGTGGGGTTCGGTGGTAGCTCTCTCTTATGTGGCAGCCCAGCGTACCTTATACGGTTACAACGATATGGCCGATGCTAAGTCGCTCTTGGAGTCAATAGCCCGTAGTTTCGGGTATATTTATGGACGCGATAAAAAAATCAGAGTAAATACCATTTCTCAGTCGCCCACCTTAACTACTGCCGGTAGCGGTGTAAAGGGCATTGACCGCCTGCTCGATTTTTCCGACCGGATGTCGCCCCTGGGTAATGCCACTGCCGAAGATTGCGCTAACTACTGCGTTACTCTGTTCTCAGACTTAACTAAGAAAGTGACCATGCAAAACCTGTTTCACGATGGTGGATTCTCCAGCATGGGTATGAGTCTGCGCGCCATGAGCCAGTATGACAAAAGCTTTCAGGATTGTCCGGGTTTAGGGGACTAGAGAATTTTTTAAATTATTTTTAACCGCAACTATTGCCAGTTGCGGTTTTTTGTTAAAAGGAAACAACCTGTTTGTTATGTTTTTAACAGGAATAGCATAAGTGAAAAGATGTTTGTTTTGGTATAAATCGGCCATGAAATCGATTTAGTAGTTTTTTTAGTTCGATTGCAAAATAATTAAGCGATAATAAAATGATTTTATTCCTTGCATTGATTTATGTATTGTTACCTATTGGCCTAATTTATCTGACAAGTAAATTCTCGATTTTCAACAAAATAGGAGCTATCATTTTGGCCTATGTCATTGGCATTATCCTGGGGCATATCAATCTTATTCCACGTCCGGGACTTTTTTTGTATGAGGCACTTAAGCTTGGAAATTCTTTGAGCAACGAGCAGCTTCAGATCTGGCTGGAGAAAGGCCTGATAACTAAAATGGATATTCAGGCCTATGGTATTTATAAGTTGCAGAACCTTTTTACAAGCATCGCCATACCAGTGGCACTGCCCCTGTTGCTTTTTTCGCTTCAAATTAAAGCATGGTTCCGTATGTCGGGTACGACTATGCTGTCGATGTTACTCTCGGTGGTATCCACTATGTTGTTAATAGTACTTGGCTTTCACTTGTTTGGCAGTAACATTCAGGATGCTGATCAAGTCTCTGGTATGCTCATTGGTTTGTATACCGGGGGCACTCCCAACCTCGCAGCCCTGAAAGAAATGCTGGGTGTGGACGTGAATACCTATATCATGACACACACCTACGATACTGCTGTTGGAATGTTTTACCTACTGTTTTTAATTACTATTGGAAAATATTTTTTCAGAGCCTTTTTAAGACCTTATCCTTCGCTACAAAACAAAAGTGCAGATGAAAAAATCAGCACGTATGAAGAAAATTACAAGGGTATGTTTAAGCTGAAAATTGCAAAACCACTGCTGGTTGCACTTGCAATTACTTTTGGAATAGTGCTCATCGCTGGCCTGCTTAGCCTTTTAGCTCCGCCTTCTGCCTTGATGCTGGTTGTAATATTGGTCATCACTTCACTTAGCATAGTTGCTTCTTTCATTCCTCGAATTAATAGAATTGAAAAGAGCTTTGAACTGGGAATGTATTTCATTATCGTGTTTAGCCTCGTTGTGGCTACCATGGCCGATGTGCACATGCTTATCCACATCTCGTTTTCCTTGTTCCTGTTTATTACCATGGTGGTGTTTGGTTCTCTTCTTGTCCATGCCTTACTAAGCAAACTATTTGGAGTAGATGCCGATACCTTTATGGTTACTTCGGTGGCACTGATTTGCTCGCCACCTTTTGTTCCTATGGTTGCCGGACCACTTAAAAATAAAGAAGTAATTGTTGCCGGACTTACAGTAGGCATCATGGGTTATGCTATGGGTAATTACCTGGGTGTGATGCTGGCAGCAATTCTGTAAGAAGTATTTATTGGCAGGGTTTAAAAGCCATTAAGCTGCATTGTAACTGTTGGGATTAGCAGCAGTGCACCTAGTATAATCAGCATTACCATTAAAGGGAGTATCCATTTCAACCATTTTACATAGGGGATTCGTGAAACTGCCAAAACACCCATTAGCACTGGTGAGATGGGTGTAATCATATTCGTAAAACCATCGCCAAGCTGAAATGCCATTACAGTGGCCTGGCGAGAAATGCCTATCAGGTCTGAAAATGGGGCCATAATGGGCATGGTAATGGCAGCTTTGGCCGAACCGGATGGTATAATGATGTTGATAAAGGTTTGAATGACATACATGGTTTGCACCGAGGCTATTTTGCCCAAACCATTCATTAATCCTGCTGCACTGTGCAAAATGGAATGCACAATTCTTCCATCTTCAAGTATCACAATTATGCCACCTGCCAGACCAATAACCAGTGCAGCTCCTGCTATGTCACGGGCTCCTTCCATAAATAGTTTTACAATTTCATTGCCAGTTTTGCGTATAGTAATCCCAGTAATAATGCCTCCGGCCAGAAATAGCCCGGCAATTTCGTTGATGTACCAGTTGAAGCCCATTACACCCACAGTAAGGTAGAGGATTATAAATAGCAATATGGTCATAACAAAGTAATGCACCGATTTTAAAAGGCTTAAAAATCCCAATACTCCGAAAAGGGCTGCCAAAATAATTAAAGCCGGTATCTGATGACTGGCATTTCCGATTTTTATATCTGTTTCAGGATACAAGGCAGCAAAAATTACCATTACTACAAGCGACAGACCATAAATAACCCAGGCTCTTTTAGGTGTATAATATTCGGTAGAAGATATGGTAGCATTGCGCTTTCTCCAATACTCATCTTCGGCATATACAAGCGATTTCTCCGGCCTGGCATGCACCCGGTTGGCATACCATAATATATAGCCAATGCCAACAAGATTTATTATCAGCCAGCAGAATAGCCGGTACTCAATACCCGAAAAAAGCGGTAAGCCTGCGATACCCTGGGCTATACCAATGGTAAAGGGGTTTAAAACAGCGCCGGCAAATCCGAGACCTGCGGCCACGAAAACAACACACAAACCTACAATGGAGTCATAGCCCAAACTAATAGCAAGCGGAATTACAATTCCCACGAAGGCAATGGTTTCTTCGCTCATGCCAAACACAGCTCCAAAGACACTAAATACCAGTGAAATAAACACCAATATCGCATTTGATATCAGTTTAGGCGAAAACAACCGGCTGCCTTCGAGTTTTTTCATTTTACGCAGTAAGGCATAAATCCCAACATCGATAGCTTGGGTGGTATTGAAAATCCAGAACACGCCACCTACAATCAGCACAAAAATAATGATGCCTGCCTGTTTAATAAAACCCTTCTGGAAAGCTGTGAATACCTGCCAGCTTTGGGGTGAATTCTCACGATACTCGAATTGTTGCGAACCTTCTTCGGTTTGAATATATTCTCCGCCGGGAACAACCCATGTGAGTGCTGCTGCAATAACAATTAAAACAAAGATGATGACAAAGGTATCGGGTATCTTTTTAAACATAAGGCCTTGGTTTTGGAGAACGAATATAAGGAATCAGTGCTGTCAAGTAATGTGTGAAAGTAAAAAAATACAAATAATATCTTTTGTTACCCCTGGCTTAAGCCAGGGGTAATTCAAACTAATCTTCTTGTGAATGAAATCACCTTTTAGATATATCGGTTTAAGAGTCTTTACCCTTAAGAGAATGTTAAGACCCAAAGCCATTTTTGCCAGAACCAGGTTTCATGAAAGCATTCTCAAAACATGACAAAAATCAGAATTTTCTAACTAATTAATTATGAGCCTTTCAGTTTACAATTATTGAAGTAAATATTTAGCCAGTGTTAATAAAAATCTTCTGTTGTTTAGAAATTGTAAAATGTGAAGGATTGTAGTCCATATTTATACCCTAAATAGAGGATAAGATTCGAAATATCAGGGAAATAGAGGATGATAGATATAACCTGACACAGGACCCACTTTTGTTAAAACAAGTGTTAAAGGAAACAGAAGAAAGGGAACAAAAGCAAAGCAGATTTTTTTTTATGAAAAAAAATTATAGATTTGATTTAACAATAGCTTCTATCTGGTACAGTATTGCTAGAAATAAGTAAAATTTGTTAACCTATTGTAAACCTAAAACAAAAATCTATGAAAAGAATTACAAGCTTGCTTGTATGTTTTGCTATGTTTGGGCTCTCGGTCCTCGCGCAAGACATACAGATTTCGGGTAAGGTAACCAGTGCCGACGACGGTAGTGCCTTGCCAGGAGTATCGGTTGTTGTGAAAGGAACAACCGTGGGAACCACCACCAACATCGATGGTGATTATTCCCTTTCTGTCCCTGCAAATGCCACCCTGGTATTTACCTTTGTAGGTATGAAAACCCAGGAAATTGTTGTTGGCAACCAAACCACCATCAGTACTGTCATGGAAATGAATGTAACTGGTTTGGAAGAGGTGGTGGTGACGGCCTTAGGGCAGACCAAGATGCAAAGAACAATTGGTTATTCTTCCTCAACAGTTAAAAGTGATGAGTTTGAGAAGCAATCTCAAACCGATGCCATGAATGCACTTCAGGGAAAAGTAGCTGGTGTACAGGTAAGCACTGCCGGTGGTACTCCTGGTTCTTCAACCAGAGTTATCATTCGTGGTTACTCTTCCATAAAGGGTAATAATAACCCACTGTATGTTATTGATGGTACTCCAATTAATAATGAAACCCGGACTGAAATTGGTTCTGGTATAGATTATGGTAACCGCGCCAACGATATCAGCCCTAATGATATTGAAAGCATGACAATTTTAAAGGGTGCTGCTGCCTCTACTGCATATGGTCCAAGAGCCGCCAACGGTGTAGTATTGATTACTACAAAAAAAGGAAAGGCTTCGGATAAAATTTCGGTTGAGTTTAATACTGCAGCTTCTGTTTCAGATGTTATTCGTTTACCACAAATGCAAAACACTTTTGGACAAGGATGGTCAGGAACTTGGGTTGATGATGAAAACGGATCCTGGGGTCCAATAATGAATGGTGAATCTCGTGCATGGGGTAATATTGTCGACAATTCTCAAAAAATTAAAAGTTTTTCTCCTGTGGAAAAAAATCTTTATGATTTTTACGAATACGGAACCTCATTTTCGAATGCAATAAGCTTACAAGGAGGAAACGAAAGATCTTCTTTCCGTTTATCATTCAATAATACAACAGCTGACGGTATAATACCCACTGAAGTAGATAAGAATAAAAGGAACACGGTTTCTTTCTCAGGAAGTCACAGTGGTAAAATAATTACCGCCTCTACTTCTTTTAATTATGTAAGGCGCGATGGAAGTGGCACTCCTGACGGATTTGGAGGAAGAAATGCAGCTGCTAACCTTTATTCTGAGTTGCTACAGATTCCTAGAGACTTTTCAATAGTTGAATTTGAGGATTATAAAAATGATCCTTTTAATACTCTGGATGAATATTTTACTCCTTATGCGTTTAACCCTTATTATGCCTTAAATGAAAACCAAACTGAGTTTTGGGAAAATCGGACTTATGGTAACGTAACTCTTGATGCTAAGCTTGCTAGCTGGATTACAGCTACATATAGAATTGGTGTGGATGTCTCGGATTTCAACAGAAAGGATTGGGAAGCGATTATGACATTTACCCCTGGTAGCACACAAGATATTAAAAATGTTACTGAAAATCCGGGCTACACAATGGAGCAACAGCGCACCACCCGTGAACTTAACCAAGAGTTTCTTCTTAAATTAAACAAATCTTTCGGAGACTTTGATGTGGATGGAATATTGGGTTACACAACCTATCAGTACGATTTTCGGAGGCTTGAAGGTAATGTTAACACGCTGGTTATTCCCAATTTTTACAATCTATCGAACACTGATGGAGCAAAAGAAACAGAAACATTCTATCAGGAGAAAAGAAACTACGGTTACTATGCACAGGCAAACCTGGGTTACAAAGATTTTGTTTATTTAACCTTAAATGGTAGACAAGATTATTCATCAACCTTACCAAAAGGTGCAAACAGTATCTTCTATCCATCTGTGCATACTTCGATTATAATATCTGAATTGGTTCAAGTAGACGCTTTCGATTTAATTAAACTACGCGCTGGTTATGGTAAAGCAGGTAAAGATGCTGATCCTTACCTTTTAGATCCTGTCTTTAGATCGGCAGACCTTTGGATACCATTTAGCCGTCAGACTTTTCCAATAAATAATACTGGTGCATTTTCTTATGATAACACAATTGGTAATCCAAACCTGAAACCTGAGATTACTACTGAAACGGAAGTTGGTATTGATCTTCGTGCTTTGGACCACAGAATAACACTTGATCTTGCTTATTATAACAGGGTATCCGATGGTCAGATTTTAACTGTTGACCTCCCTGGCTCGACTGGGTTCAATAGCCAGGTAATTAATTTTGGTAGCCTAACAAATTCGGGTATTGAACTTGCAGCTACACTTGTGCCTGTGAAACAAACAAATTTTGTTTGGGACATTACATTTATTTACACCAAAAACAAAAGCAAAGTTGGTGATTTACCAGGTGATGCAGGTGAACTTATTCTTGATGGAGCCTATGATGTAGAATATGTTGCTATTGAAGGTAAACCACTAGGTGTTTTGCGTGCTCCGGATTATTTACGCGACGATGAAGGACACATAGTAGTTAGTGCAGCCACTGGTATTCCGGAAGGTACTGTGGAAAAAACCGAAATTGGTGATATCCAACCAAAATACAATTTAGGAGTAATAAATACCTTTAATTTTCTGAAGGATTTTACTTTTACATTTGCCCTTGATTACCGACCAGGGGGTTATTTCTATTCAGGAACAGCCGATTTGCAATATTTTGTTGGTAATGCTACACAAACTACTTATAACGAGAGACAACCGTTTATTGTACCGAATTCTGTGAAGCCAAATCCTGCGTACGATCCAGAGGATGCGACATCGACAGAACCAGAGTATATTGAGAACGATGTTCCGATAAATATGACAAATATTAATGCATATTATTATCATTCATCGAATACTGTTGCCAATCGGAGCAGGGTTATTAAAAGAGACTATTTAAAGTTGCGTGAAGTGTCTTTTATTTATAAGGTTCCCAAATCAATTATGGAGAAAACCCCGATTGAAGGAGCAGATATTGTTTTATCTGCCAGAAACCTATTTATGTGGACACCCGAAGATAACAACTTTGTTGACCCAGAGAGCACTTCGTATGGAAATAATTTGCGGTCAGAGTTTGGTGAGTTTAGAACCGGACCTACAGTGCGTTCTTTCACTGCAAGTTTAAGAGTTAGATTTTAACAATCACTTACAACAATAAAGATTATGAAAAAAATAAATAGAATATTAATTGTATTTCTGGCAGTACTTACCCTTGCCGGGTGCTCAAAAGACTGGCTGGATGTCAACACTGACCCGAATAATCCTGCCTCAGCTTCAGCTGAGCTTACTCTGCCTGCAGCCGAAATTGGTATCGCAGCACATGTAGGTGGATATTATAATTTAATTGGTGGTTTTTGGTCACAATACTGGTCGCAAAGCAATGCAGCCAACCAATATAAATATCTTGATCAGTATCAGATACAATCAGGTGATTTTAACGATATCTGGAACCAAATGTATTCTGATCCACTTATGGATCTTCAGTTTGTAAAAAAAGAAGCGCTTGAAAAGGAGAATTGGACTTATTATTTAATGGCAACTGTGCTGGAAGCATATGCTTACCAGGTTATGGTTGACCTTTATAACGATGTACCTTTTTTCGAAGCTTTTAGGGGAGAATCTGAGTTAAATTTTAGTCCTAAATATGACAACGGCAAAGTAATTTATGATACCCTTATTGCACGAATTGATAATGCATTGGCAAAAGGTTCTACCGAACTCACAGCTGCACAAATAAAAGGTGATTTCTTATTTGCTGCTGATTACGATACCTGGGTTGAATTTGCGAATACCTTAAAACTAAAAATGTTTATGAGGCAAATGTATAGTCACCCTGCCGAAGCTCAAGCAGGTGTAGCAGCCTTATATGCAGCAAATGCTTCGTTTTTAACACAAGATGCTGGAATTGATATATATATTAATGAAGAGAAGAAAGATAACCCTCTTTATGCATCCAATGTTAGAAAGTTGAATGTGGGTACTAACCTAAGAGTAAGCACAACAATCTTCAGGTATTTTGAAGCAAATTCAGATCCTAGGTTGAATTATATTGTTTCATCAGGTACATTGCCTATGCCTCAGGGTGGATTTAATATTCCTAGTGCAGAGCTTGATCCTCCTGCTGTAGCTGTTTTTGCCCAGGCACCAACCGATCCTGTTTATTTCATTTCTGAAGTAGAAAGCTATCTTCTACAGGCAGAAGCTATTGCCAGAGGTTGGGGAACTGGTGATGCTAAAGCACTTTATGATGCTGCTGTATCAGAGGCATTTGCAAGATATGGAGAAGATGCATCAAGTTTTATTGGTACAGGTGGTGTTTATGAATATCCGAATAGTGCTACTTTTGAAGTAAACCAGGAAGCCATAATTATGGCAAAATGGGCAGCAATGGCGGGCAATCAATCGATCGAAGCCTTTTTCGAGTCGAACAGAACAGGTTATCCAAGAAAATCTGCAGTGGCGCCATGGCTAAATGGAACATATAATGTAGCTTATCAAGGTGGTCAAATCTCTTATTCCCTTGAAGGTGTAACCGGCGGGTTGTTTCCAAAACGCCTTTTGTATCCTCAGGATGAGGTAAATTTAAATACTAACTTCCCCGGGCAAACGAGCGTTACCGATAAGGTATGGTGGGATAAGAAATAATTTAAACACTATTAAATATGAAAAATAAATTAAAAATACTTGGCATAATCTTCTCACTGACTGCACTAATACATGGTAGTTGTGAAAAGAGTGTATCTTCAGAAGGTCTTTCGCGTCTTACATACTTTCCAGAATTTACAGTAACTGGCGAAAGCGTAGAGTTTGTTGAATTAGGAGAAGCTTGGGCAGATCCAGGTGTTATCGCCACAGAGAATGGTGAAGAAATTCCTGTTGTTGTTTCTGTTGCTGGTGATTATTTTAATTCTTCAGGAGAGTCTGTTAACACAGATTTAGCGGATAAACATATAATTACCTATACTGCAACGAATAGCGATGGTTTCGACGGAACGGCAGAAAGAATAGTGTATGTTTATAAGAATGGGGATTTAGTTTCCAGCATCGAAGGTTTATATCTTTCTACAGTTTGTCGGATGGGAAACTGCACTCCACAGTATACTGATTTGGAATATGTGATGATCAGAGCCACCGGAGCTAATACTTATGAAATTAATTGCGCAGTAGGTACATATTATTCAGTGGGACGTGCCTATGGTAGCGATTATTCAGCTCAGGGATCTGTTATTACTGCCAATGATATAGCTGCCAATGATTTTACCATCACTGGGGCAACATTCCCAATTTGGGGCAACACTGTAGAGATTACAGATTTTACGGTCGATGCAGCCAATAAGGAAATCTCATTTACCGGTACAGCTAATATTGGTAATGGTACATTCTATGTCTATTTAACACAAGTAAATTAAAACATGAGCCATATGAAAAGAATTATTTATATATCATTTATTGTGCTTACGATTGTCCTTTCATGGTCATGTGAGGCAATCTATGATTGGAATCAACCCAAAGAACCAACGACCGAGTATTCATCAATTTTCCCTTTATCAGGTGAATGGTATGTTACCTATAAGTTTGACGATGGATCTGGAGTAATTGACGATTATTACGGTTTAGGATATTTACGCTTATGGACGACTAACACAGCTGCTAATGATGGAAAAGATATGTGGATATCTGATGGTGCCAATACTGGTGGTGGAGGTAATTTCTGGTATTATTCTGTAAAAACACCCATAAATGTATCAGCTAAAACCTTTTCAGGTACTGGATTGGAAAGTGTAATTGACGATGGTGGCACTCCTTATGAGGTTACCATAAACATTGCCAATGGAAAAGTAATTGAAGACGGTGGTCTTTCAACATCAGGTGTTGTTGTAGATAGTATCTATTTCGAAATAGAGTTTTCTGACGATCCAGGTAATATTTATTATTGCTCTGGCACCCGTAGAACTGGATTTCCAGAAGATGATCACTAGTTTAGTAGCCAGCTAAATTAATGCACTTAATTTAAAGAGGGTATCCATTTTTGGACACCCTCTTTTTTTATTAAATACTATTTATTACTACTTTTACGATTATTCTAAGCAGTCTATCACTCATTTTTAATCAAAATAAATAATCCATGAAAAGATATTTTACTTCATTATCTATATTATTCTTTGGTTTGAGTTCGATACTGGCACAGTTATCAGACGGAGGTACCCCTGAAAGCTTTACCAATAATAACCTAAAAAGCAGCAGTAATTATATTCGACACAGTTTTTTAAAAGTAGATATTCAAAATCAACTCGAACACGATAAAAAAGAAGGAATTAAGAATCGTTATGCTGTTTACGAGAATGTCAAACTCGATCTTAAAAATAAGGAAGGTCTTTTTCAAATTTCAAACGGCAACGTTTGGAGAACTAGAATAGATGCGGAAAATGCATATTCAATTTCTGTTATTTTTTCGAATTTTAAGATTCCTCAAGGTGCAAAATTGTTTGTTTACTCCCTCGATAATAATATTATTCGTGGAGCATATACCTATAAAAATAATAAGGAGAATGGAATATTCGCTTTGGCTGATTTTCCGGGTGATGCAATTATTCTTGAATACTTCGAGCCATTTGATCCAGATTTTAAAGGTAGCTTAATTATAGGTAAAATAGGAAAAGCCTATCGTGACTTGGGTGAAATTGATTTAAAAGCCACTACTGAGGATAACATAAATGTAACTTGCCCTGAAGGATACCCTTACCAAACCGAAAAACATGCTGTGGCTAAAATGACCTTTCAGGAAGGTAATAGCGGATACTTATGCACTGGAGCTTTAATTAACAATGCTCGAAACGATGGTAAACCTTATTTTCTTACTGCCAACCACTGCTTGAGTAAAGAAATCGTTGCTAATACCCTGGTTACTTATTTTAATTATGAAAGGTTGAATTGTACTGGTATTTATAATCAGCAACAAACACTTTCAGGGAGCGTTCTTAAGTCAACAAATGCTGCAACCGACTTTACTTTACTCGAATTATCGGAAGTACCACCATCTGATTACAGGCCATTTTATGCTGGCTGGAATGCTGCGAGTGATGATTACGTTATATCGGGATACGGAATTCATCATCCGCAAGGAGAAGACAAAAAGATTGCTGTCAGTCATGATTCTATTCGTTCATGGGACTTCAATATATCCTGGCAAGATGGTATTGAATCGGAACCAAATACGCATTGGCTTGTTTTATTTAATGCTGGCTTTACACTTGGTGGTTCTTCAGGTTCACCTTTGTTTGATAATAATAATAGGATTATAGGACAGTTGCATGGCGGTGGCGATGGTGCTGATTTCTATGGCAAGCTTTCACGATCATGGAACCTTGGTACATTGGCAAATGGAAAGATAAAACCATTCCTTGATCCTGATAACACCGGTACGCTTGTTATGGAAGGGTATTATCCGCCAGAGGTGATACCAGAACCTTTCTTCCTGGCTGATATTACTTCGGTTTGTGAAGATGCAGCAATTTCTTTAAAAAATGGTTCTGCGTTTAATATTACAAACTATAAATGGCAGTTTAATCCAGGTAGTGTTCAATACCTTAATGGCACAAGCGATACATCAAAATATCCAATAGTTGCCTTTGAAGAGTCTTTGAATTATAGTGTTAGTTTAAAGGTATCCAATCAGAATGGTTCTGATTCCACCACTCGTAAAAATTATATTAGTAGTGGTAATGTGATAAAACCTCTCATAAAATCAATTACTGATACATTGGATTGTCTTGATGTTTTTGATGAGCTGGTTTTTTATGGGGTAGGTGCCGATTCGTTCAGCTTTAGTATTTTAGAGGGAGAAGAGTTTATTGATCCTCTTTTCTCGGATAATGGAGATACATTAACTTTATTAAGAAAAGAAGGACTTGTATCAGAAACTACCCTTCATATTGATATACAACTTAAGGGTTATCAAGGTGCTTGTGCTGATAGCGTGGTTCAGCGGATATACTTAATTGTACCAGAGAATGATTTTGTTGCCAATGCCATGATGTTAAATATGGGTGAAAATGGTCCATTTGATAATTATTGTGCAACCGTAGAAGAGAATGAGCCCCATCCTGTAATCGGCGCATGCGCAACTCTTGGTGAATGGTGCGATTGTGAAATTGGTGCTCCATACCTGGATAATAGCGTTTGGTTCACTTTCATAGCACCCGCTACAGGCGTTATTGGAATTGATTGTCCGGGTTTTGACAATCAGATTGCTATTTATGAGGCTGCGACTGCAGAAGATATTGTTTCCGGTAATCCTTTGCTCTATACTATTGTTGCGGCTAACGATGATTATGATGAAATCAGTATCTTTGCGGCTCGTATCGATAATATTTCTTTAATCTCGGGCAAGAAATACTGGTTGCAAGTAGATGGAAGCGCTTGTGGTGCCTATGGAGAATTTAATGTTAAACTTGTTGATGGAGGCATTGTAAGTATTAATGATGTTGATAATTTTGATTTAAGAGTATACCCAAATCCGGTCAATTCAAGTTTTACAATTTCAGGAAATCTGGGGAATGATATTTTTGTAACAATTTTATCAATTGATGGAAAAGTTGTTGCTGATTATCATATTAATAACATCACTCAAAACAACGAACATACATTTACTTTACCTCAAAGCTTGAAAAGTGGTGTTTATTTATTAAAAGTTTCTGATGGTAAGAGTATTACCAATATGAAATTATCGGTAGTGCATTAATAGTTATTTTTCTTTTAAAAGGTCTGGTTATTAATTTATTAGCCAGACTTTTTTATTGGCCTAAATAAAAATACAAACCCAAACAAAGGGTATTGTTTATTTAATTCGTATTCTTTAAAGTTGAGTTAATTAATTCTACTTTAACAGATTTACAATTTTGAATATGAGTAATTTATATCACGCTGTCGTTTTAAATGCCGGTCATAAATTCTATCAATCATTTGTTCTTCGGTCATCTGTTTATAAAGTTTAAAAGTGATAAATTCTTTAATATCACGAGCCGATAGTAAAGGTAAATCATCAAAGCAATGCAATTTTTCTTTTAAAATAAATGACGAGACCAAAAAGTTTAATGCAACCTGGTGTTGCCATGCAAGCCATTTTCGTGTCTGAAACTGGTCTAGCCCGAGTATCTGTTTTGATTCTTTTATGCAATGTTCTACAAAGTACCGTTGTGCTTGCATATAGGCTATAGCTTTCTTAGTGTATTGTTCAAGATTAGCATTGGTAAAAGAATATTTTATTTCGTCCTTGCCTTCTTTGGTTTTCGTTTTACGGATAACCAGTAACCTTTGCTCTACTTGCATTTTACTGTTATTGATTATCCAAAGCTTTATAAAATGATAGTCAGCTACAAGAACTCCTTTGGCTGTATTACGAACACTAATACGCTGCCAATTTTCGTCATTTAAAGTCTGTAAATATTTTGATACACTTAATTCGTCTGTAGTTGCTTTTAATTTCTTGGGTTCACGACCCTTATTGCTTTTTCGCTCGGGAATAGCCAAGTCAGGACGTTCCAAATATATTTTTGGTCTTTATGGATATCCAGCATGTACAGATAACCAAGCAAATCTATGCTGCTGGCAAAATCCACATCGTTACCATAATAACCATCGCCTCCAATAAAATCGAAGATGATGCCATTGGTTACTTGCTGGCGAATAATTTCTAATGCCAGTTCGAGCTTAGTTTTAAATGTTCGGTGCTTTACAGGAACGCCTGCTTTTTCGCATCTTGTCTTGTCGTCACACCAAGCCTTGGGAAGGTATAGTCGGGCATCAACCATTGATGCAAAATCCCCATTACTTAAACAAGCAAATACCGCAACCTGACTATTTGATAGTTTCCCTACATTCCCACAATATTGATGTCCAACGCCTACGCTATGGTCGCCTTTTTTTACCCAACCACTTTCATCAATAATCAATCCTGTAAGTTTTCTTTTGGGTAAAACCTGGCTTACTTCCTGGGCTACTTGATTTATCAAAACTCGATGATCCCAGTTAGACTCAGTTATAAAGTGCTGCATTTGATGGTAGTTAGCTCCCAAATCTTCGCTTATTCTTTCAATATTGCGCATCTGACTTTGTATTATTCCTAATGAATATTGCTGTGCTTTGTCAAAGAACTTCTTTGTTGAATTACAAAATACATGCTGATAATCATTAAGGTGAACACTAACTCGCTCTATTACAGAGGTCAGTGTTTTTCCATATCGATTATTATTTTTACGTTGTATTAAACATTTTTCGGAACGATAAGCCTGTTTTTCTGTGCATTGAAGATACTGAATTTCCTTGAAATATCAATGTTTACAAGGGTTTTGTTTAATCTGTTAAAGTAGAATTAATTCTCTCTCCTTTTTATTAGTTTTGACTTTTCAACCGAATTTCTGTGAGGCCATACCTGTCATTTCTTATTATTAGTATTCTGCTTTTTCCTGTTTCTCAGGCAATGGCGCAGACATTTTCTTTGTCGGGTGTGGTTACCGATGAAGGAAAGCAGCCTCTGCCTGGTGTAACAGTGGTGGAGGTGGGCACTACGCGGGGCGTAGTAACAAACCTCAATGGGGTTTATCAGATTGAAATCAGTTCGCCACAAGCAAAAGTTTCCTTTAGTTTTGTGGGCATGGAAACCCAGCTTCTTGCTGTTGAGAACAGAAACGTTATCGATGTGGTGCTTTTACCAGCCCTTTACCAGGTTGAGGAAGTTGTGGTGACAGCACTGGGTATTTCGAAAGAATCAAAGGGTCTGGGTTATGCTGCTACCGCTGTGGGGAACGATGCGCTCACTGGTGCGGGTGAGAAAAACATGCTCAATGCCCTGCAAGGCAAGGTTGCGGGGGTCAATATTACTTCGGCTTCTGGCGCTCCCGGGGCTTCGTCGCGCATACTCATGCGTGGTATTTCTTCGCTTAGTGGAAGCAACCAACCTTTGTTCGTGGTCGATGGGGTGCCGGTGAACAACACTCAAACAGGCACGGCTTCCATCAATGGAGGAACTGATTTTGGCAACAAAATAAACGATATCAACCTAAACGATGTAGAGTCGGTAACCTTTCTCAAAGGAGCTTCGGGAATGGCTTTGTATGGTTCCAGAGCCTCCAACGGGGTGATAATCATTACTACCCAAAAGGGAAAGTTAAAAGAAGCTGCTCTGGTAAGCTATTCAGGCTCAGTAGGCTTTGAATCGCCTTTACGCTTAGTGGAATACCAAAACCAGTATGGACAAGGCATTTATGGCAACTCGGTATTGTACGAAAACATGAGCTGGGGTCCAAGGTTCGACAACCGATACAGGCCATGGGGTCATATGGTCGATGAAACGGTTCGTGTGAAATCGTACCGTGCTTTGCCTAACAATGTAGAGGAATTTTTCGAAACGGGCAGGAGCATGAGCCATTCACTCTCTGTTTCGGGCGGAAGCGAGCAGACCAGCTATTACCTTTCTTATTCCAACCTGCAATGGGATGGGATTTTCCCTACCGATGCCGATCGGTATAAAAAGCATACTTTTTCGCTTCGCGGCACACAAAAGGTGGGAAAGCGAGCCTCAATAGGGGCTTCGGTCAATTACATCCGAAAGCAGAACAGCTCTGTACCTACCGGACAGGGCGAATCGTCGGTATACAACCAAGTGATGCAAACACCGCGCGACATTAGCCTTATCGAGCAGCAAGACCTCGAAAATCCGTTTAATACCATAGACAACCATTATTCGCTCTATACGGTCAATCCCTATCACATTCTGGTTAACAACGGGAACCAGAATACCGAGGACCGTGTCTATGGAAGCCTTGAATTCGATCTTTCTCTTCCGGCTGCCTTGCAACTCAAGTGGAGGTTGGGCGCTGATATCAGCAACGAAAATCTCGAAGCATATCGTGCCGCTGTTATTCCTCAGGGCAACAATGAATTTGCTTCGGTGTACGACGCGGGTTCGCGCAGCCGTTCGAGTCTTGTCCGCCAGCAAATCAATAGCGACCTTATTCTTCAATGGGCAAAAAACCTCAACAATTATGATATTTCGCTCCTTGGGGGGCAGTCTGTTAACCAGCGCAGTGCAGGAGGTTTTGGTACTTCTGTCAGTTCTCAACAAAATGAAGACTTTCCGCATCTATCAAACAGCACAGTGAGTCCGGTGAGTTTTGAAAGTTCTTCGATGGTGCGCAACATTGGCTTGTATGCCGCTGCCGACTTTTCTTATCGTAGCTTAGTTTATCTTTCCTTAACAGCCAGAAATGAATGGAGCTCTACTTTGCCCAAACAAAATAATTCTTACTTCTTCCCCGGTGTAAACCTAGGGTTTATATTTACAGAACTCTTACCTGGTGTGCATAAAAGATTTCCTTTCGGAAAAATCCGGGCCAGCTGGGCCAGGGTCGGAAACGATGCGCCGCCTTATTTTGTCGATCCGATGTATACCCAGGCCGCACATTCCGATGGTTTTGGATATTTTGCCTTTCCGACGGCTTCAGGGGTGAACGCCTACGAAGCAGGTGCCTTTATCGGCAATCAGCAGTTAAAGCCCGAAATGACAACCGAATATGAGTTTGGCATGGATTTTCGTTTCTTCAATAACCGACTTTCTATCGATGCGGCATGGTACCACAAACAAATCGACGACCTGATTTGGGCTTCTCCTCTTGCCACCACCTCGGGTTACAAATACCAGATGCAAAACCTGGGCAGCATGCAAAACGAGGGTATCGAAACGCTTCTACGTGTGGTGCCTGTGCAACAAAAGCATTTTGCTTGGGAAATAGCCCTTAACTTCACAAAAAATTTCAACAAGCTTTTGTCGCTCAACAATGAGCTGGAGCAGGCTGAATTAAATGCGCTGCGTGTCGATGGCGGACAGCAGATTCAGTGGATGGCTATTCCGGGGCAGCCTGTTGGGGTATTTCAGGGACGCGGACCAAAGTATACAACCGATGGAAAAATGGTGGTCGATAACCAGGGGCTCCCGGTGGCCGACAGTGAATTGAAAACCTTTGGCAATTCGCAATACAATTATTTTGGAGGAATTACCAATACGCTTAGCTACAAAGGTCTAAGTTTACTGGTGCATTTCGATGTGCGCATGGGGGGCATTATGTATTCACGCACCCGCGACATCACTCTTTGGGCAGGTACGGTGCCCGAAACTCTTTACAACGACCGCCAGCCATTTATCATTCCCAACTCGGTGTATGAGGTTGGCAGAGATGCCTTGAATGAACCCATTTATGCAGAAAATACAACTCCCATCGATAGAGTCAGGCTGATAGATTATTGGGGAAATGGAGGTTCGCAAATTGATGAAGCATCTTTTATCGATAAATCGTTTGTAAAGCTTCGCGAGATAACTTTTGGTTACACTCTGCCTGCAGGTTCACTAAACAGCATTCATATTAAAAACTTGTATCTGGGTGTTTCCGGGAAGAACCTGTGGTTGTGGACACCGGCTGCTCAAACATACATCGATCCGGAGTTAACAACCTTTGGCAACGACCTTGGTGCCGACTTTGGAGAATATGGGGCTCAACCCTCGGTACGGAGTATTAATTTTATTGTAAAGGTGGATTTTTAAGAACAAAATAGACAATTAGACAATTGGACGATTAAACCATTAACCATTAACCATTAACCATTAACCATTAACCATTAACCATTAACCAATTATCACATTACCACATTATCACATTACCACATTATCACATTATCACATTATCACATTATCACATTATCACATTATCACATTATCACATTATCACATTATCACATTATCACATTCTAATTAACTCAACTTGATAAAAACAAAACAAATATTTTCTACCCTTTTCTTGGTTATCTGCCTGCTCTCCTGCGAAAACTGGCTGGATGTCAATCAGAATCCTGATGCTCCCCTGGAGGTAGATTACCAGCAATTGCTTCCTGCCGGTACCTCCAGCCTTGCCTATGTCATGGGCGGCCGCTACCAGGTGCTTGGGGCGCTTTGGTCGCAGCACTGGACCCAATCGCCCGGTGCCTCACAATACAGCGGCATTGATGCCTACAACATCAACAGCAGCACCTTTGACGAAAACCAGTTTGGAGAACTTTATTCCGGGGCGCTGGTGAACCTTGAGAAAGTGCGCATTGGTGCCAGGGCCGGTGGCGAATTCAATTATTACCTGATTGCAACCGTGCTCCAATGTTATACCTACCAGGTATTGGCCGATTTGTACAACCAGATCCCTTTTTCCGAAGCTTTAAAAGGAGGCATGGGCAATACAGAACCGAAATACGAAGCAGCCGAAGCCATTTATGACAGCCTGATTGCCCGCATTGATCTTGCACTTGCACAGGATTTCGAAAAGGATGATCTGTTAAATCCAGCTACAGACGACCTGGTGTTTGAAGGCAATATGGAACAATGGGTCGCTTTTGCAAACAGCCTGAAGCTTCGTATTTTCCTGCGTCAGTCGGAAGTGAACCCACAAAAGGCGCGCGACAAGATTATTGAACTGTATGCCTCGAACCCCGATTTTTTGGACAATAGCGCTGCACTGCACATCTATACGAACGAATCAGGAAGAAGAAACCCTCTTTACGAAACAGAATACCAAGTGTTTGGTAAAAATCCTAACCTTATTTTAAGTGCTACTCTTTATAGCTTCTTAATCGAAAATCGCGATTTTGACAGACTAGATGCTTTGTTTGAATTGCCTGCTTCGGGGGGTGAGCACAAGGCCCTGGTGCAAGGTAACTTTTTTGCACCCGATGAACCCTCGGGGACGAATAGTTCGTCTTTTTCAAAACCCGTTATGCGGGCCGATGCGCCGGTATTTTTAATGAGCGATGCAGAGTCCTACCTGCTTCAGGCAGAAGCCATTGTCCGCTATCAGGTGGGAACCTATCAGGAGGCAAGGGAAAATTATGAAAAAGCCATTACAGCTTCCTATGCAATGATACTTAACAGCACCATTTCGAATGCCGGAGTTATCGGCCTGGCTCAGCAGTTTTACCGGGGTGTTTATGCCTTTCCTGCTGAAGGGAATGAAACCGATGAATATTTACAGGCCATCGCCATTCAAAAATGGCTTTCCCTGTCGGGTATTCAGAATTTAGAGACTTTTTTTGAATCGAACCGTACAGGATATCCGACGAAAAGTAGTGTGCCTGCAGAAAATACTGCCTATATTCCGGGTGAGCTTACCCTGTCGGTAAACAACGCAACCAGTGGTCGGTTTCCGCGAAGGCTGGTTTTTCCCGAATCGGAATATGCCAACAACAGAAATACTCCTGCAAAAAAAGAGGTGTGGGAACCTGTCTGGTGGGATGTTTTAAACAACTAAAATAGAGACTGAGAAGAGTCCGATGAAAAGACAAGAAAGACATAGAACAATACAATCAGCCTTGGTAATTGGCTCAAGTTTGCTTCATAAAGCCTGGTTGTTTCTTTTGCTTGTATTCATCATTGTGGCCTGTGAACCCTGGAATGAAACAGCCGATGTTTCGCATGTTTCGGAATTTCCTGAATTTGAATTGGAAGGTGAAGGCTTTGAGTCGTTTGTGACTGAAGATTCGGCCGAATATACCGATAAAGGTGCCAGAGCATTTGCGAATGACATGGAATTGTTGGTTTATTCACAGGGTAGGGTAGATTTAAGCATCCCTGGAGTGTATACCATCCAGTACTTTGCCCAGAACGAAGATGGTATTTGGGGAACTGCAGAGCGCATTGTGGCGGTAACTTATCAAGATGTAACAGCCAACGATTTATCCGGTCATTATACCAGCTCTGGTTTTGGGCAAGAGGCTGAGATGAAGCTTGTAAAAACGCATCCACAGGGGCTTTATACCTGCAATGACATAATGGGATACCCCGATGCAGAGATGAAAGGAAAGCTTGTTGATTTGGGCAACCATACCCTGGTGCTGGTGCATGGTGAGGGCGATTTTGGCTCCTGGGCCGATCGCGAAGGAGAATATACCCTCAGCTCACTGGCCTGGACGCTTGCTTTGCTCGATGAACCTTACCAGGGGGTTGAAGTGGACATTGTGTGGCAAAAGAAGTTGGATTAATCTGCTTCTTTAAAATAACCAATGGGAAGTAGGTTTCTTTGTGAAAAAGAGACCATTAACAAAATGTTGATTTCAACAATATGATTGAAAGCCGAATGAGAAGAAAAGGAAATAGAATGTTTTGGAAGATAGATTCAGAAGATCAGTCGAGAACTTTTGTTACTTTGAAGTTTGCTGGTTATTTAATCGCAGCCCTATTTATGCTTTTGGCTTGTTCCGACGACGAGGAAACTATTGACTATGCCAATGGATATCCGAACAAATTGGCAGGCAACTGGGTGGTATTCCAGTTTCATGGCGACTCCATTAATGACCCAATAAGTGGCCCCTACGATCTGGTTACCGCGCTCGACCCTAACCGCAAAAAATCCCTGATTCTGGATAATCTTTACAATAGCAATTTGCGTGTACGGGCCGAAATACAGGGCGATACAGGAATATATGCCATCAATACCCCCAGCTCGATTTGTTGAATGACAATACCTATGGAATTCAATCGGTTAGCATCGATGGCTATGTGAATGAGAACTATATTCTGGCAAATTTTATCTATTCTTTGGCCATGGCTTCATTCGAGAATCCTGCTTTTGAGGTTGAAGACATCGACGAAATTATCTTTTTCAGGGCAGGCCTTTACGATGCTTACTATTCGTTGGTCGATACCATTATGGTTATGGGTTATCGGCGAACAGGCTTTGAAGAGGTAGAAAATTAATTGGAAGGGACTTTCTTATGATTCGTTTATTTCGAAATAAAAAAACAATTTGGCGAATTACTTTACCAGGTTTGGCGCTAATCATTGCAGTATTCTTCTTTCGATTTTTTTATTCTAGCCTTTCCACACCCAAACCCGGATTTGATCAGCCTAAAGGCTATTACAGCTATTTTAAACAGATAACCACACCCTTGTCTGACGAAGGGTTACATTACGAGTTGAATTATGCCCTTCGGGAGTATACCAAATCCAAAGAAAATTCAAAATTTCAGCTTAAATCGTCACAACAATACAACTGGGTTCAGCGTGGGCCTGGTAATGTAGGCGGACGAACCCGTACAGTAATTTTTGACCCGGACGATACCAGCGGCAATACCTGGTTTGCCGGTACCGTAAGTGGAGGAATCTGGAAAACGACCGACAAAGGTGCTACCTGGACAAACCTTACACCTGATCTGCCCAATCTTTCTACATCCACTTTAGCTATATCATTGTCAAATGCCCAGGTAATTTATGCCGGAACCGGCGAGGGTTTTGGAGGAGAAGGCATGGTGGGTGGAAATGGTATCTATAAATCAACCAACAAAGGACAGAGTTGGAATGCGCTCGAGAGTACCTTAAATGATGAACGATTCAGGTATGTAAACAAACTGTGGGTAAGTCCTACTGACGAAAATATTTTGCTGGCTGCTACCAACCGAGGCTTGTTAAGGTCGGATAATGGAGGCATAAGCTGGACACAAGTATTTGCCGGGGGGTATGTAGTGCAGGATATTGCCCAAAATCCACTTAATGAGAATATATTGTTTGCTGGTGTCAATACATTGGGGATTATCCGCTCAAACGATCAAGGTTTAACCTGGAGCGTGACAAACCAAGGTATGGGGGAGGTGCACCGGGTTTCAGTTTCTGTAAGTCCTGTCGATACTGCCTATCTTTTTGCCGGAGTAGAAGCTCCCGGGCAGCAGACTCATATCTATCATTCGCGCAATGGCGGACAAAACTGGCAGATAAATTACAATGCCGATGGCTTGTTTACTAACTTTCATAAAAACCAGGGATGGTTTAACAACGTGGTTGCTGCTCACCCGCTCGAAAGGAATAAGGTTTTTGTGGGTGGCGTATACCTTGGGCTGCTCGATTTTGGTCCTTCGACCTACAATGCCAACCGCAGTGTAATGCGCGTAGATACTTTAGGCACAGGGGCAGCAATACACTTTGTGAATTTTGGTGGTGCCAACTTCAGTGGAGCACTTGCCAATGGGTTGGACGAAGAAGCAGAAGTAGATCCGGATGACTTTGTGAGCGTGGAAATCCGATTTGGAAATAATCGTTCCCAAAAAGCTCACCGTTTTACTGTGCCTGCCGGCGAAGGGGCAGGGGTGCCAGCCAGTTTATATGCTTACAACGATTATGTGGAAGTGCCTTTCGAGGTTTGGGATACCGACAACAACCGCCAATTGATGGTTTCGTTTCGCGACCAGGAGAGAGACGGCAGCTTTAATCTGATTGAAAGAAAATATGACGATGCCATCAGCGGACGCGAATACATTTTTGTTCATGCCATTGCCTACGATTCTTTGACCCCTTCGGCAATCATTGGCCAACAGGGCGGCCATCAGCAAAAACTGCTCTATTTTCTGTGGCCTACCTTACCTGAAGATACCCAATGGAATGCAGCTTCACTGCCGGATGGAAAACTGATGGTGACCTATGGCAGCATCCAATACCGCGATGCTTATACCACCATGCTGGCCGACGATAAGAAAAATAAGGATTTGCATGTCGATCATCACGACATAAAGTTTTTTCTTTCCGGCACCTCCAATAATTTTAGCATCGTGGAAGCCAACGATGGCGGATTGGGTTATTCTGCCGACAATGGCAACACCTGGGAACAGGTAAACAAAGGGTTTATCACCACCCAATTCTATGGAGCCGCTAAAAGGCCAGGACAAGACGAATACATTGGCGGTATGCAGGACAATGGCACCTGGCAATCGCCCGAAGGAGTGGCGGCCAGCCAATACTCACTTTACGATTTTCGCATCGAAGGAGATGGTTTTCAGGCTTTATGGCACCCTTGGTACCCACAGCGTATGCTCGGAAGTAGTTACAACAATTACATTAAGGTATCGAATAACTATGGGGCCGACTGGAACTGGGTGCACGAATCGGTGCTGGGTTCGGGTCCCTTTATCACTAAATTGTCTCATTCGCACAACAATCCCAACCTTGTTTTTGCGGTGGGGAATAGCGGTGTATACCGCCACACCAACTTTGGAATGGGGTCGCTCCCCTGGGAACTCATTTCGCTGGGCGAGAGTTGGGCAATTAACCAAGTAGTCACCAGCAGTCACCAGGTAAAAGTTTCGAAAGCCGACCCATCGGTGGTGTGGGCTGGAGGCGGAATGTTCAGTCAACCCGATTTGTCGATTTTTCTTTCGAAAGATTATGGAAAAACCTTTGATACTGTATCGCTCTATCGCGAAGCAGAGATGGGTTATCTCAGTGGGATGGCTTCACACCCAACGAATCCGGCCGAGGCTTTTTTGCTCTTTTCGTTAAGAGGTAAACCTAAGCTGTTACGAACCTACAATTACGGTGAATCGTGGAGAGATATTTCCGGTTTTGCCAGTCATGAGGGAGATTCGAGCATCAATGGATTTCCAGATGTAATAGTGAACGATTTGTTGGTAATGCCCTTCGACACCAATATACTATGGGCAGCTACCGAAATTGGTTTGTTTGAGTCTGTCGACAATGGACAAACCTGGCACCCTGCACAAAACGGATTGCCTGCCGTATCGGTTTGGCAACTTGATGTAGTCGACAACCAGATTTTGACTGCTACACATGGCCGTGGATTATGGACAGCTGATTTACTCATTACCCACAAAAAGGAAATTGAAGAACGTACCACGTTTAATATATGGCCCAATCCGGCCACAAACCATTTTTTTATTCAATCTGTTTCGGAACATAAACAGGAGGGAGCTGTGGTTGTTTATAGTCTTTCTGGAAAACAATTACTTTCCATAGAGTTGGAACAGGCAATTCAAAGTGGAATGGATGTTTCTTCTTTGCCACCCGGAACCTATATTGTAGTGAAAAGAGAAAGGGATCGAAAAGCCTCCTGCAAGCTTATTATCCGGTAAGAATTTAATGGTTTCAAACACGTCTCTTAGTATAAGTTACTAGTATGTAGCACAAAAAAATCTTCCTTTCAATCTGCAAAAATTCGTATTAGTGTTTTGCCTCAGTTTTGCTATATTTGCGCTTCGAAAAAAAAGAGAGAACGAAACGCGATAACCATTATTCTTCTATGGAAAAATACGATATAAACCATTTGCGCGAGTTGGAGGCGGAGTCGATGTTTGTGCTGCGCGAGGTAGCTGCACAGTTCGAAAGGCCTGGTTTGCTATTTTCAGGCGGAAAGGATTCAATTGTGATGTTTCACCTGGCGCGCAAGGCTTTCTGGCCGGCTAAAGTGCCTTTTCCTTTGCTGCACATCGATACCGGCCATAATTTTCAGGAAACCCTTGATTTTCGCGACGAGCTGGCTGAAAAATATGGAGTACAATGTCATGTGCGCTATGTGCAGGATTCGATCGATGCAGGAAAGGCAGTAGAAGAAACCGGTGTGAATGCCAGTCGCAATGCACTACAAACAGTTACCCTGCTTGATGCCATTGCCGAGCTCAAACTCGATGTAGCTATGGGTGGCGGCAGGCGCGACGAGGAGAAAGCCCGTGCCAAAGAACGCTTTTTTTCGCATCGTGATGATTTTGGACAATGGGACCCCAAAAACCAGCGTCCCGAATTGTGGAACTTGTTTAACGGAAAAAAGAAGATGGGCGAGCATTTTAGGGTATTCCCCATCAGTAACTGGACTGAGATGGATGTATGGCAATACATTTACATGGAAAACATTGAAATTCCCAATTTATACTTTACCCACAAACGTCCTGTTTTTAACCGCGACGGTGTGTGGATGTTTAAAGCACCCTTTATGCAGTTAAAAGCCGGTGAAGAATTGGTGGAGAAAGATGTTCGTTGTCGCACCATTGGCGACATTACATGTACCGGGCTTACACTTTCGAAGGCCAATACCCTCGAAGATATTATCAATGAAGTAGCCGCTACGCGTACCACTGAAAGAGGAGGCCGTTCCGACGACAAACGCTCGGAAGCTGCCATGGAAGACCGCAAAAAAGAAGGTTATTTCTAATCGTGAAATTATTTAAAGCAAAGAAAAATGTCTGAATTCCAGGAACATCAAGCCGGATATCTGAATATGGAACTCCTTCGTTTTACTACCGCAGGTAGTGTAGACGATGGAAAAAGCACCCTTATTGGCCGCCTGTTGTACGATAGCAAGGCCATTTTCGAAGATCAGATGGAGGCCATTGAACGCGCCAGTATCAACAAGGGGGAAGATTATGTGAACCTGGCATTGCTTACCGATGGACTGCGTGCCGAGCGTGAACAAGGTATTACCATTGATGTAGCATACCGCTATTTTGCTACTCCCAAACGTAAGTTTATTATTGCCGATACTCCTGGCCATGTGCAGTATACCCGCAACATGGTAACCGGAGCCTCCACAGCCAATGCTGCACTCATACTCATCGATGCACGAAAAGGAGTGATTGAACAAACACTTCGTCACTCGTTTATTGCGTCATTACTGCAAATACCACACGTAATTGTATGCATCAATAAAATGGACCTTGTCGAGTACAAAGAAGAGGTTTTTGAACGCATACGCAAAGATTACGAACAAAGCATTTCGGACAAACTCAATGTTAAAGATACCCGTTTTGTACCTATCAGCGCACTGAATGGCGACAATGTGGTGGATCGTTCAGAAAAAATGAAATGGTATGAAGGACCAACGCTTTTGTACCTGCTCGAACATTTGCACATAACCAACGACCGCGATTTCAGCCATTTGCGCATACCGGTTCAGTATGTTATCCGGCCACAAAGCGACGATTACCATGATTATCGTGGATATGCCGGCCGCATTGCCGGTGGTGTTGCCAAACCAGGCGACAAGGTTACGGTGCTTCCTTCCGGTTTGACAACTACCATTAAATCCATCGACATGATGAACCATGTTGGAATGGATGCAGCTTTCCCGCCTCAATCGGTAACCATTCGGCTAAGCGATGAAATTGACATTAGCCGCGGAGATATGATTGTGGGAGAGGATAACCTTCCTACAGTAAGCCAGGATATTGTTTTCAGGTTTTGTTGGTTGAGCGAGCGACCGCTGGTTCCGGGCGGCAAATATACCATCAAGCACACCTCGAAAGAAGTGAAATGCATTATTAAATCTATCGATTACAAGATTGATATCAATACACTCGAAAAGAACCATCAGGATAAAGCAGTGGGCCTCAATGAAATTGGGCAAATGACTATACGTACCACTCAGCCCCTGGTGTTTGACGACTATGAGAAAAACCGCATTACCGGTAGCCTGATATTGGTGGACGAAGCCACCAACAATACTGTATGTGCCGGAATGATTGTGGATTAAGCATTATTACTGCTTAATAGGGGTTGATGGGAAAAGCGATAAAACTTTTTTTAATTACAGAAGGGTATATATAGAGAAGTTTCTTTATCTGAGTTGTGCTTCATGCCTGGAGACACCCTATAGACATTTGTAGATTATTTTTTAAATCAAAATCAGAAAGGGTACCTTTGAAAAAATGTAAAATTTAAAGTGGTCGAATTTGACCACTTTGGAATATTTTGATTATGAGTAAAATAAGTACGATTGATATAAAAAACGCAATTATTTCAATAACTAAAATTGATGAGGAAGATTACATTTGTCTGACCGATATGGCAAAATCCAAAGATGGTGATAATAGAGCAGCAGATGTAATTAAAAACTGGATTAGAACTCGAACCACAATTGAATTTCTTGGAACTTGGGAAACAATGTATAATCCAAGTTTTAAAGTTGCCGAATTTGACCACTTTAAAATAGAGGCTGGGTTACCTACTTTTGTATTAAGTCCAAAACAATGGGCTGAAAAAACTGGAGCGATTGGAATAATATCGAAATCGGGTCGATATGGTGGAACCTACGCACATCGAGATATCGCATTTGAATTTGGAGCAGCTATCAGTCCAACTTTCAAACTTTACCTGATTAAAGAATATCAGAGGTATAAAGAGATTGAAAGTAACCAATATAATCTTGAGTGGAGTGTAAAACGACTTTTAAGTAAAGCAAATTATCATATTCAAACTGATGCTGTTCAGAAACACATTTTACCGGAGAAAAATTACACAAAAGACAAAGAATGGTTAATTTACGCAGAAGAAGCGGATTTATTGAATGTTGCATTATTTAATTGTACTGCAAAAGATTGGCGGGAAATAAATCCTGAACAAGCAAAAAAGGATTTAAATATTAGAGACTTTGCAAGCATTAATGAGTTAGCAGTTTTATCAAACATTGAAAGCCTCAATGCAGAATTGATTAGAAAAGGAATTGAAAAAGTGGATAGATTTTTGCAATTGCGTGAAATGGCTGTTTATCAATTGGAAATTCTGGATAAAAAGAATGCTTTAAAAGCCTTGAAAAAACTTGCTGATGATATATACATTGAACAACAAAAGAAACTGACTAATTAGTCACCCCTTAAAATGACATTATGTTATTGTATATTAACATGTTATGTTGATAATTTTCCCTAGAAAGGCGATATAATTTGCAAGAAATTTGATAATTTGCTGAAAAGCTTTGCAAAATGGTGGCAAAAACAGAAAGGCATCCTCAATTGAGCATCTTCAGAACCCCGTTGAAACAGTTTATTAATTTGGATCATGAAATCTGCGTTTTGGCAGACAGAATTGATTGGGAATCAGTGACGAATGATTTTAAAGGGTATTACACGGAATTTGGACGACCCTCAGTTCCTTTACGAAGAATGATTGGGCTTGTCCTTCTCAAGTACATCTATAACCTTAGTGATGAGAATATTGTGGATAGATGGGTTGAAAATCCTTATTGGCAATATTTTACCGGAGAAACTAATTTTCAGACTGATAAACCATTCGATCCCAGTGAGTTTGTGCATTTCAGAAAGCGGATAGGTGAAAAAGGAGCCGAAAGATTATTGAAGTTATCCATTGACATATTTGGCAAAGAAGCCAAAGAAAAAGAAGTGCTGATTGATACTACTGTACAGGAAAAAAATATCACCTTTCCGACCGATACCAAGTTGCATAAGAAAATCATAGATAAGTGCAATACAATCGCTAAAACTGCCGACATACCACTTAGGCAAACCTATAAACGCACAGTTAAGCAATTAATGATAGATCAACGTTTTCGAACTCATCCGAAACGCAAAAGAAAGCCATGGCAGCCGCCAGGAAGATTAAAACCATAGCCGGTCGGCTTGTACGAGATTTGCAAAGAAAAATGACTGATGATCAACTTAATTTTTATGGTCCAAGGCTCGAACTATTTCAACAAATACTACAACAACAAAGAGATACAAAGAACAAGATATACAGCATCCATGAACCTCATGTAAAATGCATAGCAAAAGGAAAGGAAGCAAAACCTTACGAATTCGGAAATAAAAGTAGTATTGTAAAAACCCGTAAGAGTGGGATAATAGTTGGAGCCCTGGCATTTAATGAAAACATTTACGATGGAGATACCCTGGATCCACAATTAGCACAAATTCAACGGGTTGCTGCTTATAGCCCAAAAGTAGCCATTGTTGACAGGGGTTATCGGGGAAGGAAATATGTTGCAGACACACAAATACATACTCCAAAACATTTACCTTCTTCTGCCACAAAATATCAGAAACAACAGGCCAGAAAACGTTTTAGAAGCAGAGCCGGAATAGAACCCGTAATAGGCCACTTGAAACATGATCATCGTATGATCCGCAACTACCTTAAGGGTGAATTAGGTGACAAAGTCAACACAATAATGGCAGGAACTGCTTTTAATCTGAAGAAAATGCTCTTAAGAATTAAAGCAGATCTAAAGAATATTTTATGCCAATATATTGAAACAATTTTTCAAAGAACTTTTGATATTATTTTGATCTCAAAATATCCTTTAGCGTAAAAAGTGACTTTTTAAGGGACGACTAATTAATGCAAGAAAGTAAACAGATTACAAAGTAAGCGTTGATTTGCTTCAGCTACTTGCAAGCATTCAACTTTCTACAGTTCTGTAATGCTGGCTTTCCAAAATTCCCTTACTGGGCATACTGCTGAGCCTTTTGCCTTTTGTAGTTTTTACTTTTTCCTTTCAACTTATACAAGCCGTTTAATAATTCTGAGTTGATGCGTATATTGTTTGCTTTGGGTATGAAAGATGCCTTGTTGGTCGAGCTTGTCTATGCGCACAGAACCTGAGGCATGAATGATAATTCCGGGTTCAATCACAATACCTACGTGAGTTATCTTACCTTCAGGGTTATCAAAAAAGGCAAGGTCGCCTGCCTGTGATTCGGTCTGAAATGAAATTGTAGTTCCACAGGATACCTGCTGAGCAGCATCACGCGGAATTTTGATTCCCATGGCTTTGTAAACAACTTGTGTAAAACCCGAACAATCTATGCCCATGAAACTTCTTCCGCCCCATAAATAGGGTGTTCCGATAAACTGGAGTGCCAGATCTACAACTTTGGCATCCAATAGTTCTTCGTTTATGGTAATAAGTGTATGGGTTTTTGAGTCAATTAATTCTGGTAATAGTTCGCTGCCTACCGAAAGCCAAATACTATTACCCTCAAGTTCAACCAGCCGCGAGAAAGCCTTAATAACCGGAGCATTGCTGTTGATGTGGCTAAGCGTGCGGATTGTTTTACGTTCAACCCAGCCTTCGTATCCATCAAAATCCATTCGAACCAGAACCCAGTCGCCCGATTTTTCAATTTCTTTTGCTGTTTCTCCAAATAGCATCTGGCTTAACTGCTCCGAGCGGTGTGAGGGTTCTTTTCGTATGGGCAAATAGCTTTGCGGGCAAACAAGTGCATTCATAAAAAGTGTTCTAGACAGAGTTTAAAAGTAGTAAGGTTTGCATTATCATTCAAAAATAAAATGGCATTATCATACCAGTAAGATAGATAAAGCTAGTATTAATATCACGCGTTTGTTCTTTTTTTGCTTTCATGCACTTTTTACCTCCCACCTGTAAACAGTGAGCGAGGGTCATCCCCTATAGGTGAAAGAGGGGTGAGTGTGGGCAAAACTTAAATAAGTTTGTAACTGGCATAATAGCGGCTAATCATTTAAAATTAATTGATGATTTGGATAAATGATACAAATTTGTTGAGCTGTGTGGCATTGCATGACAATAAATTGTTCAGATTTTGCTAATTTGGCTACTTAACTGCTCAATTATGGCTAATCTGATAAATAAAGCAAAGCTCCATTTAAGGCCATTACTTACCCTATTGGCCTTTCTGCTTGCCGCGGTTCTGGTAGTGCTTATGTTGCCCCGCGAACGTCGTTTTGCCTATGATTATTCCAAAGGTAGCCCATGGGTGAACGAAGATTTAACAGCACAGTTTGGTTTCTCCATTCAAAAAACAACAGCAGAATTGCTTCGCGAACGCGATTCGGTGAGCCATATGTTGATTCCCTATTTTGTTTACGACACAGCGATTTGGTTTGAAAAATTGGACGAGTTCTATACAGATTTCAATAAAAAATGGATAAGCTTCTGCATACAGGAATTTAATATAAGTGACGCAGCCAGTTACGCCACAAGTGCGAAATATCAAAACCAGCGTAATTTACAAAAGTACTATAGTCAGTTTCTGGTTTCGAGGTTGGAACAATTCTATCAAAAGGGGATAATACGCTTACCCGAGCCCACTGAATTTCAGTTTAACGATGCAGGTATTATCAACCTGGTGAGGGGCCAATTATCTGAACAGGTAAACATCGATCAGCTTTATACTTCCAAAGAGGCCTATGAGCTCCTTCGAAAGGAACTTACTGCCGCCTACAAGAAAGATACCCGACCTTTGGCAAGCTGGTTTGCCTCATTCTTTAATAGCCTCGATCTGGGAGCCTACCTTCAGGAAAATCTTTTGTTGGATAAAAAACGTACCGAAATGGAGCTCAATGAAAAGCTCAAGGAATTATCGCTCACCAAAGGGTATATACAAGAGGGGGAATTACTTATTTCGCGTGGCATAATTGTAAGCCCGGAAGTAAATCAGGTAATCGAATCGTACAAATATGAATTCGAAAACCAGCAAGGAAATGTAAACGATATTCTTGCCTGGGGTGGCAGAATTGTCCTTACTCTAATTTCTTTTCTGGTGGTATACCTTTTCTTGCTTAGTTTCAGAAAGGAGGTGCTTCAGAACCTTACAAAAACAAGCTTCATACTTTTTTTAATGGTGTTGATGATTTTTGTGGCTACCATGGTTTCGGGCTTCGATAAGAAGTATTTCTATGTAGTGCCCTTTACCATTTTGCCTATTATTATCCGAACATTTTTCGACGAAAGGGTAGGTTTGTTCATTCACATTATTACTGTATTGCTTGCCGGTTTTATGGCATTTAATAGCTACGACTTTGTATTTCTGAATATCATTGCAGGGATGATTGCCTTGTTTAGTCTTACCAACTTTTACCATCGTTCGCGGTTTTTCCTGTCGGCCTTGTTCGTATTTCTGGCGTATTCGATTACCTATTTTGGTATTTCTGTGGTGAAAGAGGGAAGCCTTTCTCAAATCGATACCAGTAACTTTGGCTATTTTGGATTGAACGGAGTTTTTACCCTCTTGTCGTTTCTTTTGATTTATATTTTCGAAAAAACATTTGGTTTTTTGTCTGATACCACCCTGATGGAACTTTCAGATACCAATCAGCCCTTGTTACGAAAGCTTGCAGAAAATGCCCCAGCCACCTTTCAGCACAGCATGCAGGTGGCCAACCTGTCGGAGGAGGCAATTAGGCATATCGGAGGAAGTCCTTTGCTGGTGCGCACGGGTGCACTCTACCACGATATTGGAAAGATGATAGACTCCTCTTATTTTATAGAAAATCAGGTCGGGGGTCCAAATCCCCATCAGGATAAAGACATTAAGGATAGCGCGCGCATAATTATAAACCATGTGAAGCTCGGAGAAGAGATGGCAATAAAGCACAAAATACCGAAACCAATAATAGATTTTATTCTGATGCACCATGGTACTTCTACGGCCAAGTATTTTTACAAGACCTATCAGAATGAACATCCGGACGAAGAGGTCGATAAAAAAGATTTTCAGTATCCGGGGCCTCGGCCACTTACCAAAGAAACTGCCGTTCTGATGATGGCCGATACAGTAGAAGCAGCTTCGCGCAGCCTTGAAAACTATAGCGTTGATAGTATCGATGAGCTGGTGGAAAGGCTAATAAATCAGCAAATGGCCGATGGCCAGTTTGAAGATGCGGACATTACTTTCAAAGAAATTAAAAAGGTGAAAGAGGTATTTAAGCTCCGTCTTCAGAATATTTATCATGCACGAATTGCTTATCCGAAATGAATAATCTGAATTTATATGGTAAATGAATAATAAATTATCTGTCAACCCCACCATATTTAACTGGTGTTAATTCTAGAGCAGAATTTGAATTTACAAACTAGGGCTGTAATTGGTATTTTATCCACAATTAATAACTTAGTTCTAATGGTTGGACTAAAAAACAATAAACAATTAACCTTTAAATTGCATCATTTGCGAGTATTGGACGGTGCCTCAATTCTTCTTCTCCAGTTCGTTTAAGTGTTCCATTTTTTTCCGTGCCAGAAAATCTGCAATACTCTCAAGGTGTTCTTTTACGCGCTTATTCCCAAATTCGAAAACTTTCGTAACCAGGCCATTCAGAAAATCGCGGTCGTGCGAAACCAGAATAAGGGTTCCCTCATAATTCATCAGGGCTTGTTTCAATATATCCTTGCTTCGTATGTCGAGGTGGTTGGTAGGCTCATCAAGTATTAGAAGATTGTAGGGTTCGAGCAGTAATTTTATCATGGCAAGCCTTGTACGCTCCCCTCCCGATAGCACTTTTACTTTTTTGTCAATGTCTTCGCCACTGAACATAAAGGCTCCCAATAGGTCTTTTATTCTGGAGCGTATATCACCTTTGGCAATGTCGTCGATGGTTTCAAAAACTGTTAATGATTCGTTGAGCAGCGAAGCTTCGTTTTGTGCAAAATAGCCTATATGTGTGTTATGACCCAGGCTTACTTTTCCACCATGTTCTATTTCTCCCATGATGGCTTTTACGAGGGTAGATTTCCCTTCGCCATTTTTTCCAACAAAAGCAACTTTGTCACCGCGTTCGAGGGTAAAGCCAGCATTAGAAAAGACCACATGATCTTTGTAACTCTTCGAAACGTTTTCTGCTATTACCGGATAGTTTCCTGAACGGGGAGCTGGCGGAAACCTTAGCTTGAGATGCGAACTGTCTACTTCGTCAACTTCCACTAATTCAAGTTTCTCCAGCATGCGCACACGCGATTGTACCTGGTTGGTTTTGGAGTAGGTTCCCTTGAACCTTTCGATAAACTCCTGGTTCTCGGCAATCATTTTTTGTTGCTCATCATAAACCTTTTGTTGCTGTTCGCGGCGCTCTTGTCTCAGCACAAGGTATTTCGAATAGTTCACTTTGTAATCGTAAATGCGTCCCATGGTTACTTCAATGGTACGGGTAGTGATACGATCGACAAAGGCGCGGTCGTGCGAAATGACCATCACCGCCTTGGCACTGTTAACCAGAAACTCTTCAAGCCATTGAACCGATTCAATGTCGAGGTGGTTGGTTGGTTCGTCTAAAAGAATCAGATCGGGTTTACGCAGCAATATTTTTGCAAGTTCAATTCGCATCCGCCAGCCACCACTGAATTCGTTGGTAGGCCTGTTAAAATCACTTCTTTCAAAGCCCAATCCCAGTAATATTTTTTCTATTTCGGAATCGAAATTCAGATCGCCAAAGCTATAAAGCTTTTCACTGAGGTTCGACACCTCCTCGATGAGTGCATAATAGCTCTCCGATTCATAGTCGGTACGAACCGTGAGCTGGTGGTTGAGGTTATCGATTTCTTTTTGCAACTCAAGAATTGTAGCAAATGCTTGGCTTGCCTCTTCGAATAAGGTGCGTGAATTATCGGTAATAAGATGTTGGGGCAGATAGGCAATAACGGCGTCTTTTGGTGCTGAAACCCTGCCGTATGAAGGTTTTTTTTCGCCAGCAATAATCTTGAGCAAGGTCGATTTTCCGGCCCCATTTTTTCCCATAAGGGCAATTCGTTCGTTGACATTTATTACAAACGAAATGTCTTTAAAAAGGCTTGTTCCGCCTATCTCAAGGCCTAGACTATCAACAGAAATCATTTACGCGTTTTTTAATTCAGCGCGCAAAGGTAGGAATTTGAAAAAGAAAAAAACATAAATACTAAGCCTGATATTTTAGTTTCTTTCAAGGCCTGGGTTTCTCATCGATGCATGAACTAAAACCTCAGATCAACTACTTCAATTTTTGGATAATTTTCAGGTTTGAAAGTGAAGCGGCTGTCGTCCATAGGTTTATCGTAGCGCGTATTCAGAATAAAAATAGTGTAGTCGATGGCATCTTTGCTTATAGCCTTCATCATGTAAATGGCGTCGGTGTCTTTTCTGATAAAGAGTTTAAAGCGCGAATAGGGCTGATTGAGATCCACAGGGTATAAATCTATTTCGTAGGCCCAGTAATTGTCTACTTTGGCTTCGCCTATGAGCTGGTATTTGAAGTTTTTGTCATAAAACGAGAAAATAAGTGCCGGGTTATCGACAAAATCGCCTTCTCCTTTTCCTGGTTGTGTAATGGTTACTTCGTTGATATCGGTCATATAGCTCCACATGGTCTTTCCATCGAAATACACTGAGGTGCCCATCGATTGCAGAATATACTTTTCTCCCTTAATCTCAATGCTTCCAGAGGTTTTGGAATGAAGGTTATCCATGCGGTTGTCAATTACAAGCTCAAAATCTGCCTCGATGGTCTGGTAGGTTTTCATCTTCTCGCTTACCCGGTCAAGAATCTTTTTCGCTTCCGGGTCTTGCTGACCGCTAACTAAAACAGGAACAATGAGGGCAATTATGTAAGTTATTTGAGCTTTCATATTGTTTGGATTTTTCAGAAAACAAGGATTTGTTTTAGTTCAAACTTTTCAAATATTGTTCCAAAGAGTAAGTATCCGGAAATAGCACTTGCCGAGCTTTGCTGCCTTCAAACGGACCTACTACTCCAGCCGCTTCTAGTTGGTCCACAATGCGTCCTGCACGGTTGTATCCAATCGAAAATTTTCTTTGTATGAGTGAGGTGGAGCCTTGTTGATGTGCCACAACCAATCGGGCTGCTTCGTCGAAGAGTGCATCGCGTTTCGACAAATCCACATCCAGAATATCTGGGGCATTTTCGTCGATGTATTCGGGCAGGTAAAAGGCTGTAGGGTAACTTTGCTGTTCGCTGATGTATTTGGTAATCCGCTCCAGTTCTGGTATATCAATAAAAGCACACTGGAGGCGAATCAGTTCGCTGCCCGGCGCAAAGAGTAAATCGCCCCGGCCAATGAGTTGGTTGGCTCCCGGACTATCCAGAATGGTGCGCGAATCAATCATGGATGTAACCCTAAAGGCAATGCGAGCCGGAAAGTTCGCTTTAATCACACCTGTAATAATATTGGTAGTGGGGCGTTGAGTAGCGATGACAAGGTGAATTCCGATGGCACGAGCCAGCTGCGCCAATCGGGCCAATGGAGTTTCCACTTCGCGCCCGGCTGTCATAATCAGGTCGGCAAACTCATCGATAATTACCACAATGTAGGGCAGGTATTTATGCCCGTTTTCGGGGTTCAGTCCTCTTTTTATGAACTTCTGGTTGTACTCTTTGATGTTGCGCACCTGGGCTTTCTTGAGCAGGTTATAGCGCTCATCCATTTCAATACACAGGGAGTTAAGCGTATGAATTACTTTTTGTGTATCGGTAATAATTGCTTCGCCTGCTTCAGGTAATTTTGCCAGGTAGTGTTTCTCGAGGCTCTGGTACAAGGTAAGCTCTACTTTTTTCGGATCAACCAGAACAAATTTCAGCTGGCTGGGGTGTTTGCGATAGAGTAGCGATGCCAGGATCACATTTAATCCTACCGATTTTCCCTGTCCTGTAGCTCCTGCTACCAGCAGGTGAGGCATTTTAGCCAGGTCGAATACATAGGTTTCGTTCGATATGGTTTTTCCAAGGGCAATGCCGAGTTCGAATTTCGATTCCTGAAACTTACGGGAGGTAATCAGCGAACGCATCGAAACAACCTCGGGTTGCTGGTTAGGCACCTCAATACCTATCGTACCCTTCCCGGGTATGGGTGCAATAATCCGTATACCAAGTGCCGAAAGGTTGAGTGCTATATCGTCTTCGAGATTTTTTATCTTTGAAATACGTACACCCGGTGCCGGAACAATCTCGTAGAGGGTTACCGTAGGGCCAATGGTGGCTTTAATTTTGTCGATACTGATTTTATAATGCCCGAGGGTTTCAACAATTTTATTCTTATTGCTGATAAGCTCTTCGTTGGTTACACTGGCGTTGGCAGCATCGTGTTTTTCCAACAAATCAATGGGTGGTAATTTGAAGGAAGATAATTCAAGCGTAGGGTCGTAATCCTCCAACGGGAATTTTTTCCATGCCTTATGCGACTCTGCTGTTTCGCCGGACTGAAGAACTTCGGTTTCTGGCTGTTCATTTTCTCCAGCAAGAGGGTCCTGAAAATGGATTTCTTCTTCCAGGTATGGATTCATCGGATCTTCATCCTCCTCCTCCACGTCCTCCGTGTTTTTTATTTCGAACCTGTCCTGTAGCAGTGTATTATTTTCATTTTGCTTGAATTCAGTTTCAAATACCAGGTCATTAATGGCTTCTGTTTTTATTTCAGTCTCAAACTCAGGGTCGTTTAGATCATTATTTGTACTTGGTTTTTTACCTTTTAAAAGTTGAACAAGCATTTTAGCTATAACCACTGTAAGGTTATATAGTCTGGGCCAGAAGAAATAAAGGAAAACCAATGTGCTGGCCAGCAATATTATTACGGCCCCTATAATGCCGGCCAGGCCTTTCAGGTAGAGTGCCACAAAATGTCCGTGACGTCCTCCAAGGCCACTACCAAGCAATGGAGTGTTTAATGTGAGTAAACCCAGCCACAAGGAGACCAGAATCGTGGAGAGGCTGGCAACGAACATAGATTTGCCAAATGGAAGAATTTTAATCCGGAGAAATTTACATCCAAGCAAGAAAACGATAAAAGGTATGGACAAGGATGCTAGTCCAAACCAACGGTCAACCAACAAGCTGGCGATGCCGGCACCCATTTTTCCTATCCAGTTTTTAGCAGTAAAGGCAGCCTCATTCCATTCAGGAGACCATGCTATACTTTGATCGTACTTCCATGTGAATATGTAAGAAAGCACCGAAAGGGTTATGATTACTGAAAAAGCGAGTAATAAAATACCCATGATTATTCTAAACCTGTCATCGGCCAGAAATGATTTCTTTTCTTTTTTGACCGCAGCCTCGGAAGTTTTTTTGTCTTTTGCCATGAGAAGCTTTGCACAATATTAGTGGGCAAAGTTAATATGCCACATGGTTATAACAGGTTATTGAACGAATTATTATTTAACAATTTGCGATAAATAGCAACATCGAATAGAAAAAATAGGCGATGCTTAGAAAGAAAGAGTTTCTGACTAGATTGGCATTTAACAGAGATACTACTGCATCAGGCGGTCGAGGGCAAATATCATTTCTTCGCGTGTAAGTTCCACGGCCGATTCAGGAATCCGAAGATCCTCTTTAGGTTCCTTGCCAGGAATAAATTTTTCGGCTACAAAACGCATCTTATAAGGCCCCATGTAAAGTACAAAATCGGTAAGAACTCCATCTATATCAAGATAGGGGTTTGTAACATTCGGATGCTCTAGGGCAATGTCGTAGGTATAAAAAATATCGAAAGTTTCGTTGGTGGTAGGAATAAATACCTTGGCATGCTGCGATTGTAGGCCTGCAATAAGCAATTGTGTGGTGTCTTTTTCAATTTTCAGGTTTTCGAAGATATCAAAGCAACACATCAATTCGTTGCGGTTGCCTGTAAACACATAGTTTTTGTCAAGCACTTTAAGATAGGTAGTACTTTTTCGCTTATTAAAATAGGTGAGGTTGCTTAAGCGGAACATACCCATAAAGCCATCTATGGTGTTTGTAGAAAATTCTTTATTAAACTCAAGGATCATTTTTCGGGGCAGGAGCGAAGGATCGAAATTTCCCTGGTCTGCATTGAGGTAAGTAATACGGTATTCCAATCTACCTGCCTTATGAGTACCCTTGTGCTCTTCATGCTTGCAACCAGCCATCAAACCAACCAACAGAACAAGAAGAAAAAGAGAATAGTTTTTTTTGTGCATTATAATCTTTGTTAGGCCTGGTTGAATATACTTAGTTTGCCATGAGTTGTTCGTGCTATTTGACCGATAGCTCTTTTTTCTTTACTAACCTATTTATATACTTCTTTCAAAGTAGCATAATACTTTCATCGTCCGGGCTCTTCAGCAGACTAATTTCATAAAATTGCTTCAGTAATTTGTATACTTTTGCGGTATACATACACACATCTTAAAATATTTTATCATGCCAGTAAATCTGAAAAATCGACATTTTCTTAAATTGTTGGATTTTACTCCTACCGAAATTAAGTTTTTATTGGATCTTTCATCCAGCTTAAAACAAGCCAAGTATGCAGGCACCGAACAGCCGATGCTTAAAGGTAAAAACATTGCATTGATTTTTGAAAAAACTTCGACCCGCACCCGTTGCGCTTTTGAGGTAGCAGCATTCGATCAGGGAGCCCATGTAACCTATCTGGGACCTTCGGGCTCGCAAATCGGGCATAAAGAATCGATGAAAGACACTGCACGTGTGCTTGGGCGCATGTACGATGGGATTGAGTACCGCGGATTTGGTCAGTCCATTGTGGAAGAATTGGCTGCTTATGCCGGTGTTCCTGTCTGGAACGGACTTACCGACGAGTTTCATCCTACCCAGATTCTTGCCGATATGCTTACCATGATGGAGCATAGCGATAAACCCCTGAATCAATTGAAATTTTGCTACCTGGGCGATGCACGCAACAACATGGGTAACTCCTTAATGGTTGGATGTGCAAAAATGGGAATCGATTTCCGTGCAGCAGCTTCCAAACAATGCCAACCCGACGAAAAGCTGGTGAATACATGCCGTGAAATTGCCAAAGAAACAGGGGCTAAAATTACCATAACAGACAATGTGAAAGAAGCCGTTAAAGATGCCGATTTCCTTTATACCGATGTGTGGGTATCCATGGGAGAGCCTGCATCTGTTTGGGATGAACGCATCAAACTATTAAAACCTTACCAAGTGAACAACGAGGTTATCAAAGCCACAGGTAACCCCAAAGTGAAATTTTTGCATTGCTTGCCAGCCTACCATAACCGCGAAACAAAAATTGGCGAAGAGATCTTTCAGAAATATGGATTGGATGCCATGGAAGTAAACGATGAGGTATTCGAATCGAAACATTCAATTGTGTTTGACCAGGCCGAAAACCGCATGCACACCATCAAGGCTGTAATGGTGGCTACTCTTGCCTGAACGGTATAATTCATTGACCTTGCTATAATTTATGCCCGGAAAGTTTCCCTTTCCGGGTTTTTTTTATTAACTTGTATCATTAGTGTCCACTATAAATTAAAATACGTTCTTTGAAATCGTTGTAGAATCTATATTTCAGGACTTTTTTGTTACGTGTCGATTTGAAATACTTAATTCGTGAAAATGTTATTTCATGAATCAAGGTAAGTATGTTTTTGCACAGATTATAGAGTTTCTGCCTAAGAGAGTTTTCGATTGTATTGTAGATCGTTTTTCCGCAGATAAAAATGTTCGTCATTTCAGTTGCTGGAATCAAATGTTATGCATGATCTTTGGGCAACTTACCAATCGAGATAGCCTCAGGGATTTGATTGTTGCTATTGAAGCCCATAGCAGGAAAACCTACCATTTGGGTTTTGGGAAAAGTGTTACCCGCAGTAATCTTTCAAAAGCCAATGAAAATCGAAACAGCAAGGTATTTGAAGAATTTGCGTATTATCTTATTGATGTCGCCCGAAATAAACGCAAGAATGAAAATTTTGAAATTAAAGGAAAAGTTTATGCCTTTGATTCTTCCACCATTGATTTATGTTTAAATGTGTTTTGGTGGGCGAAATTCCGCAAAGCAAAAGGAGGTATCAAACTGCATACACTCTACGATATCACTACTCAAATTCCGGCCTTCATTCATATTACTGCTGCAACGGTAAACGATGTCAATGTTATGGATTATATTCCTTATGAGGGTGGTGCATACTACATTTTCGACCGTGGTTATGTCGACTACAGCCGGTTATATAAGATAACGCTGCTTTCTGCCTTTTTCGTAGTCCGTGCAAAGTCAAACCTTCAATTTAAAAGAATTTATTCTCAAAAGATTGACAAGACCACCGGGGTGCAAAGCGACCAAATTGGTAAACTGACAGGGTTTTATGTCTCAAAAGATTACCCTGCTAAATTGCGAAAAGTGAAATACTACGATAGCGAAATGAATCGCACCTTTGTATTCCTAACCAACAATATGACGCTTACCGCTCAGGAAATCGCACTTCTTTACAAGAATCGTTGGCAGGTAGAACTATTTTTCAAATGGATAAAACAGCATCTTAAGCTAAAATCCTTTTGGGGTAACTCTGAAAATGCTGTCCGTATCCAAATTTATACCGCAATCATCACATATTGTTTGATTGCAATTGTAGGCAATGATCTCAAAATAGACCGTTCAACCTACGAAATATTACAAGTTTTAGGAATCTCTCTACTGGACAAAACTCCTGTAAAAGAGCTATTTACAAATATAGATTACAATGATGTCAAAGAACTTGATTATAAACAACTGTCACTCAGCTTATTTTAAGTGGACAGTCATGAACTTGTATAGCTTGGTAACATTTCAATTTTTCGGCATTATGACAATTTATGTGGGCAACATCAATTATTCAATGGGCGAAGAAGATGTAAAACGCATTTTCGAGGTACTCGGAAAAGTGGATGCAATTAAACTCATCCGCGACAAGAAAACTGGTAAATCCAAAGGCTTTTGCTTTTTGGATATGGCCAACAAAAAAGAAGCAATGGAGGCCATAAAAACCCTCGATGGTAAAACCGTTGCAGGCCGAAATTTACGGGTATTAAGGGCACATACCAACAAAGTAAGGGAAATGGCTCTTTAACTCCCAATTAATTTTGTTTGGTTCTCTCCAATTTAAGCGCATCTTAACGCGGGAATCTTTTTTATAGGCTGTGGATGATAACAAACAATCAGCTTGTAAATTCGCATTTTGTTTGAAATGTTTGCTTTCCATTTTTAAGATTTCTCAATTAATGTCAGGATGTAGTTTCTGTTTGTCTGACTCTGTTTTCATTAATGTTCTCTGATTGGTGCGCTTGTTCTCAGTCGTTTCTCGAATGGTTCATAATCAATTGAAAATATTATTGCTTCGTTCTATCGAAGTGCTACAATTTTAAATATATTTGCGCTCATTTTCTTTACAAAATACTTCGCAAGCAGCTATGGTTAGAAGCAGTGAGAAAAAATTAAAATTTCTCATGGTATCCAAATGGGGCGAAACCCTCGATCTCGCCTATGCAATTCAAAAGGAGGGGAACAGTGTAAAAATGTGTGTGGAAGACAAATCATCACGCGAAATTGGCGATGGATTTGTACCAAAATGCCGAAAGTGGCTTTCGCATGTCGACTGGGCTGATGTGATTGTGTTTGACTATACGGGATATGGCAAAATTGCAACCGAATTGCGCGATGCCGGAAAACTGGTTATCGGCGGCACCGAATATTCGGATTTGCTCGAACTTGACAGGAATTTTGGTCAAAACGAATTAAGAAAACACAAGGTTAAGATTCTCAACTATAAGGAATTTAGCCATACCGACGATGCCATTGCCTACGTAGAAAAGCATCCGAAGCAATATGTCATTAAACCATGCGGCGAAATGCAGGACTACAAGCAGCTTTTGTATGTTGGCCAGGAAGATGATGGAGGTGACATTATCCGAATGCTGAGAGCGTACCAGAAATCATGGGGCAAGGATCTTGGAGTTTTTCAATTACAACGAAAGGTAACTGGAGTGGAAGTGGCTGTATCAGCCTTTTTCAATGGAAAGGAGTTTATTAAACCCTACAACATCACTTTTGAGCATAAAAAACTCTTTCCACGTGAGTTGGGCGTTTCTACAGGCGAAATGGGCACCAGCATGTTCTGGACCGACGAAAGTCCTATTTTCGATGCTACACTCGGGAAGTTGGAACATAGGTTGGCTCAGGACAATTTTGTGGGCCATATCGATATCAATAACATTGTGAATGGCAATGGAATATATCCTTTGGAATTTACTTCCCGTTTTGGCTTTCCCCAAATACAAATACAACGTGCCGGAATAACAGAGCCAATCGGATACATGTTGTATAAAATTGCCCGTGGGGAGAATTTTCGCATTCAAACCAAAAAGGGCTTTCAAATAGGGGTGTATAACGTGGTTCCTCCTTTTCCATACGAAGACAATCGCACGTTCAATACTTTCTCGAAAGATGCGGTGGTGGTCTTTAAAAAGGAAATGAAAGAGGGTATTCACCCCATGCATTTAAAAATGGTTAATGGCGAATGGCTTATTACCGGATGCACCGGTATTGCAGTGCTGGTTTCTGGCACAGGGCTTACAATGAAAGAGGCACAGCGTGTAATGTATAGCCGTGTAAGCAACCTGCTGATTAACAACAGCTATTACCGCACTGACATTGGCGACCGCTGGAGCGAAGACTCCGACAGGTTATGGGCCTGGAATTTATTGTAAACTATGCTTGTTTTAAAAGAATACACTACTAATTCTGCCTTCTTTTTTCAGTTTCTGCCCTCCGACTGGGCTCTGGAAATTGAACCTTATTGGAATAAATACCAGGCCAGCTCCCAAATTTTTGTGCTCGAGGAGCACAACCAGATCGTAGCAGGTGGCATTGTGTTTTCGACTCTGTCGCCCGACACTTTGTATTATGGCAACCATGCGCAGAAATGGTTTCAGAAGGGATACCTGTATATCGGATTTCTGTTTGTATGTGAACAACGAAGAAACGAAGGTCTTGGCTCAAAATGGGTGCAAGAGGTTCGGCAGAACCTTGAGGGAAAAAAATTATGGTTGGCTATCGACGACTATGGTCTGGTAAATTTTTATTCGAAACTTGGGTTTGAGCTAGTTGATACACTGGAATACCGTAATCGCACGGAATGGGTGATGGCAGAACCAGAATAGTATTTACTCTTGTTTTAGGGAATTGCAAGTTCTATCTTTTCGAACCATTGAAAATTCTGTGTTGCTTTTACTGCGGGCATGTGGTTAAAATCATCCATGTAGTAAAGCGCAACGCCGCAGCCCAGTTCCAATGCTTTGTCCGACAAAATATTTTCGCGGTGCCCCTGCGAGTTCATCCAGCCTTCCAGCAATGCATCGGATAGACTCAGGTAAGTATGTGCCGCGAGAAGTTGGTTTATTTCCGGGTTGCGAAATACCCCAGGTTCAACTGGTATTACTTGCATATTCGACCGATATTGCAGAATAAATCCCTCGATAATGTTTTCTGCCAAATGCGGATTGGCAATTCCGGCCACAATCGCTCTGTCATCTGCTTCGCGGTGTTTCTTGTTTTTGGGGTTGGTATGACTGAAAAAGTTGTCTTTAGCCATGTCTTGCGAATGGATGCCGGCAGCTTCTTCCAATGCAGCATGGTACGACAGAATAGAGAGTCCATTTTTAGCCCGTATTGCATTGGTGGCAAAGAATATACTCGCATTAAGCAGGGCAATATCAAAATTCTTAGGGTCGATTGTTTTTTGAAAGGCAGGATGATTTCTGTAAGTATTATAGTCTGTTTCGGCATAAATAGACTGGGCTGTTAGAGTTTTAAATCCCAGGAATAAAATCAATAGAAGTGTAAATACTTTCATTTTAAAAGGAATTAGAAACTACATTTTTAACGCATAAAATGGTGATAACCGACGCCAGGGCTATCTTCATAAAGGTTCCGGCAATAAACCCCACAAAGGAGCCAAAAGCTGCCCTAATGGCTGTTTTATTTGTTTGTCCGGCAATGAGCTCACCCAGCCAAGCTCCAAAAAATGGGCCAGCCAAGATGGTAATAATTCCAAACGGACCTATGGCAGGTAAAAAGAACATTCCTGCAATTAAACCTAAAATGCTTCCCCAGGCCCCCAAGCGACTGCCACCGAATTTTTTGGTGCCCCAGATAGGGACTATGTAATCGAGTATCTGTATAACTATTGTAAGGAAAGCCAATACCAGAATAACCCAGATTTCGAATTGGGCAAAGCGCGAAGAATGCAAGAGAAGCATGCCTGCCAAGCTTAAAGGCAGACCAGGCAATACCGGTAAAAAACACCCCATGAAGCCAGCGATTATTAGAATTGTCGCAAGAAATAGCAATATAATATCCATTCTTAACCCTTAAGGAATTAGGGCAATTTATAAAATTTTGTTTCAATGAATGAAAAACTTATAAGCGTGCTTGCTTTTTCGTGCTAAAACAAAAAAGTCTCTGGTAGCATAACCAGAGACTTTTTTATATATCTAAAGAACTATTAACCTAATGTGCCATTAATAAGTATAGTTACCAACAATGCAAGAATGGCATACAATTCAGGAAAAGCAGCCATAATTAAGGTATTACCAAAAACATTATGACCCGATCCGATGGCTGCAATGCCATTGGCACAAACCTGACCTTGTCTGATAGCAGATAATAAACCAGCCAAACCCAAAGCAATTCCGGCTCCAAAAATTGCTGCAGCATGCCACCAGCTCATTTCAGCAACCAACCGACCTTGTAAAACGAAAAAGCCAACAAAGCCATAAATACCTTGTGTACCAGGCATGGCCGATAGGGCAAGAAAATTACCAAAGGCTTCGGGAGTTTTCTTTAAAGCTCCGATAGTGGCATTACCGGCAATTGTACATCCATATGCGCTGCCAACGCCTGCTAAGCCTACCATCAATCCAATTCCGATATAGGCCAAAATAATAGGTTCCATAATTTTTATTTTTAGTGTTTATTAATTTAAATTCTTATTTAATGAAAGGTTTATATTTTAATCCGCCACCGGAAAAACCGGAGTTTTTATAAAATTCTACAAATGTTAAACGCATTGGGTGAACAAACGAACCTAATGCCGAAAGGCCAAGGTTTAGAGTATGCCCAAATAGAAGTATCAATATCATAATTATGTGGCTTACTACTGGAATATCTCCGCTTAATCCAACTGCTATTTGATTAAACACCAAACCTAAAACGGCACTTGAAATACCCAGGGCAAACAAACGAATGTAGGAAAGTAAGTCGCCCAATAAACCAGAAAGCATACCATAACTATCCCATAAGCCTAACCCGAAGTTGAGAAAGATATTTTTACCCGGACTATTCAGAAATAAGATGGGTACTCCACCAATCACGCCAATTATCAGATATAAATTCTTGGAACTCTCTTTTGCGATGTAACCAAAATCAGACAGAAAATATACAGCAGCGCATCCTGCAATTACTACAATCCATCCAAGAGTAGCTAAGCTGGCTCTAAATCCTTCGAAAAGAATTATTCTTACTGCTTTTATACAAATACCAAATATGATTTGAATGCCTCCAATTATGAGCGCAAGTGTCATTAATTCATTGCTATCCAACATCATAAACCGAAGCGATGGGAAAAAGAGAAAATTGGTTTCAAGCAGGTTTATTCCAAAGAATGTACCGCTCACTAAGCCCATAAGAATGGTTGATATTCCCAAAAACTGTCCTAAAGTAAGTATAGGTCGGATTTTGGGTTTTACCTTTGGCTTGTAATAAAATGCGGCTAGAAGTATAAGCAGTCCATAACCAATATCGCCAAGACAAAAACCGAAAAACAACATGAAAAACGGAGCAAAGAATGGCGTTAAATCAAGTTCGTTATACTGGGGTAGAGAGTATAATTCTCCAATGGGTTCAAACAATCGGCTAAACCAGTTATTTTTTAATTTAATCGGTATCGAATCTTCCTTTGAAGGTTCATACATATTGTAATAAACCGATTTCTTTTCGAGGTAGGCGACCAGGACTTCTGCTTTATCATTAGGAACCCAACCTTCGAGAATCATCAATTTATCATCGGCTTCTTTTTGAGTGTTCAAAACAACTTTGTCGAAAGTGACTTCGCCTGTAAATTTGTTTTTTGTTTTTATAAGCGCTTCGATGGCAGTTGCGGCATAGTTATCAAAAAGTGTCTCTGTATTTTCGAGCTTGGTGTTTGTTTCATTGATCTGCTCTAAAACATCACTTAATTTTCGTCGCGGCAGTGTTATTTCCTCTGCATCGATCTCGGTTTTTTCATTGATTTTTTCAAAAAGCACAAAATAGATTTGTCCTTTTATTTCGTTAATGGCTTCAACATAAAAACTATTTTGCCAAGCATCAGAAAACTTCCGGGCAGAACAACTTAAGAATCGGGCTTTAATTCCAGCTTTTTGAAGGTTGTCAATGGTCGACCATGAAAAATCGCCCCATGGCTCGAGCAAAGATTGTTCCTTTTTGAGTGTTGTAAGCTGCTGCAGGTATTGATCTTTTTGAATTTGAAGTTCTTTAATTTCCTTGAAAATTTTTAAACCATCCAACTCTTTTAGTTCCTTGGCTGGTTCAATTTGTCGTTTTTGTAGAAATGATACAAGCTGATTGTATTGCTGTATTTGTGAGAATTTTTCTCTTAAAGCTACATCTTCAATCTCTCCCGTTTTTTTTTCAATCACATGCAATACGCCTAGTTCCTGAAGTTCGCTTAGGAAATCCAAGTAATCCTTGTGATAAACCAGGAAAGCATATTTTTTCATTGGCACAATCATGCTTCAGCCTCCTCTTGTTGACGGGTTTTTACAATTTTCTGAGACGATTTGGAGAGGTTATCCTCGTCTTCCATAAAGCGCTTTATTTTTCGAATGGCATCCTGGTATCCCGGTATCTGAACTTTCTCGAAAAGATTCACTTTCTGGGTGGTTTTTTTTCGTGCATGATCCAGTAGCTGCATCTTACGCAGAAACACCTCCTGTTCAATGGATATCTTCACCATGTTCTTCACAATGGCTATACCATCGAGGTACCATTTGGGGGCATTGAATACGCTGAAAACAGCCTGCTCAAATTCAATTTTATTCAAAACAGGAGTTTTTACGCCGGCAATCTTTTTCACATCGAGTTTAACATCCACTACTTTAAGCAAGGTGTTGTCGAATTCGCCCCAAAGCGCCACCATGTTGCTGTAAGATTCGATGGCAGCATTCAATTCATCTTCAAGACGTTTGCTTTCATCTTTTGCCCTTTTCACTTCGATGCGCAATGCCGACTCTTTGTTCTTTATGGTTGGCAAGGCTCTTACACGCACCTTAAGCTGTTTCTCGAGGCCCTGTAACGAAGTTTTGTTATATTGAAATGATATTGCCATCTATTCTTTTTGTAAGTTCAAAGTTTAAAGTTCAAGGTTTAAACTTTAAACTATTTAGGCCAATATTGATCTACCAATTCTTGTTTAATACCTACTTCCTCTGGTTTAAAGTGTTTGCTGAATAAACTCCATCCTGTATCGAGCATCTCGTTTACTTCGATGTTTACATCAATGGCCAGCAGTTTATTGGAATAATCTTTGGCAAACTGAAGGCTCCTTTGGTCGTAATCAGTAAGGTCGAAACCGTTTTCGAGTTTGGTTTTGGCATTCGCTGCATCGGCAAAAAGGCGCACCGCAGCGTTCATCACTTGAGGGTGGTCGGCCCGGGTTTTTTTACCTATAACCAGCTGCTTTAAACGCGAGAGGGACCGGAAAGGGTCAACAATTACTTTTCCAATATCCGAATCGCGGCGTAAAAAGAGCTGTCCTTCGGTAATGTATCCGGTGTTATCCGGAATAGCATGGGTAATATCTCCACCAGAAAGGGTTGTTACGGCGATGATAGTTATTGAACCTCCTTCGGGAAATTGAACGGCTTTTTCATATATTTTTGCCAGATCGGAATATAGCGATCCGGGCATAGAATCTTTCGATGGAATCTGGTCCATACGATTCGAAACAATACTCAAGGCATCAGCATAAAGAGTCATGTCGGTGAGCAATACCAATACCGATTCGTTTTTCTTCACGGCAAAATATTCTGCTGCTGTAAGGGCCATATCAGGCACCAACAAGCGCTCCACAGGTGGATTATCGGTTGTATTTACAAAGCTTATAATGCGGTCGAGGGCACCTGCATTGTCGAAAACATTTTTATAATAGAGGTAATCGTCGTTGGTAAGCCCCATTCCTCCAAGAATAATTTTATCGGCTTTTGCACGCAAAGCTACACTTGCCATCACCTGGTTGTAAGGCTGATCGGGGTCGGCAAAGAAAGGAATTTTTTGTCCGGAAACCAGGGTATTGTTTAAGTCGATACCAGCAATACCGGTTGCAATGAGCTCAGAGGGTTGTTTGCGCCTTACAGGATTTACCGACGGGCCGCCAATTTCAACTTCCACTCCTTCTAAGGCAGGGCCACCATCGATAGGGTCGCCAAAGGCATTGAAAAATCTTCCGGCCAGGTCATCGCTTACTTTTAAGCTTGGAGCTTTACCAAGGAAAGTTACTTCGGCATTAGTTGGGATTCCCTCTGTACCACCAAAAATCTGAAGGGTAACGTTATCACCGACAAGTTTTACCACCTGTGCCAGCTTGCCATGCACAATGGCCAGCTCTTCGTTACCTATGCCAGTGGCTTTTAGCGAGCAGGTTGCCTTTGTGATTTGCGAAATTTTTGTGTATATTTTCTGAAAAGCCTTGTTTTCCATGCTTTATTTATTTACTGTTTCGTATTTTATCAGGCAGCCTGTTTCTCTTTTACCAACTCTTTGAGTTCATTTTCGAACTTGTTGAATTTTTCCGATTTAAACTCAGAATAATTCATTTGCCTACAGGTATTAATCATCTTCTTAAAATGAGCGTTTACTTCGTTAAATGAATCGAAACTAAACTCTGTGTGGCAAATATCCAATATGCTTTTCAGCATATACTCCTGGCGTTCGATAGGGGTCGACTGGTCGATCTTGTCAAAGGCATCTTGTTGAAGGATTACAAAGTCTATTAACTCCGATTTCCAATAATTAACATGGTATTCGACCGGCACGCCGTCATCCCCAAGGATGTTGATTTGCTCATAGGTTTCTTTTCCGCGTAGTAAGATTGTTTTGGTGGTATTGACCATTTCCAGCCAATCTTCGGAAATAACACCGTTGATGTATTCAGCAAACTCGGGGTATTCGAGGTATTTCGAATAACTGTCAATTGGGTCAACCGCAGGGTAGCGTTTGCTATCGGCACGTCCCTGGGCCAAAGCATAAAAACAGCGGGCTGCCTTTTTGGTCGATTCGGTTACAGGTTCTTTGAGGTTACCACCTGCCGGAGATACTGTTCCAAGGAAGGTGATTGAACCTGATTCTCCATTATTCAAATATACATATCCTGCTCGTGCGTAAAAATTCGAAATAATCGCAGGTAAATCCATAGGGAAGGCATCCGGACCAGGGAGCTCTTCGAGCCGGTTCGACATTTCGCGCAGAGCTTGAGCCCAACGAGAAGTAGAATCGGCCAACATCAATACTCGAAGACCCATGGCACGGTAATATTCGCCGAGGGTCATAGCAGTATAAACCGAAGCTTCGCGGGCAGCAACAGGCATGTTGGAAGTGTTGGCAATGATGGTGGTACGCTCAATAAGTTTACGTCCTGTGCGGGCATCTTCCAATTCCGGAAACTCGGTAAAAATCTCTACTACTTCGTTGGCACGTTCGCCACAGGCTGCGATAATCACAATATCGGCTTCTGCTTGTTTTGAAATAGCATGCTGCAATACAGTTTTTCCTGCACCAAAGGGACCGGGAATAAAACCTGTTCCACCTTCTACAATCGGATTAAGTGTATCGATGGTACGCACCCCTGTTTCGAGCAGTTTAAACGGACGAGGTTTTTCTTTGTAATTGGTAATGGCTACTTTTACAGGCCATTTCTGCATCATGTTGATTTTTGTCTCGTTGCCTTCTTTGTCTTCGATTACAGCAATTGTTTCCTCGATGGTATATTTTCCTGCTGCAGCTAGGCTTTTTAACTTAAAGCTTCCCTTTAGTTTAAAGGGTACCATAATTTTGTGAGGCATGCTGTTTTCGTCTACTTCTCCTAACCAGTCGCCTGCCTGAACTGTATCGCCTACTTTTGCAAGAACCTTAAAATCCCATTTCTTTTCTATGTCCAAAGGGTGAGTATATTCGCCACGTTTCAGAAATACTCCCTTCATTTTATCGAGGTCGTTCTGAAGCCCGTCGTAGTTTTTTGAAAGGATACCAGGTCCCAGTGTTACCTCGAGCATGTGCCCGGCAAATTCTACCTCGAACCCAATTTTTACTCCCCGTGTACTTTCAAATACCTGCACATAAGTGTTGGAACCGTTTATTTTAATTACCTCGGCCATCAGTTTCGTTTCGCCAGTAAGAATGTAGCAGATTTCGTTCTGCGAAACAGGACCATCGGCCTCCACGATTACGAGGTTGGCAATAATACCTTTTACTTTACCTTGTGTTGACATGTTTGTTGACTTATTTTAAACTAAAATCGGCAGGAAACTCATAGCTGGTTTCGAGCTTTTTCAGCATATCTTTAAAAAATTCTAATCCTGTATTTTTATCCAAACGCATCCAGCGCTCTATGATAGCCAGTTTAATTAAAAACGTAAATAGTTTTTCTACACTGAAATAGTGAAAAAACGATTGTTCATCAAGAAGTTCCCAACGAATGGTATCAATTCGTTTTTCCTGTTCGAAAAGCTCATTTGTTTCCAAAGCCCTGAATATGGCTTCGGAATAAGGAAGCTCATCGGAATCTAATCCAAAATCACGGGCAGAGCTTCGAATGAGCTTATCTTGTATTTCATCATTGCCTACTAACTGAGTTTCGATTGTTAGGCTGTTCTCTCGGCATTTGTATGCTGTGAGCACATTTCCGAGCTTTTGTTCAAAGAGGATCCAGGCTTGTACAAACTTGTTGGGCACTTGCAAAGCATGCTGGAAATAGAGTTCGGTAAGTTGTAAATCCCAACTTTTGTTGGGTATTATTGCCTGCTCGGCCTTGTAGGCATCGATAAAAAGCGGCAGGTAAGAAGGGCACTTAAAGGGCAGTGAATCGTATGATGCATCTTTTGCAGCAGCCAACAATTGCTCCAGCATTTCGGCACTCAGGTTACCCGATTCTGCATGGGGTTCGTCGGATCCTTTTAACCTGTTCAGAAGGTTCTGATGATCAAATGGCCAGAAGTACAGACGGATCAAATCAAAATCTTCTACTGGCAAGTGCTCCGCCAAAAATGACCGGTATTCGACTGGCGAAAGGATCATTTTTGTGTCATCCAGCAATATATCTGGTAATCCGGCAACCAGGTAATAGTATTGTCGGCTCATAGATACTGTTTTACGCTTCGTATAAAAATTGAATTAGCTTAGGACGAAGGTACTGTCTGAAGAAGTTATTAAAATCTTCGTCAGTAAAGCTGATTTTGTAGCTTCCGTCCTTGGCAGTAATCTGGAATCCGGCTTTTACCGAAGCATCGTTGCTTATGGTCAGGCCTTTTTCGAACAAATCTTTTACCGATTTTTTCAGGTGTTCGGTCAGCTCTTTTTCCTGTGCTTTGGGTATTACGAGGTTCAGGTCTGCAACCTGGCTACCTGCCCAGTTTTTTAAAGTCGACTCAATCAGTTGCTTGGCAAACTCGGCATCGAAGGCTTTTCCTGTTGCAGAGGCGATAACTTTGCTGTTCACAGCATCGGTAATTTGTTGTTTCAAAGCATTCAAGGCTTGTCTTGCCGAAAGCTTAATTTCCGATTCGGTGTTCTTTTTTGTTTCGGCTGCCTGTTTTTGCGCCTCTGCGAGTATGGTACCGGCTTCTTTTTTCGCATTCGCAATAATTTCCGAAGCTTCTTTTTTAGCCTTGTCAACCAGGGCGCGGCCTTCTTCATTCCCTTTGGCAAGACCTTCCTGGTATATCTTCTCGGTGAGTTCTTGAAGTTTACTTTGCATTTCTATATCAATTTCTTTTTCAGTTACTTATAATATTATTGTTATCCGAATAACAAAACGACCGCAATTTAATCAAAGTTTTAATATGTAAAAGGAGTTTTTACTGATCAGGACGGATAAAAATACTTTAATTGCTTGATACTTGTTTATTAAATTGAATTAAAAATTCTTTCATTCACCCATTCAATTATTCCATCATTCACCACTTCACTCATTCATTCAAATTCTGAACTTACAAGGTACGATGTTTTTTATATTGATTCGAAGGGGCCTTTTGTTTTTTAGAGCAATCGCAATCTTTGGATTTATGTCTTAGTTCCCGAGAATACTTCGAGGAAGCACATCCGGCTGAAAGAAAACCAATCATTAACAATACAAGTATAGGGCGCATGGATAAAATTAATAAGTAGTTTTGTTGTCGCATCTAAGTTAAAAAGATTTAGCGTACAGGAGGAGTTTGGATGAATACAAGATATACCGAAAACTTAAAAAGACATATCTGGCGAACCATACGAAAACAGGAATTGCTTTCTGAAGGCGACCGTCTGATGGTTGCTCTATCGGGAGGTAAAGATTCTCTCGTGTTATTGGAAGCAATTGCGGACCATTCCAAACGCCTGCCTTTCAAGATAGATGTGCTGGCTGTGCATGTGTTAATCGAAGAAATTGGTTATCAAACCGATATTGAATATCTCCGAACTATTTGCAACAACCTGAAAATACCATTTATGTTGGTGAGGCCCGGTTTTGAAACAAATAGTTCCGTTGAAAAATCAATGTGTTTTATCTGTTCATGGCATCGCAGAAAAGTTTTTTTTTCAATTAACCGCGAACAAGGTTATAATAAGCTTGCCTTTGGACACCATATGGACGATGCCATTGAAACTCTTTTTATGAATATGATATACCATGGTTCCATGAGTTCCATGCCTTATAAGTTCGATATGTTCAATGGCAGGTTAACAGTAATCAGACCCATGCTGGAAGTAACTGAGGAGCAGTTAGAGCTTTATGCTTTGGAGCGAAATTTTAAAAAAGAAGTAAAGCAATGTCCCTTCGAAAACAGCAAGCGGAAAACATTGAAACATAAAATTGATTTGCTGAGCGATAATTCTAACAATGCCCGGAAGAATATTTTCAGATCGATGGAAAACATCTTCACTGAATATTTGCCTCAAAGGAAAGAGTGAACATTGTTTTTACACTTTTTTTATTACTTTTATAATAGTGCAATTTTTTTAAGATAGAATGCACCTGAAGGGAAGCATATCAGTAAAATATTTAGCAGGGAAGGGGAAGTTCTACCAGATTAAAAATATATAACATTTATAAGGATGAAAACACCTAATTTGTTGGCCTTTGTCTTTTCGATGCTTGTTACAGGCAGCCTGCTTCAGGCACAAATACCAAAAACAAGTCTCGCTGATTTTTCCGGCACCGATTGGAAGCTTGTGAAAGCTGCCAAATCGAATATAGAGAACCTGCAAGGTCTTGCGATGCCCGAATTAGTTAAAATGCTCGATAATACGGAGAAAAAGAAGCTTGAAAATACTGGTAGCCTGATTTATCCCGGAGCCGAGAAATTTTTTGGACACGGCCAGATTATTGATTACGACATCGATTATCTTTCCATCAGAGCAGGTTGGCTTATTGAAGAGATTTCTTTTAATAATTTCGGTTTTTCAGGCATTCATCTGCCAAAAGACGAGCTAATTACACACATCAAAGTAACCTTTCCGGCGTATTACAACAATACAACCAACCGAAAAAAACTCGAAACAGCTACCGAAGCAATGTTGCGCGAAATAGCCCAGGCATTGGCTGTAAAAGCTGCCAAAGCCTGGTGGGAAGAGTATGGTAAAAATTTTACTCGCCTTCAATCGTTGGTCGATGCCCTTAAGAGTTTCGATGAAAAAAGACAGGTGAAAGCATTGTTTTATTTACGCAATGGCACAACAAAATGCGACGATCTTACTCGTGATTATTATTACGAAGAAATATCGAAAGAGATTGTTCGCCTGAGTGGTTCCGATGTACAACGGATTTCTGAGAATGCCAAGTTAATATTGCTCGATAGCAAACTCGAGTGGCTGAGCCTTAAAACAGAATAGAATTGTTTAAAATTTGTTTTTTACCTCTCCCCATTTGCATATAGCTTTATAGTGAAGACTAAATCGTGAAAATCATGAAATCGTTCAAAGCCATAAGTGTAATACTCTTTTTAAGCATTGCAGCCCATCAGTCTGCTTTTGCGCAGAAAGAATTGTTTATTAAACAGATTGAGTTTAATCTTGAGGTTGTTAGCGATATCGACTATGAGAATGAGTATTTCATCACCCTCAAACTCAATAAAGGTTCGCGCTATATTTTTGCAGTAACAAACAATGTGAACGATAAACCTGGCAAAGCTATTATCGAGCTGCTCGATGCCGATAACCTTATTATGACCAATGGAATAGGTGAGAAGTATTTTGATAAATTAAGTTTTGAATGCAATAAAACAGGCTTTTACGATCTGCTGGTACGCTTTAAGGATAATCAGGTTGGACATTCCATGGTGGATGTATCACTTATTCAATAGATTTTTCTGACTAATGATAAGAACCCGGTATGGCCGGGTTTTTTTATGGAAGTCTGTATAAATCACTAGTGCAATTTTTTCGGAAATAGCTACTTTAATGCGATTTGCCGGTAAATATAGGATCTGTGTTTTAGTAAGGTTAACTTCGCAATGATGTACTTAACTTTGACCGCAAGCAAACCAATTTGCTTTTAATGAAAAATCAGCCTATAATATACCTGGTCGATGCCAATGAGGCTTACCGCAAAAGAACTGTGAATTTGCTAAAATCAAAGCATTACCATAGAATTGTGGAGTTTAGCTCAGGTGAGGATTGCTATTCAACACAAATGGATGCAGCAGATATTGTGATCACTGAGAGTAATTTTGGGTTAGAATCCTGGAGTGGCCTGGAGTTTATGCTGGAATACAAACGCTTATTTGAAAATACTCAGTTTCTTTTTCTTACCTCTGAGTCAGATTTAAAAAAGGCAACACTTTGTATTCGAAGCGGTGCAAGAGATTATATTCTGAAAAGTAAAACCGGTCAGCATCGTATAGCCGACTTGGTATCTAAAATACCCATCCAACTGTCCGAACAGTCAATTTTGCCAGATTCTTTTTCAGATTAATTAAATCAGTGTAGAAGATATTTTCCCTTAAGGTTTTGAAGGTTTATAGCTGGCAGGCAACTGAGGCGAATCCATGTTTTTTTTGCTGTTCATTTCCTGCAGCGATTCGAAACTAATCCTTTCAACCTCATAGCTGGTGTTGTAATTGATAAAATTAATAGAGGTGTTGGCGAATCCCTTGTCCTGAATCAGTTTAAATTGATATTGCGATTGTGGCATATTGCCTTTTACCTGGCACACACAATTTAGAAGGCTGGGACCATATTGGCTAAAGACATCCATAAACAACAGTCCCGATTCGTAACCGAGAAAGGTAAAATTGTATGGAATATTTGAATTGAGCACTTGTTGTGGTTCGTAGCCAAGAGTTTTGCGGCAATTTTTTATAAATGATTGCGTATGCAGGTTTTTATAATCGATAAAAAATGGAGAATAAATAACTGTGTTTAACTGATGTAAAAGTTCGATACGCAAGTTTTCAAAGGTCAACCATTCTGGAATACCGATAACATCTATATCCATTCCCCGGCTTTGATAAATGTTCAAAATACCTATCAGGTTGCTCACATTGGCTTCACGGTTCGATAGAATAACCACAATATTCCCCTTTGTTGATACAAGTTCTTTCCTTAAACCTTTTTCAAGAGTATCATTAATCGCTATTTCTTTATAGTCGATGGTTTCGTAAAAGCCACGGGCCAGTGAATAAGCAAAAATGTTTTCTTTCAACTCTTTCACCTGCAAGCTATCTGCAGATAGTTGATGATGCAGAATGATAATTTTTTTCTCTTTAAATTGTGAAAGGTAATCGGCACAGTTTTCAATTTCCGATTTCCGGTCTGGGATCATATACAGGCTAAATGGGCTGGTCCGGATGTTGTTGTCGCTTACCTTATAGAACGGAAGCACAAGAGGTATTTTATTGGTTTCGGAATATTCCGATACAAGTTTAACGTTCTCACTGATCAACGGGCCAAAGATTATTTCTGGTTTTATGATATCGAGTTCGGTAAGTATACTTTTTACTCTTTGTGTATCCGATTTGGTATCGTAGGTGAAGATGCTCACGGAAACACCTTTTCTTTTTAAGGAATCGACCGCTAAAAGAAAACCTTGATAATACTCGCTGGCACCATTGCTTCGGGCTTTAAACCGATAGGAGGGGTTTTTTCGCTTTAAAGAATCGGCAGGCTCAGATTCAAGGGCGATCATTTCCTCGGCATGAAAGGGCAACAAGAGGGCTATTTTTATAGTTTTAACTTTGGAGGCTTTTTGGATGGAGTCGCAAACCGGACTCTTGTATTGCCTGATAGAATGATCAACTAACAGGCTGCTGTCAGGCTCAGCCATAGCAATAAGACTGTCGGCAGACGAAATATAGATGACCATGCCCGGTTTTAAACCCCAACGTAGGGCTGGGTTAATTTTTACCAATTCATCCATTTCAATCTCAAAACGTTGGGCAATCAGAAACAAACTATCCCCGTCCTGAACCAAATATTGATTGCTACCTATAGTGGGTAGAGTACTGGAAGTAATTACATTCCTGGTTATTGGTATTTTTAATACCTGATTGATCTGAATACTGGTTTCACTCCCCGGATTATGGAGATAGATTGCTTCTTTCGAAACCCCATAATTCTTTGCAATGGTATGTACGGTTTCTTTTTTGCTTACCCTGTGGTAGAGAAAATTACTATCTGCCGGAATTGTTTGCGGAGCTGTAGCTTCGCTTTTCATAGTAGTTGTTTGATCAGGAATGCGCAAAACCTGTCCGGTGGATAGTACATCCAGGTTTGCTTCGGGGTTGGCTGTTTTTATGAGTTGAATATCGGTTTCGTATGCCTTACTGATCGAATAGAGGGTTTGTCCGGCCTTTACTGTATGCATATAATAAACTTTGCCTTGCAGCAAAATCTTTTCGTTCGATTTTTCAACAGGGGCTGGCTGGAACTGTGCATGTGCAGTTTCAGGCTGGAGAAAAAATGACAGGACACTTAGAATGATCAGGAAAAGGTACCTCATGAAACAAGTTTTTACGGAGTCGAAGTTAACATTTACACCATGATAAACGATGGATTGATAAATGGCTTTTATTTTTCTGAACTATGCTTTGAAACTATTAAAAGTGGCATCCGGGTTTGGGTTTTTAACTCCTCCGGATGCCATATTTTCTTAATTCAATACCAATTTATTATTTCGATTTTAACAAAAAGTTATTCACGTTCTGGTTAATCCTTTTTTCGAGTTGCGACAAATCGGCCCGTTCAAATTCATCTCCTGTTATGTTTTCGTAGAGCTCGATGTAACGTTCGCTGACTTGTTCAACAAATTCTTGGTTCATCTCAGGTACTTTTTGTCCTTCTTTTCCTTGAAAACCATTGCTGATAAGCCATTCTCGCACAAATTCTTTGGAAAGCTGCTTCTGGGGCTCATTTTTCTTGAGGCGAATTTCATACCCCTCTTTGTAAAAATAACGAGATGAGTCGGGTGTATGAATTTCGTCAATCAGATAGATTTTGCCATCTTTTTTACCAAATTCATATTTGGTGTCGACCAGAATCAGGCCCATTTGTGCGGCCATTTCTGTACCACGGGCAAAAAGTTTTTGGGTATAATCTTCCATGAGCAGGTAATCGGCTTCGCTTACAAGCCCGCTTGAAATAATATCTTCTTTCGAAATGTCTTCGTCATGCCCCTCTGATGCTTTGGTGGTGGGAGTTACAATGGGGTGAGGAAATTTCTGGTGCTCTTTCAAACCTTCGGGTAGGGGAACACCGCAAAGACTTCTTTTGCCCGCTTTGTATTCGCGCCAGGCATGCCCTGTCAGGTAACCTCTTATCACCATCTCTACTTTATAAGGCTCTGCAAAATGACCGATGGTCACCATAGGGTCGGGGGTGGCTATTTTCCAGTTCGGAACAATATCTTGTGTGGCATCCAGAAATTTCGAGGCAATCTGGTTTAAAACCTGACCTTTGTAGGGTATTCCTTCTGGCAATACCACATCAAATGCCGAAATGCGGTCGGTTACTACCATCACCAAATACTGGTCGCGGATGTTGTAGACATCGCGTACTTTTCCGTGGTAAACACTTTTTTGACCCGGAAAACTGAAGTTAGTGTTGCTTAATGCCTGCATATTAATTTGTATTTATGGATTGTTTATCGGATTTATCATAAGCTTCTATGATCTTCTTCACCAGTTTATGCCTTACTACATCGCGTACATCGAAATGGATAATGGCAATATCCGTAAGGTCCTTTAAAATTTCAAGCGCTCTTATCAGTCCGGAAGCACTTTTGCGGGGAAGGTCAATTTGAGTGGTATCGCCGGTAACAATGAATTTGGCGTTTTTACCCATGCGCGTTAAAAACATTTTCATTTGGTTGAGAGTGGTATTCTGACCCTCATCGAGAATAACAAATGCATAATCAAGCGTTCGTCCGCGCATAAAGGCGAGAGGAGCTATTTCAATGGTGCCGTCTTCGATATAGCTTTGCAGTTTTTTTGCCGGAATCATGTCGCGCAGTGCATCGTAAAGGGGTTGAAGATAGGGGTCGAGCTTCTCTTTCAGGTCGCCGGGTAAAAAACCAAGGTTTTCTCCTGCTTCCACGGCAGGCCGTGTTAAGATAATGCGTTTTACTTCTTTGTTGCGCAAAGCCCTCACTGCCAGAGCAATGGCGGTATATGTTTTTCCTGTACCGGCAGGCCCCAGGGCAAACAACAAATCGTTCGAATCGTACTCCTTTACAAGTGCCAACTGATTAATGGTTTTGGCTTTTATTATCTTGCCATGGTTGCCATAAAGTAAAATTCCGTCTGGATTTGGGGTTTCTCCTGTCCAAAGGGGTTCATCGCCAGAAAATACCTGTTCGATGTCCGAAGCATTAATTTGGTTATAGCGGTGGAAATGGTTTATCAGTAGATCAATTTTCTTTTCAAAATTTCTGATCTCCGATTCTTCGCCAATAGTTATCATCTCATTACCGCGGGCAACAATCTTAATTTTCGGAAAATAGGAAACAATCTTATCGAGCAGAACATTGTTGGTACCATAGAGATGAAGCGGGTCGATTCCCTCTAAATATATCGACTTTTCTATCATAAATTATTGGCCAAGAATACTTACATTTGAAGCCTGCAAAGTAACTCAAATTTTCAAGAAATTCAATTAAAAACAAGTGTAGAGTAGTTTCATGGCCCTAATAACTCTTACAACCGATTGGCGCAAAAGCGACTATTACATAGGTGCTATAAAAGGAAAAATTCTCAGCCATGATGCATCAACGGTTGTTGTCGATATTAACCACTTGGTGGCTCCTTATAACATGATGCAGGCAGCTTTTATTCTTCGAAACTGCTTCCACTATTTTCCTTCGGGAACGGTGCACATTGTTGGAGTAAACCCTGTGCTTTCGCGGAAAAATTCTCTGCTTATACTCGAAAAAGAAGGACATTTTTTTTTGTCTTCCGATACTGGTTTTCCAGGCCTGATTTTTCCTGAGCAGAATGTGAAGGTTTATCGGTTGAACCTGTCAAAAACGCCAGTGCATAGCCTGGAAAGTCTTGATTTTTTTGTGGAAACTGCATTTAGATTGATTACCGGCGAAGCACCCGCTGATTTTGCAGAAGAAACTTCGAAATATGTATTGCAATTGCCCTTAAAACCAGTAATCGACAATAATCTTATCAATGGCAATGTGGTCTACATCGATTCTTATTCAAATGCCATTACCAACATTACACGCGAAACTTTTAACCGTGTTGGTAATGGAATGGATTTTAAAATTTATGTCCAAAGCAACCATTATGTTATCGATAAAATAAGTCATTCATATCAGGAAGTAGCCAGTGGTGAATTGCTTGCTTTGTTTAATTCTGCAGATGTTCTGGAAATTGCCATTTCCAATGCTCCTGCCGCTGAGCTGCTTAATCTTGACGTAAATTCAACTATTAGGGTTAAGTTTGCCCATGCCAATCAGTCGAATAAACTTTTATTAAGCGGAGAATAAAACTTTATGGAAGAAAAATTAGAATCGTTCAGAAAATTGCTCGAAATAATGGACGACCTGCGTGTCAAATGTCCATGGGATAGGGAGCAAACCATGGAGAGTATACGCAACCTTACCATAGAAGAAACTTATGAACTGGCCGATGCAATTTTGCAGGGTGATTATCAGCACATAAAAAAGGAGTTGGGCGATTTGCTTTTGCATATTGTGTTTTATTCGAAAATAGCCTCTGAAACGGATAAATTCGACATTAAAGATGTCATCGATTCATTGTGTCAGAAGCTAATCTTCAGGCATCCTCATGTGTTTGGCGATGTCGATGTGCAGAACGACAGTCGCCGGGTGGTAGAAAATTGGGAAGAACTTAAACAAAAAGAAGGAAATAAATCTGTCCTGAGCGGAGTTCCGGGCAATCTTCCTGCTTTAATAAAAGCCAACCGTATTCAGGAAAAAGTACGCGCCGTTGGTTTCGATTGGGAAAAACGTGAGCAAATATGGGAAAAGGTTCACGAAGAATTGAACGAGCTGATGGCTGAGATTAAGGTCAATAATCAGGAAAATATTGAAAAGGAATTTGGCGATTTACTTTTTTCGGTAGTAAACGCTGCCAGACTTTACAAAGTCGATCCCGAAACAGCTCTCGAACGCACCAACCTGAAGTTTATGGACCGCTTTAATTACCTCGAACAACATACCATTAAAAAGGGTCGTTCTTTAAAGAAAATGTCGCTTGACGAAATGAACCTTATTTGGGAAGATGCTAAAAAGTATGATAAGCAGTAGTTTTCAAAGCTTGCAATGCCTTAAATAAAATGTTCAGTTGTTTTGTTACAAGAAAACGCCAATATAAAAATTCAGAAATATTCTAATTGAATGAAAAAAAATCTTCTATCCATTGCATTCCTGGCTATTATGTTGTTTCCACTTCAAGCCCAGATAATTCAATCGAAACTCGATTTTGTCGCTGGCCTTAGTGCCCGCGAATACTTTCATGCAGGGTTTCGCTATCAATATTCCGATATAACTCAGCTGGGAATTTCGATAGGCAGCGACCTGGAGTTACGCACCGAAAAAATTACTACTTATAGCATCGATCACATGATCCATTTCGGCACATTGTCCATGTATACCAACAGGCCAGCTTGGTATGCCCGCCAGGGATTTACGTATTCAGTCAACCTTGAAACTGTCGATAGAACCAGAAAATTTTCTTACCTGAATTTTTCACTCGGCCGCGAATTTGCAGTGAATACCTGGCTAGGTTTTAATGCCGATATGGGCATAATCTGGCAGGTAAAATCGTTAACAATAGAGAACCAGGCAGAAATTCACGACAATCTGAGGTACATTATGCCCCTTGCACGAGTACAGGCTTTTATATCTTTTTAACTTTTTTTTAAATACTTGCAAACCATTATTGTAGTATTTTCGTTTTAGAATAAAAACTTGTATATGAAAAGTTTCGTTTTTATCAGCCTTGCTTCTATTATGCTACTTTCATTCAGTAGCCCGAATGCTTCGATTGAGTGGGGTTTTACAGAATACAATTTCGGTATGATTGATCGAAATAAGCCTGTTACTGTTGAATTTACCTTTAAAAATCCTGGAATGATTCCATTGGTAATTCTTGATGTCAAATCATCCTGTGGATGTACTGTTCCTGAATATCCCAAACAGCCTCTTGCGCCTGGTGCTGAAGGTAAAATTGTAGTAACCTACGATGCCAAGTTATCGGGATATTTCAGCAAAACAGTCACTGTGCAAACCAATACATCTGAGGGTATCACACAACTTTATATAAAGGGCGAAGTCAATTAATTGCCTTGGTATTCAATAAAAAGACCGTTTCAAAAGTTACAACTTGAAACGGTCTTTTTTTTTTGTAAAATCATCTTATTTCTTTTTCGCAGGGGCCTTTTTGACTGCAGAAGGTTTTTTTGGTTTTTCCTTCTCTACAATCTCTGCAACTGGTTCTTCAGGAGTTTCATCTTTTGGGTTTTCTTCCGGTGTTTCATTCGGATCAAAAAGATTCAATTCAATTAAAGTATTGTACCAGCTTATCACTTTCTTAATATCCGAAACATAAACCCTGTCGGCATCGTAATCGGGTATGACTTCTTCGAAGCGTTTTTTTAATTTATCGTTGGCTTGTTTAGCTTCGATGGTTTGTTTTCCTTCTTCTTTTTCGTAGAATTTTTTAAAAACTTCGCGCAAAGGCAGGTCTTCAGTTGTTGTATAAATGGCAATATCTTCAAGGGAACTTACCTTGGTTGCCGCACTCACAGCCATGCGCTTTTTTGTGATAAAACTCTCTACAATAATTCCATTTCTTCCTTGAGAAATGAATTGGTATAATCCGGGTTTACCAGAAATCGATAATATATCTTTTAACTTCATAAAACGTTTATTTCAGTTTGCAAAATTACAATTATGAATGAATGTAAAAAATGTTGTTTGCGTATTATAGATCACCAATTAAGCCTCGTCCGGTTTTATGTATCTGATTGTTTTCTCTGAAATGCTGAATGATTTTATCGAGTAAACCATTGATAAAGACATTGCTTCGGTTTGTGCTGTAATATTTCGATAATTCGATGTATTCGTTAAATGTTACTTTAACCGGAATACTTTCGAAATCGAGTACCTCAATAATGGCCATATTAATTAGAAGTATATCCATAAAAGCAATGCGTTCGAGTTCCCAGTTTTTTGAATAACTCTGGATAAGCCCCTCGTATTTCTCTTTTTTGAGAATTACTTTTCTGAAAAGGTTCTTTGTGAATTCCTCATCATCGGTACTTTTATAAAGAGGTAAAAGTGGCTGATCGGGGTCGCTCTGTTCTTTGAACTTTTTAATCGTTTTTAGAATGGCACTGATAATAAATTCAACTTCATCGTTCCAATAGATGCTCTGCTCTTCCAATTCGGCAAATAGTGGTTCGTACACAGAAATAATCTGGCTGTAAAGGGCAGTTATAAAATTTTTGTCGTTTTTATATGAATCTTCCTCTGAGCTCATATATTGCTGATAGAGCTTGCTGGCCAGTATTTCGTCGAGTAAAGATTTGATCAGTTCGGGTTGGTTCACCCAGGAAACTTTCTTTAATTCGAGATACCTTAAAAGCTGATTGTTGGTGCGTAAATCCTGTATAACCCGATTTTGAATAAATCTGAAATTAGGATTTAAGTCGGAAGGAGAGGGAAGTTTTTTCTTTTGGGCTAATTCCAACCTTTTTTCGGCCAGTTTTGCAAGTTCAACAGGAAGTATAAGCAGGTAATGATACAAATCGTAAGCCTTGTTAATGCTGAAAAAAAGCTCTTTTTCAACCTGATTTATAGAGGCCGTGCCTGAATTTTTGTAAAAGGCATAAAGAGCCTGCATGACTTTGATCCGAAGTATTCTTCTGCTTATCATCGTTTAAAAGAACCTGTTGTATAATTATTTGTGCCTGCAAAATAAACGTTTTTTTTTGTAAAAACATAATCTGCTTCAAGCCTTGATCTTTTTATTACGAAGTTGCAAGGATTATTAAAGGTAAAATAAGGTTATATTAATACACAATCGATTAGGACTTCTAAAAATATTTTTTATTTTTGACTACCATCAACCTGATAATACATTGAATAATGGCAGAAGACAAAGATTTTGTTTTACCAGAAAGCGACTCTGAGCGGGATGAAGTTTTCTCCAAATCGGTAAGGGCTGGAAAGCGTACTTACTTCTTCGATGTGAAAGCAACCCGTAGAAATGAGTATTACATTACCGTTACTGAAAGCAAAAAACGTTTTCATGACGATGGAAGGTTCTATTTCGAAAAGCATAAGATCTTCCTTTACAAGGAAGATTTTGAAAAGTTTAAGGATGGTCTGGATGAAGTTTTGCAATTCATTCAAAATGCTGGCTACAATTCACTTTCTGAGCATGAAGCGATCAATGAACTTCAACCCGATGTTAATCAAGACTATTTAAACATTAATTTTGAAGATTTAGAACTGGAAGTTTCTGCCGAACAAAAAACAGCGGAATAATGTTTCTAACTTCTTCTTCAATGCCTGTTTAGTATTTTTCCATTTTATCTTCGATAAAAACATCCTTGTTTTTTGCTATTTGCATCTTTACATTGGCAAAAATACTTTCAGCACCCTCTTGCATGCATGTAATGTGCACTTGCTTAATCACTTCCATTATTTTGTCATACGGACCTTCCATGACTGTTTCAAACGGGCATACCTGGTATTTTAGTCCGGAGGCTTGGATGACTGCAATTGCCTTGTCAACAATTTCATAAGGATGAACTGAAGAAGAGGTTGGAAGAATTTGAAGAGAAATGTTTACAAAGTGGTTCATACCGAAAAAGATTTCGGCAAAACTAATAAATGTTGTTAAGAATTAACATCTCTCTGATTTCTTTGTTGCTAAGTGCTTTTACATTAGTAACAATAAAATCGTTGTAGAGAAAATTTCCAAGTTGGTTGCATTCGCAAATTATGGATTTAAACAACTGCTGAAGCGGGATATTAAGCGGGATTAAGCAAAGGAGAGAGGCAAATTCCCCTTCAAAAACTGAATCTTCAAGTTCAGCATTGTATTGCGAGAGAGCATAATTCACTTCTTTATGAATAATCAACTGTTGAATTGGATCAAGACTTTTACCATAAGGAGTAAAAAGCACAATGAAATAGCGAAGTTTAAGGCCTTTTCCTCCTAAAGCACTTGTTATTAATACTTTACTTTCGTTGAGTAAATCACTCTCTAGGTGTAAACGGCTTTGTTGCAAGGCCAGGCAAGCCCAGTGATACAGTTTAATATTGGGTTGTTTCGAATATTTTTCTATTGTTCTATAGGCCTCAATACTGCTAATCGAGGCTAACTCGATAAGTTTACGCTTTTTTTTGTCCAATGACATTTCGAGGTCAAAGAGATTGTCTTTGTCCCGCAGAATTTCTTCTTCCGATTTGAATTTGCTTATTTTCCTCGAACACTCGAAATATTCCATCTGAAGGTCTGAGTCGATGTTTTCTTCCAGAATGCTGATGTCCATTTGATCCATTCCCAGGAAATCATGCAGGTGGTCATATATGTTTTCATGCGTGCTCACTGTACTTCCATAAAAATAATAAATTGATTTACTTATAATTAAATATAGAAAAACTTTGTTTTTATGTCAAGGTGCTGAACAAAAAAAAGAGGATTATTTCACTATTTAACACTTTTTTAGTAAACCAATAGTATACAAGTAAGTGAAACCTGCATTCAGAAGGACTTTGAAGACTTTTTTAATATATAGAGGAATAGAGTTAGATGAGTTTTGCATAGAAGCATGAAACCCTATCGATAGATTAACGGATTAGAAAGCAAAAGGAGTTCTTAGAGTAAAATGCCTATATTTACAAAAACCTTTTTCCTTAACAACTGCCTTGCAAGTCAGATGGCATCTCATTTATAACGATTGGTGGAAAGTAAAAAGCACGAACTGCTGCTGCGAGGGATAAAAAACCGCGATACACAAACTCTTAAGGCAGTGTACAAAGAGTTTTACCCTAAAGTTGCCGGTTTTATTGCCGGTAAAGGTGGGAGTGCAGACGATGCTAAAGATATCTTTCAGGAATCGCTCATGGTAATTTACAAACTTAGCTTAACAGATCAATTTACCATTGAAACCGATTTTGGAAGTTACCTGATAGGCATAGCCAAACGAATATATTTCAAACAATTACGACAAAAAGAAATTCATCATCGCTTTGTGGATGGATCGGAGAAAACTTTTTCTGAGGATCATCCGTCTGATGTGGAAATTGAGAATGAGATTGAGCAGCATTTAATGCGTAAGTACCTTTTAGAGTTGGGCGAAATTTGTCGAAAAATACTGCTTTGGTCAGCCAGTGGAGTAAATAATGATGAAATTGCTGAGAAATTAGGGTATAAGAGCGAAAAAATTGTGCGTACAAAAAAACACAAATGCAAGAGCAGTTTAATTTCCTTAATTAAAGCCGATCCTTATTTTAAGGGTAAAAAGAGTTAATAGAGTCTTCTCTTTAATTTCTTTTTATCTTGAAGAATAAAAATCCTGCAAAAAGTATCATCGTAATGCCTCCGAAAATCCACCATGGTGACCGATAAACCGGATCTGCATTACCGATTAAGATGTAAGAAGACCAAAAAAATGGATGCTTGTATTGCTCCTGAGCGCTTTTTAGAAAATTGAGCTTTGCAAGACGCAAAGCCTCTGATTTGGATTTGCTTTTTAAAAGGTTTTTATAAAAATAATGCATCAAAGTTTTTCCCGATTCATCTTCTACTCTCCACAAGGTTATAACCAGACTTGGGCATCCGGCATAAAAAAATCCACGCGACAGACTCATCACTCCTTCACCATTTTTAAGCTCTCCATGCCCCGAATTGCATGCGCTTAATACGGTGAGCTGTGCTTGCAGTTTTAATGAAAAAAGTTCGTTAGTATTCAAAAATCCATTGTCGTTGGTCAAGTTATTGTCTGCAAAAACCAATTTCGAAAACAATGGGTTTTTATCGTCGATAAGAGTGTGCATGGCCAAATGCAGAATATCATAATTATTGGCAATCTCCAGGAAATTTTCTTTGGTTGCATCTTTTCCTAATGAACTGTTACCTCGTGTAAGTTTGCATACCATCAAAGCCTCTTCGAGGGCAAACGGCAATGGGAGCAGGTAATTTCGATAGTTTCTCACCTTATATTCATCGGTATTTTTTGCTTGCTGGCTAATTCTGGCAGAATAATCGGGCGCAACAGACAGGGTCTTATTCCATAATTTCTTACCTCCTCTGCCTAGCATTTCGGAATAAATCGAGGATGAATAGGCATAAGATATGGTATAATTGTAAACCAGATAATTGAGGTTGTTAAAAGATTTGATGGGTAAGGCACTAGGTTTATCGACAAGCGCTTCAAAAGGAATATAGGAGATAAGTCCATCCGGAATTATTACCAGGTTTTTTTTCAGCTTATCTTGATTCACTTTACTTAAAAGCTGTTGATATAGAAAAAACGCTCTTTTGTAGTACAAGCTATAAGTTGAATGGTTTTGACCTGAAAAATCAAAATTTTTAAACTCGTTGATATAGTTTCTAAGGCTGTCTTTTAGTGCATTGTTTAACTGGGTGCGATAAAAATATACCTCTTTTCGATTAATCACAAAGAGAAACAAACTCGTGTCGCTCAGGCTATATTCAAGCAAGGTTGTATTCCTATCGAGAGACGATTGCAGCGAGGGAATTGTAGAAAGATTGGTTTTGTATTTTAGTGAGTAATATTCCGGAAAGTCTGAATCGAGTGTGTTTTTGAGCAATTCATATTGTCTGCTGAAGTTAAAGAGGTAGCTTTTCCACACATCAAGTTTAACCTGATCAGGCTTTAATTGTATGCTTTCTTCATATACTTTCTCGTTGTAAAATGCGATTTCACGTTTCAACCTGCTTTCTTTTTCTATTAGTGAATCGGGTATTCCTGCAAATTTTTTGGCTTTTTCTTCGCTCAATACTCCCAACAGCACCGAAGATTTACTTTGTTCAGCAAAATAGAATGCCTCTTCGAGGTATTGATATTGCCCGGTTACTGAGTATAATCTTTCAGCACAATCGAGACCCTTACTGTATACTTGACTTTCTTTGTCAGACAGGTATAGCTTGCTTTCTACCGATAAATACCCCTGCCTGATTTGGTGAATGACAAGCGCCAGCTCATGAAGGTTTTTGAGTGCAAATTCGAGGTATAAAAAATTCTTTTTCTGGGCGTACCAGGCAATATAGGTATCAGATAAAGTATTCAGTAAGCTTATTGTGTGAAGCAATGATCGATGCTGAATTTTAAGGGTATCGTTACCATTTTGATCCTGCAGGTATTTAAGTGCCATTTGATAATATGAAACTGCTTTTTCAAAATCATTCCTCACTTTCCAATAATTGCCATTAAGAACCATTATATCGAAGTAATACTTTGAATCGATGGACGATTGAATGTAAATAGATTCCGCTGACCTGATCGCTTTAAGAGCCAGTTCAGGCTGGTTAGTGCTCAAGTAATACTCAGCTAAGTGCTTGTATGAATCGCAATGTAGCTGAGGAGAATGATAATTGTGTTTATCGAATAATAAGAGACTTTGTTGGATAAAAAAGAAACTGCTATCTGCCATTTTTCGATTTTTAAAGCTTATTGCGGCCGTAATGTAGATATCATGCAGGGTTATGTACTGCTGAAGGTTGTGTCGCGAGAATTCACTAATGGCCAGGTTACTGAGCCGGGAGGCTTCTGAGTAATTCTTCCGGCTGTTTTCGAGCAATGCAAAGCGATTCAAGGTTTCTATTTTACGAAGGATGGCTTCTGTGGAATTCAAATTACCAAGTAGCTTCAAAGCCTCATCAAAGTATTCCACAGCCAGCGTAAAGTCACCCTTATGGCGGTATGCATTTCCCATGTTCGAATAAAGGTTAGCCATAGATAAGGCCGGGGCATCATTTAACATATAAATTTTCCTGGCACGGTTGAAATAATCTAATCCATTGTCGAAATGCCATTGATTTATGCATAAAACGCCAAGGTTATTTAAATCGTGGGCAATATTTAAATGATTGGGTGGATAGAGTTGGAGCGATAATTCTAGTGTTTGCTTCAGAAGTGCTTCCGCTGTTATAAAATCGCCCGTGATAAATGCTTCCACACCTCTGTTGTTAAGAGTTTTGTTAGAATCTTCCAACGCACTAACTGGATTATCAGCTGGCTGACTTTTTAAACACTCGGCTGCAAAAAGTATCAAAATGATTAAGTGCAATTTCATTCTGAAGAAATGAATAGGTAGATGAATAACATGAAAGTACTAAAATTTATTCAATTTAATATTCTAATAATCAACAAATTAATAAATAGGTGTTGTTTTTTTTTATTTTTTTCATTAGAAACCGGTGACATTTTAGTGTCCAGTGGTACTTAATAGTAAAACAATGAATTATTATTCACTTATACATAAAAGCAATGAAACTTTTTAACAAATCTTCAGAAAGAAAAAGCAGCGATTTTAATCTGGCTCAAAAGCAAGTATTAAGTGTAAAAGAATTAATGACTATACGCGGTGGCGATGAGCACGGTGGTATGATCATAAGAAAATAATATCCAAATAGGCATTCAAATATCCCAAAGCGGGTTTAATTTAACCTGGTTTTAACGGCACTCATTCCCTTAGAATATAATGTACCCCGCTTTGGTGATATTTGGAAAAATGGTCCAACTTTTTTTTGAGAAAGTTTGACTTAAAAAGTGGGATCAAATAACTTGGGAAACCAATTTGGCGGTTGTAAGCATTAAAGTTTAATACGTAATAGTTAGTAAAAAAATGGAAAAATAAATTCCAACCTTCCCGGGCGGGACAAAGCTCTTTTGGTTTTGACGGCACTCAATATACCTCTCTTATCTTCTTTTGTTCCGCCCACTTTTTTATACTTCTGAATATAGCATACAGATATAAAAGATACATAGATATTATTGTCTACTGAAACCTTAACCTTCTATTCTTTTACTGGTAACCCCAGGTAATACGTGGATATATTTCTTTATTTTGCTCCCGAAAAATTTTTATGGGGTGCATTGGTGAATAACTGAACCCAAATTATTATGGCTAAAGAACTGGATTACACTCAATTTATTGAGCGATACCTGCAACAAGAAATGAGCCCAGCTGAAAAAGTATGGTTTGAAAAGGAATTGCAGGGAAACTCATTGTTACAGGATGAATTGCTCTTTTACCGAAAGGTAAACCAGGTGCTTGCTGAAAAAGAACTGGTCGATTTTAAGTTGCAGCTGGATGCAATTCACAGAGAAATTATACAAACTTCAGTTGGAGGTCAGCACTATATCAGACAATACAGAAAAAAGATTAACCTGCTGGCCGGAAGTGTGATGGCAGCTTCTGTCGTATTGAGTTTATATTTTCCAAACCGTAAGATATCCGATCAGAATCTTTACAATCGCTATTTTGAACCAGCTTCCTTTTCAGTAAGTTACCGCGATGCCAGCGAGCAAGACAGAATGCTGAAGGAGGCTATGCAGTTGTACGAAAGTAAGCAGTATTCAGAAGCAATCAGTCATTTCGAAAAAATCATGATCATTGAACCTAACAAATATGGGATAAATCTTTATGCTGGGATAGCCCATATGGAATTGGCACAATACCCCCAGGCTATTCTTCGGTTCAACACGATTTTAACTCAGGATTATGGCCCATTTTCCGAATCGGCTAGCTGGTATTTGGGGCTTTGTTATTTGTATTCCAACGAGAAAACAAAGGCAAAAAATCTGTTCGAAGGTTTGATGCAATCCGACGGATATTACAAGCGCGATGCCCACCGTATACTTAAGCATATGAAAGGTAAATAGTTTGATTGGAATTAGCCTTATACCAGATATTTATTAACGGGACAAATGTCTATTGCTTTAAATTGAAACAATTCTCAAAAATGATGTGAGATGAACCCTATAAGGATGATCCAGGAATGGATCAAGGCATTTATGCCAAAACATCGGATTATAAGCGATTACAATCAAATGGTAAGCCGGTTAAAACAACTTGAAATGCAAGTTGCACAAAGTTCACAGCAATTGGAGCTGGCAAAGGCAAGCTTCCTGAAAAACATCTACCATGAAATTCGCACGCCCCTTAATTCCATAATAGGGTTTACAAATCTGCTTGATAATAAACACCTACTTGCTCCTGAAGAAAGAGAAGAATATACTAACCTTATCAATGTAAATAGCCGTAAGTTTTTAAGCCTACTTGACGACATTATTCAAGCATCTCTGCTTGAAGCCGGTATGATAAAGATTAAGCCCGAACCTGTTTGTTTGGGCGAATTCTTTGATGAAAACCATAGTTTTTATTCTATCCGCCGACATACCCAGGAAAAGAATGCCATTGCACTTTTGCTAACGGTAGAAGAAGACATAAAGCAAAAAAGCTTTGTTTTTGACCGTTACCGAATAGCACAAGTGCTTACTCAATTAGTCGATAATGCGCTGAAGTATACTGATAAAGGAGTGGTGGAATATGGTTGCACAATTCAGAATGAACGTCTGGAGTTCTTCGTGAAAGACAATGCAATACCTATACTAATGCCTCAAAAGAGATTGCTGTTTAAAAAGTTCTCGAAATTAGAGGTATCAAAAACAAATGATGGCGGCTTAGGTTTAGGTTTGTCTATTTGCAAAGATTTGCTCCAATTAATGGAAGGAGATATTCTTGTAGAATCAAATCATGGACATGGAAACACCTTTATTTTTTCTATACCTGCCATTATCTCGAAGGATGAGAACAATTTGATAACTGAGCCAATAAAAGAATCACGCATACATTTTTTTCAAAGAGCAACTACATATCGGGCTGTGTAATTTGTATAATAATTAACCAAGCGAATGCTCTTTTCTTGGCAACGTGAAAGAGAATGTAGTTCCCTTTCCCAGTTCACTATCGACCATTAACTCGCCTTGGTTTTTTTCAATAAACTCTTTGCAGATTATTAAACCTAAGCCAGTACCGTTTTCGCCTGCGGTACCGGTGGTAGAGAAATATTCGTCGATTCGGAAAAGTTTTTTGATATTTTCCTGCGATATTCCAATTCCGGTATCTCTTATTGCAATCAGGCATTTATCCTGCGAGATATCTGAGCAACTAATCGTGACAATTCCATTGTTTGCTGTAAATTTTATAGCATTACTCACAAGGTTACGAATAATAAGATTTACCATATTGAAATCGGCCCATGCCTTTCCACTGCATTCCATTTTTGTTTTGATGGCAATGCTTTTTTTCTCAGCATTGCCAGTACTTAGAATAACAATCTGTTGAATTATTTCGTGCAATTGTATGTGGTCTGGTGTATACTTGATACGCTCAGTTTGGGTGCGAGCCCATTGAAGGAGATTCTCTAGCAGGTTATATGCACTCTCTGAAGAAGTTTTAATCATACCCAAGAGATCAAGGCGCTGTTTCTCTTCAAAATCTTCAAAATTCCGCATGAGCAATTCCGAGAAGCCAAAAATGGCCTGGAATGGATTTTTTAAATCATGGGCAATTATAGAAAAGAATTTATTTTTTGTTGCATTTAGTTCCTCCAGTCGGGCATTTGTTTTTTTCAAGATATCAGACTGCCGGTTTAACTCTTCGGCCTGTATCTGAATTTTTTCCTGCCTTTCCTCCAGTAATGTATTTACTTCTTTCAAACTTTCCGCTTGCTCAATTAATTGCTTTTCAGTGTTTTTTTGCTTAGTAATATCCCGGCCAATGCCCACAATACCCATAATTTTACCATCGACATCTTTAAAAGGTACTTTGGTTGTTGAAACTACTTTTTCCCTTCTTTCTTCATCAAAGCCAATTTCTTCTTTGTTAATCATGGCTTTACCCGTGCGCATAATCCTAACCTCGTCGTTGAAGTATTCTTGGGCTGCTTCTTTTGAAGGTGCAAGGTCAAAATCGGTTTTCCCAATGATATCGTCAAGGTTGTCGGTTTGCATAGTATCGAGCATTCGCTTATTCACAGTAATAAAGCGGCTTTCGGCATCTTTTATATAGATAAAGTCAGGCATGTTATCGATCAGGGTACGTAAAAGCGAACGTTCCTTTTCAATCATTTTATTTTGTTCTTCCAGCCATTCCGATTGTTTAAGTATTTCTTCCGAACGTTCCTCCAGCAATTGGTTGACTTCTTTAAGGTCTTCGGCTTGCTGTTCGAGCTGCTGTTGGTAATTTTTAAGTTCGGTGATGTCTTTTGTAATACCAACCAGTCCTAATATTCGCCCATCTTCGTCGAAATAGGGTACCTTGGTTACCGTCCGGAATATCTTTTCTCCATCGTCAAGAACACGCAATTCTTCTTTGTTTATTACTGCCTTTTTTTGTGCAATAATTTGTTTTTCCAATTCGATGAACCTTTGCGCCTGGTCCTTTGGATAGAAGTCAAGATCGCTTTTTCCTTCAAGTTCATAGGACGAGTTAATTCCAAGTTTTTCCATCAGTGACTTGTTGGCCAGTACAAAGCGGCTTTGGGTGTCTTTGATGTAAATAGAATCGGGGATATTGTCGATAAGCACTCTTAGGAGGTTTCTTTCGTTTTCAACTATTTTATTCTGGGTTGCCAGTTCTGAGGATTGCTGTTGAATTTCTTCCTGACGTTCTTCTAGTACTACATTCACCTCTTTGAGGTAATCGGCCTGCTCCTGTAGTTTGATTTCGGTTTCTTTCAGAGATGTAATGTCTTTTCCAATTCCTACAATACCTTCTATTTCCCCATCGGCATTTCTGTATGGCACTTTGCTTGTTAGCAAATACATGAGGTTCCCGTTTTTATCCAGACTAGTTTCCTCAATGCCAATCATTGGGCTGCCTTTCGAAATAATCCGCTGATCGTCGGAAAAAAATTTCTTGGCCATTTCTTTCGGATAGATGTCAAAATCAGATTTTCCTTTAATTTCTTCCTCCGAAGCGATGTTCAAGGAATCGAGCATGTACTGATTGGCTGTAATAAAGGTGCTGTTTTTATCTTTGATGTAAACAAAATCAGGCAGGTTGTCGATCAGGGTGCGCAGCAGTTTTCGCTCACTTTCCAGTATTTTATTTTGTTCGCCTAATTCATCGGCCTGTTGGTTAATTTCTTCCTGTCTTTCTTCGAGCAATACATTAACCTCTTGCAGGTTTTGTGCCTGTTCAATTAACTTTTCTTCAGTTTCCTTAAGCTTGGTAATATCACGGCCAATGCCTACCAATCCTAGAATTTTTCCGTTTTCATCTTTAAATGGCACTTTAGTTGTAGAGCGAACCCTGATATTTCCTTCTTTGTCGAAGCCTATTTCTTCTTTATTAATCACCGACTGGCCGGTGTCCATTATAAATTTATCGTCCTTATAAAAGATATCAGCAATTTCTTTTGGATAGTAATCGAAATCGGATTTTCCGAGAATTTCACTTCTCGATTTGGCTTTGGTAATCTCAATCTGTGCGATATTGGCATCTAAAAAGCAACATTCGCTATCTTTTATATAGATGGCATCCGGCATATTATCTATCAAGGTACGTAGCAAAAGTCTTTCTTTTTCAATTTCCTCATTTTTCTGTGTCAACAACTCGTTGTAAAGATTTTGCTGAGTAGTGTCAGAAATTATTCCTAAAAGGCCTATTAATTTGCCATTTCTATTTTTAAGAGGGTATTTTCTTGTAACTGTGAATTTGAGTATTCCGTTGTTCTCGCTTCGCTGTTCCCGAAGCAATTCAGGCACATCATTGTATAGTATTTGCTGGTCTTCGTAATTGTATTTGGCAGCAATACTTTCTTCGTAAAGGTCCGAATCGTGCTTACCTATTAATTCTTTCGGTGATGATTTTTTCAGTAAGCTGGCAAACTTTTCGTTTACCACGATATACTTTCCATAGGGGTCCTTAATAAAAATGCTATCGGGAAGGTTGTTTAATAAGGTAATGAAGGGTACTGTTTCCTCGGGATTCAATTCGCTAAGGTCGCGTAGAATGCCCATTGGACCTTTGAAATATTTTAAATACAAGTAAATTCCAAGTGCTGTAATCAGCGCACCTGTCATAAAAGGAATAACGAATTGAAAGCTCAGGGTTGAAAAATAGGTAAGTGAAATCACAGGAATTATTATTAGTTGGATCAGGTTTTCGTAAGTCTACATACGTATTTATCAGAAAATTGTTTTTTCTTTCGTGGTATTTTGTTTTAACTTTTCATGCGAAGGATTAGAGTAGTTGTTTTAGATTGAAAAGAACCCATTAGGTATCACAAAGCCTAATATGTTTAGTTTTATTAAACAAAGCTTAATTTATTATAAATTTTACAATATCCATGAGTCTCATGCAAGAAATTTTCGGTTCGGCATTCGAACTGTACGGTTTTTTAAGTCAGAAATCGAAATCGAGAAACGCCACTAAGCGCATGCTCCTGCGCGAGATCCGGAACAATATAAAACGACTGGAGCATCGAAATCGCAAAGGGGTGAATAGACACATACTTATTCAAAAACTGGAAAATGCCAGTTTGATTGCTGCCTTGGATCAAGATTTTTCTTTTAATAAACTATGCCCGGGGCAAAAAGTGAATCCGGCGATGCTCACTCAATTTGCTCCTGCGGAAAAGTATGCCGGATGGGATGCTAACCGTTTGATGAATAGCATTGACGAAAAGATAGTTCAGCTTAAAGAACTTTCGGAATTGTATTCCCCCGAAGGAATTAAAGCCATTAACCTGACTCAAAGGTTAAACAACCTTTTTGCACAGCTATTACTCGTATCGGTGCTTATTAAGCAGGCTGAGTCATAATTTTGGTACTATTGGGATTGTTTGACTGTGTGTGAAACACATTTGATTAATTATAGAATAATAACTTCAATCAATTTTAGCATGAAAATTATTGCCGATAAAGATATTCCATTTCTTTTCGGAGTATTCGAGCCTTTTTGCGATATAGAGTATTTTCACCATTCCAAAATAAATAACCAGATCGTACTTGGGGCGGATGTGCTTATCATTCGAACCCGCACAATTTGTAACGCAGAACTTCTGAAAGGGTCTAAGGTAAAATTCATTGCAAGTGCCACTATAGGTTTTGATCACATTGATGTGGACTATTGCAAAAAAGAAGGCATTAGTTGGAAGAATTCCCCAGGCTGCAATTCCGGGGCTGTAAAGCAATGGTTTATGTCGGCTATTTTTGCTCTGATTGCGAAACAAAACATGAATATCAGAGATATTACCCTTGGAGTGGTAGGGGTGGGACATGTAGGTAGTAAGGTGGCCAGTTTTGCCGAAGCAATTGGTCTTCGAGTATTATTGAACGACCCACCACGCGAAAGGGTTGAGGGCAATTGCAACTTTCGGGTAATGCAATCCATAATTCGCGAGTGCAATCTAATAAGTTTTCATGTGCCATTAATCCACAACGGACCAGATAAAACTTTTCATCTGGTGAATCAGTCGTTTATTGAATCTTTGCAGCCAGGCACAATGCTTATCAACTGCTCACGCGGCGAAGTGATAGATACCAATGCTTTTTTATCGGTTGGAAAAAAGAAAAAGCTAAAAGCTGTACTCGATGTGTTCGAAAACGAGCCAAGCATCTCTCAGGAACTTGCTAGCATGGCCTCGATTATAACCCCACATATAGCAGGCTATTCGATAGAAGGAAAGGCAAATGCTACGACGCAGGTGGTACAAAGGGTGGCAGAATATTTAGAGATTCCACTCAATGATTGGCAGCCAGATTATGAATTGCCCGGGTACCTAAACCAGTTGGTGGTTGATGCTAAAAACAAAGAAAATGACGAAGTTATGGCAGAGGTTATTTGTCGCACCTATGCCGTTGAGAAGGATGATGCTTTGTTGAGGAAAAATTTGAATAATTTTGAGAATATACGCTCCAGTTATGTCTATCGATATGAGCCACAGGATTGGACAATTGGTTTATTGAATGGTGGAGCCGAAATTATTCAGAGCCTAAAGGCAATTGGCTTTCAAGTAAAGGCAGTTGGCTAGTGCCAATGTGGATTCTCTAGTTGAAGCTTTTGAGCCATTCTTAAAAAGTGGGCTTTGTATTTTATGAAGTGATTGCCTTTTTCAAATTCCCAATACACATTGTGTGCTTTGTGGATTTTACCTATGCATGATTCAAAAATCAAAATATAACTTATCCCTGTAATTTTTTCGGCCTGGAGAATGGAATTAAATCGAATGCTTTTATCTGCAAAGTGACCAATAACCGGGATGTTATATCTTCTTTTGGCTCTTTTCTCAGCGACGGTTTGTGCCATAGGTAAAAATTTGGTTGGTAGAATGTTGAAATAATATTGGAAGTTTCAATAAAAATACAATAAAAAATCAATTATAAGCAAACGGGCTATTTTTGGTATATTAACTTTTTCCTTTTCATGCTCAATTCCTCTTTTTTAGTTTCTTGGGATATTTAGCTTTTACCGTGATTATTTGGAGTTAGTCATTTGTTTTGGTTGACCAGTTGTTTCAAGCACATTCGACCAGAGTTCGCCCTCAATAGAAATTCTTTTGCGGGTTCTTACAGCGGTGTGTATCGGTATGGTTGTAAACTGCGAATTCCAATAACCCACAACAAATCCAGTGCGGCCAGCCATGGCTGCATGAACGGCATTTTGAGCCAAAAGGTTGCAAAACAGGCTGTCGTTGGCATTGGCCTCTGCACTGCGAATGATATAACTTGGGTCGATGTATTTTAAGGTAAAGGGAAAATTGATGGATTTGAAATTTTCTTCAATTTTTTCTTTCAGGAGTATACCAATGTCCTGATATTTTATATTTCCCGACTTGTCTCGTTCCATGTCTTTCTTGTCAAATAAATTCTGTCCGGCACCTTCAGCCACGGCAATGAGAGCATGTTGTTTACGCTCCAGTCGACGTTTTAATATGCTAAGAAATCCATTGGGCCCTTCGAGTTCTATTTCCATTTCCGGAATAATCACAAAATTTACCTCTTGAACCGCAAGCGAGGCATTGGCGGCAATAAACCCTGAATCGCGTCCCATAAGTTTTACCAGGGCAATTCCATTAAAAGCTCCTTTGGCTTCGTTGTGGGCACCTCGTAGTATTCTTGAGGCTACTGTAAAGGAGGTTTCGAAACCAAATGACTTTTCGATAAAATTGATATCATTGTCAATGGTTTTGGGTATTCCTGCAACGGAAATTTTAAGCCCTCGTTTAGTAATTTCCTCTTTAATGGCATTGGCACCTCGCAGGGTCCCATCTCCACCTATGGCAAAAAGGATATTTACATTCATTCTTTCAAGGGCATCTACAATTTCTTCTACATTCTGATCTCCCCGTGATGAACCTAGTATCGAGCCTCCCTGGTTATGAATATCTTCCACCAATTGTGGGTTTAATTCGATAATATCGTGGTTGTATTTAGGAATAAAACCCTCGTAACCATAACGTATTCCAATGGTTCTGGTAACTTTATAACGGCTATGCAGCTGCATTATGATACCCCTGATTACATTGTTTAATCCGGGACATAATCCACCGCAGGTTACTATAGCAGCTCGAATTTTCGATGGGTCATAGTAAATAAACTCTTTTGGTCCTGCTTTTTCGAAAGTAATAGGTTCAATGCCATTTTGTTGATGTTCCTGAAAGCTTCTTAAGGAACTATCGAAAAGTACCCTCTCTTTATCGTCGATGTAATTGAATACATTGTCATCGTACTTTTTTGATAAATCAAGCGGCGAAGGAATTTTACAAGAGCCTAACCTTTCCACTAAAAAATCAGAGGCCAGAAAATTTTCCATGAGTTCTTTTTAAGTAAACACAAATATAAAAAATGCTCGTTGTCGGTTGCTGAAATATTCTATTTTTTAAGCAATCGTTCTATGATAATACTGTATTTCTCTGAAATATGGCTCCATTGATACTCTTCTATAGCAATATTCTTGGCCTTTTGGGTTAATGCTGTGTTGGGCAATGGGTTTTTCTCCCGGTGCCTTAACAGTTCGTCGGCACTACAAAAGAACAAGGCTGCTTCTTGCGTAGTTGCAAGGTTAAACTCATTGCGATGACACAGCAAAGGTTTGTTGAGCCACATGGCTGCGGTAAGGGTTGGATTCGTGCCTCCTGCACTGTGTCCGTGAATATAACCTTTGCAAGCATTCAGGTGTTTTTCGAGAAAGACTTTGGAGTAATCTGCCTGTAAAAATTGAATATTCTCCACATTGCCAAATCGCTCATAAAGCTTTTGTCCATAGGAGGTTTGACTGTAATTGCTAATTAGCTTCCAATGTTCAGTAGGTCTGCCAAGAAACGATTGTGCAATCATTTCAAGGTTGTTTTCAGGCTCAGCCCGCGCAATGGTAAGCCAATAATCTTCGTTATCAGTTGGGATATCTGAGAGTTCAAACTGGTTGCCACCATAAGTGCAAAATTCTAATTTCGCACTAAATTGACGGTAATAGGGAAGGAGCGCTTTGTTATCGATAACAATACTGTCTGCAATTCGGCATAGTAACTGAATGGAATAGCGCAGGTATCTGTTTGTAAACCAATTCCATTTCTTTCTTTTCCACTCAAGGCCATCGGGGTGAAAGAGAATTTTTTTCTTTCTGTAGATCAGTTGAGATAAATACAAAAAAACTCCTGCTCCTCCACCTAAAAGAATTATTATATCGGAACTTTTCAAGGCTTTTCTAAAGCTAATGGCATCGTAAAAGATGCTTTGTACACCGTTGGCTTTAAATGGAATATAATAGTAACTAAGCGTTTTGTTCCCCGAGATTCTTTCAGGTTTTGAATAAACCGCCTTACTGCAAAATACCTTGATGTTGTAATGATGCTGAAGTTGTTTTGATAATTCTTCTACCAAAGTTTCGAACCCTCCATAACGTGCGGGTATACCAACACTTCCGACGAATGATATCGTTTTTTTCATAGATATTTAAAGCTTCAAAGTTATTAACATTCCACAATACCCAGATTACTATGCCTGTTAGCCAAAGGAGTTTGAATGTAGAATATTTTTCTGTTTAATAAGAGTTACGGTTAACGTTTAATTAAGTTAGAATAAACATTGAATTAACTCTCTGAGGTTCTTGAAGTTCGTGTAATACGCTTATAATCAATGTAATAAATAATTTTTATTTTTTTTTGAATTTTAATAAGCTGATAATAAACCAGGTATATTATTATTGAATTTATCAATAGCCAGAGGTCTTTTTTTTTATCTTTTTTTTCACAAAATTGCTCCTCTGTTTAATTAACAACGCCGTTCAAACTAAAAGCTTTATACCTAATACAATACAACAATGCATCGGGAGGTTTGGAGTAATTGCCTAAAAGTAATAAAAGATAACGTGCCCTCAATTAGTTATCGGACTTGGTTTGAGCCTATCATACCCTTGAGGCTTGAGAATAACATTCTGACAATTCAGGTACCTAGTCCATTTTTCTATGAATACCTCGAAGAAAAGTACATTGAAATTATCAGCAAAACCTTACGTAAAGAGCTTGGTTATGATGCCAAACTTGAATACAGTGTTGTAATGGAATACAACCCTGTTGAAGTAAGCAGTTCAACCTTTCTTAAGTTACCAGCGCAGAACCAAAAAGAAATTAAGAACAGACCTGTTTCAGTTCCGCTGAACGATGAAGAGAAATCCATTAAGAATCCCTTCATTATTCCAGGATTAAAGAAACTCGATATTGACCCACATTTAAATCCAGAGAATTCATTTGCCAATTTTGTGGAAGGCGAATGTAACCGACTGGCCCGTTCGGCAGGTATTGCAGTTGCCAACAGCCCGGGTGGAACTGCATTTAATCCCTTATTAATTTATGGCGATTCGGGTTTAGGAAAAACCCACCTTGTTCAGGCAGTTGGAATTGAAGTGAAAGATCGTTTCCCCGATAAAACGGTATTGTATGTCAATGCCAATAAGTTTCAGACTCAGTTTGTCGAATCGATTCGCAACAATAACCGCAACGACTTTTTGCATTTTTACCAGATGATTGATGTGCTGATCATTGACGATGTGCATGAATTTTCGGGAAAAGAAAAAACTCAGGATACTTTCTTTCACATTTTCAATCATCTGCATCAATCGGGCAAACAACTGATTCTAACTTCGGATAAACCACCTGTAGAATTGCAGGGAATGGAACAACGCTTACTTTCGCGGTTTAAATGGGGGCTTTCGGCAGATCTACAGACTCCTGATTTCGAAACCCGAATTGCAATTCTCAACCAAAAAACCTATAAAGATGGCATTCAAATGCCCGACGAGGTAATTGAATACATCGCCACACATATAACCGAAAACATTCGTGAACTCGAGGGTGCCCTTATCTCTCTTTTGGCCCAATCGACCCTAAACCGGAAAGAGATTACCCTCGACCTGGCCAAAGAGATGATTGATAAACTCATTAAAAATACGAAACGTGAGGTTTCAATCGATTACATACAGAAGGTGGTATGCAATTACTTCGATATAGGAGTAGAGATGCTTCAATCACGTACGCGTAAGCGCGAAATTGTTCAGGCCCGTCAAGTGGCTATGTATTTTAGCAAATGCCTGACAAAATCGTCATTGGCTACAATAGGAGCGCAGATAGGAGGCAAAGACCATGCAACAGTGCTTCATGCCTGTAAAACGGTAAATAATTTGCTCGATACCGACAAACATTTCAAAAATCAGATTGAAGACATTGAAAAAAAATTGAAATTCTAATTCATTAAAACAGGTTGCTTTAAACCTGTTTTTTTTTGCTTTATAAGTTCTATTTCCTAAAAACCGAATGTATTATCTGCATCAACCAGAGGAATGTATAAGCCCGCAATAGTTAAAGACCTGCATTCAATCATATATTTTATTTTAAGAATATATTTCTTTTAAGCTATCTATGAGTTACGATGCTTACAATACTATCACTGCTCCCTCGCAAGGTTTATTCAAAGACAAGGGAAGCCGATTTCTGGCTTTTGCTTATCCTGTTGCGCAGGAAGACGAGGTAAAGGAACATATTGTTCACCTAAAGAAAGAATACAACGATGCCAGACATCATTGCTATGCATACCGTTTAGGAATAATCGACGAAAAATATCGGGTAAGCGACGATGGTGAACCTTCAGGTACTGCAGGCAAACCTATTTATGGTCAATTCATCTCACGTAACTTGTCTGATTTGATGGTTGTAGTGGTGCGCTATTTTGGAGGAACACTGCTTGGCACAGGAGGCCTCATCAATGCCTATAAAATGGCTACTTCAGAATGCCTCGATGCCGCTGAAATTGTTCCCAGGTTTGTGAAGCGTACTTTTCGTGTCGAATTCCCCTATGAGTTATCGGGGCCGGTATTAAAACTCGTGAAAGAAGAAGGAATAGAGATAATACGTCAGGATTTTAGCCAGATATGCCAGCTAACTCTTAATGTACGATTGCTCGATTACAACAGAGTTGTTTCGAGGTTTGAGCAACTTTATGGTGCTGTAATGCACACATAAGTGCTGAATGATTTTAACAAGGATTGATGTAACAATGAATTTAACTATCTTTAAAATAAACACTTTTACCGAATGAAGAATAAAAGTTTAGTGTCGATTACCGATTATTCGAAAGACGACTATCTGAAAATTATGGAGGTCGCTTCGCAGTTCGAAAGCAAATCATACCAAAATCTGCTAAACGGAAAAGTTATTTCCACCCTGTTTTTTGAGCCTTCTACACGTACCCGGTTGAGTTTCGAAAGTGCCATTAACCGACTTGGAGGAAAAGTAATTGGTTTTAGCGATTCAAGTAGTTCTTCGGTAACCAAAGGCGAAACTCTTTACGATACAATAAGGGTAGTAGCCAATTATGCCGAACTTATTGTGATGCGACATCCACTCGAAGGAAGTGCCCGGTATGCCAGTGAAAACTCAAAGGTTCCTGTTGTCAATGCAGGCGACGGTGCCAATCAGCATCCTACTCAAACTCTTCTCGATCTTTATTCCATTCTTAAAACCCAGAAAACCCTCGAAAATCTAAACATTTTTATGGTTGGCGACCTGAAATATGGCCGCACGGTGCACTCTCTTTTAATGGCTCTTTCTGAATTTAATGCTACCTTCTGTTTTATCTCGCCAGACGAACTGAAAATGCCAAAGGAATATAAAGATTATCTTATGAAAAGAGGCTTAAAATTTTCAGAACAGAAAGACATTGATAAACACGTTCAGAAGGCAGACATTATTTACATGACCCGTGTACAAAAAGAGCGATTCAGCGATCCGATTGAATATGAGCGTACGAAAAATGCTTATGTTCTCAAACGCGAAATGCTGGATGGATGCAAGAATAGCATGAAGGTACTGCACCCACTGCCACGTGTTAATGAAATTGATACCGATGTCGATGACAGTCCGTATGCCTATTATTTCGAACAAACTGAAAATGGTGTTTATGTGCGCCAGGCTATTATTTCGCTCATTTTAGGACTTCAATAAAATCAAAACGATGATAAACAAGAAACTGGAAGTAAGCGCCATTAAAGATGGTACGGTGATTGACCATATTCCGGCAGACCACCTGTTTATGGTAATTAATATACTTAAGCTCAATGAAATTGATAATACCATTACTTTTGGTACCAATTTCGAAAGTAAAAAACTGGGCCGCAAAGCTATTATTAAACTCTCGGATGTATTTTTTAAGGAAAAAGACATCAACAGAATTGCCCTTTTTGCTCCGCAGGCCAAGCTCAACATTATTAAAGACTATAAAGTTGTTGAGAAGAAGACAGTTGAACTACCCGATGAAATTTTTGGTATTATTCGCTGTGTGAATCCTAAATGCATCACAAACCACGAGAAAATTAAGACTCATTTTAAAGTGATAGACAAACAGGCACGTATGCTTCTTTGTCATTTCTGCGAAAAGGTAACCGATCCCGAAAAAGTTGATGCATTATAAGAAGAAAACTGCAATCAACCGATTGCGTTTTTTTTCTTAAATAAGACAAGTTTATAGCTATCGCAGGCGGTGATAGGCCTTTACGAGCAGTTCATCTTTTCTGATTCCCCTAAAGGCAAGATATAATAGGATGGCATTGGCAACCGGAATAACAAGTGCGAGCTTGTAGGAATGTGATTCTGGTTGGAAATTCCCGTTAAAACTATTCATAAAGAAAAGGATTAAGCCTATTTCACCAATATTTAAAAGCAAACTGTAAATGCAAAACCGTATTTGCAGCATTCGTTTTTTGTATAAAAACAAAGATACAGCTGTTAAAAACAGAATAACCCAACTAAGTATGGCCAGAGTGAAAGTGGAAAAAATCTTTTCTGCTTTTTCGGGTTGAACATAAAATCCCATTGCATAAAAGTCGACAACTTTGTTTGAAATAAAATACTGTGCAAGCGAAGCTTTCAGAAACACTACCTGCAAAACAGCAGAGACCAGAATAAAAATAGATTGTATTCGCTGTATCATGGGTTTTTATTTCAAAAATATTAAAAAACCCCGAGCAGTATGAATTTTATTGGCAATGTTTTTTAATTCCCCATTCCACTTCGTGAATTGAACCAGGAGGTAAATCGAGAAATTCTGAGTTTATGTTGAAAGCATTCGGCAGACAGGTCATAGGTTCAATGGCAATGGATTGCCTGTGATCGGGTGTATATAGCTGCAGGTAATTGTATTGGTTGTGTCCGGTATTTTGCCATACTTTTATCCCGCCTTTCAGGTTTGAATTGTACAGAATTGTCTCAGCCTGGCCGGAATTAGCGGCCACTTTAAAACACGTGTCAAACCGATTGTTCCCAATTTGCTTCAGGTTAGAAAAATCGTTGTAGGCATCATGCTCACCTGTTGGGAGCATACGCTGATTGGTGATGTATTTTTCTGCAGCCGGAAAGCTTATTCTCAGATGATCGATCTGGCAACCTAGTGTAAAATAAGGATGCCAACCAATACCTGCTGGTAAATTCTGGTTTCCGGTATTGGTAATGCGCGTGCAGATACTCAGCTCACTTTGCTCATTAAGCGTATATGCAATATCAATTTGAAAGGCAAATGGATAGCCAGGAAGATTCTTATCGGAATGGCTTAACACAAGGCTGCAGTGATGCTCATCGATGGTTTGTGAAATTTTTACAAATTTTTTATCGAATAACAGGCCGTGGATGGCGTTGTTTTCATTCGAAAAGTTCACATTTAGCTGATACTGCTTTCCTTTAAACTGATATTTTCCTCCATCGATGCGATTAGGAAAAGGAAATAGAAGACAACCTTTAAAACTGTTGCCTATGGTTTCCAATAATTCAGTTTCAGTCCGATAATTTTCTAAAATAGAAATTAATTGATGGTTAACCAGAAGTCTATATCCCAGCAACATGCCTCCCATATCGGGCAATATAACCAATTGCTCTCGGGTATGCTTATTTGTTATTTCTATTGCTTTTAATCTGCCAAAACATGTTTCGGCGATTTCAAACCTGGTTGCATCCATCATTTCTGGTTGCATTTAATTCTACTTCCTGGTAATTATCGAAGCACTAACAAATGCCTTTTTGGCGAATTACTTTGCTGGTATGAAATTTCGACCCTACTGGAAATCGTACTTTCTAATTTAACAGGATTTTTTGAGTTTGCCTAATGTTTGTATCTGATATAACGCAATTGTTTCAGCAAGAATTTTAATTATGATGAGCGGAATTGTTTATAAGTTAGAAGTGAACCTGTTTAATCGTACAATATATTTGTTTCAAGCATTTAATTCTTGACATTGAATAATGAGAAAGCCAATTCAGTCTTTGATATCGCTACTTGACGATAAGGATTTGGAAGTAAACAAGGCTGTAACGGCCGAATTGATGAAGCACGGACTGAAGATTATACCCCAGCTCGAAAAGGTGTGGGAATCTACCTTAGATGGGGACCTTCAGCAGCGGATTGAAAGCCTGATCCATTTTATTCAGGTTTCGCATACACATCAGCAGATAAAAGAATGGTTAGACACAGGTGCCACTAATTTGCTCGAAGGGGCTGTCACACTCGCACAAATACAATATCCGAATATTTCACTGGAGTCCATCAGTTCCGAAGTGGAACGTATAGCCTCTGATGTAAATTTTGATTCGGGCACAAGCCTTACGGCCTATGAAAAGATAAACCTACTGAACTATGTTATTTTCGATTTGAACCACTTTACACGCAATTCTGCCAATTTTTATTCACCTTCCAATTCTTTTATCAATTATGTTCTGGAAACCCGCAAGGGTAATCCGGTTTCGCTGGGTATTTTGTATTTGTCTATAGCCCGTAAACTTAAATTGCCGGTTTACGGAGTAAACTTACCCAAAGCCTTTGTATTAGCCTATATCAACGAATACCGGCATGTGGAAGCCCGCGATAAATCGAACGACATTTTATTCTACATAAACCCCTATAACAATGGAGCAATTTTAACCCGCTTCGATGTAGAACGTTTTATTGTAGCTGAAAAATTGGAACCTAAGGCAGAATATTTTCTTCCATGCAATAACGAGATTATTATGGAAAGGCTAATTGTAAACCTTATAATAGCCTATGAAAAAATTGGTTACAACGAAAAAGTAAAGCCTCTGCAGCAATTGCTTAAAACCATTAACAAGCAGATTGTGCGATAAAAAAAACGCCTCCCAAGTCAGGAGGCGTTTTCGCTATAAATAAGGTTAAATCTGCTATTTTGCATAGCTTACCGCGCGTGTTTCGCGAATGACGGTAATTTTTACTTGTCCCGGGTAAGTCATCTCGTCCTGGATACGTTTTGCAATTTCGTACGACAAGGCATCGGCCTCTTTGTCGCTTACTTTGTCACTTCCAACAATAACCCTGAGTTCGCGACCAGCTTGGATGGCATAGGTTTTTGTAACGCCGGGATATGCCAAAGCCAGATTTTCAAGATCCTTCAATCGCTTGATATAAGCCTCTACTACTTCCCTGCGGGCACCGGGTCTGGCTCCTGAAATGGCATCGCAAACCTGAACAATTGGAGAAATAAGACTGGTCATTTCAATCTCATCGTGGTGAGCTCCTATGGCATTCACAATATCTGGCTTTTCTTTGCAACGTTCGGCCATTTTCATTCCGTAAATGGCGTGTGGCAATTCTGGTTCCTCGTCAGATACTTTTCCAATATCGTGTAATAGTCCAGCTCGTTTGGCAGTTTTCGGGTTTAAACCCAACTCCGATGCCATGATGGCACAAAGATTTGCTACTTCGCGGGAGTGCTGCAGCAGGTTCTGTCCGTAAGAGGAACGGTATTTCATTTTACCTACAAGTCGAATGAGTTCAGGATGTAATCCATGCACACCAAGGTCAATGGCAGTGCGTTTACCAACCTCGATAATTTCTTCTTCAATTTGTTTTTTCGTTTTGGCTACCACCTCTTCAATACGTGCCGGGTGAATCCGGCCATCGGTTACCAGTTGGTGAAGCGCAAGGCGGGCAATTTCCCTGCGAACAGGGTCGAATGCAGATAGTATAATGGCTTCGGGAGTATCGTCCACGATAATTTCTACACCAGTGGCGGCCTCGAGGGCACGAATGTTTCTACCTTCGCGTCCAATGATACGGCCTTTTATTTCGTCACTTTCGATGTTAAATACGGTTACAGCGTTCTCGATGGCAGTTTCAGTAGCTACACGCTGTATGGTTTCTATTACTACTTTTTTTGCTTCACGATTGGCAGTCATCTTAGCTTCGTCCATAATTTCGTTGATGTACGAAATCGCTTCTGTCTTGGCTTCGTCTTTGAGCGATTCTATCAATTGGTTTTTTGCTTCTTCGCCTGATAAACCAGAAATAGTCTCCAACTGCTCAACTTGTTGTTTGTGTAATTTGCTCAGTTCCTGACTTTTTTTCTCGACTAGTTCAAGTTGAACATTTAGATTTTCGCGAATGGCATCCTGTTCGTTTTTAAGGCGTTGAAGCTCTTCGTATTTGTGAGAGAGTTGGGATTCGCGCTGGTTAAATTTCGATTCAGCCTGGGCCAGCTTGCTGTTACGTTCGTTGATGTGCTTTTCGTGTTCCGATTTAAGCTGAAGAAATCTTTCTTTAGCCTGTAACATTTTATCCTTTTTTATTACTTCGGCTTCTGCATTGGCATCGTTAATTATGCTTTCTCTCTTCTTTTTCAGGGCAAAATTGTAGAGCACGAATGCCAACCCTCCGCCAACCAGAAAGGCAATGCTGCCTATTACAATTCCTTGCAAAAGGAATGTCTGGCTTGCTATTGTGTTTGTTGCGTCCATTGGTTAATTTGAATTATATATAAATAAAAATGCCCGCATATTTCCTCAAGATTTATTGAAACCCCATTCTGTCAGGGGTGAAGCCGCCGTACCATGTCGAACTTCCAATGATCTTTTACGATTCCCGACGAATCGGGATATGGCCTGTTCTTGATGACCCGAGCGATGCTTCAATGTAGAAAGTGTTGAGTTTCACAAATATTTGAAGAAACAATGCGGGCAATATCGTTGCTATATGTAAAGAACCTAATTACTCTCCTTTTATGTATTCGTCCAATTCTTCAGTAATATCCTTAATGTTTTCAATTACTGTGTTTACATCGTGTTTTTCTTCCAACTCCACCATTCTGGTGGTATTTTGCAAGGCTGTCATGGCAAGAAAATCAAGAACATCTTTTTCAACGTATTTCTGCTTATACTGCAGAAGTCTTTCGTTTATTAGTCTTGCGGCTTTCCTTATTCTTTCCTCTTCGTTTTTATCAATCTTTAAAGGATAAAACTTGTCGGCTATGTTTACTTTTATGGAAAGCTTTTCCTCCATTCACAGCTACTTATTTAAAAGAGCAATACATTTGTCAATCTCCCGCACAATTCTGTTCACTTTCAACTTCGCATCGTGTGTGTTTTCAAACGATACTTCCAGTTGTTTAGCTAATTTTAAATTGTTATATTTTGATTCAAAGTCTTCTTTTTCTCTATACAAATTTGCAACATTTTGTTCCAGCTTTTTCTTTTCTGCCTCTAAAATGCTGTTTTTTTCTTTTTCTCTTTCATGTAATTGAATGACTTTTTTTATTCTATCGCGCAGTAAAAGAATAAGTTGGTCATTACTCTGTTCCATGAAAATATCTTGCTATAAATTTACATAATGCTTATACAAATATAAAAAAATCTTTAAGTTATTTTTACCTCATATTAATTTATAATCTGTTTTTTACACGGCATTTAATCTTTATTTTATGGGCATTTCTTTTCAAATTCAATTTGTATTTCTGTTATTCTCTATAATAACTGCTTCACCTGTTTTTTCCCAAACATTTCAATTGGTGCCCCCTCTCGATTTGCCATTGTATTTGTCTGGTAATTTTGGAGAATTGAGGAGTACCCATTTTCATGCAGGAATCGACATTAAAACAAATGGTACTATTGGTAAGCCTGTTTATGCCGTGCAATCGGGCTATGTATCGCGTGTTAAGGTGCAGTCTGGAGGCTATGGTCATGCGGTTTATATTACGCATGCCAACGGGTATACCTCGGTTTATGCCCATATGGAAGAGTTTTATCCGGAATTGGAAGCTTACCTGCAAAACGAACAGTACCGGCGAAAATCTTACGAGATCGACCTGAACTTGCCCGCAGACCTATTTGTTGTGAATCAGGGGCAGAAAATAGGCTTATCAGGAAATACTGGTCGTTCGGGAGGACCCCATTTGCATTTTGAGTTGCGCGATTCGAGACAGGTGCCTTTGAATGGACTAAAATTCAATCTTCCTGTGAAAGATTCAATTCCTCCGGTATTTATGCGTTTGGCTGTTTACAGCCAGTTAGATACCCTTACTTTTATCCCTGCCGACAAGCGCATGTATTCGGTTGCCGGATCAAACGGGACTTACTACACTTCCGGCACTATAAAAGTCGGAAGTGCCTCAGCGTTTGGAGTAGAAGTATATGATTATCTGAATGGTTCAAACAATAAATGTGGTATTTACGAACTTGAGTTTTTGCTGGATGATACCTTAATCTATTCTTTTACAATCGACAAGATCAGCTTTGATGAGTCGCGTTTTATCAAATCTCACCTCGATTACGCTGAGAAAATGTTGAACGACCGATACGTTCACCGATTATTCTCCGAAACCAATAACCAACTTTCGATTTACAATAAAGTTCGGGATGGCGGAGTTGTAAGACTTAATAAAGACAGAACCTACAAGGCAAAGGTGCGTGTTACCGATGTGTACCAAAACAAATCGGAACTCAATTTTAAATTGGCACTGGCTGACGATATCCCTAATACACCTTCCGATACAGGCAATGTTTATATCAGTTGTAAGCAGGAAAAGACTTATCAAAATGAATATTTCTCGCTGTATTTTCCTTCAAATGCACTTTTTTCAGATAAATGGGTATCCTTTATCAGCATTCCATACCCCACTCAGTCTTTCTCCGATATTATTGTGGTAGGCGATGAGCTCGTTGCCTTAAATAAACAACCAGAATTATCGCTTTCTGTAACACGGCCGCTCAATGGTATGTTGCCAGAGAAACTTTTGTTGGCACAAATTGACGAGAAAGGAGAGCTGGAATCCCTTGGAGGAAGGTATCAGTCAGGTAGGGTAATAGCTTCCATAAGCAAGTTCGGCAAATACCTTGTGGTCTGCGATACCTTGTCGCCAGAGATTATTCCACTTTCATTCATCAACGGGGGCCGTTACAAGGCTGGCGATATGCTGTCGTTTATTATATCCGACAACCTATCGGGAATTAAAACCTACAATGCCTATGTCGATGGGAATTGGGTCTTATTCCGTTTCGATGCAAAAACAGGTACCTTTAGTTGCAAGCTGGACAAGAAAAGGATTGCTAACTTGAATGAACCTCATAAGCTCGAAATTTATGTGCTCGACGAGCGTAATAACCTGGCCAAGTATTCAGCCTCTTTTTATTTCTAATTTATGATTGCGAAAAAACATGATCACCGCGTTCTTGGCATGATGTCTGGTACCAGTCTTGACGGTCTGGACCTTGTAGTGTGTCATTTCGAAAGAAAAAGAAAAGGCTGGAAATACGAAACAATAGTTTCTAAAACAATTTCCTATCCGGTTGGAATACAAGCAGAACTTAAAAGTGTGTTTAATCAGGATGCAAACACCCTTGCCGCCTTGCACGCATCTCTTGGCAGGTTCATGGGACAGGAGGCTAAACGTTTTCTGTCTGATACCAAATCGCAGGTTGATTTTATTTCTTCTCACGGCCATACTATCTTTCATGCACCCGATAAGGGGTATACCCTGCAAATTGGCAACGGTGCTGAGATTGCGGTCGCTACCGATAAAATCGTGGTTTGCGATTTCCGTTCGACTGATGTAGCAAGAGGCGGTCAAGGTGCTCCTTTGGTGCCTGTTGGCGATAAGCTTCTTTTTAGTGAATTCGATGCCTGCCTCAACCTTGGTGGCTTTGCCAATGTTTCATACGACCGCTCCGATGGGGTAAGGATTGCTTTTGACATCTGCCCTGTGAATATTGTGCTGAACAAGCTGGCTAATTCCCTCGGCCATCCTTACGATTCGAATGGAGACCTTGCCCAAACGGGGCAATTATTGCCTGATCTGTTGGAGAAGCTAAATAATCTGGACTATTACAAAGCAACATTTCCGAAATCACTCGGGCTCGAATGGGTTCATACCAACATCTTACCTTTGTTAATAGGAACTCATACTGCAAAAGACCTGCTGCGAACATTTACTATGCATGCTGCGCAGCAGATTGCTCAAACTTTAAATGAAGGTCCCGGAAAAACTGTGCTTGTAACCGGAGGGGGAGCATACAACGGTTTTTTGCTTGATCAGGTCAAACTCCTTTGCCATAAAGAACTGGTAATTCCGACGAATACCCTGATTGAAATGAAAGAAGCGGTAATTTTTGCTTTCCTAGGTCTTTTGCGCCTCGAAGGGAAGGTAAATACTTTGGCCAGTGTAACCGGTGCCTGGAACAATTCAGTATCAGGTGCTGTTTATTTACCATAAATTAAACACAGTAAAATTCAAGTTGTATGAATGCCGGTATATGACGATTATTAGCATTTTTGCAATGCAAATAGTTTTTTTTTGCCATATTCAGATATAACTTAAATTACCATAGAATGAAAAGAATAATAATTATTGCCTTGCTGTTTGCGGGATATGCAACAACAAAGGCATGTACTAACTTTTTAGTTACAAAAGGAGCTTCTTCCGATGGATCAACCATGATAACCTATGCAGCTGACTCGCATGTATTGTTTGGTGAATTGTACTTTTACCCTGCAGCCAAATACGGTGCCACGGATTCGCTCGAGATTTACGAATGGGATACAGGAAAATATTTAGGTAAAATTAAACAGGCTCCTGAAACATACAAGGTAGTTGGCAACATCAACGAACACCAGCTTGCTATTGGCGAAACGACTTATGGCGGCAGACCTGAACTGATTGACACAACCGGGGTAATCGACTACGGAAGTCTGATGTACATTACCCTTCAACGAGCCAAAACAGCACGCGAGGCCATTCAGATTATTGGTGAATTGCTTGCGACCTATGGTTATTACAGCAGTGGGGAGTCATTCTCTATTGCCGACCCTAACGAGGTATGGATTATGGAAATGATAGGAAAAGGTGTAGGAAACAAAGGTGCTGTTTGGGTGGCACAACGCATTCCGGATGGTTATATCAGCGGTCATGCGAACCAGGCACGTATTACCCAGTTTCCTATCAATGACCCTGAAAACTGTTTGTATGCACCCGATGTAATTAGCTTTGCAAAAGAAAAAGCTTATTACCAGGGTCCTGATAGTTTGTTTAGTTTCTCCGATGCTTATGCTCCGGTTGATTTTGGCGGTGCACGTTTTTGCGATGCGCGCGTTTATGCAGGTTTTAATAAAGTAAATTCCGGCATGAAAGCTTATGAGGATTATGCCATGGGGCACAACCTCCAAAACCGTATGCCACTTTGGGTAAAGCCGGACAAAAAACTTAACGTGAGCGATGTAATGGGCATGATGCGCGATTATTACCAGGGAACTCCTATGGACATGACCCAGGATATCGGTGCCGGTGCCAATGCCTGCATCGTGCGCTGGCGCCCTCTTACCTGGGAGGTTGATGGTAAAACATATTTCAATGAAAGAGCCATTTCAACACAACAAACAGGATTTTCTTTTGTGGCACAAATGCGCAGTTGGTTACCCAATCCAGTGGGTGGCATTTTATGGTTTGGTGTAGACGATACTTATAGCACGGTTTACACACCTGTTTATTGCGGAACCAATGGGGTGCCTCATGCATTTGCAGTAGGAAATGGCTCTATGATGAAATTCAGCGATGAATCGGCGTTTTGGATTTTTAACATGGTATCGAATCTGGCTTACACACGCTACAACCTGATGTTGCCTTTTATTCAGGACAAACAATCGAGGCTCGAACAAAGCTTTATCGAAAGTGTGAAAGTAATGGATGCCCGTTATCTGGCAACCAAAAAGGAAAAAGAACAAGCCGAATTGCTAACAAACTTCACGCTCGAAGCTGGAAACCAAACGCTTAACGAATGGAAATCGCTTTACCAGTTTTTATTTGTGCGATTTATGGATGGCAATGTTAAGAGTGAAGTGCCAGTTCCGGAAGGTTATAAATATGTAACACCTAAACTAGAACAACCCGGATACAGCGAGGCCTGGTACAAGAAAGTAGCCGAAGATACCGGCGAACGTCTGAAAGTACCGGAAGGCAGCGGACATTAAAACAAGGGTTGGATCGAAAATAAAAAAAACAAAAGATTTAAGCTTCGCAGCGATACATTATTGAAAATATTTTACTAATATTGCGACCTGAAAAATCGGGGTGTAACCAATAAATATCTATTCAGATGGATTTACTTAAAGTAGCTGAGAGTCATTTTACTGTTGAAAAAGAGGTTCCGGAATTTGCAGCCGGCGATACCATAACTGTTCATTACAAAATTAAAGAAGGTAATAAAGAACGCGTGCAGCAATATCGTGGCGTTGTTATTCAACGTAAAGGTACTGGCATTAAAGAAACATTTACCGTTCGGAAGATGTCAGGCAATATTGGTGTAGAGCGTATTTTTCCTCTTGCTTCACCTTTTATCGACAAAATTGAGGTGAATAAACACGGACGTGTACGGAGGGCCAGAATTTTCTATTTCCGCGAACTTACTGGTAAAAAGGCCCGTATTCAGGAACGTAAAGTGGTTAAAAAAGCTTAATCTAATCTCACAACATAGAAAAAGCCGTTCGGTATCCGAACGGCTTTTTTTGTTACATCGCCTAAGGATAAGCTCCTAGCGAATCTTATTCCGGGGGCTTATTTCAGCAATTGATCTGCTTTTGCCTGAGCCTCGTCAAGCACTTTCTGGGCCTTCGTGTCGGCCTCTGACTCTATTTGCTGGGCTTTTTTCTCTCCTTCAGACTTAATTTTTGTTGCCGAGGCTTCTGCTGCTTTTTTCGCAATTGGGTTGGTTGCTTGTTTTACAAGCTTATCGGCATTAGCGTTGGATTCGGCTCTCACCAAATCTGCTGCTTTTTTTGCTTCGCTGCGAATAGTAGCAGCCTGGGTCTCCGCTTGTTTCATGATTTTGTCGGCTTCTGCTTTTGCCTGTGCTTTAGCTTCGTCCTTTTTGGTGTCGAGCTCCTTGGTAGCAGCTGCTTTTAAAGCCTCTTTAGTGCCTCCAAGCATTTCTTTCATATCAATTTTTACATTGGGCTTAGCCATATCACCTGTAAGGCGAGCAACCAGATTAACCTCTTCGGAGGTGGCCAGGTCGATTCCTTTGTCAGCTGCGAGATTGCTTACGGCAGCATTGCTGGTACCCAGCAAAGACCTTGGAATAGCCATGCTAATGCCATAGTTGATAGTTTTGTCAATGCCCTGTTCGCCGGCAATAATTAATTTGGATTTTCCCAGCTTGGTTTCGAAGGGGTTGACAAACAATTTTCCTGCTCTGATCTCGAAATCGAATAAAAGGTCGGTTAACTCCATGTTGTTAAAGGCATCGGAGTTGAGTTGTTTGCCAATTGCATTGAAGGCATTGGAGCTTTTAATGCCAATTTTGTTCGATCCCAGATTTCCGCTTGCTACGATGGAGTTCATTACGGGGTTCATAGTTTTGTCGAGGAAACTGCTCATTTCCATATCCACAGATATATTGCCAGTAGCCTTTGAAGCAATAGGGGCAATAACTCCAATAAAATCGAAAGCAGCAAAAGTTTTTGGAATGTCGATCTGTTTTGCCTGGAATTTAAAATCGAATAGTGGGTTGGCTATATCTTGTGTGCTGTATTCGCCACTTAATAAGAGCGATCCTCCCAGGGTATTCATCTGGAGCTTTTCCATCACAACTTTTCCGTCGCGAATGTAAATACTTCCAATAAGCTGATCGATTTCAAGTTTGTCGTAATAAACTTTGTTGATTACTGAGGCAAATGTAAAATTGATGTTGGTTGGTACTTCGAATACCTCCATGGCTGCTGTATCTTCCAATTCAGCACTTTCTTCTGTGGTTTCGGTACCCATCAGCTCGTTGAGGTCGAGTGTATTGGATTGCAACGAAAGATTGCCACTGATTATCCCGTCGTTAAGTACATAGGGCAGGTAATTGCTCACCTTTCCCTGCAGAGCAAAATCGCTTTTGCCCATGGTGGCGTTAAAACTATTCAAAGCCATGAATTGTGGAGAGAACTCGAGGTTGGCTGTTGCTATGCCAAAGGCTTTGGGTAAATCGGACGAATTGTATTTAAAATCATTGATGAGCACTTTACCCTGAGCTTTGAAATCTTCGTATTTTTCTTGTTCCAGTAGTGAGAGATTTCCCATCATGTCCAAATCGATATCTACTTTTCCTTTCAACTCTGTATCTTCCAAGGGTATCAGATCAGAGAATGATTCTAAATCAAGTTTGGCAATCATTCGGGCATTGATAAAGGGATCGCTGATGGGTGTTCGGAGGTTTAGTGTCATATCAATTGGATTGCCCCCAAATTCGATATGAAAACGGTTTACATCCACAGTGGTATTGTCCATCTGCCGGCCATCGTAGAAATAGTCCACATCGATATGGATGTTGTCGGCTGCTTTGGGCAGGTCGGGGTAACGAAACATGGCATTTTGCACGGTAAGTTTACCCTTTACATCGGGTGTAACCTCTTCGCCCAGCGGTCCACTGATGCTTCCGTTGAGGGCGAGTTTACCACTGGTTTGAAGCTCGGCATAGTCGCGCATGTAAATAGCAGGAACCAGTGAAAGTAGAGTTTTAAAGTCGGTGTTACTGGTAGCATAAGTCATGTCGAGGAGCATGTCGCTGCTGTCTGGCATTTCCACACGCCCGTCGAGTGTAAGCACAAAGTCGTTGAGTGCGAAACTATTTTGTTGAAGCACATAAATGTTTTCGGTAAGGTTTGCATCCACATTCATATCAATGTTTAGAGCTACATCGCGCAGGTAACGAATGCCGTCCATTACAAAGCAGAGTTTTTTTGTTTTTGATTGAATCAGCAGGGTGGAGAATTGTTGCGAAAAATCACCCTTCAGGTTAAAGTTGAAATCTTCCAGAGAGGCCATCATCTTGGCTTCATGGTCGTTGTAAATAATCCTGGCGTGGTTGATTTGAAAACTTTTTAGCGATATTTTGGCATTGAACTCTGTTGCTGAAGTATCGATAACTTCAGGCTCTTCGGTAGTTTCTTTGGCTATATCCCAGTTGGCTTGCCCATTTTCCAACACAAGCGCCTGCACAAAAGGCTGGTTGATGGCTATCTTTTTTACTTCGATGTTTTCCATCTTTATGGCACTGATCACATGCACAGCCACGTCGAAGGATTCGATATAAATTAAAGTGTCGCCTTCAAATGGTTCGATGCCTACTACGCATAAATCTTGGATGCTGGCGCTCAGGTATGGAAACTGTTTGAAAAAAGAGAGCTTAATATCACTAAATGATCCCTTTGCATTGATGTTGGCATTAATCTGTTCGTGCGCAACTTTAATGATTTTACCCTTGAACAATACTGGTGATACCAACATCACCAATAGAACGAAAAGCACAAAATAAAAGAGGAATTTTAAGATTTTTTTCATGGTGTCAGGCTTGTTATGTTTTTTCGAACAAGTTAAGTTTGCTAACTTTCAATTGTGTTGAGAAATATATCCTTAAAAATACCAAATCGGCAGATACTATCGTTAAATTAATGTAAAAAAGTTAAAATATGTACCAATAGCTATAACATTTTCAAAACCAACCACGTAACTACCACTAACAAACCAAACTACTCCATGCCTCAGAGTCAAACCACACGTCTCGACCTGCTTACACATTTAAGCGAGGAAGAATTGTTATTCAAAGGAATTATTGAAATTTCCGACGAAGCCATTTTCATTATCAATCTGGAAAAATTTGTGATTGCCGATTGCAACCAGGCAGCCCTTAAGTTGTTTGAGGCTGAATCAAAGAACGAACTGGTTGATCTGGCAATTAACCGACTTTACAATCATGAGCCTCTGAATCTGGGCAACCATCGCCTTAAAGATGAGCTTGTTAATAATTCCAATTACTCGCACGAATTATCCTTTAAAACCCGAAAACAAAATGTGTTTTGGGGAAGGATGACGCAGAAAATCTTGCCATTCTCACATCCAGACTATGCTCTCATAAAAATCGCAAAATCGGCCAATTATCTTCGCGAAGAAGATTGGTTAGGTGAAGTGTTGCGGGTTACTTCCAAGGTAACAGGCCGACAGTTTTTTAAGGAGCTTACCAAGTTTTTATGCCACACTTTTAATGCCAAAGCCGCTTTTATTGCCCGTCGGGTGGCCGAAAATGACTCTCAACTTAAAGTTTTTTATTGGTATGGCGAAGATATTAAAACCTATTTTATTACAATCAAAGACTCGGTAATTGAAAATATTCTAAGGGGTTATACTTCTTTTTATCCGCAAGCCTTAGAGAAATTATTTCCTAACGATTCGTTGGTAAAGGAGACTTCGGCCAGAAGCTTTATCGGGGCTCCTGTTTTCGATATCAGTGGCCAGGCTTTTGGTGTGATTGGGGTGTTGAGCCAGGATAGTATGGAAGAATTACCAAATTCGCGCTATATGCTCAGTATACTCTCTTCAAGGGCAGCTTCTGAGATACAGCGAATTCGTTCCAAAGAATTACTCAGGCAGCAGACGCGTGAATTGGCAGAAATTAACCTGATGAAGGATAAACTTATTTCGGTTATTACCACCGACCTGCATGCCCCGCTGAGTACAATATTGGGTTATTCGGAAATGCTTCGAAACAAATCGCACCAGTATTCGGCTTCCGAGATGGCAGTTAAGATGAAGGCGATGGACAGCACTTTGCGTAACCTTTATGTGTTTCTTGAAAATCTGGCCGATTGGAATAATCTTCAGCAAAACGAAATTCGTTGTCGTTTATCGACCAACAACCTGGCGAATATCTTTTCCGATACCAAGCCTTATTACGACTATTTGGCCGGTGTAAAAAGGGTAGCACTGCAGAACAAGGTTCCTTCGGCAATGAATATTATGGCCGACAGCAACCTGGTGCGCATTGCCATTCGAAATATTGCGGTTTACCTGATAAAAAACACCATGCATAAAGCATCTGTTATTTTCGATGCACGTGTGCAGGACGGCAAATGGTTTGTGGTATTGCAATCGGATAATTTTACTGCAGAACCCGAAGATGTGGAGTTTTGCCTGAATGCCAGGCCTCAGGAACTTTATAATGCCTCAAAAGCGTCCAGCGTGCCCGTGTTGGGTTTGTTTATTGCGCGAGAGTTTATAGCGCTTCAGGGAAGCCAGCTTAATTATAGATTCGATAAGAACAAGCTGGAAATCTATTTCGAGATCCATAAGTCCTTGTAGACACTCTGCTCTGCTATGGATTGCATGAGTTAAAATTGTTTTATTGAGAGGTTTTTCTTGTTGAATAATCAACAATTGGGTTTACCATATCCAAAAAATAATTTATATTTGCACTCCCAATTTGGACCTGTAGCTTAATTGGATAGAGCATCTGACTACGGATCAGAAGGTTAGGGGTTCGACTCCCTTCAGGTTCACATAAAAAAAGGTTAATCGTTTACCGGTTAACCTTTTGTTTTTCACCATTTTTCTCCTGTTAAAGGAACCCCATTCTCTGTAAATGATTGGTGTTAGGATTGTTTTGGTTGATTCAGAGCAATTTCAATTGCTTCACTTATCTCTTTCATATTGAACGGTTTTCGGAAGTATTGATGGATTAGTTTACTTTCCAGTGCATGTGAAATTTCAAAAGTGATGTCATAACCCGTAAGAATAAAAAAAGCCAGGTTGAAATGTTTATCTCGTGCCTTTCGTATAAATTCCAGCCCATCCATACCTGGCATTCTCATGTCGCTAACTACAACTGTGATGCTCGGGTCGAGTTCGAGTATTTCCAGTGCCAGTTCTCCGGAAAGAGCAGTGACTACCCTGTAATTCTTCCTGAAATTGATTTCAAAAATCTGAAGATTCAGAAGTTCATCGTCGACATAAAGGATGGTAGATTTTTCAGACATAAATTTTGATTTAAACTTGTATTAAAGGTAATACAATTGTGACATCAGTGCCTTTACTTTTTTCAGAATTAAATGCCAATTTTCCATCTAGTTCTGTAATAATGTTGTAGGTAATGGATAAACCAAGGCCTGTACCTTTTCCGGGCTCTTTGGTAGTAAAAAATGGTTCTGTAATGCGATTTATAATTTGTTTGTCAATGCCCTCGCCGCTATCTGCAAAGAGAATATGAAGAGAATTGCCTATGATTAACGTTTTAATGGAAATTATTCCTTTTGTCGAAATTGCTTGCTCTGCATTGATTAGGATATTTAAAAATGCCTGGTGCAGTTTACCACTGTTACCATAAATTACAGGGTTGGGGCTGCAATATTCTTTTTTTATTTCTATTTTGTTTTTAAACTGGCTTTGTAAAATTTGTAGGCAATTCTCAATGATGGCATGTACCTGGCATTTTTCTTTTATCGAATTGCTTTGCCTGCTGAATTGGTTGAGACTCGTAACAATCGCCGAGGCTCTGTCAATACCCTCGCGGATAGCTTGCAATAAGGTAGTTGATTCATTATTTTTAAGTTCAGGTTGTTCGTTGAAGAATTCCTCGAGACCTGTTAAACCACCCTGAATAAAATTAAGAGGATTGTTGATTTCATGTGCCACTCCAGCGCTTAAAACTCCAAGTGAAGCCATTTTTTCGGCCTGCATCAGTTGCTCTTGAGCATCTTTGAGTTGCTTGAGTGTCGATTGTAATTCTTCATTCTGTGCTATGAGCTGTGTATGGCTAAAAGTTAACTGTTGGTTGGCAAGTTCTAATTTTTCGGTACGCTCAGATACCAATTGCTCTAATTGGTTCTTGTATAGTTCGAGTTGAAGGGCTGTTTTTTTCTTTTCATCGATGTCGGTGATTACTGCGAGAATTCTGTCCTTACCTAAAATAAAGGTACGCTTTAACGATATCTCAACCCAGAAAACTCTACCGTTTTTAGCCTGTAACTTCCAATCGGTTTTTTTATTTCCTTTATCGCGAGCGTCTTTTATGTGAGTGAGAGCCAATTCCTGAGTGTATCCTTCATTAGCTGCACTGATTGAATGGATAGAAAGGTCCTTAATTTCATTTTGTTCGTATCCAAGGTTCTGAATCATAGTTTGGTTAACTTCCAGAATGTTTCCTTCCAGATCGTACAGAATAATGGCATCAGCCGTGGCATTAAATATCTCCCGGTAACTTTGTTCGCTTTCTGCAAGTTCAATATTCTTTCTCTTTAAACTGTCGATAAAAGAAAGAAAGGATTCGTGAAAATTTTTTTCGATAATCAGAATTAAAAATGCCACCATAGTAGTAATGGTGAGATGTATAAGCCACACATCAAACTGAGTTACGCGATGATTTAAATCGGTTTTAATTTGTAAGGATTCCGTAGAAAAGAAATAGCCAATTAGTGTGATGATAATTATACTTAAAAGGTATATAATAACAGTTTTACGTAACCCAAAGATCAGGAAGCAAAAAAAGGGAATAAGCACCATAAGGCGCACATTGGCTGCATAAATTCCCGAATGAAAGATGTCTGTAAAAATTAGAGCAAACAAGAGTGTCAACACGGTGACCGATTTTACATACCTGCTTATTTTCTTCCGGAAAATGGTAATGCCAATCATAATAGCCAATACAAGGCTATCGCTGTAAAAGACCATGCCATATTCAGTTTCCAGATTTATTAAATAGCTCAGGATAAAAGAGATAATCCCCATTAAACTACCGAATATCAGCAGGGAGTTAATTACCCGATCTATGAGCCGGTCTTCTTCCAAGTGTTGAGGGATTTGTGTTATTTAAATATAATAATAATAAAGTTATTCTGTTACCCTTTTTACCAAAGGATAGTGGATATACTATTTAATTCTGTTGTTGAAAAGGAACCTTATTCTAAAGGTTTTTATTCAATCTAGATGTTATTTCGTGATACATGCCTTACATTTGCGGCTTTAAAAAAAAGAATAAATAAAAAAACAATGACAGAAAGGAGAATTGAAAACCACCATATTGTTTCTGAGACACCTATAATTGCTCCAAATCATTTAAAGGAATTATATCCATTAAACGAAAAGATTATTCATACAGTTTTCAAGGGACAGCTTGCAGTAAAAGATATTCTCGACCGCAAAGACAAACGTTTGTTAATGGTTGTGGGTCCTTGTTCTATACACGACATTAGTGCAGCAAAAGAATATGCCAGCAGGTTAAAAAAATTAGCCGATGAACTTGGGGATACGCTTTTGCTCGTGATGCGTGTTTATTTCGAAAAGCCTCGCACTACGGTGGGCTGGTCCGGACTTATCAATGATCCGTACCTCGACAACAGTGGTAAAATTGAAGAGGGGCTGAAGCAAGCTCGTGAACTACTCTCATACATTGCCAATCTTGGACTTCCTGCAGCTGGCGAAGCCCTCGATATTGTTACCCCGCAATACATCCAGGATTTGATTTCGTGGACCGCAATCGGGGCACGTACCACCGAATCGCACAGCCACAGGAAAATGGCCAGTGGGCTTACTTCGGCAGTAGGGTTTAAAAATGGCACCGATGGAAACATCAATGTGGCTATCAATGCCTTGGAATCGGTGGCTGCCCCGCATAGTTTTGTCAGTATCGATCCCGATGGGCATGTGGCTGTGGTGCAAACCAAAGGCAACCCCTATGGACATATTATTTTGCGCGGTGGAAAGTCACCCAACTATGCGGCTGCGTTTATTTCGGAATACGAAACCCTTTTATCGCGCTGCGGGCTTGCGGTGAATATTATGGTCGATTGCAGTCATGCCAATAGCAGAAAAAAAGCAAGTAACCAGTGCGAGGTGCTCGACGATATTGCCGGACAGATTGAAACCGGAAACCAATCTATAATTGGCGTGATGATAGAAAGCAACCTGAAGGCCGGCAAACAACTCATTCCTGCCGATTTATCGATGCTACAATATGGTGTATCGGTAACCGACGAATGCATCGACTGGGAAACAACGGAATCAATACTTCGTAGTTTTGCGGCCAGGGTAAAGCCTTACCTTCCTGGTAGAATAGAATTGGAGAGCTAATCGTTCAGGCGGATAGGGTGTTTTTATTTTTTTGCATGAACACTAAAGCCAACCGGGTGTTTATATTTCGTTTTGCATCCAAGCTATTTCGTGAATGAATTCAGAAACTCCCAGGAAAAAAATTAGTCTTTCGGGACTAAAAGAACTCTTTAAACTATATCGCTTTATACGGCCCTACCGCAGGGAATATGCCCTTGGCATGCTTCTGCTGCTGATTAGTAGCGCGGCTAGTCTTGCTTTTCCTAAATTGCTTGGCGATCTGGTGGACATCGGTCAGGCCGGCATGATCAAGGAGCAGATTAACCGAATAGGATTGTTGTTGGTTGTAGTGTTGCTTTTACAGGCAACGGCTTCTTACTTCAGGATATTATTGTTTGTAAGGGTAACAGAAAAAACCCTCGCCGATTTACGGCGCAAGGTTTATAACCATTTAATTCGTTTACCGCTTAAATTTTTTCAGGGACGAAGGGTGGGCGAGCTGAATAGTCGCCTATCGGCTGATATTTCCCTGCTTCAGGATGCTATGACCACTACTCTGGCAGAATTTATCAGGCAGATTTTGATTATTGTGGGTGGCATAAGCCTGTTGATGTTTACTTCTATGAAGCTTACCCTTTTTATGTTGGCGGTTTTGCCAGTGGTAATGGTGCTGGTGATATTTTTTGGACGCTACATACGAAAGTTGTCGAAAGAAGCCCAGAACCAGGTGGCCGAATCGAATGTGGTGGTGGAAGAAACTCTACAAGGTATTCAATCGGTAAAATCATTTACCAACGAATATCACGAAATGGATCGCTATCGGGAAATAACCGGAAAGATTGCCCAAACCGGTATACAGAACGGACGCATGCAGGGTGCTTTTTCGTCCTTCATCATACTAGGTCTCTTCGGGGCCATGGTGGCAGTTATCTGGAAAGGAGCTGACCTCTTAGGAAAAGGAGAACTGCAAACCGGAGAGCTGTTTTCGTTTATTATCTATTCAGGCTTTATTGGTGGCACCATTGGTGGCCTGGCAAGTGTATTGGGTCGTGTGCAGAAATTTGTGGGAGCCACAGAAAATTTACTCGAAATCTTGGATGAAAAGGAAGAAACGGTTCAGGAAAATCTTGCATTGGTTCCCGAGCAAACCATCAAAGGTCGTATACGTTTTGATAACCTGCGTTTCGAATACCCTTCGCGCTTAGGTACGGATGTGTTAACTGAAATTAGTTTTTCTGTCGAGCCCAATAACCTTATTGCCCTGGTAGGGCCCAGTGGTGCCGGCAAATCGACTCTTGTTTCGCTATTGATGCGCCTTTACGAACCCAGTTCGGGCCGTATTCTGTTTGATGGGAAAGAGTCGACACAGTATTCCTTAACGGCATTGCGTTCGCAAATGGCTGTAGTGCCTCAAGATATCTTTTTGTTTGGAGGTACCATTGCCGAAAACATTGCCTATGGACGATGGGGAGCCAGCCATGATGAGATTGTAGAGGCTGCTAAGCAGGCTAATGCCTGGCAATTTATTTCGGAAATGAAGGATGGACTGGAAACCCTTGTAGGCGAGCGGGGTACGCAATTATCCGGAGGTCAGAGGCAACGCATTGCCATTGCCCGTGCTTTGTTGAAAAACCCGCAGATACTCATTCTCGATGAGGCCACCTCCTCGCTCGATTCTGAATCGGAACGTCTGGTTCAGGAAGCTCTGGAAAAATTGATGCAGGGACGCACTTCTATTGTCATTGCGCACAGGCTGGCAACCATTCGCAGAGCCGATAATATTATTGTGCTCGACAAAGGTCGCATAGTTGAACAGGGTACCCACGAACACCTCATGAAGCTAGACAAGGGCGTTTACCGAGGTTTAAGTGAGCTCCAGTTTGCAGTGTAGAAAAATGCCTAATACTCGCATTTAGTATTGTAGTAGGTAAACGAGTTTTTCGGAGCCAGACTTAAATCGCTCCAAACATTGTAAAAATTAAAAAATCCCTTTTCATTCAGCATAACCTCCTGGGCCTCGGCAGTGCCCAATAACCTCAATTGCTTACCAGAAGAAGTGTAAATGCCAAATGCCATCTTGAAGCCGGGAGCTACGCCTGTCCACTTATAATTGAGCAACAATCCCTGCTCGGTGCGCTTGTATGAATAATGCAGTACCGGTAAATCGGTTTCGTAAAGGAATTTTGCAAAGAAAGCAGAGTAATCATCTTTTGCGTAATGATTGACAAACTGGATAAAAGTTTCAGTATCTACTATCTTTGATTGGTAGGTCAGATAAAAATCTTTGATAAGGGCTTTAAACAGCGAATCGTTATGCATGGTAGCTCTTAGGCTATGTAAAACTGTGGCACCTTTTACATAAATATCTCCTCCGGCAAAGGCATCTTCGTTAACACCTCGGTTTTGCACCATGGGCCAGAAATTAAATATTCCTTGAATATGATGCTGCAATTCTTTTTCGGCTTCGGTATACCCCAGTTTTTCTTCCAGAAACAGATATTCGGCATAGGTGGCAAAGCCTTCGTGTATCCAGGCATCGGCCATATCACCTGCAGTAACCGAATTACCCCACCACTCGTGGGCAGCTTCGTGCACAATAATGTAGTCATAGGATTTGCACAAATAGGCCGAAGCATTTTTTTCGTTGCTATAGGCATTGCCATAGGCAATGGCGGTTTGGTGCTCCATTCCTTCGTAAGGGGCTTCTATCATGCGAAAATTGTCTTTCCAGAAGGGAAATGGGCCGAATGCACGGTTATAAAAATCAACTACCTCACGTGCCTGCGTAAAATGTGCTTTTGCAATTTCGAGGTTCTTTGGCAAAACATGGTAACGGGCCACCAAAGTATCATTCAGACTCAATATGGTATCGGTAAACTCAGCAAAACGACCCATGTAAAAAGTGGCGTTATAATTGTTAATGGGGTACTGCACAAACCATTCGTATCGGGTATAGCCATCTCCGGCATCGACCACTTGCCGTAGTGTGCCGTTGCATACTGCCTGGTATTTGTCGGGTACTTCGATATGAATAGCCATTGAGTCGGGCCGGTCGGTCAGATGGTCTTTAGTGGGCCACCACACACTGGCGCCAAGATGTTCGCAGGCTACCCCAACAAAGTAATTGAATAAGCTGTCGCGCTTCCAGACAAACCCACCATCCCACGGTGGTTTGGGCGCTATGCGAGGCTTCCCATGATAGTAGACACGAATTTTATGGTTGGAAGCAAGTTTCAATTCATTGGGGAATTCGATCCATATAGCATCGTATTCGCGGGAAAAACCCAACTTTTTTTTGCCATACACAATGCTGTCGATCACCATATTCTCGAACAAGTCGAGCTGGATACGCCGGGAAGGGTTGAGTATTCTAAAGTGAATTTCATTGTAGCCTCTAATACTTCTACTCGGAGGCAAAATTCTTATTTGTAGCTTATAGTAAGTCACATCAAAACAAGTACGCTCAGGTCTTAGTGCGCCTCGCAGGGTATCCTTTCTGGTATAATAGGGCCGGTAGGAATTTTCAGAATCAAGGGGTACTTTTGTGTAAAAATGTTTTTTTAGCAGATCGTACTTATAGTCTTCGTTGCAATAATAGTTAAGCAGTCCTTTGTTTACCTTATAACCAAGTCTGTTTGCCTCAGTAAAACTCTCGCATGCCCCCTCCATGTCGCCCAGTTGAAACAAGGCCAGTCCTTTGTTGTAATGCAGATTCTCATTCTCTGGATAGGATTTTAACAAATTACTTGTTACCTCAAGTCCAGTATGCCAATCGCCCTCCTTCAGTGCTTGTACGCTTAGTTCAAACGCACTGTTTATACTGGTTTGGCCAAAAACAGGGCTCAGCGCGAGCAGACAAAAAACTATACTTAAGTACTTCATGTAAAGGTGTTTGATTAGAATAAACCAGTTTTAATTTTTATCCCAACCCGATTTGAAATCAAATTGAGCCAATATCCTTTATTAAAGGTTTCCCTTAACAGGCAAGGTAAAGCTCATTGTACTGCCCTTGCCAGGAATACTTTTGATATGGATAACTCCATTGTTTTTCTCGATAAACTCTTTACAGATTACCAATCCCAATCCGGTGCCTTTTTCTTTTTCGGTTCCAAGTTTTAACAATCCCTTTTCTACCCTGAAAAGCCTGCTGATTTCTTCCCCGGTCATCCCCGTACCTGTGTCTGTAATGCTTAGTTCGATTTCGTTGTTGTTTTTGTCGGTACAATGTATACTTACTTTTCCTTTTCGGGGTGTAAATTTAAGTGCATTCGAGATAAGGTTGCGTAAGACGATTGAGAGGAGGTGTTTGTCGGCAAAAACCTGTATTTCTTTATGGAGCGTGTTGTACAGCTCGATTTGTTTTTTATCGCGCAGAAATTCATTGAATTGAAATGCTTCTTCGACCATGGAATAAAGGTTAAGGTATTCTGGACAAACCTTCAGGTGACCTGTTTGTGCTCGCGACCATTCCAGAAGGTTCTCGAGCAAAACAGAGGTATTTTGCGATGTGCTGAACAAACTTGAAATGTAGGATTCCAGTTGATCTTTTGGAATGTCTGATGTATCATTCATCATTAATTTCAGGAGGGCATTCATACTGGTAATGGGGCTTCTGAGGTCGTGGGCTATCACCGAGTAAATTTTTCCTTTAATGAGGTTCGAATTATTTATTTCGTTTTGTTGAAGGCGAAGTTCTTCCAGTTGCTGGGCCAGTTGCTGGTTTAGTTGAAGCAATTCAGTTTTTTGCTGTTCAATCTGAAAGTTGGTTTGCTGAAGTTGGTATTCTTTTTTCTCTGCCAGCCGGTGAAAGATAATTATAGAGATTGTAGCTCCTATATAGCTTATCAGTATGGTAAAGCCAATGGTGATGGCATTAAATTCATCGGGGAGTGTATTGTCGGGTTTTGTTGAGAATTCGAAAAAATGAAAAAAAACAAACAAAAAGAGGTTAAGCAGATAAAAAAGAATGATCAGGTATTTTTCTTTTACCGACCAGATATAAATGGGAATAATGGCAAACAGCAAAAAAAGGATGTGAGAACCGTTTTCAGTTCCACCTTTTTTTAAAATCAATAGAAGCATGATTAGGGTATCAAAAGAAGCCACATAAAACTTTGCCAAATGATGCAATTTCAGCCTGTTCAATAAAACGGGAGTCAGGCTTAGGATGGTAAATATTGCCAGCATCAGATTCCGTTGGAGCATTAACTCAAAATCGATAAGGCTGTAATAAACAATAAAACCAGCTAATGAAAAGCCTGAAATAATACTGATGGAATTGCTCAGCCTTATTCTTCGCTGTTCGTTCTGTGAGCTTAAATCGTTCAGACTTTTATTTTCGATATCAGGTTTCATGGTTCTCTTGCCTTTTCACTAATCAACTTTGTACTATCTGAAAACGTATCTTCCGTTTATTCTGCTTGCTGATTCACTCACATTATGTGAAAGTACATTTTAAATATACACATTCTGCTTACAAATTAAAACCTGTGATTAAAAAATTACCCTGCTGATGGATTTTATTTACTATGGAAAGGGTTATTTTATCAAGGCATAACTTTGATATTCCAATCCCTTTCATTCGGAAATGTGCTATATTTGATAAAAATCTAATTCACCATTTTTTATGAAACGAGCATGATTCGTTAAACACAAACAAGGATGAAAATTCATCATGCGAGTTCCATCCGACCCTATTAAATAATTATTTACGGATGAAAACATATTCTTTGTTAAGCCTGCTTTTTTTCTCTTTGTTGTTATCGTGCAAATCTACCACAGAGGGTTTTAAAATCGAAGGCGAAATACAGGGTTTGAAACCCAGTGAAATAGTTTATCTATATGACAATAGCAGTAAAACTTATATCGATTCCACTACTTCAGAAAAGAGTAAGTTTGAATTTACAGGAACAGTGGCAGAACCATCGCTCTATTATGTAATTGTAAAGCGACCAGCTGGCGATGTGAGATATAAAGCTTTTTGGGTCGAAAACAACCTTATTTCTATTTCGGGTGATATTGCGAAGCTCAACGATGCCATAGTTTCTGGTTCTGAAATGCAGCGGCAGGAAGATATTTATCTTGCGCAGGTAAAATACATCTACAACGAACTTGCCCGTCTCGAAGCCATCTATAATCCGGATGATATTGCCTTGGCCGAAAAGCTCGATGCCCAGTTCGATTCACTTCTCGCACTCGAAGACAAGGAAAAAGTGAAGTATATCCGGCAGTTTCCCGATTATATTTATTCTGCTTACCTTGCCAAGCGGGTTGTCCGAAGCTTGAACCACACCGAGGGTGAGGCTCTTTATGCCAGCCTATCGGCTGATATGCAGACAAGTAAATATGGTGTAAATGTAAAGGAGTATCTGGAGCTAAGTAAGGACCTGGGCATAGGAAGCCAGTCCGTTGAATTAAGTTTGCCAGATGCGAGCGGTAACATGGTGAACCTTTCTTCACTTGCGGGTAAATATGTGTTAATCGATTTCTGGGCTTCGTGGTGTGGTCCCTGCCGCAGGGAAAGTCCATTTTTACGGGCAGCCTATGAGCAATTTCAGGACAAAGGATTTGAAATATATGGTGTGTCTATTGACAACGATACTACCAAATGGAAAGAAGCAATGGCACAGGACCAAATGACCTGGATTGGTGTACATGCCACAGGAGCATTCGACAGCCAGGCTGCTATGATGTACGGAGTGAAATACATCCCATTTAATTACCTGATCGATCGTGAAGGAAAAGTAATAGCCATGCACCTGCGAGGGGAGAAACTCATTGAAACCTTGGATAATTTGCTAAAATAGGCTTCGCATTTCCCAATAAATACTGGCTCGGTTGGTTGCTATTTTCTCAAAAATATAAAAATAGGTAATGACACTGTAAAAATCAGTGTTTTTCATTCCTGTCTATGCTAGCTTCGTTTAAAAGCCTATCCGATGGAATCGATTAAAGCGATATATAAAACCGGGCATGGCCCATCGAGCAGCCATACTATGGGGCCACGATTGGCAGCCAAACAGTTTCTGACAAAAAACTCCCAGGCAGCGCGTTTCGAAGTTAGTCTTTATGGCAGCCTTGCTGCTACAGGGCTTGGTCATTTGACCTTTCAAACAATCGAAGAAATTTTTGCAGGTAAGAAGCTAGCTATCGAGGGTAAGCCCAATGAGTTTCTTAAAAAGCATTCCAATGCCATGCGCTTTAAAGCGTTTGATAAGCAGGAAAACTTGCTGCAGGAGTGGGTGGCTTACAGTGTAGGGGGTGGTAACATTATCGACGACGATACACGGCTCGAAGAGAAGATGATTTACCCGCTCCGGTCGATGGAGAAAATTCTGGAATGGTGCTACGAAAATGGCAAGAGCATATGGGAGTATGCAGAGAAATATGAGGATAGCGATTTATGGGATTACCTGCGCGACGCCTGGGAGGTGATGAAAGACTCTATTGCCAGGGGCTTGGATTCTGAAGGTGCATTGCCAGGTAAACTTAAGCTGCCACGCAAAGCCGGGAGTGTATACCTGAAGGCACAAAACTTTAAAGACTATATTCGACGTCGAAGCATGCTTTACGCATATGCCTTGGCTGTTTCGGAAGAAAATGCCTCGGGAGGTAAAATTGTGACAGCTCCAACCTGTGGTGCCTGTGGTGTTATGCCTGCTATTTTGTATTATCACCAGAAAAACTATAAAACCTTCGACAGTAAAATTCTCAAGGCTATGGCTACGGCAGGCATTATCGGCAACCTGGTAAAAACCAATGCCTCCATTTCGGGAGCCGAAGTAGGTTGCCAGGGCGAAGTAGGCACTGCCTGTGCGATGGCTTCGGGCGCACTGACCCAATTGCACGGTGGCAGTATTTTTCAGATTGAATATGCTGCTGAAATGGGTTTAGAGCACCATCTTGGCCTTACCTGCGATCCGGTTTTTGGGTTGGTGCAAATACCCTGTATTGAGCGGAATGCCTTTGCTGCTGCCCGGGCATTGAACCATAAAGATTATGCTATGCTTTCTGATGGAAGGCACCTCATTGGTTTCGATAAAGTAGTGGCTACCATGAACCAAACAGGGAAAGATTTACCCAGTCTTTACAAGGAAACCTCTACTGGCGGATTGGCCTTGTTTCATGGCATAGACGAAAGGGGCGAATAAAATAAAATACTTTGCAGATACCCCGTCAGCTTGCTGCGGGAAGCTTCATTCATACGATTCCTTGATTGTCAATACTATTGTAGCGGCAATGTGCTTGTGCGGTTACATCCAGTATAATCTACCTTGCCGGTTTTAAGCAGGTAGTTCATCAGGTTTTCGGCCGTGGTGGTTCTGGTAGAGGTACCCGTATCGGCATGCTCAAAAACGTACGATGACAAAATGTAACTGTTGATGCCAACTCGATACTTTTTACCTTTTACTGGTTGGTTGTTTAAATCGAATACTTCTACCTTACTTACCGAATTATCTCTGTTTACAAGCACCCTGTAGCTTCCACCTGAAATAAAAAGGTCTATTTGCTTCATAAACGAATAGGAATACCTGATAAGGTCTTCTATTTCGTCTGAAGTCATTTTCAGAACAATCAGTTCGTTGCCAAAGGGATCCATTTCCAGGATATTCTTACGGGTGATATTGCCTGTTGGAAGCGAATTGATTCGAAGCCCCCAGTAATTTTGAAATGCAAAATCGAGTTGATGGATATGGCGTTGGGCATCCGTAAATAAACAGCCCATTTCAAATCGGTTCCGGATGGGTTGTAAGTTAGTAGCGAGCACTTCATCGAGGTAAATATTATGCCTGTAGTTCTCAATTTCAAGTTCTATTTCAGGATCTTGACCTTTGATCTTGGCGAGTGCAATGATCTTATAATTTTTATTTACCAGGCGATTCTTACTGAAACTTAACTCCACTAAGCCGGCATAGTGCAAATCGTGTCCGGCTTGGGCTATGAGCACCTGGTTAATTAGCCTGAGGCTGTCGATGAGGGTATGCGAATGCCCTCCTATCAACACATCTATTGATGGGTGTTGCATGGCAATCATGCTGTCGGTTTCGTAACCCAGATGGGTTAATGCAATGAGCGCACCATTTTCTACTTTCTTGCTGTATAGCGATGGCGCAGCTTCAAACGGATCGACAAATTCGAGCCCTTTTACCCTGTCTGGATGTGTGGAGGGTTTACCCTGGTTGCCTGTCTCAATGAGTCCTGCAAATACAAGTGGAATACCTTTGAATGAAAGTGTGCAGGAAGCAGGAAAGGATTGGAATATCTGGCTGCTGTCGATTATGTTGGCCGCTAGAATCGGAAACTCTGCCTGCATAATTCTTTGGGCTAAAATCTGCTGTCCGTAATCGAATTCATGGTTTCCAAGAGTAGCCAGCGCGTATCCTGTTTTATTCATCAGGTCAACAATCGGATAGCCTTTAGCACTGTGGTAATCGACATAGGGGTTTCCGCTAAACATGTCGCCGGCACTTACTAAAATAACAGTGTCGTAACAGGCAGCAAGACTATCTTTTAAATACGCCAAACGACTAAAGTTCTCAAGTTCACCATGCATATCGTTGGTATGAAGTATGGCTATCTTCACTTCTTTTTGCGTGCACGAAGAAAGAAGAAGCATTGTAGGGAATAAGGCAATGCATAGGCTTGAAACGAAAAAAGAAGGGTGCCTCATGATTAGTAGTTAGTTAATTGGGTTCGGTTTATAATCTTCTTAAAAGTATCGAATAGCATTTGCGACCGAAAATAAGTTATATTCAAATTGATGACTTTAAAAAATCATAAAATTTTTACTTCGATTTAATCAGGAAAGTAAATGTGCTATTGATACGTTGGAGCCTGTGGTTATGCCTTTAGCGATTGCAGACGGTTGGTCATTACTTCGTAAATTATCTTTGCCCAAACCAGGATACAAGGCACAGCTTTGATAAAATAGGGGTGAAAGAGTTCATTTCTCCAAACAGCAGGTGTGAGGTCGGAATAGACCAACGAAGAAAAAATAAGTACACTTGCAATGAGTATTTTGTTCAGCATTCCTGATTTTTGAATAGCAAAGTAAAGTCCGATTCCTGTGAGGGCAATAATAAATGTGGGCGATTCGGCTTTGTGGTTGAAAATAATTACCCAGATGAGCAAAGCAGAAAAAACAGCATACCTGAAGCTTCTTTCCTTATACGACGATAACTTAATTAAAGGCAGAACCATAAGCAATACTCCAAGTAAAAAAACCAGCCCACGAGAACCATTGTACCCAAACCATGTGTGCATCACACCCAGTAGCGAATAACCTACCGAATTGTCAAAATCCATTTGCAGCAATTGATACCAACTTGTGTACTGGTCAATCAGTCCATTCCAACCGGTAGCTAACATAGGCACAAATGCAAAAACCAAAAACCATAAAATGCCATAAAAGAAACTCTGTACCTTCTTCGGATAAAATAGAATCACCATAAAAACAACAAGCGAAAATATTTTTATGTATACCGAAAACATCAGGAAGAGCATGGCCAGGGCTGGGTTCCCTTTTTCGAGATTGGCAATGCCCAGCAGCATCAGCCCGGTCATCAGGGCATTGCTCTGCTCATTCATTAGAGAACCAACTAGTTCAAAAATGCCCAGCAGCAGTATAAATATGGTTTGGCGGGTTGAAAGTGAGGGCAGACTTCTTAACCCTGCTACCAAAACTAACAGGTTAAGCAGGTTCCAGGCAATTACGCCCAACCAATCGGGGAGGAGGGAAAAAGGTGCCATAAAAAAGGCAAATGCAGGACTGTATTTGTAATAATCGTAATGGTCAGCCGGGTGAAGCGTGTAAATATCCAACCCATGAAACAAGTGTTGTGAGGAGGTTTTAAAAATCAGGTAATTGTTAATCTGGCTGTGCATTCCTTCCGGAGTTTGATGATAACCAGCCAGGTACGATTGAAGCGACACACCAATGGTGAGCATGATTAGGCTTGCAAGAAGGATTTTAATCCAATTTTCGGTCGTTATATTTAGCCTTTTCAGTTTCATCTATTTTATCTTGATAAGGGCAATCAAAATAAGCAAAGGTACAAGGTAAATTACCAGACTGAAAGAATTATCTGTTCCAGAGGCCAGTGCAAAATCAATGGGCATCAGACTAAAATGTTTAATTAAGCCACCATTTGCATAGCCAAAACTTATAAAGGCGCCTGCCGAGAATTTATACAGGGTGCCGGAAATCGAAAAGGAAAATATCTGTAAGGACTGCAATACCTTGGAATATCCAATCGACTTGTTGGTTGAGTTCAAAACTCCCCATCCGGTCCAAGCTAAAAGCCCAAACAAAATTACCCCTGCAAAAACCTGACCCTGCACCAGACGCATCATCGCAAGATTTTGGTTTAACAGGGCACTTGCCAGCACAAAGATAAACCCAAAAAGTCCGGTAATGAGTTGATAAAGGCCTATGATCTGCTTTAGCATGACATAAAAATTTGTCCAAATATACGCATTTCGTGCTATGTTGATTTGTATAGTGAGAAAGCTAAAGTAAAAATTGGAACTTTGTGAATGGTTTGTTTTGTATAGAGAATTGGTTTAAGTTTGCAAGGCATATCCAATGTTCTTTTTATAATAAACTAGGCGTGAGAGCATGAACCGAACCCAGTTTATACAGAAGCTTATAGATACGAAAAGTGCTAAAACTTACCTTGAACTTGGCACTGGTAACGGACGAAATTTCTTAACCATTCGTTGCAAAAAAAAGTATGCCGTCGATCCGAAATTCATCATTCCTATTGGTTTTAAAGTAAAATGCTTGTTATTAAATCCGCATAACTGGTTTGCTCATTATTTTCAAGAAACAAGCGAGAATTTTTTCATCACACACAAGACCAGTATTAAAAAATTGAAAACCCTCGATGTGGTATTTATCCATAGTAAACACTCCTTCGAAGCTTCCCTGAAAGTTGCACTTAATGCTCTTCAATATCTTAGTCCGGATGGTGTAATTATCGTGCACAATTGTTTCCCACCCAACAAGGAGGCTGCCTTTGCTGTAAAAGAAATCACTAAAAGTAACAAAAGGCAGATCGAAGGCTTGTGTGGCGATGTGTTCAAATCCATGGTATACCTGCGCACAAAATACCTCGATACTTTGCGGGTTAGAGTGCTTGAAACAGACTTTGGCCTGGGAGTAATTACATTGAAGAAGAATTTTATTTCAGCTCCTGAGACAGATCATGAACTGTATAAAAAGGTTGATAAAATGACATGGGACGAGATGATGGAAGATCCGGAACAGGTGATTGGATTAGTACCACTCGAGAATGTAAATGAATTGCTTGAGGAGCTTCGAAAAAAAAACACTAAAAAGCGAACCAGTATTTAAGGAAGGTCATATCAAGGTTCCCATTTTAATTTATTTCCCCAGCATTGAAGTGCATAAATCAGCTCTTCGGTCCAATAATGGTAGTTATGGTCTCCCTGCCTGACAATGTAACTGGCAGGTATCTGATATTCTCGCAATAAAGTAATAAATGCATTGTTAGCCGGTAAAAGATCGTCCTGGTATCCACAATCGATGTACCATTCAATGGCTCTCAGTCCTGGGGCTTTTAAAGAATCGATTAAATAGTAGGGGCTATTCATTTTCCAATGTGGAGTAATCCGTTCGTTGCCCAACAGCGAGGGCCCATAAACCTGACTGAAATAGGCATGATACCTTACCGGTGAGAGTGCTATAAAGTGTTCAGGGCTTCGAAGTGCCCCACTCAGGCTAATGCAGGTACCAAACAGTTCGGGGTGTTTGATGGTAAGCACCACTGCACCAAAACCGCCCATCGACAAACCACCCAGGGCTCTATCAGAAAAATTATCTGAAAAGGAATACACCGAATCAGTAAAAGGCAAAAACTCTTTTGTAAAAAAAGTTTCGTAACAAAACTCGTTATTGTAGTTATTGATGTAGTAGCTTTTAAAGCCGAATGGCATTATTGCAACAAAGGCTGGAATTTTTTTGCATGCAATCAAACTGTCTGCAGTTTCTTTCAGCCGGTATTGATTTACCCAATCGGTTTCGGCTCCACCAAACCCATGAAACAAATAAATTACCGGATATTGATTCTCGTTTGAATACCCTTCAGGCAGATAAACCGAATAATTTACCTGCTGCTGCAGCACTTGGCTTTCCATATAAAGGTTTTGCACTGTTCCCTGGCTGAACAATGCATTGCTCAGCGAGCAGAGAAGGAAGATATAAGGGATATAGTTTGGCATACTCTATTTGTTAAGGATTCTAAAAATACTCAATACTTTTAAATTCAGGATTTAAATATCCGCTTGAATAGAGATAAAAGATTAGTTTTGCAGCTTATAATCGAATTATAAAGAATTCATGCGAAGCACTATTATAACTGTAGTTAAATATCTGTTCTTCCTGGCTGTTGGGGTGTTTATTTTTTGGCTTATCTATCGTAAATACGATGTAAGTGAAATAGTCGATGCCTTCAGGGAAGTAAATTACTGGTGGATTGCATTGTCGCTTGTTTTTAGCGTGCTTTCGCTTTTGTCGCGAGCCCGGCGCTGGCAGTTACTCATTAATTCCATTGGGCATACCCCTCGTTTTGTCAATGTATTCCTGTCATGTTATGTACTTTACCTGGTCAATTTATTCATTCCGCGTGCAGGCGAGGTTGCCCGGTGTTCGGTAGTGGCCAGCACCGACAAAGTACCTTTTGCCAAACTCGTTGGCACAATGATTATTGAGCGCTTAGCCGATGTATTGATGCTGGGTATACTTGCTGTGCTCATTTTTGCCACAAACCTGGGCGTGTTGAATAAAATAGCCGATGCTTACCCGGCTTTAAAAGAAAGTTTTTATGGATTGTTTTCTTTTCGCAATCTGTTAATTCTTCTTGTAATCATGGCATTTGGTGCAGTGGCAGTCTGGTACCTTCGTCGTTACCATAAAAGAAAAAAGGAGGCTCAGGCTGAAAACAAAGAGTCACTGTGGATAAAATTCCTCGAAGGTGTTGATTCAATCTCAAGGCTCGATAAAAAATGGGAATTTCTTGGGCATACCATATTCATTTTTCTGATGTGGCTGGCGATGTTGTACGTCGTTTTTCTGGCTTTCGAACCTACTGCAGGATTAAGCATAAGAGCCGGTATGCTTACTTTTCTGATGGGTGGTCTTGCCATGTTGGTTCCCGTGCAAGGCGGCATTGGTCCCTGGCATTTTATGGTTAGTCTTACTCTTGCAAAAGGATATGGTGTGGCTGAAAGCCAGGCCGATATATTTGCTTTTATAGCCCATACAACCACCAACCTGGTATACATTGTTTTAGGTGCTGTAGCCCTGGTGTTTGTTTTCCTTATCAATAGTGGTAACGTAAGCCTTATGCGAAAAAAGACGAGCTAAATTATTGATTTGTATTCATTTTAGTAATCTGAAAATAATTCTTACTTAAATTTTCGGAAGATGCAAACAGGGCGTTTTTTGCCTTAAAAAAATCACTACATTTGCGCCTCGTTTCTCAGGGTCAAATTAACTCAGCTTATTTCTATCATGATTACGGTTTCAAATCTAGGTATCCAGTTTGGAAAGAAATTTCTTTTTCAGGATGTTAACCTCAAATTTACTCCCGGCAACTGTTATGGCATTATCGGTGCCAATGGGGCTGGAAAATCAACCTTACTGCGCATTTTATCCGGTGCACTCGACCCTACCAGGGGCAGTGTTAGTCTTGGTTCAGGCGAACGCTTGTCGGTATTAAAACAAGATCACTTCGAGTTTGATGAGTGCACAGTAATCAATACAGTTTTAATGGGGCATCAGCCACTTTGGAAGATCATGCAGGAGAAAGAAGCCATTTATGCAAAAAGTGATTTTTCTGAAGCAGATGGTGTGAAAGCTGCTGATTTGGAAGAAAAATTTGGCGAAATGAACGGTTGGAATGCTGAAAGTGATGCAGCCATGCTATTAAGCGGATTGGGAGTGAAGGAAGACCTGCACTACACCCTCATGAAAGACCTTAGCGGAAAAGAAAAAGTTAGGGTTCTGCTGGCTCAGGCACTTTTTGGAAATCCCGATAATTTATTGCTCGATGAGCCTACCAATGACCTTGACCTTGATACAGTTTCGTGGCTGGAAAACTACCTTTCGAACTGCGAAAATACGGTACTTGTTGTTTCGCACGACCGTCACTTTCTCGATTCGGTGTGTACCAATACAGTAGATATTGATTTTGGAAAAGTTAAACAGTTTGCAGGCAACTATAGTTTCTGGTATCAGTCAAGCCAGCTGGCACTTCGTCAACAGGCCAATCAGAATAAAAAGGCTGAGGAGAAGCGTAAAGAATTGCTGGAGTTTATTGCACGTTTTAGTGCCAATGTGGCTAAATCGAAACAAACTACAAGCCGTAAAAAAATGATTGAGAAGCTGAATATTGAAGAAATTCAGCCTTCTTCGCGTAAATATCCTGGCATCATTTTTACCCCCGACAGGGCTCCAGGAAACAATATTCTTGAAGTGAGGGATTTAAGTGCCAGCATTGATGGAAAGATATTGTTTAAAGACTTGAGCTTTACGGTTGAAAAAGACGAAAAGGTGGTCTTTCTTTCGCGCGATCCCAGGGCTATGACAAGCTTGTTTGAAATTCTCAACAAAAAGATTAAACCCGATACAGGTAGTTTTGAATGGGGTGTTACCATTACCACAGCATACCTGCCAATTGATAATTCCGAGTTTTTTAACTCCGATAAAACACTTATCGATTGGTTAGCTCAGTTTTCGAGTGATACCAGCGAACTCTTTTTAAGAGGTTATCTGGGTAAAATGTTGTTTTCCGGCGAAGAGGTGTATAAAAAAGTAAACGTCCTCTCAGGTGGCGAAAAAGTACGTTGCATGATTGCCCGTATGATGCTTACGAATGCAAACCTGATTATGCTTGATACACCTACCAACCACCTCGATCTGGAATCGATACAAGCCTTCAACAACTCACTTACCCGTTACCCTGGCAACGTGCTGATGGCCTCGCATGACCATGAGTTTATTCATACTGTGTGTAACCGAATTATTGAACTTACACCCAATGGCATTATCGATAAGAAAATGGAGTATGACGATTACATCTCAGACGAAGACCTTATCGAACGCCGTAACAGGTTGTATGCCGGATAGATTGTTTTTAAATCTTTGCGCTTAAAATAAATCGGGCAGCTTCTGTTTCATCAGTTGCTGCCCGATTGCTGTATATTGAAGGTTTTAGGTGCTAAAGGTAAATTGTCTGGTTGCGGTTGGGGCCTAGTGAAATAATGTATACTGGCACACCTGTGTGTTTTTCGATGTATTCGATGTAATTTTTTAATGTAGCCGGGATGGCTTCTTTTGTGGTTATATCGCGAATATCATCTTCTTTCCATCCTGGAAGTTCTTCAAATTCACATCCGCTCACTTCTTCCAGCTCATAAGGGAATTCATGTGTTGCCGAACCTCCAATTTTATATGCAGTTGCCACCTTAATCGTATCAAAATCGGCAAGCACATCGGCTTTCATCATTATTAGTTTGGTTACACCATTGAGCATAATGGCATACTTCAGAGCTGGCATATCCAGCCAACCACAGCGTCGGGGTCTGCCTGTGGTAGCACCAAATTCTTTTCCTTTCGACCTTAACATCTCGCCGGTTTCGTCGTGCAATTCGGTAGGGAAGGGACCGCTTCCAACACGGGTGCAGTAAGCCTTAAAAATGCCGAATACTTCGCCAATTCGGTTTGGGGCTACCCCTAAGCCTGTGCATGCTCCGGCGCAGATAGTACTTGAGGAGGTTACAAAGGGATAGGAACCAAAATCGATGTCGAGCATGGTACCCTGCGCTCCTTCTGCCAGCACACTTTTGCCTTCGGCGATTAATTTATTCAAAAACTGTTCACTGTCGATGATCTTAAACTGTTTTAATACCTCAATGCCTTCGAACCAGTTTTTTTCGTATTCAGCTACGTTGTATTCAAAATCGTATTGTTTCAGCAGCGCTTTGTGCTTGTTCAGCAGCACGTTGTATTTCTCCATAAAATTGACCGATACAGCATCGCCAACTCTCAGGCCGTTACGCCCTGTTTTGTCCATGTAGGTAGGGCCTATTCCCTTGAGGGTTGACCCTATTTTGGATTTTCCTTTTGATGCTTCCGAAGCAGCATCGAGTATACGATGCGAGGGCATGATCAGGTGAGCTTTTTTCGAGATATACAACTGCTTGCTGATGTCTACACCAATTGCTTTCAGTTCTTCGATTTCCTGCCGGAAGATATTTGGGTCGATCACAACTCCGTTACCTATTATGTTAATCTGGTCCTGACGGAAAATACCCGATGGGATGGTATGCAATACGTGTTTGATATTATTGAATTCGAGGGTATGCCCGGCATTGGGTCCACCCTGAAAACGTGCAATTACATCGTATTTTGGGGTGAGCACATCCACAATTTTACCTTTGCCCTCGTCGCCCCATTGTAGACCTAGCAATACATCAACTTTCATCTATTAATTGTTTTAATTTTGGTGTTAATCAAGCCCCACTTATGTTTTCTGATATTTGCATCTTAATTATTGAAGCAAAATATTCGAGAAGGGTTTAACGTAATTGGCCAATTGGAAATGCCCAAAAAGCAAGGCAAGGTAGTAAAAATCTGAGCATGTTTTACTGCTGTTAATAATTGACGAAAACTATTTTCAGAGGAGCTTAAAACTTCGTATCTGGCCTTTTTTTTCCGTAGATATAGAGCGAATGGTGTGAGAGTTCAAAGCCATTTAACTCGCAGGCTGTGCGGATAATTTCCTGCATGCGGGGGTCGCAAAATTCTATTACTTCGCCATTGTCGATGTTTATCAGGTGGTCGTGCTGTATGCAGCGGTAGGCTTTCTCGAACTGGGCAATGTTTTTACCAAACTGGTGTTTGACAACCAGGTTACAATCGAGTAATAATTCAATGGTATTGTACAAGGTGGCGCGGCTAACTCTGTAATTTTTATTTTTCATAAAAATATACAGTGTTTCAATGTCGAAATGACCTTCGCGCGAGTATATCTCATCGAGAATAGCATACCGTTCGGGAGTCTTCCGGTGTCCTTTTTTCTCTAAATAATCGGTAAATATTTTTTTTACGGTATCCCTGGTTTCTGCGGATATCATAATTTAGACTAATTAAAAATAGCGCTCAAATATACTATTTTTTTTGAAATAGGAGCTTCTAATTTAGATTCGTAATAAATAAGGTTTGGTTTTCAGAAGAAGTTTTTTTGAGCCGAAGCTGAAGAGTAGCATTTAGTTCTTTTCGACACGTTTTACACTGTTCACCCCTTTAATTTTACCGAGGTTCATGATGAGGTTGTTGAGGTCTTTTGTATCATGAACGTAGAGCGAAATGGTACCTTCCCAGATGCCATCGTGGCTTTCGAGGTTTATATTGCGGGTGTTCACATTGAGTTGTTTGGTAATGACAGTGGTTATGTCGTTGTAAACCCCAAAACGGTCGGTACCAGCCAAGGCAATTTTTACCAAAAATGAATACAGTTTGTGCGAGGTCCATTTAACATTGGTTACCCTCGATACCTGGCTGGCGGAGGCTTTAACTGCCTCAATGCATTTGGTTTTGTGTATCACCACCTGATTGAAATCATTTATAAAGCCTATTACATCGTCGCCAGGAATAGGTTTACAACATCGGGCTATGGTGTAATTGATATCGGTATTTGTGCTGGAATCACCCAACACCAGGGTATCATGCTTTTTAAAAGCTTCAGAGGTTGTTTCAGGCAGGTCGTCAGAAGTTTCTGAGCCATCGTCTTTTAACTCGTTGAGTTTTGATTTTCCAATAAAGGAGAATCCCCAATAGTTAATCCACTTATTTTTAGTGTTCTGCTTCAGTACTTTCTTTAAATCATCGAGGTTGATAATGCCTGTTGCAATCTGGCTGTAGAGTTCGTCTTTCGAGGTTACTTCGTAGTTGGGGAGCAATTTCCGGAATATCCGGTGGCTTGGTTTTAACTTCATGCTCAGGAGCTTTTCCTCGAGCATTTGTTTGCCTATTTCAAGCCTGTTTTTTATTTCGCCCTTTAGCTGGGATTTGATGGTAGATTTGGCTTTGGCTGTATTCACTCTGTTAAGCCATTCCATGCGAGGCTGAACTTTATCGGAGGTGATAATTTCAACCTGGTCGCCACTTTTTAGGTTGTAATATAGTGGTACGAGTTTGTGGTTCACTTTAGCGCCAATGGCTTTGTGGCCTATTTTCGAGTGAATATGGTAAGCAAAGTCGAGGGCGTTTGAATTGGATGGCAGAGTTTTTATCTCTCCTTTTGGAGTAAAAATAAATATCTCGGAAGCAAAGAGATTCAATTTAAAATCGTCGAGAAACTCGAGGGCATTGGAATTGGGATCCTCCAATAACTCACGAATTTGCTTGATCCATTTATCCAGCTCAGATTCCTGGTCTTCGTTGTGTTTGTATTTCCAGTGCGCGGCAAAACCTCTTTCAGCAATATCATCCATACGCCGCGAACGTATCTGAACCTCAACCCAATTCCCTTTTGGTCCCATTACCGTGGCATGCAGGGCTTCGTAACCATTCGCTTTGGGTGTACTAACCCAGTCGCGTATGCGTTCGGGTTTGGGCATAAAAATATCGGTGATAAGCGAATAGATATTCCAGCATTGGGTTTTTTCGGGTAGTTCCGAATACGGATCCGGGTCAAACACAATGCGGATAGCCATCAGGTCGAATATTTCTTCAAATGGCACATTTTTATTTTGCATTTTTTGCCAAATGGAATAAATCGATTTATGCCTTCCGGTGATTTCGTACTTCAGTCCATAAGTTTTAAGCCGTTCGTCAATTGGTTTTTTAAACTCTTCGAGGAAGGCCTCGCGTTCCTGGCTATTTGCTTCGAGCTTGGCCGAGAGTTCATTGTACACT